>JAJZFA010000002.1 GCA_021805565.1 Pseudomonadota bacterium
GAATCCCAATCCGGAGCTTTTGCGAATCCCCCATTTAGAGGTGAAGTGACGGTTCAGCTTACCTGTTGCATTTCGGACTCATCGGCATAACCGCGAGCGCGACTCAGTCGCATTGAGAACTGCTGGTTGCGCGTTGACATCATGCACTTTAGCGTACTCAGGTAAGCCATGGAGACCGGTTATGAACGCTGTCGCCGACGGGCGTGTAAAAGAAGGCGAGCGGGAAAGACGGCGCATCCGCGCGGGCGGGTTTACCGGCCCGACATCCGGTCTGGCGCCCGGCAACGTGCAGGCGAATCTGGTGATCTTGCCGAAAGCCCTGGCGCACGACTTTCTCCGGTTCGCTCAGGCTAATCCCAAGCCCTGCCCGGTTCTGGCCGTGTCCGACCCCGGCGATCCGCGTTTCCCGTCGTTGGGGGCGGACCTGGATATCCGCACCGACCTGCCGCTGTACCGCGTGTGGCGGCATGGCGAACTTGTGTCCGAACCCACCGATATCCGCGACGTGTGGCGCGACGATCTGGTCGGCTTTGCCATCGGATGTTCGTTCTCTTTCGAGGAAGCGTTGATCGAGGACGGGATCGAAATGCGGCACATCGCCCTCGGAACCAACGTGCCGATGTACCGGACAAATATCCCGTGCGTGCCGGCCGGGGTGTTCGCCGGGCCGCTGGTGGTGTCCATGCGGCCGTTGAAACCGGCCGCCGCGATCCGGGCGGTGCAGATCACAACGCGGTTTCCATCGGTGCATGGCGCGCCGGTGCATCTGGGGTTTCCCGCGTCGATCGGGATCGCCGACATCGCGAAACCCGATTACGGCGACGCGGTGCCTGTCGGTCCGGACGAGTTGCCGGTGTTCTGGGCCTGCGGTGTAACGCCGCAGGCGGCGATCGCGCAGGTCAGGCCGGAATTCTGCATCACCCATGCGCCGGGGCGGATGCTGATCGCCGATTTGCGGAACACGTCCCTGGCCGCGCTATAGCGTTTGCCTGGCCGGCTTCCATGGAATCCCAGATTGGCCGGATCGAAACCCTGATCCACCGCGACGTAGGGCGCGGAATGGACGCGGTTTTCGCGGCAACGCGAGGCGGCTTGTGGGGCGCGGCCACCGCCTTGGCCGCAACGCCTACCCCGGCCATTGGCCTGATCACGGGATTTTTCATCCCGAACGCCGATCCGCCCGCCGCCGAGACCGACGGCCCCGCCGCCGTCGCCCTCATCGCGCTCGGTTTTCTCCAGGCCGGACTGACGTGCCGGCTGGCGACCGACACGATTTGCCAATCCGCTTGTCGCGCGGCGCTGGACGCGGCCGGCGCGGGCTGTGTGCCGATCGACGCGGTAGCACCCGGCGGCGAGGTGGACACGCTGACCGACCGGTGGCGAGAAGCCGGAATCGATTGGGCGATTGCCATCGAGCGCTGCGGCCCCGCAGCGGATGGCCGGATACGCAATATGCGGGGCGCCGAGATCACCCAATGGGTGGCGTCGCTGGACCGTCTGTTCGGTGCCGGGCCGTGGCGCACCATCGGGATCGGCGATGGGGGGAACGAACTCGGCATGGGCAACGTGTCGGTCGCGGCCGGTTTGAAACTGGGGGATGTCGCCCGGTGCACGGTGCCGGCGGATTTCCTGATCGCGGCGGGCGTGTCGCATTGGGGCGCTTACGCGATGCTGGCGGCGCTGGCGTTGCTGCGCCCGGACTGGTCCGCCGCCATGCTGTCAGGATTGGATCCGGCGCTGGACCGGGCAGTGGTGGAGGCGATGGTGCGGGACGGGCCGGCCGTCGATGGTGTTTCATTGCGGCGGGAAGCCACCATCGATGGGCTGGCGATGGCGGAGCATGGGGAGGTTATGGAGGCGGTTCGCGCGCTGGTTGGCCGGTAGGGCAGGGCGAATGTCCGATCCCCAATGGCGCGTGAGCGCCGGCTGGCCCACTGCCGAAACGACCGGCCCGCGGCCTAAACCCGCAGCGCCGCCAGGATCGCCGACCGTACGGCTTCCGGTTGGTTTTCCACGGCGGTGGCGACGGCGCGCATTTGGCCGCGCAGCGCATAGACCTGATCCAGCAGCGACAGCACCAGCGGGATCGTTTCGTCGCGCACGTCCATTGCGTCGCGAAAATCGCGGATCAGGCGCACGCGGGCGATATCGATGTCCTGGAACACCCAGTCCGGTTCCGCGCCGTCCGGCCGCACCCAGCCGCGTTGCACCCAGGCGTGCAGGTCGCTTTCCGGCAAGCCGGGGAACAGCGCGACGACGGCGGTGAAGCGCATCATGGTTCGTCCCTCGGCGTGGCGGTTCCCTTCGGGGTCCAGGTTTTCAGGAACGCGGCCAATTCCGGTTCGTCGCCGGGCGGCAGCACGACCTGAAGCCGCACGAACTGATGGCCCTGGCGGATGCCTTTGCCGCGCAGCCGCAATCGCGTGCCGGTGCCGGACCCCGGCGGGATGGACAGCCGCACCGACCCATGGATGGTGGGCACTTCCAGGGACGTACCGAGCACGGCTTCTTTCAGGGATACTGGTACGTCCGTTACGATATCGTCGCCGTCGCGATGGAAGCGCGGATCGGGGGCTACAGTAATCTCGATCAGCGCATCGCCGGCCGGCGCTCCGTTGAAGCCCGGCCCGCCCTGGCCGCGCAGCCGCAGGACGTGGCCGTCCTCGGTTCCCGGCGGAATACGTACATCCAGCGTCTTGCCGTCCGGCAATTCCAGCCGGCGGGTGGTGCCGGACGCGGCATCGACAAAGCTGACGGTCAGCGAATACTGCATGTCGCGGCCGGATCGGGGTTGGCCGCTGGCGCCCCAGTCGGAACGCCGGCCCGCCTGACCGAACTGCCGGGCGAAAAACGCTTCCAGATCTTCCTGGCTGAACCCGCCGGCCGGTTCGTACCGGTCCTGGCCCGGCGTGTCGCGATAATAGGGGCGCCGGGGTGGAACGTCGTGTCCGGCGGCGTCGATCTCGCCGCGATCGAACCGGGCGCGCTTGTCCTTGTCGGACAGCAATTCATGGGCGGCGCTGATTTCTCCGAATTTCGCGGCGGCATTGGGCTGCCCTGGGTTAACATCGGGGTGATGCTTTTTCGCCAGCTTGCGATAGGCCGCCCGGATGGCCGATTCGTCGGCGGTGCGCTGAATGCCAAGGATTTCATATGGGTCTGTCATCGGTGCGAAATACGTAGAGAGAAGCCCGCGCCGATCAAGTGCCGGTCCAATGCGGCTGACGTTTTGTCAAAAAGGCATCGATACCTTCCGCGGCATCGCGGGCGAGCATGTTCCTGGTCATGACCCCGGATGCGTAATCGTAGGCCGCGTCCAAATCCATGTCCGCTTGCCGGTAGAACGCTTCCTTGCCGATTGCCACGGTCAGCGGGCTTTTGGCGGCGATTTGTCCGGCCAGCGCGGCGGTGGCCGCGACTAACTCCGCTTCCGGCACGACCCTGTTGATCAGCCCGAGTTCCCTGGCTCGGACGGCCGGCACCATGTCGCCGGTCAGCAGCATTTCCATCGCCGCCTTACGGCCGACGGCACGCGAAAGAGCGACCATGGGGGTGGAGCAGAACAAGCCGATATTCACGCCGGGGGTGGCAAAGCGCGCGGTGTCGGCGGCGATGGCCAGATCGGCGGACGCGACCAACTGACAACCGGCGGCGGTGGCGATGCCATGCACCCGCGCGATCACCGGTTTCGGCAGGCGCACGATGCGCCGCATAAGGCGGGAGCACAGGGCGAACACCGCCTCATACGCCTCTTTCGACGGGGTGGCGCGCATTTCGCGCAAGTCGTGGCCGGCGCAGAAGGCCGGCCCGTTGGCCGCGAGGATGACGACCCTTATCGAGGCATCGTCCGCTATGGCGGCCAGTTCGGCGTCCAGTGCCTCCATGAGGCCGATCGACAGGGCGTTGCGGGCATCCGGGCGATTCAGGGTTAGCGTGGCGACCGCATCGCTGTCGTGCCGAAGAAGGATTTGGGTCATGATCGCGCCACGATAGCAGAAGGATGAAGATATGCCGAATAGCGGTTCCGCGCCGGTTGGCGAATTGTCGCTGCGCACCGTGGCGATGCCGGCCGATACCAATCCGACAGGCGATATTTTCGGCGGCTGGATCATGTCGCTGATGGATCTGGCGGCCGGCATGGCGGCGGGAACCCGGGCGAAGGGGCGGGTGGCGACAGCGGCTGTTTCGAACCTCAGCTTCCTGCAGCCGGTCAAAGTCGGCGACGTGGTCTGCGTTTATACGAACATCGCCAAAACTGGCCGGACGTCGATCACGGTGGGTGTGGAAGCCTATGTGCTGCGGCTCAACCAAGGCGAGCGGGTAAGGGTGACGGCGGCGGAAATCGTCATGGTGGCGGTCGATGACCATGGAGTCCCGCGACCGTTGCCGCCAGTGGACTGAGGCAGGCGCGGCGTCCCAGGGGGCGACAGGCAAAGAGGAACAAACGATAGGCCGGCCGGCGCCCGAACCGCCCGACCATGCACAACACAGGTCTCCGGATGCGCGGGCGCTCGCCTTAGGCGACGCTGGCAAGCAGGTGCGTCAGCACGCCAGCAAAGTTGCCGTGCGAAATATGAGCTTAGGCGACGCTGGCAAGCGGTGCGTCAGCACGCCAGCAAAGTTGTCTTGTAAAACATGATTTTAGGACCGCCAGCGCCGTAACAACAGGGCGTTCGCCACGACGCTGACCGACGACAGCGCCATCGCCCCGCCCGCCACCATCGGGCTTAGATAGCCGAACGCCGCAAGCGGTATGCCCAATACGTTATAGGCGAATGCCCAGAACAGGCCCTGCCAGATTTTGCGCGTCGTCCGCCGGGACACTTCGATCGCGTCCGCCACCAGCGCCAGATCGCCGCGCATCAGCGTGATGCCGGCGGTTTCCATCGCCACGTCCGTTCCACCCGCCATGGCGATGCCGATATCGGCCGCCGCCAGGGCGGGGGCGTCGTTGATCCCGTCCCCCACCATCGCCACCACGGACCCGTTCGCCCGCAGCGCCGACACCGCCGCGGCCTTGTCCGCGGGCAAAATCCCCGCATGCACGCTCTCGATCCCGGTTTGGCGGGCCACCGCGCTCGCCGGCCCCTCGCCATCGCCGGTTAGCATGACGGTGTGCAATCCCAGTGCGTGCAACCGGCCGATCGCCGCCCGTGCGCCTGGCTTCACCGTATCGGCAAATCCCAGCACGGCCAGCAGTTGCCCCGGTTCGGCCAGAAAGGACACGGTCTGCCCTTGCGCCGCCATCGCCTCCGCTTCCGGCAAATCGACGGCGATTCCGTTGTCGGTCATCAGGCGGGCATTGCCCAGCAACAGCGACCGCCCGTCCACCGTTCCGGTCACGCCGCGCCCGGCCAACGCCCGGAAATCCGTCATACCGGGCAGCGCCAGCCCGCCGGCCGCCACACGCACCGCCTCGGCCAGCGGATGCTCGCTTCCGGCCTGCAAGGCCGCCGCGTCCGCCAGAAAACGCGCCGGCTCGATCCGGACCAGCGACGGTTTTCCCAATGTCAGCGTGCCGGTCTTGTCGAACGCGACCACCCGCACCGCGTGCGCCCGTTCCAGCGCCGCCGCGTCGCGGATCAAAATCCCCCGGCGCGCGGCCATCCCGGTGCCGACCATGATCGCCGTCGGTGTCGCCAGTCCCAGCGCGCACGGACAGGCGATGACCAGCACCGACACGGCGTTCAAAATCGCGGCGGACGCCGTCGCTCCGGCCGCCAGCCATCCGATCAGTGTCGCCAGCGCGATCGCCAGCACCACCGGTACGAACACCGCGCTGACCCGGTCCGCCAATCGCTGAACCGGCGCTTTCGAGGCTTGCGCGTCCTCCACCAGCCGCACGATCCGGGCCAGCATCGTCTCCGCGCCGATCGCGGTGGTTTCGATCAGCAGCAGCCCATCGGTGTCGATCGACCCAGCCGCGACGGAATCGCCGACGGTATGGTCCACCGGCAGGCTTTCCCCGGTCAGCATGGACGCATCGATCGCCGCGCTGCCTTCCCGGATGCGCCCATCGACCGGAATACGCTCCCCAGGCCGGACAATCACCAGATCGCCATGGCGTAACGCGGCGACCGGCACGTCGGTATCCACCCCGTCGCGCCGGACCCGGGCCGTAACCGGGCGCAGCCGCATCAGCGCGTTCAGCGCGGTCGCGGTGCCGCGTCGCGCCCGAGCCTCCAGGACCTTGCCGGCCAGAATGAAGGTAATTAGCATCGCCGAGGAATCGAAATACAGCCCGTGCGCGTGGCCGGTTCGCAGCCATAGCCATGTGGACAGACCCCAGGCG
This sequence comes from Pseudomonadota bacterium, assembly GCA_021805565.1. GTDB lineage: Bacteria > Pseudomonadota > Alphaproteobacteria > Acetobacterales > Acetobacteraceae > Rhodopila. The sequence goes on from JAJZFA010000002.1 coordinate 6,293, forward strand.
GCGGTGGTCCCCAGCGCCACCAGCAGGTCCATGTTGCCCGACAACGCCCTCGCCGCGTTCCAGCCCGCGCGGTAAAAGCGTGCTCCGAACCAGAACTGCACGACCGAGGCCAGCGCGAACTGCGTCCACCCCGGCAGCATCCAGGCCGGGACCACCATGCCGGCCAGCAGCGGCAGCGTCAGCACGGCGGCGCCAATCAGATGAAACAGATCGCGCCGGACCCCAGGCGTGTGGTCCGCGGGTGGCGCCTCCGGCTGGATTTCCGTGGCGCCATAACCGGCCTTCGTGACCGCCGCGATCAATTTCGCCGGATCGGGCGCAAGGCCGGTCACCTGGGCGCGTTCGGTCGCCAGGTTAACCGAGGCGCTGGTGACGCCCGGCACCCGCGACAACACTTTTTCGATGCGCCCGGCGCACGACGCGCAGGTCATGCCGGCGATGGCGAGATCGATTGTCCCGGCGCGGGTTCTGGCAGGTTCGACAGGAGCGTTCATGGTGCAAGATAAGGGGACGCGGCGCCGGTCTATCAACATCTTAGCGGAGGCGGGGGCATCGATCACCATGATGGCCGGGATCAATGGCGGCAACGTGCGGGTGGGGCTGGAAGGCAGCCGGTACATCGGCAAGGGGCCGATCGGAACGAGCTTAAGGACAAAATCGCCGTCATCGGCGTTGGGAACGCGAAATATCGGCCGTCCGGATCGGTGTGCGCGCTACTATCTGACCCCCGCGGACAAACCAGATTTACGTGCGGGCCGTGTCGCTATCGTCTCGGGTCGGCCGGACGACCCACTTTCTCTTGAACGGGTTATAGATGCCCGGAAGGGGGTAAGCCTCATGGATCTGCTCAAAGTGTGCGACGTTGCCGGTCGCAACGATGGCCCCCTCGCTAATCGCGATTGATGCGATCGCAAGGTCGGCGGGAGTTTTGGTGTTTTTCTGTCGTGGGTCGGCGATCAGGAAGTTCCGCAGGTTGGCCGTCTCGTGCATTTTCGCGAGAAGCATCGCTGCCGGAATGCCGAGTGGTATGATATTCATGCCACCAACCGCCAGCAACGAAGTCAGCCAACGCTGGGTTTCCCCGGCGTAATTTGGCTGATTTGGCATTTGACGCTCGATTCCGCACTGGATCTCTGCGACAGTGATCACTGTAGTGGCTAGGTCGGCCGCCGCGGTTGTCTGGACCCATGCCTGTACCGCAGGCGATTTCTTTTCCTTGCGCAGGTTGCTCAGGACATCGGTGTCAAGAATGAACACGTCAATCTTCTCTGCGGCGCGAAAGAAAGTCGGGGAAATCGCGGCGTACATCCAGAAGAATGCGATCGAACTCATCCTCGCCCTCTCCTGAATAGCCCCGGTTCAGCAGAAACGTCTTGATATTCGGCTTTGTGGATTCGAAGTAATCCTTCGACACCAAGACCACCTTCTTTCCGTCCCGCCGCTCAATAAGCTGAGGCTCTCCATCAACCGCCGCGTCAACAAGGTCACCGAATTTATGCCGCGCTTCGCTGGATTGCCAGGTTCGCATCCCTCTTCTCCCTTTGCTAATTCGATAGCGTACCGCAAGGCACGAAATGTCAACTGAAAAGTCATTAAATGTGACTTATGGCGGGGAGGCACCGGACCGCCCTGGGGTCGGATAGATACCAGCGGTCAAGGTATTGCGATCCAAGGTGCCCGAGGCGCCTCCGGCAACGCCCGCTGGCTGGCTGAACTCCGGCCGCTCAGAGCGGCTGAGAATGTCCGGGATACGCATCCGATGTATTCCTTCGTGAAAGCGTGCCCGATCCATGATGTCCTCCAATTCTGGAGGGCAATATGACCGGACACTTTACGAGCTAACCACATTCGCGATTCCGCCGTTGCAATCGCCGTCAATCCATGGTTCAAACCCCGCTTTCCCTGCCGGGCGCGACGGCATCGCACCCGGCTATGCCTGCATGTCCACCGTTCCTTCGGCCCATCCGGGTCGGCGTCGGGCATGAGACCAAATCCGGTCGGGGGCAGAGACAAGCCATAGGGGGTTCATCCATGCCGCTATACGAAACCGTGCTGATCGCGCGGAACGATGTCACGCAACAACAGGTCGAGTCGATCGCCGACGAAATCGGCACCGAACTGGAAACCGATGGCGGTTCAGTCAAGAAGCGCGAATATTGGGGCCTGCGCGGTCTGGCCTACCGGGTCAAGAAAAACCGCAAAGCCCACTATATGCTGCTCGCGCTCGACGCCAAGCCCGCTTTCGTCACCGAAATGGAACGAAAGCTCGGTCTTAACGAAGACGTGTTGCGCTTCATGACGGTACGCATCGAAGAAGTGGACGAAGCCCCGTCCGCCATCCTGTCTCGCAAGTCCGACGAACGCGAACGTGGCTTCCGCGGTCCCAAGCCCGCCGGTCGCTTTGAAAGCGGGCGCCGCCGCGGCTTCGACGATCGCGAGGAATTCCGCGCCCGCGACGGCTTCGCCGGTCCCGATGAATTCCGCGCCGGTATCGAGGAGTAAGCCCCAATGTCCGATACAGAAGTCAATCCCGCCGCCCGGCGCACCGCCGTCGGCGCTCGCCGCCCGTTCTACCGCCGCCGCAAATCCTGCCCGTTCTCCGGCCCCAACGCCCCGAAGATCGATTATAAGGATGTGCGCCTGCTGTCCCGCTTCCTGTCGGAACGCGGCAAGATCGTGCCATCCCGTATCACCGCCGTGTCCGCCAAAAAGCAGCGCGAACTCGCGGTGGCCATCAAGCGCGCCCGCTTCCTGGCGTTGCTTCCCTATATCGTCGCCTAAGGAGCAGGATCCATGGCCGCCGTTGAACTGATCCTGCTCCAGCGCGTCGAAAAGCTGGGACAGATGGGCGATGTGGTGAAGGTGAAACCGGGTTACGCCCGCAACTTCCTTCTGCCGCAAAAGAAGGCGCTCCGCGCCAGCAAAGATAACCGCGCGAAGTTCGAGCAGCAGCGCGTGCAACTCGAAGCGCAGAACATCAAGCGCCGTGAGGAAGCCGAACGCCTGGCCGAACGGGTCGGCGGCTTGTCCGTCGTGATCGTCCGTCAGGCCGGCGAGTCCGGCGGCCTGTATGGTTCGGTCTCGGCGCGCGATATCGCCGAAGGTGCCACCGCCGCCGGATTGTCGATCGGCCGGTCGCAAGTGGTGCTGGAACAGCCGATCAAGACCCTCGGCCTGTCGCAGGTTCGTGTGTCGTTGCATCCGGAAGTCTCCATTCCGGTGACCGTCAACGTTGCCCGCAGCCCGGAAGAAGCCGAACGTCAGGCGCGCGGGGAACGCGCCACCGCGGCGGCTGCCGCGGATGAGAATGAAGACCGGGTGCCGACCGCGGAGAATATCTTCGAAGGCGATACACCGCGCGGCAACTGACGCCTAACCCCCACATGCCGACCCCCAGTGTCCCGCGCGCACGACACTGGGGGGAGTTGCAATAGACCTCTCTCGTCATTTTGCTCTGTCGCACATTTGACGTGCGCGGGGAATTCGATCCAAGCTTGACGTGGTTCCAAGTCAGGACATTGGATTGGAGAGCCATGCGCACTGTTCTCGATCGCATTTTGCGGCGTTTCATCACCGCCGGGCGCTTGACCATTATTTGGCCGGACGGCGCAAAGACAACTTATACTGGTTCTGAAGGTCCAGCCGGTGTTTTGCGGTTGCACGACCGGCGGATCATTCGCCGTTTGGTCCTGAGTCCTTCGCTGGGGCTTGGTGAAGGGTATATGGACGGCAGTGTATCGACCGATGGCAGCAGCCTATACGATGTGCTCGACGTCCTGCTGGCGAACGCACAAAATAATGTGTCCGGTCATCCCGGAATACAGGCACACGAATTGCTTTCCAGGCTCGGCCGGCGGTTGGTCCAGTTCAACCCTGCTGGCCGGTCCCGCCGAAACGTGGCGCATCATTACGATTTGAATGGCCGGCTATACAGTCTGTTTCTAGACCGGGACCGGCAATATTCATGCGGTTATTTTCCTTGCGGCGATGAAACCCTGGAAGAGGCGCAGACCGCGAAGAAGCGTCATATCGCGGCGAAGCTGTGCCTGGACCGGCCTGGCCTGCGGGTGCTGGATATTGGGTGCGGCTGGGGCGGAATGGCACTGACCCTGGCCCGCGATTTCGGCGCCATCGTAACCGGCATTACCTTGTCGCGGGAACAACTGACGGAAGCACGGGCCCGCGCGGCGGCCGAGGGCCTGGCCGATCGCGTGCGGTTCGAAATGCTGGATTACCGCGCGATGGCCGAACAATTCGACAGGATCGTGTCGGTGGGGATGTTCGAGCATGTCGGGGTCGGACATTACCGGGCATTTTTCGACATGGTTGCCCGTTGCCTGAAGCCGGACGGCGTGGCGTTGATCCACGCGATCGGCCGCAGCGATGGTCCAGGTGGCACCAATGCGTGGATTCAGAAATATATCTTCCCCGGCGGATACTCGCCCGCGCTGTCGGAGGTTCTGCCCGGGGTAGAACGGTCTCGCCTGATGGCGACCGATATCGAAATTCTGCGCCTGCATTACGCTGAAACCCTGCGGCACTGGCGCCGGCGGTTCGCCGCTAACCGGGACGCAATCGCCGCACTCTACGACGATCGTTTCTGCCGCATGTTCGAGTTCTATCTTGCGGCGTCCGAGATTACCTTTCGGCGCGGGGGACACATGGTTTGGCAGTTGCAGCTTGCGCACCAACATGGCGTGGTGCCAGCGACCCGCGACTATATTGCCTTGGCCGAGGCCGGTCAGCGCGTCAGTTCAATGGCCGAGGCGTCCAATCCGTTGCGGCGGTAGAAGCGCCGATGATCCCCCACCCGGTCCTGGGCAGGGATCTCGGTTACGGGGCGATAGCATCGGATCAGTCGATCGCCGCATGCACCAGATTGGCCACCCGGTCCAGCCGAGCCGAATGCCACGGGTCGGGGCTGACGAAGTTTGTCAGATACGTAAACGACACGCCGCTGCTGGGGTCTGCCCACGAATAGGACGAACCGACCCCGCCATGGCCGAACGTCACGGCCGCGCCGATTGTGCCCAGGCCGCGGATACGATCGCTGGTGCCGCGCACATGCGGACCCAGGCCGCGATGCATCGGAATGCCGGTCATCGCATGGTCCGGGCTTTCATCTGTATGATTGCGAGAGACATAGGCGATCAGCCGTGGCGACAGCACGCGCGCCGAACCCAGTCGTCCGCCGTGCCCAAGCATTTGGTAGAATGCCGCCATGCCGCGGGCGGTTGCATAACCGCCGCCATGCGGTAAACCGGCGGCGCGGAAGGCCGCCGAATTGTCCCGCGGCTCCGGTGCATAGGTGTCGGCGCAGCGCGATTGCAGCGAGTCCGGCACGCCAACGAAAATGTCATTGCCCAGGCCCAGCGGCTCGACGATACGGGCGCGGATCGCATTCCGGTAATCCTGCCCCGTCACCGCCTCGATCACCATTGCCTGCACCAAATGGGCCGCGCGGCCGTGGTATTGCAGGCGCGTGCCGGGCGTCCATTCCAGCGAGAAGTCGCAAACCTCGGCGCGCATGCGGGCGTGGTCGGTCCACGTCGCCTGCGTCACGTCGCCGTTCGGAAAGCCGCCCTGATGGGTCATCACCTGCTGCAGCGTGATGTCGGCTTTGCCGCGTGCGGCGAATTCCGGCAGAATATCGGATACTTTGTCCATGAAGGATAGTTTGCCTTCCTCGACCAGCGTCCACAGCGTGGCGGAGGTCAGCACCTTGGTCTGGCTGAACAGCAGAAACAGGGTGTCGTCGGAGGCCGGCATGGTCCCGCCTTCCGTTCGGGCGTTGCCGTAGCTGCGCATCGACGCCAGCTTCCCGTTGCGGGCCAGGGCGATTTGCGCGCCGGGATATCGGCCCTCGCGGATATGCGACCGGATCAGCGCGTCCAGATGCTCGAGTGGCGCTGCGGCAAAACCGAGCGCCGAGGGGTTGGATTCGGAAAGCGGGTAGGGGCTGGGCATGGGGACTTCCTGTTTTGAGGTATCGGATGCACTTTATTCGATTTATGTTAGGCAATACTCGCCAGGGCGCGGAACGTTGCCCGTCCGGCGATCCAGGTCGTTGCAACCTGAAAACAGGCCCGGCGTTTTCGCGAAACATACCTTGCCGCCGCCATGCGGGACTCGTCCGTCGCGTTGAACGCCGCGGCGGTCAGGTTGAAGTCTGGCCGGCCGCACCGCGACATGCACGGCGCAATCGATCGAACCGAGCATTGTTTGCCGCATCGTTCTCTCCTGTTCCATAAGCGTCATGACACGCCGGGATGCTACGGAATGCAACCGTCAGGCCCGCGTGGGGTCGTGGAGAAAGCAAGCGTGCGCGTCAACGTCACCGCCATCATCGATTCCGCGGCACTCAACGGATTTCACATCCGCGTCGTCGGATTGTGCGCGCTGCTGATTTTCCTCGACGGGTTCGACCTGCAAGCCATCGGTTACGCCGCGCCCGCGGTGTCATACGCGCTGGGTATTTCCCGCCCGATGCTGGGCCCCGTGTTCTCCGCCGGTTTTGCCGGTCTGACACTCGGTGCGATGGTGTTTGGCCTGCTGGGCGACCGCTGGGGACGCAAAACCGTTTTCGTGCTGTGCGGGATGGTCTTTGGGCTTGCGTCGCTGGGCACCGCGACGGCCGGCAGCCTGATGCAATTGATCGCGTGGCGGCTGGTCGCCGGATTTGGCCTGGGCGGGGCCACGCCGGTCGCGATTACCATCGCGACGGATTACTGTCTTGCCCGCATGCGGGCCGCACTGACGATGATTATGTACTGCGGCTTCACACTCGGCGGGGTCTTTGGCGGCTGGGTTGCATCCGTGATTTTACCCTACGGATGGGAACAGTTATTTTATATCGGCGGCGCCCTGCCGTTGCTGTTTATCCCACTGCTTATTGTCGCGCTTCCCGAAACAATCGAATTCCTGGTCAACCGGAACGCCGATCCGGCTCGGATTGCCAGTATCCTTGCCCGCGTGCGGCCTGGGTTCACCGCCGCACCCGATGTTGTTTTTGTGCTCGATGACCAGAATGCCGGAGGCTTTCCGCTGATGGAACTGTTCCGGCATGGTCGGGCAAGGCGGACATTACTGCTTTGGGCGGTGTTTTTCTGTAGTTTGCTCGCGCTGTTCGCCTTCACGACGTGGCTGCCGACGCTGCTGTACAGCGAAGGTAGTTCGGCGCTGCAGATCGTGGGCGTAACCGCCGCGGTGCAGGGCGGCGGACTTGCCGGATCCTTGCTGTTGTCACCGGTCGTGGTGCGCGTCCGTCCGTTCCTGGTTATCGCCGTGGGTTTTTTGCAGGCTGCCCTGTGTCTGGTGCTGTTTTCGCGCATGCCGCCGGTTTATCCGCTGCTGGCCGGCACCGGCCTGCTGACCGGAATTTGCTTCGTCGGCACCCAAAACCTGTTGAATGCCATGAGCGCCCAACTCTATCCCCCCGCGATCCGTTCAACGGGCGTCGGCTGGGCGATCGGCATCGGAAGGATTGGCGCTATCGCCGGGCCAAGCATCGCCGGGTTGCTGCTGGCCTTGGGGTTCACGCCGCCAGACCTGTTTCTGGTCGCCGCCGTTCCGCCGGCAATGGCGGGGTTGATCGCGCTGGTGCTGCTGCGGTCGCTTCGCCTGGCGAATGGCTGAAGTTTGCGCTTGCCGTCGCGCCGCTTACAGTTGGGGCAACGGGTGAAGGACGCGTGCTATGGATTTCATGATCGGACCGCAACAGCGCGAGATGATCGCGTCGGTGCGGTCGCTGGCGCAGGGCGAATTCAAGGCAAACGCCATGCGCTGGATGGACGGCACATTTCCTTGGGAGAACATGAAGAAGCTCGCGGAACTAGGTGTGCTGGGCATGTCGGTGCCCGAGGAATATGGCGGCCTGGGCCTGCCGATCCTGGATACGGCGCTTATCTTGGAGGAGATCGCAAAGGTCGATTACGTGACGGCGATGGCGGTGCTGGGGGAAGCGGGCGTCCAGACGCGGGTGATCGCCCGCTATGCGCCGGCTTCGATCCGCGAACGGATATTGCCAAGGGTGGTCAGCGGCGATTGCATTCTGGCGGTTTGCATGACGGAGCCCCACGCCGGCACCGACGTCGCCAATTATCGCACCAATGCGCGTGTTGTTGGGGACCGGGTGATCCTGAAGGGAACCAAGACGCTGATCAGCCGAGCGCGCGAGGCTGGCATGTTCGTGGTGTTTACGCGGGTGGATGGAAAACCTGGGCGGGAAGGGATCGGTTGCGTTCTGGTGGAGCCCGGCACGCCGGGCTTTGCGGTGACCGGAACGTATCACACGATGGGCGGGGAGAATCTGCACGAAATTCAGTTCGAAGACTGCGAATTGCCGCTGGAGAACCTGGTGATACGCGACGACGGCTTTCGCAAATTGCTGACCGCCTTCAACACCCAGCGCTGCCTCAATCCCGCCATTTCGCTCGGTCTTGCCGAAGGCGCGTTCGACGAGGCAGTGAATTATGTGCGGGAACGTACCGTATTTAACAAGCCTGTCGCCGACTTTCAGGGTATTCGCTGGAAATTGGCCGATATGTTCAAGGATATCGAAGCCGGGCGGGGCTTGCTGTATCGCGCCTGCCTGACGGCGAACCCGTTCCCCGACCCGTTCATGGCGGCGGCGGCGAAAATTTTCTGCAATGAAATGTCGTTGCGGGTAACGACCGAGGCGGTGCAGGTGCATGGCGGTTTCGGGTTCACCGACGAATACCCGGTGTCGCGGTTTTATCGTGGGGCGCGGTATGGCTCGATCGGCGGCGGCGCGTCGGAAACGTTGCGCGACCTGATCGGCAAGAAAATCGTCGCCGAATTCGATGTCGCCGACGGAATTATGGGTCTGGGAACGTTCTGATACCGACGGTCATAAGAATGGCCCTTGGTAATCGACTCTGTTTCGCGCGCCGCCGCCCGCCAGCCCGGCGCGCATATTAGGGGCGCACCGGGTTCGGCGCGTTCTTGCGTCGCTGGCAAAAAAAAGACGGCCCCGAATGTTACCTCGGGGCCGTCCTGTCAGCCGAAGGCCAAGCCGCCTACTTCAGCCACCCCGCCAGCACCGCCAGCATCAGCAGCGCGACGATATTCGTGATCTTGATCATCGGGTTCACCGCCGGTCCCGCCGTATCCTTGTACGGATCGCCCACGGTATCGCCGGTCACCGCCGCCTTATGCGCGTCGGAGCCCTTGCCGCCGTGATTCCCCTCCTCGATATACTTCTTCGCGTTATCCCAGGCTCCGCCGCCCGAGGTCATCGAAATCGCCACGAACAGCCCTGTCACGATCGTTCCCAGCAGCATCGCCCCCAGGGACGCGAACGCCGCCGACCGGCCCGCAACGATATCGATCACGATCCACAGCACGATCGGTGCCCCGATCGGCAGCAGCGACGGCAGGATCATTTCCCGGATCGCGGCCTTCGTCAGCAGGTCGACCGCCTTGCCGTATTCCGGCTTGGCCGTGCCTTCCATGATGCCCGGAATTTCGCGGAACTGCCGCCGGACTTCCACCACCACGGACCCCGCCGCTCGTCCCACCGCTGTCATACCCATCGCGCCGAACAGGTACGGCAGCAAACCGCCGATGAACAACCCGATCACCACGAACGGGTTGGTCAAGCCGAAATCGACATGCAGCGCCGGGAAGTAATGCGTCAGGTCCTGCGTATAGGCCGCGAACAACACCAGCGAGGCAAGCCCCGCCGACCCGATCGCATACCCCTTGGTCACCGCTTTGGTGGTGTTGCCGACCGCATCCAGCGCATCCGTCGTCACCCGGACGTCTTTCGGCAGATCGGCCATCTCGGCGATGCCGCCGGCGTTGTCGGTCACCGGACCATAGGCATCCAGCGCCACGATCATGCCGGCCAGCGACAGCATGGTTGTTGCCGCCACGGCGATGCCGAACAACCCGGCCACCATGAAGGTAATCACAATGCCGATGCTGATCACGATCACCGGCAGCGCCGTCGATTCCATCGAAATCGCCAGCCCCTGGATCACGTTGGTGCCATGACCGGTGGTGGAGCTTTGTGCGATCGACTTCACCGGACGATATTCGGTGGACGTATAATACTCGGTGATCACGACGATCAGCCCGGTTACGACCAGGCCGGCCAGCGCGCAAACGAACAGGTCCCACCCGTTTACCGATCCGCCGCCCACCAGTTCCAGCGGCGTGGCGAAACCGCAGGTCATCAGGATGATGATCGCGATGCCCACGACCGACAATCCGCCGGTTACGATCAGGCCCTTGTACAGCGCCCACATGATGCCGTTGTCCGGACCCAGCTTCACGAAGTAGGTGCCGGCGACGGATGTCAGGATGCAGATCGCGCAGATGCCCAGCGGCAGCATCAGCAGCGCGTCGCGTGTCGCGCCGGTGAAGAAAATTCCCGCCAGCAGCATGGTGGCGACGATGGTCACCGCATAGGTCTCGAAAAGGTCCGCCGCCATACCGGCACAGTCGCCGACGTTATCGCCCACGTTGTCGGCGATCACGGCCGGATTGCGGGGGTCATCCTCGGGGATGCCGGCTTCGACCTTGCCCACCAGATCGGCGCCGACGTCGGCGCCCTTGGTGAAGATGCCGCCGCCCAACCGGGCGAAGATGGAAATCAGCGAGCCGCCGAAGCCCAGCGCGACCATGGCTTCCAGCACTTTTCGGAGCTGGTCGTCGCTAATCGGGCCGGCCACACCGCCGCGCAGCACGAAGTAATAGCCGGCGACACCCAGCAGGCCCAGCCCGACCACCAGCATGCCGGTGATCGCACCCGCCTTGAATGCGACATCCAATCCGGCGGCCAGACCCTGGCGGGATGCCTGCGCCGTGCGCACGTTGGCCCGCACCGAAACGTTCATGCCGATGAAACCGGCGGCGGCCGACAGCACCGCGCCGATGGCGAAGCCCACGGCCACATGGGTGCCCAGCACCAGATACAGGAAAATCAGAATAACCACGCCGACGATGCCGATGGTGGTGTATTGCCGGTTCAGGTAGGCGCGTGCGCCTTCCTGGACAGCCGCCGAGATTTCCTGCATGCGGGCCGTTCCGGCATCCGCGGCAAGAACCTGCCGGCTGGTAATCAGACCATAGACCAGCGCTGCGAGGCCGCAGGCTATGATCAGCAGTTGCGCCGCACTCATTCGGGGCTTCCCCTCCTCATTGTTTCATTCAGGCATGATCCGGATTCGACCGGCCGGTAACGCCTGCCGTGCGGCGTATGCCAGAATCGTGAGCATCCGGCAAATCCCCGGTTACAGTCTTTTCATGCGTGCGTCCGGCCCTGACGGGCTGCGAACCGGTGCCATTTCGCTCCGTTTGTTTGGGCTTGTGTGGTTCCGGCTTGGCAACGCGGGGCCGGATAGGCAACAAAGGCGCCAGACCAGGATTGAGCCCATGACCCAGCACCGCATTGTTCCCGTTATCCTCTCCGGCGGCTCCGGCACCCGGCTGTGGCCCGTGTCGCGGGAAAGCTTCCCCAAGCAGCTCTGGCCGCTGGTGTCGGCCCGGACCATGATGCAGGAAACCGCGCTGCGGGCGGCCGGGCCTGCTTTCGCGCCGCCCATCGTGGTCTGCAACCAGGAACATCGGTTTCTGATCGCCGAACAATTACGCGAAGCCGGAATCATCGGCGCCCGCATCGTGCTGGAACCGGTTGGCCGCAACAGTGCCCCCGCCATCGCGGCCGCCGCCGTTCTGGTGGCGGAAGACGATCCCGATACCGTGCTGTGGATGATGGCCGCGGACGCGTCGATTGCCGACAATGACGCCTTGCAGATGGCGCTTAACGGCGCCGTCACCGCCGCCCGCGCCGGCCGTATCGTCACCTTCGGTATGAAACCCACCGCGCCCGAAACCGGCTATGGCTATATCGAGACCGGCGATTTGTTGCCCGGCATGGACGGCGTTCGTGCCGTGGCGCGCTTTCTGGAAAAGCCCGATGCCGCGACGGCGACCCGGCTCGTCGCGGATGGCCGGCATCTTTGGAATTCGGGCATGTTTGTTTTCACCGCCCGCACCCTGCTACAGGAACTGGAACGGCATGCGCCGGCCGTGCTGCCCGCCGTCCGCCAGTCTGTAACGGATCGGACCGCCGATCTGGACTTCATCCGCCTTGGGGTAGAGGCGTTCACGGCATGCCCATCCATTAGCCTGGATTACGCGGTCGCCGAACGTACAGCGCTGGCCGCGGTCGTGCCCGCCGATCTGGGCTGGTCCGATGTGGGAAGCTGGAGCGCATTGTGGGAACTCGGCACCAAAGACGCCGACGGTAACGTGGCGCTCGGCGACGTGGTGCTGGAAGGTGCGGAAAACTGCTACGTTCGCAGCGACGGCATGCTCGCCGCGGTCGTCGGCCTGAAGGATGCCGTGGTGGTGGTGACCGAGGATGCGGTTCTGGCCATGCATCGCGGCCAGTCGCAGGACGTAAAAAAGATCGTCGAACGCCTGAAAGCCGCCGGCCGATCGGAAGCGGTGGCCCACAACCGCAGTTACCGTCCATGGGGTTACTATGAAAGCCTGATCCAGGGGGATCGCTTTCAGGTCAAGCGCATCGTCGTCACGCCCGGCCGCAAGCTGTCATTGCAAAGCCACTTCCACCGGGCAGAACACTGGGTGGTGGTGAACGGTACCGCCAAGGTGACCAGGGACGCCGAAACCCTGATTGTCCGTGAAAACGAGAGTGTTTATCTGCCGCTGGGCTGCGTCCACCGGCTGGAAAATCCTGGCAAAATTCCGTTGACCCTGATCGAGGTGCAGTCGGGGGCTTATCTGGGCGAGGACGATATCGTCCGGCTGGAAGATACGTACGGGCGGGCTTGATATCGTGGCTGGAAGGCCGTGGCGTAGTCCATCCGGCCACAGGACCAGACCATCGCCCCGAGCCGGTGAAACGACGGCGGCGACCGGGATTGCGTCGTTGTCGCCGGCCCGACATAGTAACAGATCGCCGGAGTTGCAGTCGGCAATGGACAGAAGGACATCGAATGCTTGAAGTGGACCGTCCGGCGGACCTGAAAGCCCATACCGGGACCGCCCTGGGTGCCAGCGAATGGGTTTCGATCGATCAGGCCATGATCGATGCGTTCGCCAAGGCAACCGGCGATCATCAGTGGATTCATGTCGATGTGGAACGCGCCAGGCAGCACATGCCGGGCGGCAAGACCATCGCTCATGGCTATCTGACGCTGTCGCTGCTGCCGCGCCTGTCCGAGGGCATTTATCGCATCCGGCGCACATCCAGGGGAATCAATTATGGGTCCAACAAGGTCCGGTTTACCGCGCCGGTTCCGGTGGGGTCGCGGGTCCGGCTGCATCAGGTGCTGAAATCCGTGGAGGATATCCCCGGCGGGGTCCGGCTGACATTCGACAGCACGGTGGAACTACAGGGCAGCGACAAACCGGCCTTGATCGCCGAGGCGCTGGTGTTGGCATTCGACTGACATGCGTCAGACGTTGCCTTCCCGGTATGCAATTTGGGACAGGCGCGCCCGGAAAATGGTCAATTGCGGCAGATTGGTCAGGCTAAGAGGCCGATGCCAGTGGCACGCAACGTGCATACCAGAGTTCGCTTCAACAACAAGGGACGTACCAGTCACATGACAACCACTCCGTCACGCGGGTTCGGCCGCCGCTCGCTTTTGGCTACGGCCGGAATCGCGGCGGGCAGCGGCGCCATTACCGGTTTCCCAACGATCTGGGCGCAGAACATCAAGAACGTTACGCTGCGGCAGTTCGGCACCGGCGTTTCCAACTTGAACGCCGTGGCCGACAAGGTGAAATCCGATCTGGGATTCACGCTGTCCATGACCGCGCTGGACACCGATGCGGTGACCCAGAAAGCGGTCACACAACCGAAATCCTACGACATCGCCGACATCGAGTATTTCGCCATCAAAAAGGTCTTCCCGACCGGTGTGATGCAGCCGATGGATGCCCGGAAGATCAAGCTGTATGACAAAATCGTGCCGATCTTCACCAAGGGCAAGCTGACCCCGGACAGCCAGGTGGCCCAGGGCACAACCCCATATTCCGTCGGCTATGTCGAAGGCCCGAATGGCAAAACCTTCGCCAAGGGCGCGACCGAATGGATGACGCTGATCCCGACCATCTATAACGCCGACACGCTGGGCATCCGCCCCGATCTCGTTGGGCGCCCGATTACCCACTGGCGCGACCTGGTCGATCCGGCGTTCAAGGGTAAGGCGTCGATCCTGAACATCCCGTCCATCGGAATCATGGACGCGGCGATGGTGATCGAATCCCTCGGCACGATGAAATACGTGGACAAGGGCAACATGACCAAGCCCGAGATCGACAAAACCGTCGCCTTCCTGATCGAAACCAAGAAGGCCGGCCAGTTCCGCGCCTTCTGGAAAAGCTTCGACGAAAGCGTGAACCTGATGGCCTCGGGCGAGGTGGTCATTCAGTCGATGTGGTCCCCGGCCGTCGCCGCCGTGCGCTCGAAAGGGATCGCCTGCACGTATCAGCCGCTGGCGGAAGGCTACCGAGCCTGGGCCGGCGGCCTGGGTTTGGCGAAACACCTGAGCGGGCTGGAACTGGATGCCGCCTACGAATACGTCAACTGGTATTTGTCTGGCTGGGTTGGCGCCTATCTCAACCGTCAAGGCTATTACAGCGCAGTGCTGGAGACGGCGAAGGAAAACATGTCCGCAAATGAGTGGGGCTACTGGATCGAGGGCAAGCCAGCTCAATCCGACATCCTTAGTCCCGAGGGCAAGATCATGGAAAAAGCTGGCGCCGTGCGCGACGGCGGGTCGTTCAACGAACGCATGAGCCGCGTTGCCTGCTGGAATTCGGTGATGAACGAAGACCGCTACATGGTCCAGAAATGGAATGAATTCATCGCGGCCTGAACGATGCGTTCGCTGTCCGGCGGATCGATGTCGATGAGCGTGACGGGGAGGGGCCTCATTCCGGCCTCTTCCTGCCGCCCGGCAAGCGGGCCGGTCGGACCCATCCATCCGGCGGAACCCAGCCGCCTGTGACACAGGACGACACCCCGGTCCTGACATTGGCCGATCCCGCTCCCGGCGGCTCGAAGCCGATGCGGACCCGCCGCCGTATCCAGTTGGTTCCGTTCATGCAGGCGGCGCCGCTCGCGCTGATCCTGTGCGTGTTCCTGCTGCTGCCGATGGGCGCTCTCCTCGTCGTCAGTTTCTTCGACTACGACAGCGTCCAGATCATTCCCGCCTTCCAGTTCACCAATTACGCCGAGGTGCTCGGTTCGGCGGTCACGTGGCGCACCTATCTCAACACGTTGCGGTTCACCGCCATCGTCTGGGCCGTCACGTCCGTCCTCGGCTTCACCGTCGCCTACGTCCTGGCGTTCGAAATACGCAGCCGCACCACGCAAATGGTGCTGTTCCTTGTCTGCACCGTGCCGTTTCTGACATCCAACATCATCCGCATGATCTCCTGGATCCCGTTCCTCGGCCGCGAAGGCCTGCTCAACAGCACGCTGCTGAAACTCGGCCTGATCCAGAAACCGTTGGAATTCCTGTTGTTTTCCGACTTTGCCGTGGTGCTGGCGTACACCCATTTGTACGCGTTGTTCATGGTCACGCCGATCTTCAACACCATGATGCGGATCGACCGCCGGTTGCTGGAAGCCGCACTCGATAACGGCGCCGGATGGTGGCGCACGATCACGACCATTGTCATTCCGCTGTCGAAATCCGGCATCGCCATCGGTTCCATTTTCGTCGTCACCATGGTCATGGGCGATTTCGTCACCGTCCGGCTCATGAGCGGCGGGCAAAGCGCCTCGGTCGGGCTGATGATCGCCAATCAGATTTCGTCGCTGCAATACCCCGCCGCCTGCGCCAACGCCGTGGTTTTGCTGGCCATCGTCCTGATGATGATCGCGGCGATCCTGCGCATCGTCGATATCCGCAAGGAACTGTGATGACCGCCACGTTCCGCCGCGCCGTGCTGTTGAGCGTGCTTGGGCTGTTCATCCTGTTCCTGTACGGGCCGACGCTGACCATTCTGGTGCTGTCCTTCCAGGGGCCGGATGGCGGGCTGACGTTTCCGATGAACGGATTTTCCGTCCACTGGTTCGGACGGCTTTTCCACACCCAGGCGGTCGGCGATTTCGGCGGCTCCCTGATCCGGTCGTTCTCGCTGGCGACGATGGTGATGGTCTCCACCGTTGTCATTTCCCTGGCCGCGGGAATGGCGTTTCGCCGGCGCTTCTGGGGCAGCGGGCCGCTGTTCACGCTAACGGTCGCCAGCCTGATTATTCCATCGATCCTGGTCAGCCTCGGCGTCGGGTTGCTGTTTAGCGCGCTCGGCCTCGACCCCAACTGGTACAGTTCGGCCTTTGGGGCGCAACTGACCTGGACGCTGCCGTTCGGGCTGCTGATCATGTTCGCCGTCTTCAACCGCTTCAACCGAGCGTGGGAAGAGGCGGCGCGCGATCAGGGCGCGACGCCGTGGCAGTCGTTTCAACATGTGGTTCTGCCCATTATCATGCCGAGTGTCATCGGCATCGCGTTGTTCGGCTTCACGCTGTCTTACGACGAATTCGCCCGCACGCTGCTGACCTCCGGCAGCGACAACACACTGCCGCTGGAAATTTTCGGCATGACAACCAGCGTGACCACGCCGGTGCTGTATGCGCTCGGAACCCTGACGACAGTGTTCTCATTTATCGTTATCCTTGTCTCTTTAGCGATCGTCCGGGTCCTGGCTGCCAAACGGGCGATCTAACAAGGGAAAACGCCGTGAAGAACGTGACCGTGCTGGA
The DNA here is from genome assembly GCA_021805565.1 of Pseudomonadota bacterium. Lineage (GTDB taxonomy): Bacteria > Pseudomonadota > Alphaproteobacteria > Acetobacterales > Acetobacteraceae > Rhodopila. The sequence goes on from JAJZFA010000002.1 coordinate 23,067, forward strand.
TCATCCGTTGCTGCGTCACAAGATGGCGCTGCTACGCGACAAGACCACCACCACGGCGCTGTTCCGTCAGGTCGCGCGCGAGATCAGCCTGTTGATGGCCTATGAGGTTACGCGCGATCTGCCGCTGGAACCGGTAACGATCGAAACCCCGCTGGAAACGATGCGGGCGGAGCATGTCGCCGGCAAGAAATTGTGCATCGTATCGATCCTGCGCGCCGGCAACGGCATTCTGGATGGCATGCTCGATCTGCTTCCATCCGCTCGGGTGGGACATATCGGGCTATACCGCGATCCGGCGACGCTGCGCCCGGTCGAGTATTATCTGAAACTGCCCGGCGATATCCAGGACCGGCTGACGATTTTGGTCGATCCGATGCTAGCGACGGGCCATTCCGCCGCCGCCGCCGCGTCCCGGTTGAAACAGGCCGGCGCGACCAACCTGAAATTTGTCTGTCTGCTCGCGGCGCCGGAAGGTGTGGCCGCGTTCACCGGGGCGCACCCCGACGTGCCGGTGTTTACCGGGGCGATCGACCGGGAACTGGACTCCCATGGTTATATCCGGCCCGGTCTGGGCGATGCGGGCGACCGGTTTTATGGCACGCGGTAGCCGTTGGCTGGCCATCTTGGCTTTGGTCGCCTGCCTGGCCGGGTGCAACGATACCGCCGATCCGCCGCCGTTGGCGCCATCGGTCGATCTCGATCGCATGTTCGGCGGGTGGTATATCGTCGCCAACATCCCGAACTGGTTCGAGGACAAGCTTGTCGGCTTGTACGACGTCTATTCGCGGCGTCCCGACGGCGACATCCAGGAAGATTTTTACACCCGCGAGAACAATTTCGACGCCCCGGTCAAGCATTACACCGTGCATGACTGGGTGGTGCCGGGAACCAACAACGCGTCCTGGCGTGTGCAGATATTCTGGCCGCTGAATTTCCCTTTCCTGGTTCTGTACGTCGATCCCGATTATCGCTATGTCTTGTTCGGCTACCCGGATCGTTCCCTGGGCTGGATTTTTTCGCGCACCGACACGATCGACGATGCCACCTACGCGGATTTGCTGAAGCGCTTTCAGGCCGTGGGCTACGATACCGGCAAGTTCCGCCGTGTGGTGGAGCGGCCCGAACAGATGGGTCAGTTCGGCTTCGGCGGAGCGGCCGGAGCGCATTAGGGCCCGGTCGCCGATCGTGTAAGTTTTTCTGGCGCACGATCAAGTTTTTCGTGTAGCGTCAAGAAAAATATCAGGGAGGCTAACGATGTCCAGACGTATGTTTCTGGCCGGACTTGCCGCTTCTTGCCTGCCCATGCGCGCCCGAGCCGATGAAGACGCGCCCGGCGTCACCGCGATGGAACTGAAAATCGGTAACACCGCCGCCTATAGTGGGCCAGCGTCGGCGTATGGCATCATCGCGCGCACCGAGGCCGCGGTTTTCAAGATGATCAACGATCAGGGCGGCGTGGGTGGGCGCATGATCGTGTACGATTCGCTGGACGACGCTTACAGTCCGCCGAAGACGGTGGATCAGGTGCGCCGCCTGGTGGAGGAGGATAAGGTCGCCTTTATCTTCGCCACGATCGGCACGCCGACCAATACGGCGATCGCGCGCTATACCAACGGCAAGGGTGTGCCGCTGATCTTCCTGGGCAGCGGCGCGAACAAATGGGGCGACCCGAAAGCCGCGCCCTGGGTGATGGGCTGGCAGCCCAGTTACCGCACCGAGGCGCAAATCTATACGCGCTATATCCTGAGCGAGAAGCCAGACGCGAAGATCGCCATTTTGTATCAAAATGACGATTTCGGAAAAGATTACCCGGCCGGCGTGCGCGACGTTCTGGGCAAGGACTACGACGCCCACGTGGTCAAGGTTGTTTCGTACGAGACGACCGACGCCACGATCGATTCGCAGGCGGTGGCGCTGCAGGCGTCGGGCGCCGACGTACTGATCACGGCGGCGACGCCGAAATTCGCCGCGCAAACGATACGCAAAATCGCGGGTTTGGGCTGGAAACCCTTGCATTTCATGACGAATGTGTCGATCTCGGTGGGGTCCGTCATCACCCCGGCCGGTCCTGAAAACGCGACCGGCCTGATCAGTGCGTCGTATTTGAAGGATCCGACGGACCCGACCTGGAAAGACGATGCCGGGATGAACCAGTGGCGGGCGTTCATGGCCAAATACATGCCGGGCGCCGATCTGACCGATGCCGGTCCGGTCTTCGGTTACGGGGTTACAACGTGCCTTTGGCAGGTGCTTAAACAGTGCGGAACCGATTTGTCGCGGGCAAACATCATGAAGCAGGCCGCCAGCCTGCACGATGTGGAAATTCCGGTTTTACTTCCTGGCATCAAGATCAATACCAGTGCCACAAATTTCCATCCTATCCGGCAGATGCAGCTAACGCGATGGACGGGGCAGCATTTCGCCTTGTTCGGCAAGATACTGGAAGGGGAGGGTGCATAGCGAACGCCAATGCGGCGGGGCCGACGCCTTTATGCCAGGTCTGTCCACGGGTTAAGCGCCGCTACGCGGACGAAGTCTGAATTTGGACGTTCAAGAGACCGTTCTTGCTGTGGACTTGACTGCCATCGATAGCGTCTAAGTGACCCTAAGTATCTCCGGCGTAGGCTTCAGGGGCACTGCACTCCGTCAGGTGTGCGGGTTTCTCAGCAATCCGATTATCCCGCCGGTACTGGCGAATTGAAAGCGATGCAAAAGCCGATGGCAGGTGCGGCTTTTCTTCAAATGGATCGCCTGATTCTATGGGACACCCGTAAATGGAACAAAAATATGGGCGGCCACGTATTTTTTCGTGCGCCGATTTGGCGCTCCGGATTCGTTACATCACGTGCCGCCGCGAGCCGCCTTTTCGGTCTCAGCCGTCCAAAGCTTAAGGCTCCGCCGATCGAATGATCCGGCAAAGTCGCCGAACTAAAAAAAATCTCCGTGTATATCGAGCTTCCTTCAAAGATCGCTTTATCGGACCTCGGCCGGTCCCAGTAAAAAATCGGCGGTATATTCCCCGCGCGAGACTTTGACCGCGATTCCGTCCGGCGAACCGCATTGCAGATACTCGGACCCGGCGATCCGGCCAGGTCCGGCCAGATCGTCCAACTGCCGGGCGAACGCCACGGCTGTCCGGGGTGGCACGCGCCACAGCAGACGCTGGCCTTGATCGTGCTCCACACCCGGCGGCCCGTCAGCGGTCGTCAGGACGATATCTGGCCCCACGACCTGACAAAATTTCAGTGCGGACATGGATACATCCCCACCGTCGCGGGCGAATTGCCGCAAGACGGCGGCGAGTGTTCGGCAATCGTCCGCTTCGCCCAACATCAAGACGATGGGATCGAAGTCGCTCGGTAGAAAGCCAACCCGCATCATGCGACTTCCAGCACGTCGGTCGCGTGACACAGTTCCTCCGCCCCAGCGTCGCCGCCGGATAGCAAGCGAACGCGCAGCCATTCGCCATCGCCCATGTTCTCGATCACCTCGGCGGTCAGTCCGCCGGCGATTAGCAGCCTTGCCCCCACGGCGACATCGTTGACCACGATCATTCCAGTTTACTCCGTCAGAACAGGATACTGAGGTTCTTCGCCAGCAGGACGTTCTGTTCCAGGATCATTTCCCGCCGGGCGATCAGCCAGGATTCGCCATGCCGGCGCAGCGTATCGGTGCGGCGGCCGACAAACATGTTTGTCTCGTATTCAACACGGTTTTGATAGACCAGGAACCGGCTGCCGACGACAATTTCCGCCGGGTCCGTCGGGGACGGTGTGACTTGCAGCAGCCGCACGTTGCTGACCATGTGGGTCACGCGCGACAGTGGCTCTTCGGCGTAATGAACCCCGGTCAGGATTTGTTCGACCCGTTTGCCCAGCGTCCATTTGTCTTCATCGAACCAGGATATGCCTTCGCCCTGGCGGGTATTTTCCTTTTCGTCGTGCTGGCCGAATTTGACGTTGCGGCGCACCGGCATGAAGTAAACCAAATCGTCGGCAAGCAGATCCAGCCATTCGCGAAACCGCCGCTGGTCCAGCAGGTCGGCTTCCATATAAAGAAATTCCTCGGCGTCGTGTTTCAGTGCAAACCATTCCGGTCCGCCAACAGTGGCGGCGATCATTCCGCGGCCCGCCGGACGGAGGGGCCGATTCCGAGCAGCGAGTCCCAGCCGTCGCCTTGGAGGTAGCGGGCGTAGGTGTCGTAGTAATTGCGGGCATTTTGTTCCGTGATCTGCACGCTGACATCGCCCGGCACGGGATCGTTGTGCCTGAACGCGCCGATCGACTGTTGATAGTTAAATGGATAGCGCCGGGCGATCGTTCCGGTACTGGACTTAGTTGCGTATAGCCAGTTTTCCATGTCGTCTTGTTCGGTCATGCCCGCCGGGCCGGAATAGCGCATGTAAAAGCGGCGTAGCACGTCTTTTACTTCGGCCGGCGCGTCGGCATCGACCAGGAAGAAGCGCCACGCCTCGGTTTCGGTTGGGCTGTGCGGGTGCCAGACGCATAACCCGCGCGGTTGGCGACCGTGGTACGACGTATTAGGGAACAGATTTCCAGTGAACGGCATGATCCGGGCCTTATCGCCCAGCCGCTTTTGGCGTTCGTGAAAGCAATGGCGGAAGTATTCATCGACAGCCGGATACTGCTGATAGGACGGCTGGTAATCGAACGCCTCGGGCATCCACACGCTATGGACGCCGTGGCCCTGCGGAAAGCTGACCCAGATGTGCTGGCCCGCATTGTATTCGTTATCGCGCCGGCCGGTTTGACCGGCCCGCGCGCTGGGCCCGATACCGATCATATCGACCGAACGATGGGATGGATTATGGTAGGTATCGCCTAGGAAATTTTCCGCCGCGAATTTCCAGTTGGTGGGCAGGATCCATTTGTGAATACCGATGACCTCCGACCCGCCGGGCCGGCCGTCGCGGCAATCCAGCACCTGATCCAGATGGTCCACCGCATCGCCGAGATAGGTCATGAAGTCCGGCGCGGCCGGATCCCACGACGCCCAGACCGTGCCTTTGTAAATATGCAGCTTCGGCGTTTCGATCAGCGACCATTCGCCACGGTTCAACTGGCCTTCGTACAGCGCCCTGTATAACGGCACGCCCTGTAGTCTGCCGTCGGTGGTATAGCTCCAGGAATGATAGGGGCAGACAAACAGCGATGTATTGCCCGATTCATACCGGCACACTTTCATGCCGCGATGCCGGCAGGAGTTGAGAAAGACATGCACCGATCCTTGCGGATCGCGGCACAGGATGACCGATTCCTCGCCCATGCGGGACACGAAGAAGTCGCCCGGCTGGGGGATCTGGCTTTCGTGGCCGACGAACAGCCACGTCCGGGTAAACAGTTTTTCCAGTTCCTGGCGATAGATTTCGGGCGCGACGAACAGTTCGCGGCCGATCGTGCCACGGCCGGTGTCGATCATGTGGCCGATGGGCAGTATTGTTGCCATTCTGCCGGTCCTCCCGTTGTATTTTGCGCCGGCGTCAGGCCCAGCGCGATGCCGCCGTGTCGTCGTCCTCCCGCGCGTCCACCCAGGCACTGTTGCCGTCCACGAAGTCCTCCCGCTTCCAGAACGGTGCCTTGGTTTTCAACCAGTCGATCAGGAACGCCGTGGCGTCCAGGGCCGCCTGCCGGTGGGCGGACGCCACGGTCACCAGGACAATATTCTCCCCGGTGCGCAGCTTGCCGACGCGGTGAATGATGGTGCAGCCAAGCAGCGGCCAGCGCTGTTCCGCCCGGTCGGCGATCTGGCCGATCGCGCGTTCGGTCATGCCGGGGTAATGTTCCAGCGTCATGCCGGTCACGGCCTGTCCGTTGTCGCGGACGGTGCCGATGAAGCAGCCGATTCCGCCCACATCGGTGCGGCCGGCCGTCAGGGCGGCGATTTCCGCGCCCACGTCGAAATCCTCGTGTTGGACCTTGATATGCGCCATGTCGGGGAAGGTTAGACCGTGGCGCCGGGTTTGTCATGCGGCGGAGGATTCAGCCGCGTTCTGGCCGCTGTCCTCCTGGCGGCTCCAGGCCGGCCTCTCCGCTGACCAGGCGTTCGGCGGTGAAGCCGGACGGGACGAAGGTGGCTTTGGCATCGCCCTCGGCCGCGATGCCCAGCCGTTCGGTCAGGCCTGCAAAAAACAGCCATCTGGCGCCGAGTGTCGATGCCCTGGGCAGCCAAAATAACCAGATCGGCGGCTTCTCGCCCGCGCAGGCGTTGCAGCAACGCGGCGGTGGGTGCGAAGTCAGCCGCTATCCGGATGCCGGTTTCGCGTTCGTGCACGACGGTCAGGTCCCGCATCGCGCCCATGACCGCCAAGGTCGATAGCAGACGCAGGCCGGTCATGCGCCGGGGTGCTGGTCCACCGGGTCCAGATCGACGCTGACCGACACGGCATGATCGCCGCCGCCCAGGATCACGCCGCGCACCGGGCTAACATCGCTGAAATCGCGGCCCCACCCCAGCAGGACGTGTTCGTCCTTCACCACGATGCCGTTGGTCGGATCGACATCGATCCAGCCATGATCGGGCCCGAGCCAGCAGCCGACCCAGGCATGCGACTGGTCCGCGCCCTGGCGCTTGGTCTGACCTGGCGGCGGTTTGGTGCGGATATAGCCGGAGGTATAGCGCGCCGGCAGGCCGATGCCGCGCAGGCCGCTGATCATGACATGGGAAAAATCCTGGCAAACCCCCTCCCGCCGAACCATCACCTGGGAAACGGGCGTGGAGATGGACGTGACGCCGGATCGGAAGCGGAATTCGGTATAGATGCGGTCGTTGAGGTCCAGCACGGCGTCCAGTATGGTCCGGTCCTGCGTGAAGGACAGGCTGGCATAAGCCTTCGACGCGTCGTCCACCGGGGCCATCGCCGTGCCGAACTGGAATTCGGCGGCTTGCCAGCCTTCCGGCGACCCGGCCGCGCGCACGACCGATTCCCATGCCGGCGTGTCGCCGGGCGCGGGCGGAGGCGGGTAATCGACGTCCACGATCGATTCGGACGTCACTTCGAAATCGGCGTGCGGCCGGTCCATGAACAGCCAGGTGACGTGATTGCCGAAATGGTCCAGTCCGTCGCGCCGGCGGGCGGGCAACGGGTCGGCGACGATGCGTTCGGAGATCACGGTCTGCCAGGGACGGGTGCGCGGACGCAAATGCACCATGTGCGCGGCCAGTTCGACCGGACTGCCGTAGGCATAGCGGGTAATGTGCTGAACACGGTAACGCATATGCAGTGTTTAGCCCGCCTGGTCCGGCTTGTCTTGGGTCGTGGCGATAGGGGGTCACGCAAACAGCAATCCAAACAGGCGCACCACGGGTGGGCGCACCTGTTTGGAAGCCCGAAGCATTCAGGCATGCCGGCCGGCAAGCTCATATGGCCATATCGAATCGTAACGGGTCAACGAAATAATTTCCTTAAAGAGACATTTTCGCTCACGACTAAACACTCAGGGTTGTGTCCTAATTTTCATTACCTCTTTTAACGCAGGTTACAGGCTACCCACTTCCACTCCCGGCGACCGCGATGCTGGCATCGGCCGCGCCGATCGTCCGCGAACCGGCCAAATTTGGCGGCCTTGTAAGGCGCCCGCGCCCCGCCGCCGCTGGCCCCTGCCGGCCCTGACGCTTGACGCCACCGGTAGAATCGGGTGGAAAATTAGGAACAGCATGAAGGATCGACCGCCCGGCATGAACGACATTCGTACCGATACGCATAGCTGTTCCAAACGGAACAAAAGCCCCCGCCGCTGGGGCACGATCTTGCCGGTGGTGGCCGTGGTTCTGGCAGGACCGGTTCGGGCAGCGCACGCGATCATCCCGGTGTGTAACGAGGTTCAGATGACGGTTTGGGGGGTGATCACGCCCGGCTCGACGTTCGGCCTGATCAAGAACTTCGAGTCGATTCCCGGCGTCGATGGCGCCAGTTTCGATCTGCGGCACGCCGTTGCAACGGTCAGGTTTCAACCGGGCGCCATCGTGACGGACGACCAGTTGCGCGCCGCGGTCAGAAGCGCGAGCTATACCTCCCGCGAGATCCACCGCGTGTCCGAGTGTCCCGAACCGGTCGCCAGACCGGCCGGATGAGCGCAATGGCAGGCCACGCAATGGTCCGGACCATCCGGGCTACAATTCTTGCGACTGTTCTGATTTTTGTCGCCGGCCGGGCAGGGGCCCAAATCACGTTCCCCGGTGCGTCGCCGATCTCGGCGGGAAACGTTACCCTGGTCATAAAGCCGGAAACGATGGATTTTACCGGCGGCGTCACCAGCACCGTGGACAAGAATATTATCTCCTACGGGGCATCGCCGAATTTGGCTTTTATCTTACAAAACAATAGTTTCGTCTCGAATTCCGCGACCGTCACCGAGGCGGGCAGATCCAGGCAGGTCGTTGCCAATGGGTTTGGCGACACGGTTTTGGAAAGCCGGTACACGATCTTTCAGCAAGACGGCCCAGGCTCGACCTTTCGTATCGCGCCTTATGCGGGTGTCGTCATGCCAACCGGCATGGACAACACGAACAGTGCCATGCCACGCGGCGGACAGCCCGGAACCGGAGCATGGGCAACGCGCGACGCCATCACCATGTCGTACCAGACCCTCGATTGGGCGGCGGCGGCCGAGGCCGGCTATCAGGCTAATACTACCGCCGCGGGTTATCAGTTTGGCAATACGGTGTTTGCCGACGCGGCAGTCCGCTACCGGCTGTGGCCGTTGAACCTTGGATCCGAGGTTCCGGCCGAGGTGTACGGACTTCTGGAAAGCAACTTCACTTCGGCAGCGGCCAACCGCAACGCTGGCCAGATCAACCGCAATACCGGCGGGCAGCTTCTTCTGGTCGATCCCGGTTTCATCTACACGACCCGGACCTATTCGGTGACACTGATGGCGTTTCTGCCGGCCTTTGAACAAGTCCACGGCAACGGCAGCGCGTACAACTACGGATTTCTGGCCGCGTTCCGTTATAGCCTGTTCACCCCGCATCACTGGTAATCGCCGGCCGTGCGGCATCATGCCGCGCCGCGCATCGGTTCGCCTTCCACACCCAGGCTGCGGGCGATCGGCAACAGGGTAAAATAGCGCCGGGAGACCCGGTCGGCCACCGCGCCGATGGCCTGTTCCAGTCTTTTCAGCCGCGACGGCAGGCGCGCGGCCGCGGCCATCTGATCGGGTGCGCGCAGCACGTCCTGCACGATGTCCCGCGCCTCCTGCAGCAGCGGTTCCATGGCGGTCAGCAGCGAATCGCCATCCTCGACGATTTCCCGCAGCAAATCCCGCGCGGCAACAAGCTGGAACGCCAGCCCGCGCGGGTTGCCTTCGTCGGCCAGGATCAGGTCCAGCGCCGGCGCCGGCTGCAGCACCGCGAGGTATCGTCCCCGGTAAGTAATGACCGAATCGCGTAATTCAAGCGCCAGGCGCAAGCCTGCTTCGACCCGGCCCGGCTGGGTCAGCGCGTTCGGCTGATCCAGCACCTGCGCCAGTTCGGCGGCGACGGACTCGGCGCGTTCCATGCGGCGGCCAAAATCCAGGAACAGCCGGCCGCCGCCGCGCACCATGTTTTCCGCCGCCAGACCCGCGACCGTGGCGGCGAATTGCAGGATGTCGCCGGTCAGATGCGCCGCGCTTTCCAGCGCCTGGGTGTTGGAATCGGGCGGCAAATTCCGCATGGCGTCGCCCAGGACACGCAGCGATCGCGTCAGCACGGTATGCATTTCCCCGGTCAGGCGATCCCGCAGTTGTTCGACCTGGCGGGCGACCCGCGCGAGAACCCGGCGCATGCCGCCATCGCGCCGGAACGCGCGCATAACCGAGGAAGCGAGCATGCCGGCGCCAAGCACACTGGCATCCTCGGCGTCCATCATTTTCACGCTGGTCAGGCTGGCGACCAGGCTCTGCATTTCCGCGATCTCGCGCGCGGTGGGCGACGGGCGGAGAATGCGGGCGATGATCGCGCGTTGCAGCCGGGCGGCTTCTTCCAGGCGTTCCAGATAGCGTCCGAGCCAGTAGAAGTTATCGGCGACGCGGGACGGCAGGTCGCCGGACGTACGGCGAATGGCCAGCGCCGGGGTAAACAGCGCCAGGGCACCCTGGACGGTGCTGGCCTCATCTTCCATGACCCACACGTCCTTGGACAGCGCGTTGCGCGGCAGGCGCCCGGCGAGTGCGTCTTCCCGCGACAGCACGCGGGCCAGGCCGCCGGGAAAGGCGCGCCAGTTTCCGCCGTCGAACGTCATGAACATGCGCAGAGCGATCGGCCTTGCTTCCAGCCCGTGTTCGCCGGCACAGGGGGCAACCGACGGGTTGGGTGCCACGGTCGCGGCAAACGCGGCCGGATCGGCCGCGATGCGGGCGGCCAGCGCGGCGCGTTCGTCCGGCGATAGCATCATCGGCACGACGGGCGGGGTATCGCCATCGGTGGCGGGGCGGATCAGCCAGCCTTCCAGGTCTCGCAGCACCGTGCGTTCGGCGGCCCCCTCCCCAAGCCAAAGCGTCGCCTGGCTCGGGAGCATGAGGTCGGTGCCGAGGAGGCGGCGGGCCAGTTGCGGCAGGAAGGCGGCGAGGGCCGGCGCCTCGGTCATCGCGGAGCCGGGATCGTTGACCATGCGGACCGCGCCGTCGCGGATTGCGTCGAGGAGTCCGGGCACGCCGGCGCCGGAAGCGAGTTCCAGCGAATCGACCTGATTGCCGTCCTTGCGGCGCAGCAGAACCCCAATGCGTTGCAGGCCGCGCAGGGTTTTCAGGAACACCTGACCGTTCCGCAGCGTCAGGTCGCCGGCTTCCACCAGGCCGATATTGAGTTCCCGCGACAGCAGCACATGTTCGAACCACAGCGGGTCGGCGTGGCCGGAGGTCAGAAGCGCGACGCCGCCGTCGTAGCCGGGGGCGAGCGCCTGGAGCATGTCGCCAGTCATTTCCAGATATTGCCGCAGCGGCTGGATGCGCTGGGACTGAAACAGTTCCGGCACCACACGGGCCATAATGCGGCGGTTTTCCAGCGCATAGGCGATGCCCTGGGCCTGGCCGGTGCGATCGGCGAGGACTCGCCACGCACCGTCGGGGCCGCGCAGCATGTCGGCGGCGTAGAACGACAAATAGCGGTCGCGGCGGTGGCCGGCGGCGGTGCGGCAGGGGCGAAGGTAGGCGGGGTTGGCATAGACCAAGGCAGGGGGGATCAGCCCTTCGCGCATCAGTTCGCGCGGGCCGTAGAGATCGGCCAGGATCAGTTCCATCACCTGCGCGCGCTGCGCGAGGCCGGATTCCAGCGATGAAAATTCGGCGGCGGACATTGGCAGCGGGATCGGGTCGCAGCGCCAGTTGACGGCGCGTTCGCCGGGCAGGATGGCGGTGATGCCTTCCTCGGCGAACGCCTGATCGAGCAGGTGCGCGCGTTGCGCCAGGGTTTCGTGGCCCAGGGCGAACATGGCCGACAACAGCGGCCGCCAGTGCGGTTTGGCGTGGCCGGCCCCGTCGGCCATTTCGTCGAGCGGGCTGTCTTCTGTTATATCGGCGTCTGTCATGCCGGGGCGCCGGTCTGGCCGGATGGGCTTACGGATCGATCGACGATAATCGCTACACGCGGCAGCGTCGAGCAATCCGTAAGTTCATGTTTTGCGGGGCAACTTTGCCGGCGTGCTGACGCACTTGTTTGCCAGCGTTGCCTTAGGCCATGCCCAACAACTATCGCTTCGGATTGCGGTGTCGGGCATGCCCTAAGCTCATGTTTTGCTCGGCAACTTTGCTGGCGTGCTGACGCACTTATTTGCCAGCGTTG
>JAJZFA010000050.1 GCA_021805565.1 Pseudomonadota bacterium
CCAACGATCCGGTCAGCCATCATCCGGACATACGGTTACGTGACGAACTGGCTCTGTCATTTCGCCTTCCCACTCGCTCGATTCGGTGGAGTCCCATCGATTCGACGAACGATCGCCATGTCAAGTCGAAAAATTCAGGCCACGAGGCGGGAATGTGATTTTCTCAAATTAGGCAACGCTAGCAAATAAGTGCGTCAGCACGCCAGCAAAGTTGCCGTGCAAAACATGAGCTTAGGGATTGCCCGACGCTGCCACTTATAGCGATTATTGTCGGGCAATTCCTTAGTGGCGGGCTGACACACGGACCGCCGATGCGGACCCAATCGGCTTCATCGTCAGCAACGCGTCGGCCACCGTCAGGCCAGATCCATCGGCGTGCACGATCACCGGATTAAGCTCGAAGTCCAGCACCTGATCCGCCAGCGTCAGCGCGGCACGCGACAACGCCGAGACCAAAGCGGCCAACGGCGCCAGATCGATTGGTTCGGCACCCCGGAAGCCGGTCAGCAACCGGACGGATTTCAGGGACAGAATCAAGCGGGTGGCTTCGGCGTCGTCGAGGGGCGCCGGGGCATGCACCACGTCGCCGGATAGCTCGAGCGCGATGCCGCCAAATCCCAGCATCATGATGGGCCCGAATGTCGGGTCGTTCACCATGCCGATGACCATTTCGTGCCCTTTCGGCGCCATGCGCTGCACCAGCACGCCGTCGATGACCGCCTCCGGCGCATGACGCGCCACCTCCGCCAGCATAGCGGTATAGGCAGATACTGTATTGGCCCGGTCCGTCAGGTTCAGCCGCACGCCGCCCGCCTCGGTCTTGTGCGGAAGTTGCGGCGACTGGACCTTCAGCACGACGGGAAACCCCAGGCGTTCGGCCGCGTCCGCGGCCTCATCGGCCGACGCGGCCAATTTTTCCTGGGCACCTGGAAGCCAGGCCGCCAGCACCTGCTTGGCGAGATATTCCGGTACCACCGGGGGCAGACCCGGATACAGACGGCCGGACACCGGTGCGAACGGTTCCGGCAACGTCCGTTGCAAGGCCTCGGCGTAGTCCGCCAGCTTTCCCAACGACACGCCGACGTTACGAAGGTCGCTGTTCATGAACAGCCCGCAACCGGCCGACGACGTGCGTCCGAATTCCGACGGCAGGGTATAGGTCCATAGCGTCATGGGTTTACCGCAGCTTTCCGCCACCGCGCGCACTCGTCCGGCATCCAGCGACACCCGTGTCTCGCTGGCCAGCGAGGTCACCAGCACCAGCATGTCGATCTCGCTGGACTGAGCCAGGTGCTCCATCACGGTCATCATCGCCGGGCCGGTGTTCGATCCTTGCGCGGTTACATCGACGGGATTGCCGGGTGCGCCATAGGACGGCATCAGCGGCCGCAGCGCCGCCTGCGACTCCGCCGACAGGCTGGGCACGATCAGGCCGTGCGCCGACAGGGTATCCGCCATCCATGCGCCGCCGCCACCGGAAACGGTCACGATACCGACGCGGCGGCCTTTCGGCAGCGGGCAGGTCAGCATCAGGCCGGCGATGGCCACCGCCTCGTCCGCATCCTCCGCCTCGATCACGCCATAGCGTTCAAAGATCGCGCGATAGGCGGAATGGGATCCCGACAGGGATGCGGTGTGGGACGCCGACGCCCGCGCGCCCGCATCGGACCGGCCGATTTTGATCGCGATCACCGGCTTGCCCAGACGCCGGGCTTTGTCCAGCGCGGCGACGAAACCGGGGCCGTCGCGCACGGTTTCGCAAAACAGCATGACCGCGTCGGTGTGCTGGTCTTCCACCATGTAATCCAGGAAATCGGCCATCCCGAGATCGGCCTCATTGCCGGTCGAAATTACATAGCTAAAGCCAAGCCCGGCCGCCTTGCCGCGGTTGAACAGGGCGAAACCGATACCGCCCGACTGCGCGATTACGCCGACCCGCTTGTCTGAAACCAGCACGCGGCTGTCGTCGTTCTTGGTCTCGACCGTGGGGCTGAACGTGGTGGCAACGCGGCCCAGCGCGTTGAAATAGCCCTCGCAATTCGGACCGCACGCCCGGATGCCGGTTTGGCGCGTCACCGCCAGAAGCTCCGCCTGCATATCGCCTGCGCTTCCGCCTTCCTCGGCGAAACCCGACGAGATGATCAGCGTATTTTTCACCCCGGCCTTCGCACATTCCGCAACGGCGGCGGCGACCCCGGCGGCGGGAATGGCGATCAATGCCAGGTCGATACCATCGCCCGCCGCCGCGATCGACGGGTAGCAGCGCAAGCCATCGATTTCGGCGTAGCTGGGATTGATCGGCAGAATGCGGCCAGGAAAGCCGTTTTCCCGCAATTGATGCAGCAGCCGCCCGCGAATGCGGTGAAGGTCGGGCGAGGCGCCCAGAACCGCGATCGAGTCCGGCCAAAAGAAACTGTGCAACTTATGTGGTGTCACTTGTCCGCTCCGCGACAATGGTCTTCTGTCGTAGCCTGGGTTCGGTCGTCGGGCGACGGATCGAACAGCACCGCACCGGACATGCCGGCCACGGGCATCCAATACCGCATTGTTGGCCCGGCCATGGCGGTGATGTCCAGACCGCCAACCTGCAACCAGCCGCTGGGCTCCGCCTGGGCACGGCCTTGCCCCACCAACCGGCCCGCCATATGACACGATGCATGAGCGATCGATCGCATGACACCGCGTCCCGAACCGTCGCCCCCGGACACAAGGTCAGGCTTGTCATCTTCGACTGCGACGGTGTCCTGATCGACAGCGAGGCCCTGTGCAACCGCATCGTATCGGTGGAACTCAATCGCGCCGGATGGGCTCTATCGCCCGCGGAATGCCACCGGCTGTTTCTGGGTCTCACCTTCGCCGACACCCAAACCGCCGCCGAAGCCCATACCGGCCGTTCGCTCGGTGCCGCCTGGGTCGAGACGGTCACGCGGCACGTCACAGAGGCAATGGCAGCGGAAGCCGAACCCATTCCCGGCGCCCGCGCGGCGCTGGAAGCAACCGCCGCCCTTGGCCTGCCGTTCCGCGTTGCATCAAACTCCTCGCACCAGGAAATGGCAGCCAAATTCGCCCGAACCGGCCTGACCGCCCTGGTTCATGGCCGCCTCCACAGCGCCTATGACATGATCGCACTCGGCAAACGGGGAAAGCCGGCCCCTGACCTGTTTCTGGCTGCCGCCGCGGCCGAGGGCGTACCGCCAAACCAGTGTGTGGTCGTCGAAGACTCCCTGCCCGGCGTCCAGGCCGCGATTGCCGCGGGCATGTCTTGCCTGGGCTTCAGCCCGGACAACGATGGAGCGCATTTGCGCGGGGCGGGTGCCCTTCCCTTCCGGTCGATGTTCGCGCTACCTGAACTGATCCGCACTTTTATGACCGGACTATCATGACCATCCATGCATTCAGCTACCTGTATCCGTGGACGAAAGCCTTCCACGTCATCTCGCTGATCGCCTGGATGGCGGCGCTGTTCTACTTGCCCCGGCTGTTCGTCTATCACTGCGGCATGCGGCCCGGCAGTGCCGAAAGCGAGCGGTTCAAGGTCATGGAATACCGGCTGTTCAAGCAGATCATGAACCCGGCGATGATCGCCACCTGGACGTTTGGCATCGTCCTGGTGCTGACCCCGGGAGTCATCGACTGGTCCGCCGGCTGGTGGCACGTCAAACTGTTCTGCGTCATCCTGATGTCGGGCTTTCATGGCGCCATGTCGCGCTGGCGCAAGGACTTCCTGGCCGACGCCAACCGCCGCAGCCACCGGTTCTTCCGTATCGCCAACGAAGTGCCGACGGTGCTGATGGTGATTATCGTCATCATGGTGATCGTCAGGCCCTTTTGAGAAGGCACACCGTCATGCCGATCCGCATCGTCGATATCCGCGAAGTCACCAAGCCGATCGGTTCCGCCATCCGCAACGCCTATATCGATTTCAGCACAATGACCTCCAGCCTGGTCGCCGTCATCACCAACGTGGTCCGCGACGGCAAGACCGTGGTTGGATACGGCTTCAACTCCAACGGCCGGTACGGTCAGGGCGGATTGATCCGCGAACGTTTCGTGCCGCGGATTTTGCAAGCAGCGCCGGCCTCGCTGCTGGACGCAACGGGCGACAACCTGGACCCCGACAAGGTCTGGACCGCCATGATGCGCAACGAAAAGCCCGGCGGACACGGGGACCGCTCGGTCGCCGTCGGCACCATCGATATGGCGGTGTGGGATGCGGTGGCCAAGATTGCCGGCAAGCCGCTGTTCCGTCTGCTGGCGGAGCGGCACGGCATCGCCGCCGATCCGGACATCTTCGTTTATGCCGCTGGCGGCTATTACTACCCCGGTAAGGACGACTCCGCCCTGTGCGCCGAGATGCCCAGCTACCTTGAACGTGGCTATACCGTGGTGAAAATCAAGATCGGCGGCGACTCGATGGGCGACGACCGGCGCCGGATCGAGTCGGTGCTGAAGGAAATCGGGCCGCACGCCCGCCTGGCCGTGGATGCGAATGGTCGTTTCGATCTAGAAACCGCGATCGATTATGCGAAGATGCTGCGAGAGTACGATTTGTTTTGGTATGAGGAGGCCGGCGATCCGCTCGACTACAGATTGCAGGCGGCCCTGGCCGAGTTCTATCCGGGGCCGATGGCTACCGGGGAAAATCTGTTCAGCCATCAGGACGCACGCAACCTGATTCGCCATGGCGGGCTGCGTCCGGATCGCGACTGGCTGCAATTCGACTGCGCGCTGTCCTACGGATTATGCGAATACCAGCGCACACTTACGATGTTGAAGGATCATGGCTGGTCGTGGAAGCGGTGCGTGCCGCATGGCGGACACCAGATGTCGCTGAATATCGCGGCGGGCCTGGGGCTGGGTGGGAACGAAAGTTATCCCGATGTGTTTCAGCCTTATGGCGGGTTTCCTGACGGAACCATTGTACGCAACAGCATCGTGACCCTGCCCGACCTGCCAGGAATCGGGTTCGAGGCGAAGTCGGACCTGTACGCGGTCATGCGAGACCTGGCCGCCTAAACCGGTCGCCGTGGCGCCGGTCAGGCATGCAACCGAGCGATGTCGAGCAGCACGCTGGCTTCGAGGTCTTTCTGGTCGAGACGATACTTCACCAGGTCTCCGATGCTGACGATACCGACGAGCTGACCGTTATCGACCACTGGCAGATGCCTGATTTTCGCCGCCGTCATCGTCGCCATGGCGGTTTCGACCCGATCCGTCGATTTGCACGTGACCAGCGGCGCACTCATGACGTCCTTCACTGGTAGGGCCAGCGCCTTGGCGCCCTTCTCCGCGACGGCATGAAGGAAGTCTCGCTCCGAGAATATGCCGGCATCGTGCATCCACTGATCCTCCACCACCACCGCGCCGATGTGCTGTTCGGACAGCTTACGCACGGCGCTTTCAACGCTGTCGGTGGTACGGACCTTCGCCACCTGATGACCCTTGCCATGCAAAACGTCGGAAATGGACATCGGTATCGCTCCTACGGTTAAACAAACCCAAAACCGCATATGGGTTTGCCAGCGCGGCGTTCCAAATGTCTGACGCAATATTCACCGCCGGACAGAAACATGACAGCGGATCGCTTCGCGCAATCCCGTCGCCTGCGCCGCTCCAGTCCATTCCGATGGCCCCATAGTTGCATGATGCACGGCTAATACTCACTCGCTTTTGGGGGGCGGGCATGCGGATAGAGGCGAAACCGTACGAATACAGCCTGGATATCGATGCCGCCGCGCTGCTGATCATCGACATGCAGCGCGACTTCCTGGAACCCGGCGGGTTCGGCGAAATGCTGGGCAACGACGTGTCCCAACTGCGCCGCACCATCGAACCGAACAAGGCTCTGCTGACGGCGTGGCGCCGGGCGGGCGGGCTGGCGATCCACACCAGGGAAGGCCACCGTCCCGATCTCGCCGACCTGCCGCCGGCCAAGAAAATCCGCGGCCGGAGCGCAACCTGTATCGGCGATCCCGGCCCAATGGGCCGCATTCTGGTGCGCGGCGAGGCCGGCCACGACATCATCCCCGAATTATATCCCGCCGCCGGGGAACCGGTGATCGACAAACCCGGCAAGGGCGCGTTCTTCGCCACCGACCTGCACGCCATCCTCCAAAATCGTGGCATCCGGCAGCTTGTGGTGACCGGCGTCACCACGGAAGTCTGCGTCAACACCACCGTCCGGGAAGCCAACGACCGTGGCTACGACTGCCTCGTGGTGTCCGACTGCTGCGGGTCCTATTTCCCCGAGTTCCACGAAATGGGCCTGCGCATGATTGCCGCCCAAGGCGGCATTTTTGGATGGGTAACGCCATCTATGACCATTATTGAGGCACTATCCGATCATGAGACGATAAAAGGAGCAACGACATGAGCGCGAACCTGACAATCGGCGCCCGGCCGAAATTCTGGGTCCCTGGCGACTGGAATGCTTTGTTCGGCTTCGGCACCAACATCCTGGTGAACGTCCTGGTGCTGACGGGGTTGTTGCGGTTCGTGCTGAAAATGCCGGATGCGCTGGTGTTCGGCCGTATCCTGCCGGCCCTCGGACTCATGCTGTTCCTCAGTACCGGATATTACGCCTTCCTCGCCTGGAATCTCGCCCGCAAAACCGGCCGCACCGACGTGTGCGCCCTGCCCTCCGGCATCAGCGTGCCGCATATGTTTGTCGTCACCTTCGTGGTGATGCTGCCGGTCAAGCTGGCGACCGGCGACCCCATACAAGCCTGGGAAGCCGGCCTGACCTGGGTGTTCGTCCAGAGTTTCGTGCTCATGGCCGGCGGTTTCATCGGACCCACCATCCGCAAAATCACCCCGCGCGCCGCCCTGCTCGGATCGCTGGCCGGCATCTCCATCACCTTCATCTCCATGAGCCCCGCGGCGCAGGTCTTCACCACCCCGGTCATCGGCGTCGTCTGCTTCGCGGTCATCCTGGCCAACTGGTTCGGCGGCGTGCGCTATTTCGGCGGCGTGCCCGGCGGACTGGTCGCTATCGCGGTCGGCACGACGATCGCCTGGGTGTCCACCGCGCTGGGACTCGGTTACGGCGACCTCAGCCTGGCGAAACTGGGCGCCTCGGTGTCCAACTTCGGGTTTTCCGTGCCGGTGCCCGCGTTCAACTATACATTCGGCGGGTTCAAATACCTGGGCGTCATCCTGGTCACCGCGATCCCGTTCGGCATCTACGATTTGATCGAGGCGCTGGACAACGTGGAAAGCGCGGCCGCGGCGGGCGACAGTTTCCCCACCACGCGGGTTCTGACGGCGGACGGCGTTATAAGCCTGATCGGCTGCCTGATGGGCAACCCGTTCATCAACGCGGTCTATATCGGCCATCCCGGCTGGAAGGCGATGGGCGGCCGCATCGGTTACTCCGCCGTAACCGGCATCGTCGTGCTGATACTGACCTGGTTCGGCATCATCGCGGTCATCAGCGCATTGATCCCGGTGGTCGCGATCCTGCCGATCCTGCTGTATATCGGGATGCTGATCGGGTCGCAGGCGTTCCAGGAATCGCCGCACCGGCACGCCCCGGCCATCGTGCTGGCGCTTCTGCCGCAACTGGCCGCCTGGGGCAAAACGCAGATCGACAACGCCCTAGGCGCGGCCGGCACCAACCCGGCAACGGTCGGGACCGGCAAACTGGCGCAAGTGGGCGTACTCTACGACGGGCTGGCCGTATTGGGCGGAGGCGCCACGCTGGCCGGCATCGTCCTGGGTGCGATCACGGTCTATATTATCGACCGGGCGTTCGAGAAAGCGGCGGCGTTCGCCCTGGCCGGGACGATTTTCACGTTCTTCGGTTTTATCCACGGCGCGGAAGGGATCGGCATCAACAGCTCCCCCACGGTCGCCATTTCCTACCTCGGCGTCGCCGGAATTTTGTTCTATCTCGCGCGCTTCGCCGAATTTCACCCAGTGGCGATGGACATGCACGACGCGGCGGGGGCTGAGGCCGATTAACCCGGGGATTCCAGCAGGAACGCCGTCGCGATAGCGTCGAACGCGGCCGCGTCTGTAATATTGCAGGCGTGGCCGCCCTGATCGCGCAGCACAAGCCGCCCGGCCGGAAGCAGGCCGGCAAGCTCTTCCGAACAGGTCCACGGCACCAGAACGTCGTCCCGTGTGGCGATCGCCAGCGCCGGGGCGGAGATCCGGGGGATTTCGCCGGTCAGGTCGAACGCCTCCGCCGCCTCGATGCGTTGCACGACAGTTCCGGCCGGCGGGAAATGGGCAATCCCGGCCGCGTCCTGCTCCGCCAGCCAGTCCTGCCGTTCCGCCAGCCACGCGGCGGGATACAGGAACAGCGGTTGCGCCCGGACATAAGCGGCAACACCGGTATCGCGCAGCAAGCTTTTGCGGATCGCGAAGCACCGCAGCGTGTGCGGGTGGGTCTTTGCCCAGGCATTGACCAGCACCATGCGCCCGATCAGCGAAGGATGGGTCAGCGCGAGTTGCAACCCGATCAGTCCGCCAAGCGCGTGGCCGATGAAATGAACTTTGTCCACGCCGAGTCCGGCAAGCAAACCGGCGAGTTCGGTTGCCATATGGGCGATTGTATAATGGGGCGGCAAAACCCCTGGGCTACGCCCGGTTCCGGTCTGATCGTAAGCGATAACGCGGAAATCCCTGGCCAGCGCGGGGATCTGCGGCGCCCAGTAATGCGCCGCCCCGCCGAGACCCGACGACAACACAACCACCGGCGCACCTGGATCGGTGCGTCCGTGAATTTCGCGATACATGGATTATCGGTCCCCTCTCCGCCGCAAGCCGCCCGGCCGGGTCCGGTCGTTACGTCTTGCCCACATGGGCGATCGTCGCGATTTCCACCAGCGCGTCCGGCTTCACCAAACCGCACTGGATGCAAAACCGGGCCGGCTTGTCGCCCGGAAAATACGTCGCGTACACAGCGTTCAACGCCGCGTAATCGGCCCAGTCGCGGATGAAGATGGAATTGAACGTCACATCCTCCATCGTGCCGCCCGCCGTTTCGATAACGGATTTGATCGTCTCCAGCACATGCCGCGTCTGCGCCGCCGCGTCGCCCACATGGACGACGTTGTTGTCCTTATCGAACGGCAGCGTGCCGGACACATAAACGATCCCATCGGCCATGGTGCCGGGGGAAAACGGAGCAATCGGCGTGGCGGTGCCGGGCGGCAGAACAATGGTCTTGGGCATGGCTGGTCCTTAAGGGCTGGCGGTTGGCGGAGCCTGGCCGATGGCTCCGCAAAAATCGGCGACGGTGGACACCCAGCCGAAGAATGTCTCGATATTGTAAAGGGCGGCCTTTTGAATGTAATCCGGACCGATATGGTGGGTGGCGTCTTCCAGCACCACGGCGAAGTATTCCAGATGAAACGCGTCGCGCAACGACGATTCGACGCAGACATTGGTTGCCACGCCGGTAAACACCAGATTGCGGATACCCCGCGCCCGCAACACGCTGTCGATGTTGGTGTTGAAAAACCCGCTGTAGCGAGTCTTGGGTATGACGATATCGCCCGGCTGAGGCTGCAGTTCGTCCACCAAAGCGTAGTCCCACGTGCCTTTCGCCAGCAACGTGCCCGCCAGTTCCGGACGCGCCCGCATGGTCTTCAGCGCGTTCGATTTGTGCCAATTGGGGGAACCCGGCGTGCCGGCCTCGACATAATCCTTGTCCCAGCCATTTTGAAAGAAAATCACGGTCACCCCCGCCGAACGCGCCGCATCCAGCACGGTCCTGGTCTTGGCGACCGCGCCCGCCGCCCCGGAGACATCGAACCCCGCGATGTCCACATAACCGCCAAACGACGCATAGGCATTCTGCATATCCACAACAATTACAGCCGTCTCGCTTGGTTTTATCCGTAACGATTCCGGGCGGGCGGGCAGCGTGACGCTACCGGATCGCGCATCCGGCGCGTTATAGCCGGTGGTAACAGAGGCATTCATCGAAGCGTCTCCACATGATTTCGCGACCGCATCAGCGGTTGAATGCGAGTGCCGAAATCCTCGGTGCCTTTGACGAAATCGTCGAACGTCAGCAGCACGCCTTCGCATCCATCCACCGTCGCGACCCGGTCGAGCATCCGGGCGACGGTCTCATACGACCCGACCAGCGTGCCCATGTTGATGTTCACAGCGGACACCGGATCGGCCATCTGCCGCACATTGGTATCGCCGCCGGAAGATTTATCCACCGCCGACTGATCCACCAGCCAGCGCACCGCTTCCTGGTCCGTTCCGGATTTGTAATGCTCCCACCTCGCTCGGGCGTCCGCGTCGGTTTCGCCGGCGATAATCATGAACAAGGCATAGGCGGTCACAGCGCGCCCGGTCCGGGCGGCGGCGGCGTTGAGCTTCGCCACCGTGGGCGCGAAAGCGGTGGGGGTGTTGACGCCCTTGCCGAAGCAGAAATTATAGTCGGCGTACTCGGCGGAAAACGCCATCCCGGCTTCGCTTTGCCCGGCGCAGATAATCTTCATGTCCGCCTGCGGGCGCGGGCTAAGCCGGCAGTCCTCCATTCTGAAGAACTCGCCCTTGAAGTCCGAATGCCCGGTGTTCCAAAGATCGCGCATCACCTGGATGTATTCGGAGACATAATCGTAGCGTTTGCCGAAATAAGCATCGCCCGGCCACAGCCCCATCTGGTCGTATTCGGGCTTCTGCCAGCCTGTGATCAGGTTCATCCCGAACCGGCCCCCGGATATCGAATCGATCGTCGAGGCCATGCGAGCCGCAATCGCGGGGGGAATGACCAACGTCGCACAGGTCGCGAACAGTTTGATGCGGCTGGTGACGGCCGCCAGCCCCGCCATCAGCGTGAAGGATTCCAGGTTATGGTCCCAGAATTCCGTCTTGCCGCCGAACCCGCGCAGCTTGATCATGGACAGCACGAAATCCAGCCCGTACCGCTCCGCCGTCAGGGTGATCTGTTTATTCAGGGCAAAAGTGGGCCGGAACTGCGGCGCGTTTTCAGAAATCAGCCAGCCATTGTTGCCGATAGGAATGAAGACGCCAATTTTCACGTGGACCTCGCTTTTGCATGCGATAGAGACGAAGCAAGAATGGCGCCACGGTGGCGGGGTCCGGGTCACAGGACGACCCGGTCGAGACCCGCCCTCGGCCCCTGTTACGAAAAGCGTGAAAAATCCGGCTTCCGCTTTTCCATAAACGCCTGAAACGCCTCCGCCGCCTCGGGCGAGCGCAGCCGTTGTCCGAACAGCACCAGTTCCTCGGCGATGCGGCCGGGCACGTCCGGCCGCCCGTTCTTGATCAGCGCCTTGGTCTGGCGAACCGCTTCGGGCGGCAGTGCCGCCAGACGGGCCGCCAGACCGCGGGCCTCGGTCATCAAATCCGCGCTGGCGACCACCCGGTTGACGAAGCCCCAGTCTTTCGCGGTGGTCGCGTCCATCGCCTCGCCCAGCAGCAGCAGCGCGCTGGCACGCTGATGGCCGAGCAGACGCGGGAACAGCAGGGAGCTTGCGGCTTCCGGCACCAGGCCCAGGCTGGTAAACGGCATCGCGAAGCGAGCCAGCGGGCAGGCGATCACCAGATCGGCGTGGGCCAGCATGGTGGTGCCGACGCCGATCGCGGCGCCATTCACGGCGGCGACCAGGGGGGTTGCCAGCGATGACAGAGCAACCAGAAAGGGCGAGGCATGGATCGTTTCCGTGGTTTCCGCCCTAACCTGGAAATCCGCGATATCGTTGCCGGCACAGAAAGTATCTCCATTACCGGTCAGCAGCACGGCGCGGATCGCAGGATCGGCGTCCGCCAGCCGGAACGCATCGGCCATGGCGGCGTACATCGCCCTGGTCAGAGCGTTCTTCTTCTCGGGGCGATTCAATATAATTTCCAGCACCGGGCCGGCTTGTGTGACACTGACGTCGGTCATGGTTAGGTTTCCCGTTTCGGCCAATAGGCTTGCTTTATCCGATCAGGTCGTGAACCTGTAGCGCGATAGCGGCGATCAGACCGGTTATCTGCCGCTGGACCGCCGGAAAGCCAGGCAAACGCTCGATACGTGCTTCGTCCAGGTACAAAGCGCGGGCAATTTCGATCTGCAACACATGCACATCGTCCGCCGGCCGGCCGTAATGGCGGGTGATATACCCGCCGGCATAGGGGTCGTTACGGCGCACCGCATTACCGCCACGGCTAAGTTCCGCTTCCACCATGCGGGTCACGCGCGACGCGCAGGCGGTGCCGTGCAGGTCGCCCAGGACAAAATCGGCCAGCCGCGCGCTGCCGCGCCTGCCCTGGCCGGCGGACGGCATGGAGTGGCAGTCGATCAGCAGGCAATAGCCGAACCGGTCCTTGATTCCCGCGATCAGACGCTCGAGCGTGTTGTGGAACGGGCGCCAGTAGGTGGCGATGCGGCGTTCGGCTTCCTGGAATTCCAGCTTAGCCGCATAAATCGACTCGCCGGAGGCCACCACTTTCGCGATCGTGCCCAGCCCCGCGCCAACCCGCGGGCTTGTTGTGTTCACCCAATCCGGCAGCGGTTCCACGAACATGGCCGGGTCGAGTTCCCACGCCTCGCGGTTCGCATCGCAAAAAGCGCGCGGGAAGTTGGCCGCCAGCAGCGGCGCACCATGGGCCGGGGCGGCCGCGAACAATTCATCGACGAAGCAATCCTCGCTGCGCCGCAGCGTCAGCGGGCACAGGCGGACGCCTGGCATCAGGTCGGCGGAATACAGGCGGCCAGAATGCGCCGAGGTGAAGATGACGGGCGCGAAAGGACGCTCCGGTGCCAGGAGCCGGAAGGGGGCGAGGTCCGCGATGTCGGGCAAAGGCGCATCCATGGGTGCATCAAAGACGGTGCGGGCTAAAATGTCACTATGCTGCATGCCCGAGCGGTACGGATTATCGCCGCAATCGAAAGCCTCTTGCGGCGGCGGCGGGTTTTCGCCGAAAAGCGATCATGGCAACGCATTATTACACGGTCACCTGGGATCAACTTCATCGCGACGCCCGCGCGCTGGCGTGGCGGCTGATGGGTCAGGGACCGTTCGCCGGCATCGTCGCGATCAGCCGGGGCGGGTTGATTCCGGCGGCGATCGTTGCCCGCGAACTGGATGTCCGGCTGGTGGAAAGCGTTTGTGTCGTTACCTATCAGGACGAAACCCGTGGGGACCCGGTGGTGACCAAGCCGCCCGTGGCGGCCGGCGACGGGACCGGGTTTCTGGTCGTGGACGATCTGGTCGATTCCGGGACAACGGCGCGCGTTGTGCGGGGGCTGCTGCCAAAGGCGCATTTTGCCTGTGTTTACGCTAAACCGGCCGGCCGCCCGATGGTGGATAGTTTCGTGACCGAAGTGTCGCAGGACACCTGGATTCTGTTTCCGTGGGATACCGAACCGCAGTTTATCGAACCCCTGGCCCGGCGCGGCGGTCCCTGAGTCGCGAGCCCAGCACCACCGCTTCGGTATGACGCATTCGGGCTGATCGTATCGTTCTATTCAGGTCTTCGGCTTGACCGCGGACGGCGATGCAGTGGGCGGCGATCACAGCGCGCGGCGGCAAGACCGTTCGATCCCGCCGGCGACATCCCACGGTGCTGGCACAGGCGACCGGGTCAGTCGCCGTTCAACGCCTTCGGCAGCACATCCGGCGACACCGCGGGCGCGCGCGGCGGCACAAACGTCAGCCCGGCGGCCACAGCCATCGGCGCAAGGGCGTTCTGTGCCTCGAGGTCCGCCAAAGCGTTATCGACCTGCCCGATCAGCGCCGGATCCGAAGCCAACCCGGCAAATCCCATATTGAACCCAATCGAATGCCGGTATCCGGTTGCCGTCAGCCCATCCGGTCCATGACGCAGCCGCCACGCATCGAAGGCGCGCATATCGACCAGCGCCGCATCCAATTCGCCGCGTTTCAGGCTCGCGAAGACATCGGCCGAATCCGGCAGATGGACGACATCCTGGCTGAGCGCGCCATCGTCGTACCGCATCGCGATCGCATCGGACAGCGTCGCGATCTGCACACCGAGCTTCATGCCCTTTAGATCGGCGAGGGTGCGGATCGCGGTGCCGTCGCGGGCTGCCGCCATGATCACACCGAGCGAATCCCATCGATAAGGCTGGGTTGCGGCCAGTTGTCCGGCCGGAACCCAGCGCCGGCGATCGTCCGGTTTGGCGCCCGCGAACGGGGGTAGCCGCACGGACGGGAAACGCGGCCGTTCCAGCATGCCGTCCGTCAGCGGATACTCCGCCACCAGTTGGCAACGCCCGTCCGACAACAACGCATTGCTGTCCTTGGCCAAATTCGAATCGGGATCGTCCCGGCTGACAAACCATTGAATGCGTAGCGACCGGCCAAGCCGTTCCGATATCGCACGCGCCAGTGCCAGATCGAAACCGGTTGGGCTGTCGCCGGCGCGCAGCGACAGGGGCGGATCGTTCTGCTGCATGCAGATCGTCAGCGTCGGCGGATCGCCGGCCTGTGCGCAAACCGAACCGGCCGATCCGATCAGCAGCGCGAACAGCACCGTGCGGATTGTCATTGCGGCGCCACCCCGCCGGTGCGGACATAAGCCCATATCGCCTCGATTTCGTCCTGATGCAGAATATCTTTCCACGGCGGCATGGCCTTCTTGCCGTTGCGCACGGAATTGAAGAAGCGCTCCCGCCCATCGTGCGGGAATTTGCGAAGATCGAACGAAAAATTGCCGGGATTGACCATTTCCGGCCCATGACAATGCGAACACGTATGGGCGAACAAGTTAGCCCCCTTGGCGAACTGCTCCGGCGACGGCGCGGGTTCCTCCCCGGTTTGCGCGTGCGCTATCGACAGACCGGCACAAAACAATGTGCCGGCGATCAGGCAAGTCAAAACCTTCATTCCCGTCTCCGGCCAAACAAGATAGACGAAGGGCGTCCCCGCGGGGACGCCCTGTTGGCGGATTATTGCGGCATCAACGCAAAAACCCAAAGCGATCCGCCCGCCGGAACCTTCGCCAGCCGATCGTCGCCGGAGAACATGTTATACACGCCGCCGATTCCGCTGGACACGGCGATGTATTGCACACCGTCCTGCCGCCACGTCACCGGCTGGCCCTCGACCCCGGATCCGGTCTTGAACTGCCATAGTTTCTTGCCCGTATCGGCATCGAACGCCTCGAATTCCCCGGTCAGCTTACCGGCGAACACCAGCCCGCCCGCCGTGGACATCACCCCAGAAAACCTAGGAATATCGCTCGGATTTTCCCATTTCGACTTACCCGTCATCGGGTCGATCGCCTTCAGGAAACCGCGCGGGCCGTCCGGCATCGCCCAGCCGATCTCGGCGCCCCAGTACGTCAGGCCGGCCCGGAACTCCGGCGTGACCGGCTTGTATTGCATACCCATGTTCAAAGTATTGGCATAGACGAGTCCGGTGCCGGGATTGAACGAAACCGGGCTCCAGTTCTTGCCCCCGAGGGCACTGGGCCATACTTCCTGCGCTTCGCCCTTACGGACCTTGTCGGTAACCTCGCTGGGAATTGGCCGACCGCTCTCGGGGTCGATGCCCTTTGCCCAGGTAATCTTGTCCACGTACGGATTGGCCGTAATCAGCTTTCCGGTCGTCCGGTCTATGACGTAGAAATAGCCGTTACGATTTGCATCCATCAGAACCTTGGTCGGCTTGCCGCCGATGGTAAGATCGGCGAGAACCATTTCGGCGACGCTGTCATAATCGTACGGATCGTTCGGCGAGAACTGAAAGTGCCACTTGATCTGGCCGGTCTTCGGGTCCAGCGCCAAAACCGAACAGGTATAAAGATTGTCGCCGGGATGGCTTGTGGGATTCCACGAACCGGTGTTGCCGGTGCCCCAGAAAACGCTGTGCAGTTCTGGGTCGTACGACCCCGTGATCCAGGTGGACCCACCGCCGTGTTTATACGTATCGCCCGGCCATGTCTTGCCGTTCGGGTCGTCAGGCCCGGCAACTGTGTAGGTGCGCCACAAATGCTTGCCGGTTTCCGGATCCCATCCGTCGATAAATCCGCGGATACCGTATTCGGCGCCCGAAATGCCGGTGATCACCACGCCATCGGCGACCAAAGGCGCCACCGTCATGGAATAGCCGTCCTTGAAATCGATCGCGTGGGACCGCCAAAGTTCCTTGCCGGTCTTGGCATCCAGAGCGATCACGTTGGCATCCAGCGTGGTGCGGAACAATTTTCCTTCGTACATCGCCACGCCGCGATTGATGATGCCGCAACAGACAATGCGCGGCGTTTCATCGGGATACTCGATTTTCGACTTCCAGATTTGCTGCCCGGTTTTTGCGTCCAGCGCCATGGTGGCCGCATTGGTGGTTACGTACAGCACGCCCTGATAGACGATCGGCTGCGATTCTTCGCTTTTGTTGTCGTCGTAGCTATAGTTCCAGACGGGAACCAGCCGCTTGACCGTATCGCGGTTGATGTCCGTCAGCGGGCTGAAACGCTGCAGATTGTACCCCATGCCGTAATTCAGCACGTTCGACGTGTCGTTTTGCGCGCCTTTCAACAGGTCGCCGGTGCTTTGGGCAAAGCCCGTCAATGGACATAACGCGGCCAACGCCGCCGCCAGCAGAAGCTTTCGCATGGTTCCTCCCTTTTGTCCGGCGTTTTCGCCGATGGTTTGTTGCGCCGGTGCCGATAATCGGATCGCCGCCGGTGGCCGAAAGCTTACATCCTGCTTTCGTGGATTGTCACGCCCTCAAACAGCCACGATCCGTTCCCGCCGCACTTGCACGGTCAACTCGTCAAGGGCTTTCCCGACGCGGTCCAGCATTTCGTCGATTTCTTCGGCTGAAATGATCAACGGCGGACTGAAGCACAGGCTGTCGTTAATCGCTGCTCGCCCGATCACGCCGTTTTCTTCCATTAACCGGGTAAGGCGGACGCCGATTTTAGCCGCCGGTTCGAAGTTGGCCCGGCCGGCCTTGTCGGCCACCAGTTCGACGGCGGCGATCAGGCCGGTGCCGCGAACCTCCCCCACCAATGGATGACCGGCGAAGCGACGGCGTAGTTCGGATTGCAAATGCGGCCCCACGACGCCGACATGGGCGCCGATGTTCAGTTCGTCGTAGATTTTTAGTGTCTCGATCGCCACGGCGGCGGGAACCGGATGGCCGGAATAGGTAAAGCCGTGCCCGAACGTGCCGATGCCATGGCTTTCCCTGGCGAGCGCCTGGAACACCGTGTCGTTCACCATCACCGCGCTGATCGGCAGGTACGACGATGACAGCGCCTTGGCGCAGACCAGAATGTCGGGTTGGATATCCAGCGTCTGGCTGCCCCAGTACGAACCGGTTCGCCAGAAACCGCAAATGACCTCATCGGCGACCAGCAGCACGTCGTATTTTCGCAGCACGGCCTGGATTTTCGGGAAATAGCCGCGCGGCGGCAGAATAACCCCGCCCGCACCCATGATGGGTTCGGCCCACATGGCGGCAACCGTGTCCGGGCCTTCCGCCAGGATCAGCTTTTCCAGTTCGTCCGCGCACCGTGTGGCGAATGCGTCCTCCGATTCGCCGGGCAATGCACCATGATAGAAATGCGGCGTCATGGTATGGATAAAGCCGGGCAGCGGAACATCGAAGCTGCGGTGGTTGGCGGGCAGACCGGTTAGCGACGCCGATCCGATGGTGATGCCGTGGTAGCCCTTCAGCCGGCCGATCAACTTTTTCTTCTTCGGCCGCCCGAGCGCGTTGTTGAGATACCAGACCATTTTGATAGCGGAATCGTTGGCCTCGGAGCCGGAGTTCGCGAAGAACACCTTGCTCATGGGCACCGGTGCGCGGGCGATCAGCATCTCGGCCAGATCGATCATCGGTTCGTGCGACTTGGCCGTGAACGCGTGATAGAAGGGCAGTTTGCGCATTTGGTTCGCGGCGGCCTGGACCAGGCGTTCGTTGTCGAAGCCCAGGGCGGCGCACCACAGGCCGGCGACGGATTCGATATATTCCTTGCCCGCTTCGTCCCAGACGCGGACGCCCTTGCCACGGGCGATCACAACGGGACCGGCCTGCTGGTGAGCCACCAGATCGGTATAGGGATGCAGCACGTTGGCGATGTCGCGGGCGGCGGCGGAGTTCGCGCCGAAAGGCGGGGGCGGTGCCATGTTTGCTCCTGACTACGTTCGGATAGCTCAAAGACAAAGCCTAGACGCGATGCGCGGGGGGCGGAACCCCGTGGTTGAATTGGTATAAGTAATACCCTATGTCCGACAGGTATTACCGACAGGTCGTACGATGAGTGCAATTACCACCAAAGGTCAGGTTACCATACCCAAACCTATCCGCGATGCATTGGATATCCATCCGGGCAGCCTTGTGGAATTTACCATGAACCGGGATGGGGACGGTGTTCTGCGAAGGGCTGCGACAGAGACGCCCGCTGCGAGCCGGTTCGAGCGATTCCGGGGATGTGCGGGGCCGGGCATGAGCACCGATGAGATCATGGCGCTTATGCGAGACGACGATTGAGTGACGCTGGTTGATTCCAACATCATACTGGATATCGTAACCGATGATTCGGTTTGGGCTCGAAGGTCGCGGTTCCATCTCGAGCTGGCCGCTCTCTCGGGCCCGCTCATCATCAACGATATCATCTACGCCGGGATTTCCGCTCGCTTCGAAAGTGTCGAGGCGCTCGATGTCCTGCTTGAGGGGATGGATATCGCAATCGAGGAAATTCCCCGCGCCGGGCTGTTTCTCGCCGCCAAGGTGTATATGCGCGACCGGAGCCGGGAAGGAACCCGTACCGGTCTGCTTTCGGATTTCTTTATTGGCGCGCATGGGGCGGTTAGGGACCATACCTTATTGACCCGCGATCCGGATTGACCCGCGATCCGGCGCGGTACCGCCACTATTATCCAACTCTTCGGGTGATGGTTCCGGACTGATCCTTGCCGGAGATGCCTGCTCCCGACACGACGATATCGTTTCGGGCGTCGCAATCCATCTACCGGTTGGGTTCGGGCAAACGGGGATGGCGAATTGCGCCCGCGCCAGGCCGTCGCGCGGACTACGCGGGGGCTATGACCCCATCGTCTTTCGCATGAATCCCGTCCGCGCCTGCGCCGCCGCCGCGGACGGACATGGGCGTTTCCTTACGACATACTCGACATTTATTGCGTCCTATCGCGGCGCCGGACAGGCCCCGGACGAACGCCCAGGCGGGCCGCTGTATCGGCGCTTTTATTGCCGATGCGGCTCTCGATGTCGATCATAGCGGCACCGGGCGGCGGCGATTACGATGCCGTCAACGTCCGGATCAGCGCCTGAGCGGCGGGCGCCCCCCAATCCGCCGCGCCTTCCGCTCGGGCGACCACCTTTCCGGACCTGCCGACGATGACCGTGGTCGGAATCCCCCGTGCCCCGAACGCCTGGGCCAACGCGCCCTTCGGGTCCAGCAGCACCGGCAGCGCGGAGATGTTGTGCGCGTTGTACCACGCCCGCACCGTGTCGGCTCCGCCTCGGTCGGACGACACCGGAAGTACCGCGATGTCGTAAGGGGCAAGCGCCTTCGACAGCGCATCCAGCGATGGCATTTCGGCGACGCATGGGGCGCACCACGTCGCCCACAGATTCACCACCATGCCGCGCCCCTTGAACTCCGCCAACCGATGGGACACGCCATCCTGGCTTACGAACACGCCATCGGGCGGGTTAACCGGCGGAGACACGGCCTCCAGTATATCAGGTAGCGCATCCAGCGTTTTGGCATGCGGTTTGCGTGGTATTGCGCCGAAGGCTAGGGTGCCGCCCGCCGTCGCCAGAACCAACCTGCGCCGCACCATCATCGATTTGGAACTCCCGCTGTGACCGACACCGCCCACCGCCCGCACGAGCCCGCCAACATGCAATGGGGCGGCCGGTTCGCCGGAGGGCCGTCGGCAATCATGCGGGACATCAACGCCTCCATCGGGTTCGACCACAGGCTGTGGCGGCAGGATATTCAGGGATCGCGCGCCCATGCGGCGATGCTGGCAAGGATCGGACTGCTTACCCCGGAAGATGAGCATGCCATCGCCACCGGTCTAGAGGCGATCGCCGAGGAAATCGAGACCGGCCGCTTCGCCTTCGATATCGCGCTGGAGGACATCCACATGAATATCGAGGCGCGCCTGACCAACCGCATCGGCGAGGCCGGCAAGCGGCTGCACACCGCGCGCAGCCGCAACGATCAGGTGGCAACGGATTTTCGCCTGTGGGTGCGCGATGCGATCGACGGCCTGACGGCGCAACTGTCCGACACCATGCTGGCGCTGGCCCGGCGCGCCGCCGCCCACGCGGGCGACCCGATGCCGGGGTTCACGCATCTGCAAACCGCTCAGCCGGTGACGTTCGGACATCACATGCTGGCCTATGTGGAGATGCTGGACCGCGACCGCGGCCGTCTGGCGGATTGCCGCAAGCGGCTGAACGCCTGCCCGCTGGGATCGGCCGCGCTGGCCGGCACGTCCTTTCCCATCGATCGCGCCATGACCGCCGCCGCACTGGGCTTCGACGGGCCGACCGCCAACAGCCTGGATGCGGTTTCGGATCGCGATTTCGCGCTGGAATTCCTGTCGGCCGCGGCCATCGGTGCCGTGCATCTGTCCCGGCTGGCCGAAGAAATCGTGATCTGGTGCAGCGCGCCGTATCGCTTCATCCGGCTGTCCGATGCCTTCACCACCGGTTCGTCCATCATGCCGCAGAAGCGCAACCCGGACGCGGCCGAACTGGTCCGAGCCAAGACCGGCCGCGTGACCGGGGCGCTGGTGGCGCTGCTGACGGTGATGAAGGGCCTGCCGCTGGCCTATGCGAAGGACATGCAGGAAGACAAGGAGCCAGTGTTCGACGCGGCCGGGGCCTGGGCATTGTCGCTGGCCGCCACCGCCGGCATGGTGCGCGACATGACGCCGGATACCGAACGCATGCGAGCGTTCGCCGGCTCCGGCTTCGCCACGGCGACCGATCTGGCCGATTGGCTGGTGCGGGTGTTGCGGCTGCCGTTCCGCGACGCCCACCACGTCACCGGGCGGCTGGTTGCGCTGGCCGAATCGCTCGGTCTGGATCTGGCGGGGCTGTCTCTGGCGGAGATGCAGGCGGTGGAGGCCGGCATTACGGACGACGTGTTCTCGGTTCTGACGGTGGACGCTTCGGTCGCCTCGCGTACCAGTTACGGCGGCACCGCCCCGGCGAACGTGACCGGACAGGCCGAACGCTGGCTGGCGGTGCTGGCATGAGGGCGGCGCCGGTCTTTGCGATTATCCTGGGCATACTTGCCCTGGGATTACTGGCGGCGTGCGGAAAAAAAGGTCCGCCCGATCCGCCGGGACCGCCGGACAAGATCATCTACCCCAAAACCTATCCGTCCCCTGCCCTGGCGCAGTGAACGGCCCCGCCGGCCAGGGGTGACAGTTTCCATACCGAAGACGGGAGACATCGCATGACCGCATCTTTATCCCGCTGGGCATCCGCGTTCCCGGTGCGGTATCCCGACCCCGATGTCGTGATGCTGGACCCGCGCTTCCAGGCGATTGCCCTGGGCAACGCGGCCATTCAGCGAATCGCCACCGGTTTCGGGTTTACCGAGGGGCCGGTTTGGTTCGGCGACGGCCGGTATCTGCTGTTTTCCGACATTCCCAACGACCGAATTTTGCGCTGGGACGAAACAACCGGCGGGATCGGCGTGTTCCGCGACCCGTCGCATTATGCCAACGGCAATACCCGCGACCGGCAGGGACGGCTGATCACCTGCGAACACGACACCCAGCGGCTGACCCGCACCGAATACGACGGTAGCGTTGTCGTGCTTGCGGACAGATGGGCGGGCAAGCCGCTGACCGGGCCGAACGACGTGGCCGTGAAATCCGACGGTACGATCTGGTTCAGCGACAATGGCGCGGCGACGCGGGGTAACTACCTCGGCCACACGGCCCTGCGGGAGAATGCTTTCTGCGTGTACCGGTACGATCCCGCGACCGCGACGTTGAGCATCGCGGTCGCCGACAGGATCAGGCCGAACGGTTTGTGCTTCTCGCCCGACGAATCCCGGCTTTACGTGGCCGATACGCCCCACACGGGGCCGAAAAGCACGTTCGTTTACGACGTGGTGGATCGCGGAACCCGCACGGCGAATGGCCGGCTGTTTTTCGATGGCCCCGGCTGGGCCGATGGCATCCGCTGCGACACCGGCAGCAATGTCTGGTGCGGATTCTCCGGCGGCGAGGGACAGGATGGCGTGGCCGTCTTTGCCCCGGACGGCGTCTTGATCGGGCGCATTTTGCTGCCGGAACGCTGCGCGAATGTGTGTTTCGGCGGCAAGAAGCGGAACCGACTGTTCATGACCGCCAGCCAATCGGTTTACGCGCTGTATGTGGAGGCGCAGGGAGCGGTTGGCGGGTAGCGGCAGAACCGGCCTGACCCGGCGAACCACGCTTGCGGCCGCGGCTTTTTTCTTGCCGGGCAGCCGCCTGCACGCCGCGGACGGACCCAGCGCTGGCGCGATCGAGACGGCGATGCGCCGGATCGCGGCGATCGAACAGCGCGATGGCGGCCGCCTGGGTGTTGCCGTGCTGGACACCGCGACCGGGATCGCATTCGGGCACCGCGCGGACGAGCGATTTCCGATGTGCAGTACGTATAAATTTCTCGCGGCCGCCGCGGTTCTCAGTCGCGTGGACGCGGGATCCGACCGGATCGATCGCATGGTTGCATACCGCCCGGACAACCTCGGCGGATATTCGCCGGTCACTCGGGCTCATGTCGCCGAAGGCGGCATGACGTTGGGCGATCTGTGTTCGGCGGCCGTCGAATGGAGCGATAATACCGCCGGCAATCTGCTGCTCCGCACGATCGGCGGCCCCGCCGGTTTCACGCGCTATGTGCGCACGCTGGGGGATACGGTAACGCGGCTCGACCGGATCGAACCAACGCTGAACACGGCCATTGCCGGCGACGAACGGGACACGACAAGCCCAGCCGCCATGCTGCGCGACCTGCGGACGCTGGTGCTGGGACAGGCGCTGCGCCCGGACTCGCGGCGGCGTCTGGAATCGTGGATCGTCGCGGACAAGATGGGCGAGGCTCGAATCCGAGCGGGAGTGCCGCGATCGTGGCGGGTTGGCGACAAGACCGGAACTGGCGACAACGGCACGTCGAACACGATCGCAATTCTTTGGCCGCCGGAGGGGCACCCCGTGCTGGCCGCCGTGTACGATACCGGATCGTCCGCGACGGATCGCGATGCGGTGCATGCCGAGACCGGACGCATCGTGGCGGATGCGGTTTTGGCATTGGGTCGCGAGTGAATGGCGCGGGAGTTGCTTGCTGCTGGTGGGCGTGACGGACAGAGCAATTTGGAGTGCAAGCAGAATGACCGAACCTGTATGGAACCAGTTCCTGACCGAACGCGACAAGGCGGTGTTCGCCGCGGGCGGATTTGGCGCGACGGCCGATCCCGGCAAGCGCCCTGCCCTGCTGGTGATCGACGTCAGTTGGGCGTTCTGCGGCGATAAGCCCGAACCCATTCTGGACAGCATAAAGCGCTGGCGCAGTTCCTGCGGCGCGGAAAGCTGGGTCGCTGTGGGACATATCCGGTCGCTGATCGACAAGGCGCACACACGTGGATTGCCGGTCATCTACACCACCGCCGCGTACCGCGACGACAACTGGGACGCCGGAGGCTGGCGATGGAAAAACCGCCGGCAGGATGAGGATGCCGCCCGTCCGCGGGGCGCACTGGACGGCAACGAAATCGTCGCGCCGATCGCGCCGGGACCGCGAGACATCGTGGTGACGAAGAAGAAGCCTTCGGGATTTTTCGGCACCGATCTGGCGTCGTATCTGACGCTGCTGGGCTGCGACAGCGTGGTTGTCACCGGAACGACGACTTCGGGCTGTGTACGCGCGACGGTTGTCGATGCGTTCAGCCTGAACTACCGCGTGATGGTAGCCGAGGAAGGCTGTTTCGACCGGAGCGAGGCGAGCCATGCCGTCAGTTTATGCGACATGCACGCGAAATACGCGGATGTCATGACGGTGGCGGACATCCTGGCGTATTTCGATACGATTCCGGCGGATCAGTTCGACCTGCCGAAGGGCGCCACCCGGCCCGAACGTCCGCTCGCGGCGGAATAGAACCGGCCGAACCTCCGGAACCACGGTGGCCGTCGGCGGGGCTTCGACAATCGCTTGACTCGGCCAACCCGCCGGGGTTTGTGTGCCGCCCCTGACAGATTGCCGGGATACCGAACGCATGCACGCCTACCGTAGCCATACCTGTGGTGCCCTTCGGACCGCCGATGCCGGCCAGACTGTTCGCTTGTCGGGCTGGGTGCATGCCAAGCGAGACCATGGCGGCCTGCTGTTCATCGATCTGCGGGACCATTACGGCCTGACGCAATGCGTGTTCGCCGCCGGATCCCCCGCGTTCGGCGCCATCGGGTCGGTACGGCCGGAAAGCGTCGTCACCGTCACCGGCGAGGTGACGATGCGGGAAAGCGGCACCGTCAATCCCCGCCTGCCAACAGGCGAGGTCGAACTGCGAGTTGCCGCGATGACCGTGCAATCGGCCGCCGAGGTGCTGCCAATGCAGGTCGCCGGCGACGAGAAATTCCCCGAGGATATCCGGCTGAAATACCGCTTCATCGATCTGCGCCGGGAAAAGCTGCACAAAAATATGATCTTGCGGTCTAACGTCATTACGTCCGTACGCCGCCGGATGATCGCGCAGGGCTTTTTGGAATACCAGACGCCGATCCTGACCGCGTCGTCGCCGGAAGGCGCGCGCGACTTCCTGGTGCCGTCCCGCGTTCATGCCGGCAAGTTCTATGCGCTGCCGCAGGCGCCGCAGCAGTTTAAGCAATTGCTGATGGTCGCCGGATTCGACCGTTATTTCCAGATCGCGCCCTGTTTCCGCGATGAGGCCAGCCGAGCGGATCGTTCGCCAGGGGAGTTCTACCAGCTCGATTTCGAAATGAGCTACGTCACCCAGGAAGACGTGTTCAATACCATCGAACCCGTCATCGCCGGCATTTTCGAGGAATTCGCCGATGGTCGTCAGGTCACCGCCCCTCCCTTTCCCCGCATTCCCTACGAGCGGGCGATGCTGGAATTCGGGTCCGACAAGCCCGACCTGCGCAACCCGATCCGCATTGCCGACGTAACGGACCAGTACGCCGGTTCGGGGTTCGGCCTGTTCGCCCGCATCGCCGCCTCGGGCGGGGTGGTGCGCGCCATTCCCGCGCCCGGCGCCGGCGGCAATCCGCGCAGCTTTTTCGATAAGCTGAACGACTGGGCGAAAGCCGAGGGTCAGGGCGGGTTAGGCTATATCACGTACGACTCGGACGGCCCAAAAGGCCCGATCGCCCGCAACCTGGAACCGGAGCGCGCGGAGGCCATCCGCCTCGCCTGCGGCCTGAAACCGGGCGACGCGGTGTTTTTCGTTGGCGGCAAGAAAGATACCGCCCCCAAATTCGCCGGCGCCGTCCGCACCCGGCTGTGCGACGAACTCGGCCTGCTGGAAAAGGGCGCCTTCCGGTTCTGCTGGGTCACCGATTTCCCGATGTTCGAACTGAACGAGGAAACCGGCCTGGTCGATTTCAGCCACAACCCGTTCAGCATGCCGCAGGGCGAGTTGGAGGCGCTGAACACACAAGACCCGCTGACCATCAAGGCGTTCCAGTACGATATCGTCTGCAACGGCATCGAATTGTCCTCTGGCGCGATCCGCAACCACCGGCCGGATATCATGATCCGGGCGTTCGAGATCGCGGGCTATAGCGAAGCCGATGTGGAAGCCCGTTTCGGCGGCATGCTGAATGCCTTCCGCTACGGCGCCCCCCCGCATGGCGGGTCGGCCCCCGGTATCGATCGCATGGTCATGCTGCTGGCCGACGAACCCAATATCCGCGAGGTCATCCTGTTCCCGCTCAATCAGCAAGGCGAGGACCTTATGATGGGCGCCCCGGCGGAAATCCCGCCCGCCCGCCTGAAAGAACTGTCGCTGAAGATCGATATCCCGCCCGTTCGGCCGAAAGTCGCGGCGATGCCGGTCACCGGGGAGTGACGCTGTACCGAAACGATTGCCGGCCGGTAGCGCGATACTCTCGCCTGTGCCTATTCTTGCCTATCTGTTCGCGACCCGGCTTTTAGCGGAGTTGTTCATGCGCCTTATCGCCGCCCTCGGTGCACTGCTTTTTACCGTCACGGCGGCTGGCCATCCGGCCGGCGCGGCGAACGCCCCGCCGCCGGCCGCCACGCCGAATCAAAGCGGCCTGATCGCCCATAAGGCGCTCTACACGCTGACACTGGATACCGCCAAAAGCGGCGACGTGATCGCCGCGCATGGCACGATGGGATACGAGGTGACCGATGCCTGCGATGGGTGGGCGGTGCGCCAGCGCCTGACCATGACCGTCACCAACGCCGACGGCCAAGACGTTCAGATGTCGTCGGATTATGCGACCTGGGAATCGAAGGACGGCCTGAGATTCCGCTATCACATGCGCCAGACCACCGACACCGCCGTCACCAGCCAAACCGATGGCGATGCATCGCTGGCCAGCGCGGGCGGCAGCGGCGAAGCGCACTATTCGTCGCCGCACGACAGCACGAGCAAGCTGCCGCCTGGCACGCTGTTCCCCATGGCGCACACCGCCGCGATTATCGCCGCCGCCCGCGACAAGAAGCATTTCCTCAGCCTGCCGCTGTTCGACGGCACCGACGACAGCGGAGTCGAGGACAGCTTCATCGTGATACTCGACTGGAAGCCACCGGCATCGTCGCGGTGGCCGGTCCTGGCACTTCTGCCCAGCACGCTGGTTCATTTGTCGTTCTTCGATCACGGCCCGGCCGGGGTCACGCCGACTTATGAAGTGACGATGCGGTACTGGGAAAATGGCGTGGCCAACGACATGAAGATGAACTTTGGCGATTTTGTAATGAACGCAAAGATGAAAGAATTCGCGCCTCAGCCGCGTCGATGCAAATAGTACCGGGAGGGGGGTCTGACGCCCGCGCGGCGCAAAAATACTTGGCGGAGCGGGCGGAGGTGCCTAGGCGGGCGAGGATTGTGCATACAGCGAACATGATTATATCATATCAACCGGCGGAAAGCAGGAAAGAGTGGTCCTTTCCGCCGGTTGGTATCAAACAAGACTATACCACGCACCCCGGCCAGCCCCGTGCAAGGTTAAGTGGCCCTGTTCGACCAGCGCCCTCAGATGCGCCTTGATCGTGTTGCGGCTGGAAACGCTGACCCTGACGGCCTCGGCCATCGTGACCCGGCCATGCTCGCGCGCCAGTTCCAGGATCAGCACCGACAGTTCCGGCATCGTGGCGAGCATAACCCGCTCGCGCTCCATTTTCTTTTCCAGGCGCTGCTTTTGGCTCCGTAAGGCCCGCAGGAAGAACTCCAGCCAGGGATTCCAGTCCGGTGTCTCTGTCCGGATCGTCCGCTGCGTCCGCCTGAGCGACAGGTAATAGCCTTCCTTGCTCTGCTCGATCACGCTCTCCAGCGAGCTGTAAGGAACGTAGGCATAGCCCGCACGCAGCAGCATCAGCGTCGTCAGGATGCGCGACAGCCGGCCGTTTCCGTCCTGGAATGGGTGAATCTCCAGAAAAACCGAGACGAACACCGCGATGACAAGCAGCGGGTGAAGGCTCCTGTCATTCTCCTTTCCGGCCGCCCACTCCACCAGCCCGGTCATGCGGCGCGGCGTGTCGAACGGCGTGGCGGTCTCGAACACCACGCCGAGACTCTTGCCGGCTTCGTCGAAGGCTTCGACATTGTTGGGAAGCGTCTTGTAGGAGCCGCGATGCCGCTCATCCTTGGTCGAATGGGCCAGCAGGTCGCGGTGAAGCTGGCGGATATGGTTCTCCGTTAGCGGAATCGCGTCGTAGGCGCTGAAGATCGTCTCCATCACCCTGGCGTAGCCGGCGACCTCCTGCTCGTCGCGCGTGGTGAATGAGCCGATGCAGATATTGGCCAGTAGCGTCTCAACCTCCCGGTCGCTCAACCGGGCGCCCTCGATTCGGGTCGAAGAGCCGATGCTCTCGATGGTAGCGACGCGGCGCAGGCCGGAGAGCCGTTCCGGCGCGATCCGGCCGATCGCCCGCCAGGCGCCCTTGAATTCGTCAATCCCGGCGATCAGCGCCAGGATTTCGGGCGTGATGCGAAGGGTCGCGGGGTCGAACACCATGCCATTGCACCATCCATTTACACCCGAATTCTATAGGAAGCGGATTACCGTTTGTCTATCCATTTTCACCCAATTAGATTGGGCAGGATGTAAAATGTGCCGAATCATTCGCACCGCACATTGGCGACAAAGAACCATTGTCCTAATGAGGGGTGGTTCCACTGTTCGACCGGGCGGTGTTTCATCCCGCTCAGGAGCGCAACTGCACGTCGATCATATTATTCCGTGGATCCGTTTGGCGGAGTCTCAATCGCCACCATCATGCCGGACAAGCAACATCAATCGGCAACTCTGGTGCGCAACCGAACCAGACTCCCTGGCCATTGCAAGGATGCACGGACGGTCTCCAACAGCATGACAACGATGATCCGCACGGTGGTGCGGCGAAAGCCGGCCCATCGTCTCCGGCTTGCCACCTGGCTAGGCGAGTCAGGGCGGGCCGGCCGGGTCGAACGCCCAGCGCGATCCGGATGTTAGGCAACGCTGGCGAATAAGTGCGTCAGCACGCCAGCAAAGTTGCCGTGCAAAACATGAACTTAAGGATTGCCCGACGCTGCCGCTTGTAGCGATTATTGTCGGGCAATTCCTTAGTGTGTAGCCCTGACCGATTCGCTGCCGGTGCGCGAACGGTTCGGGGCGGGTTCGGCGGTAATCCGCAATGTGGACGCGGCATCGCGCAGGATGGTCCGCATTTCGCGCAGGAAGGCCATTCCGGTTGCGGTCCGCTGCACCAGCACGCTGCGGCGATCCAGCGGATCGGTTTTGCGGCGCACCAGATCGAATTCCGACAGGCGGTCCAGCGCTCGGGTGATGGCCGGTTTCGACACGCCCAGTTGCGCGGCCAGGCCACGCACGGTTTGCGCATCGGTTTCCAGATAGCACGTCAGGAAAACGCCGAGTTGCCGAGCGGACAAATCAGGACCGTCGCGCCGGACCAGTTCCACGATAGCGGTCCGCAGGATGCCGGCCAGACCGTCGCTGACCTCGTTTGTAATCATAATCCTGTACCTTTCCTAAAACAGCCGGCCAGGCCGGATCGAGGCGAAGGCCGCTGCATAATAGATGTCATGCCGGCGCATTCGTGTCTCGTAACGATGCAGTGTACTAACCGTCCCGTGACCGTACGCGGATAATATTTTTGTAATGCGGTTAGTATATTGCGATATATTTCTTCATCTCCACATCGCCCGCCCAAGAATTCCGCGGTCGCCGCGTGACCCGGTATCCTGCCCGGAATCCGGACAGCGCCGATTCGGTTCCGTCGCGGAGGGCTGGGTTCCGGCCGGGCCGGTTACCGCAGCGAACGGCCGCGAATCACGGCCGCGTCGCCAAACCGTCCGCGCAGCCCATCGATGGCCGCCTGCGCCGCCGCCAGCTTTGGCGTGACAGTATCGGCAAGGTCGCCAAGATCGGCGGCCGAACCGGGCATCAGCGGGCTGGCGCCGATCCCGATCAACCGGAACGCGGTGCCCACGGCTTCCTTGACCAGCAATGTCCTGGCAAGCCCGAACAGCCTGTCCGGCAAAACCGTCGCCCCGGCCAGACGCGCCGACCGGGTGCGCAACGCGAAGCGGGCGGTTTTTAGTTTCAGCACCACGCCACCCGCCGCCAGTTCATGGTCTTTCAGGCGACGCGCCAGTTTTTCGCACAGTCGCCAGAGATGGCGTTCCAGGTCCGGAACGGCGGACAGGTCGCGATCGAAGGTGGTTTCGGCGCTGACGGATTTGGTCTCGCGGGATGGATCGACGCGGCGCGTGTCTTGCCCGAGCGCCCGGCGGACCAGGGCGGGACCGTCATCGCCGAGTGTGCGGGCGGCGTCGCGATCCGCCAACGCCTGCAACTGTCCCAGGCGGACGATGCCCAGCGTTTCCAGCTTGCGGGCCAAAGCGGGGCCAATGCCGGGCAGCAGGCGAACCGGTTCCGGCGCCAGCATTGCAGCGGCTTGCTGGCCATCGATCGCGGTAAATCCACGCGGTTTATCCCGCCCGGCGGCGATTTTCGCCATGAGCCGGTTCGCCGCCAAACCGATTGAAACGGTGACCCCGGCCCGCGCTTCCACCGTATTGGCAAAGCGCGCCAGCACGACGGCGGGAGACGCGCCATGCAGCGCCCGCGTACCGGACAGGTCCAGCACCGCTTCGTCGATCGACAGCGGCTGCACCAACGGCGTCAGTTCGCCCATCAGTGCGCGAATCTGGCGCGACGCGGCGACGTATTTCGCGAAATCCGGCTTGATGACCACGGCATCCGGGCAGGCTTTCAGCGCCTTGAACATCGGCATGGCGCTTTTCACCCCATACATACGGGCGACATAACAAGCGGCGGTCACCACGCCGCGCGTTCCGCCGCCGACGATCACGGGACGCGATTGCAACTCCGGGCGGTCGCGTTTCTCGACGCTGGCGTAAAACGCATCGCAATCGATATGCGCGATCGTCAGATCCTCGAGCGCCCGGTGGTACAGCAGCCGTCTGCCGCCGCAGGCCGGACAGCGCGGCGGGGCCGGGTCCGCGACACAATAACAGTCGCGGCACAGGGATGGCATGTCAGGCCGGGGGCCACAGCCAGGCAGCGCCGCGCACGCCCGACGAATCGCCATGCCGGTTGCGCAAAACCGGGGTCGCGATCGTGTCGCTGAACGCATGCCCGGGGATCAGCCGGGGCAACTCGGTATAAAGATGGTCCATGTTCGAAACGCCGCCGCCCAGCACGATGACGTCGGGGTCGAGGATATCGATCACCACCGCAAGCCCGCGCGCCAGCCGCCCGGCATGCCGCGCCAGGGCCGCCGCCGCCGCCCGGTCGCCCGCCGCCGCCCGCTGGGGCAGCCCGCTTGCATCGTGCGCGTCCGGCCCATCGCAATCGCGCGCCAGGGAGGGGCCGGCGAGGTAGGTTTCCAGACAGCCGAGCTTACCGCACCGGCAGGGATGGCCGGGTATTTCGTCGTCGTGGGGCCAGGGCAGCGGTGTATGACCCCATTCGCCGGCCACGCGGTGCGGGCCTTGATGAACCTTGCCATGCATGACGATACCGCCGCCGCAGCCGGTGCCCAGGATAACGCCGAACACCATGCCGAACCCGGCGCCGGCCCCATCGGTGGCCTCGCTGAGCGCGAAGCAGTTGGCGTCGTTTTCCACCCGGACCTCGCGCCCCAGAAGTTCGCCGATATCGCGGTCGAGGCGATGGCCGTTCAGGGCAACGGAGTTGGCGTTCTTCACCAGGCCGGTGGCGGGGCTGATCACGCCGGGAATACCGATTCCGACCGTGGCGCCGGTCCCTGTTCGCGATTCGCACTCCCGTACCAAGCCGGCGATCGCCTGGAGTGTTTCCCGGTAGCCGGGCGGGGTGGACGCCCGCTGGCGCAGCATTTCGGCGCCGCCGGGTCCCAGCACAACGATTTCGATCTTGGTGCCGCCCAGGTCGATGCCGATCCGGTGTTGATTCGCATTATCCATGACGGCTGGCCCTGGTTGGCGGTTCGGCGGCACGGGGGTTCTGGATCGTTTCCGGCTGTCAGCCGGCTAATACGTGCCAGATGCTAGATTGCCGAACCATTGCATTGCCCGCAACGACAAACCGTTCCACATGTGGCCTTGCCGAAACACGCGGTCATCCGCATGGTGCCGGCATGACCGAGACGTTGCTCGATGTGAAAGGCATGAACTGCCCGCTGCCAGTGCTGAAGGCCAACCGTCTCCTCCGTGGCATGGCGCCCGGCCGGCGCCTGCGCGTGCTGGCGACCGACCGGGCAGCGGTGGGCGATTTCCAAGCGTTCTGCCGCGAAACCGGTCATGCGCTACTGGCGTATAGCGAGGAAGCCGGCGTATTCAGCTTCGTGATCCGCCGCCGCGCGGACGATCCTGACAAAAAAGGGTAGCTGACGTGACGACCGCGTTGATCACTCATCCGGCTTGCCTGGAACACGACACCGGCCCGTATCACCCGGAAACATCCGAACGGCTGCGCGCGGTGCTGGCCGCGCTGGAAACACCTGAATTTTCTGGCTTGCTTCGCGAATTGGCGCCGATAGCGACGGTCGAACAACTCAGCCGCGTGCATTCGCGCGCCTATGTCGAGGGCATCCTGTCGATCCATCCCGATCTGGGCGAGCCGGTGCAGCTCGATGGCGATACCGTCATGAGTAACGGCAGCGCCGAGGCCGCGGCGCGCGCCGCGGGGGCGGCCTGCATGGCGGTCGATGCGGTGATGGAAGGCTGGGCGCGCACCGCCTTCGCCGCCGTGCGGCCGCCGGGCCATCATGCCGAACCCAACCGGCCCATGGGGTTCTGCCTGTTCAATAATGTCGCGGTGGCCGCCTTGCACGCCCGCGCCCGCTGGGGCGTGCAGCGAGTCGCGGTGGTGGATTTCGACGTGCATCACGGCAATGGAACGCAGGCGATGTTCGCGGCCGATCCGAACCTGTTCTATGCCTCGTCGCATCAAAGCCCCAGTTTTCCGGGCACCGGCCTGGCCACCGATCGCGGGGTGGCGAACAACATCGTGAACGTGCCGCTGCATCCACGCGACGGCAGCGCCGCTTTCCGCACCGCGTGGGCAGACATCGTCCTGCCCGCACTGGACCGGTTTGCGCCGGGATTGCTGATCGTGTCGGCCGGTTTCGACGCGCACGCCGCCGATCCGCTGGCGCAGTTGCGACTGGAAACGCCGGATTTTACCTGGATTACCGAACAACTGGTCGCGGTGGCCGACCGGCACTGCGGCGGCCGGCTGGTTTCGGTGCTTGAAGGCGGGTACGATCTGGACGCGCTGGCCGCTTCGGCCGCGGTTCACGTCCGCGCCCTGATGGGCATATAAAACGGGCGCCGATCCCGCGTAAGGCAACGCTGGCACATAAGTGTGTCAGCACGCCAGCAAAGTTGCCGTGCAAAACATGAGCTTAGGGATTGCCCGACGCTGCCGCTTGTAGCGATTATTATCGGGCAATCCCTAAGGCAAATACCGTT
The DNA here is from genome assembly GCA_021805565.1 of Pseudomonadota bacterium. GTDB lineage: Bacteria > Pseudomonadota > Alphaproteobacteria > Acetobacterales > Acetobacteraceae > Rhodopila. Next base: position 33,112 of record JAJZFA010000050.1, read on the forward strand.
CAGTAGCAGCAAAGGCCGCGCATATGCCAGAAGACGATATCAACACGCTGTCGTTCGAAGATGCCCTGGCCGAACTCGACCAGATCGTCCGCGGCCTGGAAGGCGGTACGCTGAAACTCGACGCCGCTGTACAGGCGTTCGAGCGCGGCGTTATGCTACGCCGTCACTGCGAGGCGAAACTGGCCGAAGTCGAGGCTCGGGTCGAAGCCCTGGTCCAGCGCGCCGACGGGTCGCTTGGCACCCGTCCGCTGGAATAAATGAAGCAGCGCGCCGACCAGTTGCTGACCGTCCGCGGTCTGGCTGAAAGCCGCACGCGGGCGCAGGCGCTGATCCTTGCGGGAAAGGTGTTTGCCGGAGAACGGCGCATCGGAAAAGCCGGCGACATGCTGGCCGAGGACACAGTGCTGGAGGTGCGCGGGCAAGACCATCCATGGGTCTCGCGGGGCGGATTGAAACTGGCACATGGCCTGGCGCATTTCGGGTTCTCGCCGTCCGGACGGATTTGCCTGGACATTGGCGCCTCGACCGGCGGATTTACCGACGTGCTGCTGACACATGGCGCGGCGAAAGTGCATGCGGTGGACGTGGGCCATGGGCAGCTCGCCTGGAAACTGCGCTGCGACGGCCGCGTCGCGGTGCACGAAAAGACCAACGCGCGGTATCTGGACCGTTCCGCGATCGCCGACCCGGTTGCCGCGCTGGTGTGCGATGCCAGTTTCATCGGCTTGTCCACGCTGCTGCCGGCGCCGCTGGCATTGTGCGTACCCGGGGCGTGGGCGATCGCGCTGATCAAGCCGCAGTTCGAGGCCGGTGCGAGTCTGGTCGGCAAGAACGGCGTCGTCCGTGACCCCGACGTTCATCGGGCGGTCTGCGAACGCGTCACGCGCTGGTGGTCTGGGCTTCCCGGCTGGACGGTGGCTGGGGTGGTTGAAAGCCCAGTCACCGGGCCGGAAGGCAACAAGGAATTTTTGGCCGGGGCGACGCTTGTATCGTCGCCTGTCGCATAGGCGAGTTGGTATCAGACCGATTTTTTAAGAACCGGCGATGCCTTGAAGCGAACGGTCTTACCGGCCTTGACCTTGATCGATGCGCCCGTCCGGGGATTGAGCGCCTTGCGCGCCTTGGTTTTACGAACCGTAAAGGTTCCGAAGCTCGGAAGCGTGAACTTTCCGTTCTTCTTCATTTCGTTGACGATCGCATCGATCAGTTCGTTGGTCGCCCGGTTCGCCGCCGCGCCGGTCACTTCGGTTGCCTGCTGCAATACCTTCGAAATAAAGGCTTTCGACATTTGCGTTCCCCAACACACATCGAGACCGGATCTATGCGCCGGACTCTCCATACCGTGGGTTGTGCTTCCGATTCGCGCATTTCGTCAACAAAATTTCATGTCGCGGAACGAATCGGTTCGCGTGCTTCAAAGGAATTTTTCCGGAGTGTGCCATTTCCGGTGCTTATGGCTACTACGAAAGGTCATACCTGACAATGATCGATCCGGATTACCAGCAGTTCTCAATGCGACTGAGTCGCGCTCGCGGTTATGCCGATGAGTCCGAAATGCAACAGGTAAGCTGAACCGTCACTTCACCTCTAAATGGGGGATTCGCAAAAGCTCCGGATTGGGATTCC
>JAJZFA010000057.1 GCA_021805565.1 Pseudomonadota bacterium
GGTTGCGCGGATCAACCAACGCCACGAACGCAGACGCGGTGCCATTGACTCCCGCTTCCGCACTCAGCGACGGGAGGCGCCCTCATGATCGAGCAAAAAACATGCCAAGTAATTCGACTCTGTCAAATTAAGGGAGGTCGGGAATTTGTGGGGAACCGTCCAGATTCCAATTGTCCGGTCGTGGCGATTTGCAACACTGCGCCGCGGTGAAATAAATGTCGGCTAGCACCAGCCCGGCCCCGCCGGGTGTCCGCGGTAGCGAAGCGCGAACGGCATCGTTCAAACCGTCTCAAGAACAGATCGTCCTTCTTATCACCATGGCGCTGTTGGCGCTTTTCAGTGCCGTGCTGCCCGGCTTCTCCAGCGTCGCCAATCTTCTGAATCTGGTGCGCAGCATCTCTATCCTTGGAATTCTTAGCCTGGGGATGGGGCTGATCGTCATTAGCCGGGGTATCGATCTAAGCGAGGTGGCGATCATGGCCGGATCATGGTCGGTCGCGCTGATCGAGATACAAACGGGGATGCCGGTTTTCTGGGCCGTTCTGATCGCCGCCGGAATCGCGGTGACGATCGGCCTCGCCAATGGATTGATGGTGGCATTTGTCGAAGCTCCGGCGCTGTTCGTCACACTGGCCGCCGGTTTCGTGATCTACGGCGTCGCGTTCTGGTTCGCCCCAGCCTGGGTCGTGTACGCACCGAAGAACGCACCGGCGCTTGTGTTCCTGGGCGCGGGTCACATCTTCGGCATTCCAATGCCAATTATCGTGTTCGCGGCGGCGGCCATCGTCATGCACCTGTTCCTGTCCCGCACATCCACCGGCCGCTTCATCTACAGCCAGGGCGATAATCCAGACGCAGCCCGGATGGCAGGCATCGCGCTACGCCCGCTGATCGTGCTGGAATATGTCATCGTCGCGCTGGTGGCGTGGCTGGCCGGGCTGGTCTGGATCGGCACGACCGGCAGCATGCAAATGGCGATCACCCAGGGAACGATGGTGTTCGATGTTATCCTGGTCGTGGTGCTGGGCGGCATCAGCCTGGTGGGCGGGCGCGGCGGGGTGTTCAGCGTGGTGGTGGGCTGCGCCCTGATCGGGACGCTGCTGAATGCCTTCACCATAATGGATATCAACAGCGAAGTACAAAACATCATCCGCGGGCTGGTGCTGCTGGCAGCTATCATTCTGGATAACTGGCTGCATCCCCGCGATGAGGAAACGGCACGCCAAGGCGATTGATGCGGCGGCGGGCCTTGCCGGAAAAAAAACAAACATAAAGGGGGACACTCATGAAATATACGAAGCGTTTTCTAACGGCGGTCTGTTCGCTGGCTGTCGTCGGCATGCTGGCCGCGCCCAAGGTCGTCCGAGCGCAGGAAGAAGCGGGCACCAAAACCGCGCGCGAACTGCGCGCCGATTACGATAAAGCGGTGAAGGGCAAGACCATTGCGTTTCTCCCGATCGCCCTCGGCATTCCGTTGCAGGATGAGTGGGAGCGCGTGATCCGCACCGAAGCCGAATACAATGGCATGAAATACGTCGTGCGCGATCCGAACAACAATCCGTCGGCGATGCTTCAGGCACTGACCGCGCTGGTGAACGACAAACCGGATGTGCTGATCGTGCAAAATCCCAGTGTCACACTGCTGGTGAAGGAACTGAAGCGGGCCGAACAGCAAGGCACGCACGTCATCCAGATGAACATGTCGTCCAACTATAAATCGGACGGGTTCGTGGGGGCCGACTGGGTCGAAATTGGCCGCCTGCTGGCGCAGGATGTGGTCAAGCAGTGCGGTACAGGATCGGGCAAGTCCGGCAAGGTGCAAATCGTTCAGGGCGAACTGACCGCCGCCGCCAGCGTCGATCAGATCGGCGGCATTATGGAAGTGCTCAATAAAGATCCGGCGATCAAGGTTGTGTCCAATCAGGCCGCCAACTGGGATGCCAATACCGCGCTGAACATCACCGCGACGGTGATCCAGCAAAACCCCGATCTGTGCGCCAGCGTAGGGTTCTGGGGCATCATGGAATCGGGCGCGGCGCAGGCGATCCGTAACGCCGGCAAGATCGATCAGGTGAAAGTCTATGCGTCGGTCGAAGGCTCGCAGTTGGACTGCGATCAGCTGACCCAGGGCAGCTTTTACAAGGTGCTGAGCTATACCGCGACGCTGCAAGGACACGATGCAAGCGATGCGGCCCTGATGATGCTGGAATCGGGTGAAAAGCCGGGCGCGGTGCACAAATTGCTGTTCACCCGGCCGGTTTGGCTCGACAAGGCCAATGCCACCGGTGGCAACTGCTTCCCGCTGCCGAAGAAATAACGCACCAGCCCGCCGCTTTCGTTCACCGACGAAAGCGGCGACCGGACCCAAGGAAGCACGATGTCAGCATCGACGCAGGACTTCACCAGTTTCGGCAAAAGACTGCGGGCCAGCCATTCCCCACGCCTGCTGCTGTCCGAACTGTTGCTGAAACAATGGTTCGAACCGGTGATTCCGTTCACCGTGATGATCGCGCTGGGGATTTACTTCGCCGCGACGATTCCGGATTACGGCAGTCTCGCCAATCTAAGCTCCCTGCTGCGCCTGTTCGCCGAATTCGGGTTCGTCGCGCTGGGGATGGCGGTGTGCCTGATCAGCGGCGGCATCGACCTGAGCGTCGGCGCCATCCTGGCGGCAAGTAATTTCGCCGCACTGTATTATCTTTATGTGCTGGGACTGCCGGCGTGGGGCGTCATCCTGGCGACGCTGGCAACCGGGGCGGCGATCGGCGGCATCAACGGTTTGCTGGTCGGCTACCTCAAGGCCCGGCCGTTTCTGACCACGCTCGTTACGCTTATTATTTTGCGCGCGTCGGTCAACCTGTTGAACGAACGCTATGCGACCGTTTTTGCCACCAACACGGTGGATAGCGACGCCTGGGACTTCATGGGCGAAGGCACCGTGCTGGGTGTTCCGATCAATGCGGCCGCATTGTTCGCTGTCCTGATCGCCGGGCATGTGCTGCTCAGCCGGTCGCGTTATGGTTGGCACCTGACCGCAATCGGGGCCAGCCGCAAGGCCGCCCGGCACGCCGGCATCCGGGTCCAGCGCATGTTGTTTGCCGCCTATGCGCTGTCCGGCCTGTTATGCGCGGCCGGCGGCGTGTTTTACGCCGCGCGCCAGAACAGCACCGACTCGACAACCGGCGTCGGCTGGGAATTTCAGGCCCTGACAGCCGTGGTCCTCGGCGGCGTTTCGCTGGCCGGCGGCAAGGGCACGGTCTGGCGGGCGATGATCGGCGGCCTGATCGTCTTCATGCTGACCAACGGCCTCGTCCGGCTCGGCATTCCCGGCTACGTCACATCCGCCGTCATCGGGCTGATCCTGCTTGCGGCCGTCGGCATCGACGTGAAATGGTCGAAAAACCGCGGCAAGGCCGCACAGAAAATCTACGTCAATCCAGCGCGTGTGCCGCTTGCGGACGCGCCATCGGTCGAGGCCGGCAGCGAATCGCCCTATGCCCACAACAACAGGCTGGTGAACGCCGAGGCCATCGGCCTCGATCTGATCGAGGGTCCGGAAGACGTCATTCTCGACCGGCAAGACCGGCTATACGGATCGACCCGCGACGGCAATATCGTTCGCTTTTCCGGCCCCGGCTTCGCTCGGCGGGAGGTTTTCGCCCATATCGGTGGCCGGCCGCTGGGGATGCAGTTCGACGCGAACGAAAACCTGATTGTCGCGGTCGCCGGCATGGGCGTTTATGGAGTGAAGCCCGACGGTTCGGTTTACAAAGTTACCGATGAAACCAATCGCACCTGGTATAAGCTGAACGACGATTCGCGGCTGCGGATGGCCGACGATCTGGATATCGCGCCCGACGGCAAGATTTATTTCAGCGACTGCACGACGCGCTATGAAATGACCACCAACACGCTGGATATAATGGAAGGGCGGCCCAACGGGCGTCTGGTATGCTACGATCCAGCGACTAAAAAGACCGCGACCGTTCTCAATCATTTTTATTTCCCGAACGGAATATGCGTTTCGCACGATGGCAAATCGGTGCTGATCGCCAGCACGTCGCTGTGCAAGGTATTTCGTTACTGGCTGGATGGGCCGAAGAAAGGCGAACTTCAGGTTCTGATCGACGATCTGCCCGGCCTGGCGGACAACATCAATCGCGCGTCCGACGGTACTTATTGGCTTGCGCTGGTCGGCATCCGTTCCCCCGCCTTCGATCTCGCTATGCGCAATCCCGGTTTGCGGCTGCGCATGATCAAGCAGGTGCCGATCGACGAATGGCTGGCGCCCGGCATGAACCACGGCTGCGTGCTGAAATTTACCGAATCCGGCGAGGTTCTGGGATCGTGGTGGGACCCGAGCGGTGTGTCGCATTCGACGCTGACGTCGATGCGCGAACACAAGGGTTATTTGTACCTCGGCGGCCTGGAGAACAACCGGATCGGGCGCATAAAGCTAGATGGCGCCGACGAAACATGGACCGGATACGACGCCTATTGGGGCGGCAAACGACGGGATCGGGGTTAACGCATGGGCTTTCTGACCAATGTCGTGCGAGATCTGGAGCAGATCGTTTTCCGCAACCGCGATCAGCACGCGATACCGGCGATGGATGGGGCCATCAGCCCTAACGACCGCCTGGATACCCTGCCGGTCCTTGGCGCGCCGCTGCCCGGCGCCGACGATATCGCCGAAGGACCGGACGGCGCGTTATACGTTTCCGCCGGGCCGGATGTGTTTCGGCTGACCGGGCCGGCGTGGGAAGACCGCGCCGTGTTCGCCACGTTCGATGGCACCGCCGGCGGCCTGGCATTTCATCCGGACGGGCGTCTGCTGGTCTGTGTCGCCGGCCAAGGTTTGGCGGCCATTAAGACCGGCGAGCCAATGGCTTGGCTGACCCACGCCGGGGAACAACCGTTGCACTGCCCCACCGCTGTGGCGGCAGCGAGGGATGGCACGATTTTCCTGACCGACGGTAGCACCGCGTATAAGCCAGATGACTGGTGCCGCGACCTGATGGACAAGAACCGCCTGGGCAGGCTGATCGCCTGCGGTCCTGGACTCGATGGCGCGCAGGTTCTGCTTCGAGGCCTCGCCTATCCGAACGGGGTGGCCATCGGCCGCGATGGAAAGGAATTGTGGTTTACCGAAAGCTGGACTCACCGGGTCAGCCGGACCGCCATCGCCGGCCGGACAACCGGCCGTCCCCGCGTGGCGATCGATAACCTCGCGGGATATCCGGCGCGTCTGTCCCCGGCGGCGGATGGCGGTTTCTGGCTGGCGGAATTCGCCGTCCGCACCCATCTGGTGGAATTCGTGCTGCGGGAAGACGACTACCGTTCGGCAATGATCCAGACAATTCCGCTGGCGCTTTGGATCGCCCCGGCGCTGGCAACGAGCAATCATTGTCACGAACCGATGCAGTTCGGCTCGATCAAGGCGCTGGGTATCGAAAAACCCTGGGCGCCGCCACGGTCCTATGGGCTGGTGGTGCGGATCGACGACGATGGCGATCCGCTGGAAAGCCTGCACAGCCGGGTCGGCGGCCGCATCCACGGAATCACCGCGGTTCGGGAGACAACGCGCGGGCTGGCGATCGTCTCCAAGGGCAGTGGTCAAATCGTTCTGTACAACGCAGGAGGCGCATCGTGAATGTCGTTGCGGCGACACAAGGCGCGACGGTCGCGGGGACCATGCGGGAGCCGGTACTGCGCATCGCGGGCGGTAACAAAATCTACGGCGGGGTTCATGCGATCGAGGATGTCGGCTTCGATCTGTTCGCCGGCGAGGTGCATGCGTTGGTAGGCGAAAACGGCGCGGGAAAATCGACGCTGTGCAAGGCGATCGCCGGCGCGATCCAATTGACGTCGGGCGATTTTCAAGTGGATGGAAAACCCGCCCGGTTCGACAGCCCGCGCGATGCGCTGGCGGCGGGCATATGCATGGTCTATCAGGAAACCAGCCTGGTGCCGACAATGACGGCGGCGCAAAATATCGAATTGGGCAACGAAAAGCTGATCACCCGATTCCGAACGCTGAACATCCAGGCACAGCAACTGCTGCAATCGCTGAATTTCCATGTCGATCCCGCAACGCCCATCGGCATGCTGGGTACCGCCAAGCGACAAATGGTGGAAATTGCACGGGCCGTGTACAACAAAGCCCGGATCATCATTTTCGATGAGCCGACGGCCAGCCTTACCCCAGAAGAAATCGTCCATTTCTTCAATCTGGTGCGCGATCTGCGCGGACGGGGCGTCGCGATTATCTACATTTCCCACGCGCTCGAGGAATCGTTACAGATATCCGACCGGATCACCGTGCTGCGCGACGGCAAAAAGGTGATTACCGCGAATACCGCCGAAATGACGCGGGAGAACCTGATCCGCTTCATGATCGGGCGCGATGTCAGCCAGACGCACTATGCGCATAGGCCGGGACACGCGGAACGGCGGCGGGAACGGCGCGGCAAGGTGTTGACGGTGGAAAACGTCACCATGGGCACGACTGTCAAGAATATGTCGTTCTCGATCTATGCGGGCGAAGTTGTCGGTATCGCCGGCCTGATCGGATCCGGGCGCACCGAGATCGCTAAAATCATCTACGGCGCGCTGAAACGTAATCTGATCAATGGCGGAACGATCCGGCTGCGGGGCAAGCCGGTTCGCTACAACGTGCCCAAACAGGCGATCAACGACGGCATCGCCTACATAACCGAAGACCGGAAGCTGAACGGCTTCTTCGAAACGATGATTGTGGACGACAACGTCTATATCGGTAAGCTGGCGACGCGATCCGGCTGGCGGTTTCTGCTGTCGATGGCAACGCGCGGCAAGCTGGCCGGCTACTGGGTGGACCGCCTGAAAATCGGCGCGCTTCAGCGCAAGGCGAAAATCGTCGAATTGTCGGGTGGCAACCAGCAGAAGGTGGTGATCGCCAAATCTCTGGTGCAGGATCCCGATATCGTCATTTTCGACGAACCGACGCGCGGCGTCGATGTGGGCACAATCCCTGAAATACACGCCCAAATTCGCGGTCTGGCGGAGGAGGGCAAGGCGGTGGTCGTCATTTCCTCCTACCTCCCCGAGGTCCTCAGCATTTCCGACCGCATCCTCGTCGCTCGGTTGGGGCGCATCGTCGCGGAGTTCGACGCCGCGGACGCGACGGAAGACAAAATCATGTACGCGGCGATCCACTGATATGGCGCGCCGCTGGTCGCTACCGTAAAACTGCCCCACCATCAGGGAGACGTTCCGATGCCGGTCAGCGGCCTGCCACCATACGACACGCAAAATATCTTCGCCCGCATCCTGCGCGGCGAAATACCGGCGAAGAAAGTCTATGAAGATAACTTTGCCTTCGCCTTTCACGACATCAACCCGCAGGCGCCGACCCATGTGCTGGTGATTCCGAAAGGCCCGTACTGCTCTTTCGCCGATTTCAGCGCTCAGGCAACCGATGCGGAAATTGGCGGCTTCTTCCGGACAGTTGGCAAAATCGCCAAAGACCTCGGCCTGGAAGCGTCCGGCTACCGCCTGCTCGCCAATATGGGCGAGCATTCCGGTCAGGAAGTCCCGCATTTCCACGTTCATCTGTTCGCCGGTCGGCCTTTGGGCCGTATGATCCCAGGTTGAACGCTTATTCAGACCGCCGGAACGACCCGTGGCAACCGGCTGGACGAAAATCGGGAAAACCGGCGTGGTCACCGGTCGTCCCGGCCCGGATCGAACGCCCCGATTGCGCCCACCGCGAACGGTGCCTTCAGCCGCCTGACCGTTTGTCCCGTCACACCGCCGAGTGCCGCGATGGCGACCGGCGATCCGGCAAGGCACCGCGCCATCGCCGACCAGCGTAACGGACCCAGGCCGGCCGCACCGGCATGACTGGCGGTCGCGAAGGCCGGCGACAAAAAAATCAGGCGTGCCCCCGCTCGGTGGCCGCGCAGAATGTCCGGAACCGAGTGCGCCGATCCGGTGACCATACCGCCGACGCGACCAGGCCCCAGACGATTATGCCGAAGGCGAACAGGCCCCGGCCAGCGCCCACCGCGCAAATGCACGCCTGCCTTCACAGCCGCCGCCAACCGTGTATCGCCCGCCACCACCAACAGCAGGCGGCGCGTCCGGCAAATCCGCGCGAGATCTCGCCCGAGCACCGCGCGTCCGGGGTCGTCGTCATGCCGCATAACCACCCCGGCTTTGCCGCGCGGCAATCGCATGACCTGGTCGCGCGGATCGATCAGGCGGCTGCGGTCTGTAAATAGCCAAAGGCGCGGCAGGGCGGTTCCTTTACCGCGCAAACCCCACCGCAAAAGCGCCCGGTCCAAGCGGAACGCCCGCGCCGTTCCGCTTGCGGCCTAAACCTTCAGGTAATGATCTTTGTATTGCGTCCGCAAACTGGTTTTCAGCAGTTTGCCGGTCGCGGTGTGCGGCAGTTCCGGCACCACCACAACCTCATCCGGCAGCCACCATTTGGCAACCTTGCCTTCATATACCGCCAGCACCGACGCCGGGTCGATCGTCCTGCCAGGTGCCGCCACCACCAGCAGCAGCGGGCGTTCATCCCATTTCGGGTGCAGTGCGGCAATAACAGCGGCCTCGGCCACATCGGGGTGGGAAACGGCGATGTTCTCCAGCGTGATGGAGCTGATCCATTCGCCGCCGGATTTTATGACGTCCTTGGAACGGTCGGTAATCTCCATGAACCCATCGGCGTCGATGGTGGCGACGTCGCCGGTGGCGAACCAGCCGTCCGCGGTCAGGGTGCTACCGGGTTCGTCGCCGTAATAGGCGCTGGCGACCCACGGGCCCTTCACCATCAGGTCGCCGAACGCAACACCGTCCCATGGCAGCTCCTTGCCGTCGCCATCGACGATCTTCATGTCGATACCGGGCGCGGCCCGGCCCTGCTTCAGCATGTGCTGCCCCGCCGCGTCGCGCGACAGCCCGGCCTGTCCCGTCTTGGGCGCGTTGAAAGTGCCCAGCGGGCTGAGTTCGGTCATGCCCCAGGCATGTTCCAGCATGATGCCGTATTCGTCGCGGAAGGCCTCGATCAACAGCGGCGGCGCGGCCGATCCGCCGGTTACGATGCGCTTCACGGTCGTCAGTTTTTCGCCGCTCGTCCGAAGGTGTTGCAACAGGCCCAGCCAGACGGTTGGCACGCCGGCGGTGAAATCGACACGCTCCGCATTCATCAGGGTGGCCAGACTGGCGCCGTCCATGTGCCGCCCCGGCAGCACCAGCGCGGCCCCGGTCAGCGCCGCCGCATAGGGGCTTCCCCAGGCGTTGACGTGGAACATCGGCACCACCGGCAGCACGCGGCTGGTGGCGCGAATGCCCATCAGGTCTGGCATCGTGATCGCATATGTGTGCAGCCACGTGGAGCGGTGGGAGTACAGCACGCCCCGCGGCCGCCCGGTGGTGCCGGACGTGTAGCACAGCGCGCTGGCGGTGTTTTCATCGAACGTGGGCCACACATAATCGTCGTCCGCCGCGTCCATGATCTGGTCGTAGCAGGCCAGGGTCATGCCGGGTGCCAGGGTCACCTCCGGCATGTTGTCCGCGTCGGTCAGCATGACGACTGTCTTGACGGTATCCGCGATCTTCGGTGCGATCGTCGTAATCAGCGACGCGAAACTACTGTCCACGAAGAGGACTTTATCCGCCGCGTGGTTGACGATATAAGCGACATCGTCCGGGTGAAGGCGCGGATTGATCGTATGGCAGATCGCCGCCATTCCTGGCGCGGCGTAATACACCTCCAGGTGCCGGTAGCCGTTCCAGGCCAAAGTGCCAACGCGATCCCCCGCCTCGATTCCCAGCTTTTGCAACACCCGCACCAGCCGCCGGGACCGGGCTTCCACATCGCGCCAGGTGTAGCGATGCGTGGTGTTTTCGTGCGTGCGGGACACGACTTCCCCCGATCCGTGATGCCGGGCTGCGTGCTTCAGGATCGAGGAAATCATGAGTCCTTGCGACTGCATCAAACCGAACACGTCCGTACCCTCCTGCTTGTCTCTTCGTTGGGCCGGATGATACGGCAATGGCTGAGTAAAAGAAGCGGAATTACGCGCCAACCGCGCATCAGGGAGAAACAGCGATGCAACCGATCATGATCGTTACCGGCGGCAGCCAGGGAATCGGCGAGGCGGTCGCCAGGCTGGCGGCGTCCCGGGGATACGCCGTGGCGCTGACCTACCAGTCGAACCGGACCATGGCGGAAGCGGTCGTCGCCAGCATTGCCGCCGATGGCGGAAAGGCCGTCGCTATTCGCGCGGAAATGGCCGAAGAGGCGTCGATCCTGGCGCTTTATCGCGCCGTGGACGAAATGCTGGGTCCGGTCACCGCGCTGGTCAACAACGCCGGTACGCCGGGGCCGATGGGCAAGATCGATTCGGTGACCGCGCAAACGCTGGACACGGTGCTGGCCGTGAACGTCCGCGCGCCGGTTCTGATGATCCGCGAGGCCGTCAGGCGCATGGCCACCGACAACGGCGGTGCCGGCGGCGGCATCGTCAATATTTCCTCGCGCGCCGCGCAACTGGGCGGGGCGGGCGAATGGATCCATTACGCTGCGTCGAAAGGTGCGCTGGATAGCCTGACGGTGGGCGCGTCCAAGGAACTGGCGATGCGCGGCATCCGGGTGAACGCGGTCAGCCCCGGCCTGATCCAGACCGAGCTGCACGCCCGCGCCGGGCTTCCGGATCGTTTGACGAAGCTGGTCGGCGGCGTGCCGATGGGCCGGGTCGGCGGCGCGGAGGAAGTCGCGGCGGCGGTGCTATGGCTGCTGTCGCCGGAAGCGTCCTATATCACCGGCAGCATCGTGCCGATCTCCGGAGGGCGTTGAAATGGACATGAAAACCGCATTGATCGTCGGCACCGGCCCAGGCCTGAGCGCATCGCTCGCCCGGTTGTTCGCCAAACACGGCTTGCAAGTGGCGATGGCCGCGCGCGATCCCGATAAATTACAGAAACTGGCCGAGGAAACCGCCGGCGCCACCTTCGCCTGCGAGGCGACCGAACCCGAGGAGGTGGCCGCGCTGTTCGAGGTGGTGATCGCCACCCAGGGCGTGCCCGACATCGTCGTTTATAACGCCAGCGCCCGCGCTCGGGGACCGGTAACCGATCTGATCCCGGCCGAGGTCGCGCGCGCGATCGCCGTCAGCGCGTTCGGCGGCTTTCTGGTCGCGCAACAGGCCGCCCGGCACATGGCCGCGCGCGGGTCCGGAGCGATTTTGTTGACCGGCGCGTCGGCGAGCGTGAAAGGCTATCCGAACTCGTCGGCGTTCGCGATGGGCAAATTCGCCCTGCGCGGGCTGGCCCAAAGCATGGCCAGGGAACTGTCGCCGAAAGGCGTCCATGTGGCGCATTTCGTGATCGATGGCGGAATACGCGGCGCGAACCGGCCGGTCCCGGATGCCAACCCGGACAGCCTGCTGGATCCCGATGCCATAGCCGAGACGTATTGGCAGATCGCGAACCAGCCCCGCAGCGCTTGGACCTGGGAAGTGGAATTGCGGCCGTGGGTGGAGAGGTTTTGAGCCGGTAGGGAAGGCGGGGCGCGAGCGTGAGGCGGACGACGATCCGTGGGCGATAGGCCGGGCGTTTCAGCGAGTCACGGAACGAATTTGTCATCGCCCGACTACTACATTTGCGCAGGGGTTTTGATTGTACTCTGGTTTCAATACGGGCAAGTCAGCATGATCGATGAGGACAGCGATACTCCGGGACATCCTTGGACGCCGTGAGATTGGCCTCCCCCGTTCGAGTGTCGGCAACATTTGGTCGCCCGTAATACAGCGAAGCTGGGGTCGATGGCGGCCGGCATCGGACCCGCGGCTATCGACGCCACGCGAAATTTTAGCCGGTTCCCCTGGCTGCCAGGCCCATGCGATTCCAGGCATCCAGCGCGGCGATTTTGTAGGCTTCCGCGAGCGTCGGATAATTGAACGTATTTTCAATAAAATAGTCTAAAGTGCCATGCAGGTTGAGGACAGCCTGACCGATGTGGACCAGTTCGGTCGCGCCCTCGCCGACGATATGAACACCGAGCAGCCGGCGGGTTTTGAGGGAGAAAATCATCTTCATCATGCCATTGTTGAGGCCCATGATGTGTCCGCGCGACGTTTCCCGGAAGCGGGCGATGCCGCATTCGTAGGGGATACCCCGGCGGCGGACGTCTTCCTCGCTCATGCCGACAGTGGAGATTTCCGGCACCGAATAGATACCGTAAGGGAAGTAATCCGGGGCAGGGGGCAGGGCAATGTTGAAGGCGTGGCAAGCAGCGATACGGCCTTGTTCCATGGAAGTGGACGCAAGGCTTGGAAAGCCGATGGCGTCGCCGGCGGAATAAATATGCGCCACCTCGGTCTGAAACGTGGCAGGATCGACCTTCAACCGGCCGCGATCGTCCGTTGTCAGGCCGCAGGATTGCAGGTTCAGCGAATCGGTCGCGCCGACGCGGCCGGCGGCGTACAATAGCATCTCGGATCGGATTCGGCGGCCGTTGTCCAAAACGGTGACGGGCCAGTCGTTTTCGAACTCGATACGGGCAACCTTGGCGCCGAACCGAATGGCCATGCCGCGATCGCGCAATTGATGGGTGAAATCCTCGATCAGTTCGTGATCGATAAAATCGAGCAGGCTCGGCCGGGATTCGATCAGAGCGACGCTAACGTCCAACGCGCTGAAAATCGTCGCGTACTCAACCCCGATTACGCCGCCGCCCACGACTGTCAGGCTTCGCGGCAGACGGGGAACCTCGACGATTTCGTCGCTGTCGAGAACATTGATGCCGTTGAACGGCACGTCGGCCGGGCGATAGGGGCGGGTACCGACCGCGATCATGATCTTGTCGCCCGACACGGTCCTGATATCGCCGTCGCTCAAGGTTATTTCGACACCGTGTGGATCGATGAAGCGGCCGCTCCCAATCATGGTTTGCACGCCATTGCGTGCGAATTGATGCTCCAATACGTCAACCTCGTGATCGAGCGTCATATGCAGCCGGGCCATGAGATCCTTGGCCTGGATGTCCTTTTTCACGCGATACGCGCTGCCGTAAAAGCCGCGTTCGCGCCAACCGGTCAGATTGAGCACAGTCTCGCGCAGGGTTTTGGATGGGATCGTGCCGGTGTGGACGGATACGCCACCGACCCTGCGGCCTTTTTCTACCACCAGAACCGACTGTCCCAGTTTCGCGGCTTGAATTGCCGCCCGGCGCCCGGCCGGACCACTGCCGATGACGATAAAATCGAAACGCGTCATAATTGTATGTTGCTCCGAAGAACAGGCAACACACTAGCCGGTTTCCAAACGCATGGGGAAGGAATTTCGGCGCGCCCGACTGAGGCCGGTTCGGGAGTTGGCGAAGTGGATGCTGGCCGCCTGCATGTTCATGGGTCCGATATCGAACCAGGCATGGATCGCCCAGCTTTATCGTCACGCGATGAGTGGCTCGGACCCCTTCGTCTGACCCGAAGCTTTGCTATCGCTCAGTCGGATCGATGTGTTGCGCGAATGCGATGATATTGACTGTAATTCATTGGCGCACACTTGACTGGGATTTGACGGGTCTTTGGGGCAGTGAGCGCACGTGACGCTTATCGAGTTTTCAACCTGCGAGCGGACCATGGCAAAACGATGCTGTGGCAACTGCCGACTGTAAGGCCAACCGATGACCTTTCTGGGCGGCAATATAATCCTGCCCCCGATCACCAACGCCCTTCGCCACAATCATTCCGAGCATCTCGGCTTGGCAGCGACGGCGTTCAACGGAACCACGAACCCTGAAGGGGCGACAATTCCGGTGTGGCGGGTCACCAAGGCGCCGGAGGGCGAGCGATGCCGACAAATTCGCTGACCATCTGATATCGGCGGGCGGGGTATGAACCCCGCCCGCCGACTGTCGGCATTCGATCGGTCAGGCAATCAAAATGTCAGAACAAAATCCGAGGCAATAGTGACCGCACCATTGTCCTGACCGCTGTTAAACGGGTGGGTGTTGCCCAATGCTTGATCGTAGCGAATTTCAGGCCGAATCAGTAACCCGCCGATGGCAGGAGGCAGGCCAGAGGGTTTATATGTCACACCAAGAGTGATTTCGCCATACGTTGTTGGAAATGGCGCGCCCACGCCGGCTGCCAGTCCTTGTTGAGAGCGAACGAACGACGCGTTCCCTGGGAAAGACGCAACAAAAAAATTGTTATTATCTCGATATATTTCCGCTCGGCCGTTCAGCGTCACGGTGTCGGTCAACACATAGCTGGCATATTGCGCGATACCGAACGCATTAGCAGATCCAGGCGTCCGGCTCGCGGAACTGTAATACCCGCCGAAGTCGTCGCGAACCAAATTGGCGTCCGTCACCAGGGTCAGTTTGTCGCTGGCCTTGTAGGTGACAACAATATCGTTGAAATACCGGTAATACGCATCGGCATTGAACCCGGCGGGCGACAGTACTCGCGTGGGGTTCTCAGGTCCGATATGGGTCAGCGCCAGAACGGTCAAATTGCCGTCCATCAGAGTGAGGTTAAAGCCGCCAACGAACGCAACCGCGCTGTTGTTGTCCCCCAACGGCCCGAAAGTGGTATTCGCGCCGGTATCGACACCCAGATACACGTCCAGCAATGGGCTGACATGGCTGACGGCCAGCATGCCAGTTTCGGTGAATGGCAGTCCGAAATTGAAAATATAGGAATGAGTGTAGAATGGATTGGTCGATGGATCGATCGTTTCATAACCCAACGGCGTGACGAATTGTCCGGCCTTCAGATCGATACCGCCGGCCACCAGAACCGGCAGATGGACCATCAGGTTGGCTTCGACCACCGCGAACTGGTTCCGATCGGCCGGGTTGACGGTGTTGAACTCGCCCAGGTACTGAGTATAACGCGCATCCGAACCATACATGCCCTGTAACTTGAAGCCCCAGTCAAACCCGGTGGCTTTTGGGTCGAGCGGCTTGTTCGCGGTGAGTAGAATCTGGTTCAACATCGGCTGATTGGGATGATCGGTGAATAACTGACCAAAATTATTCGACGGACCGGACGGATTGAGTGAAATTCCACCCTCGATTTGCGCCGATAGGTGAATACCATCGATCCAGAACCCCGGCGGCGGTGCATCGGGGGCCGGCGACGCCGGAGCCTCGGTCGTTGCGGCGGGGGCGGCGGTTTGTGCCGATGCGGTCCCAACCGTCGCCGCGATCACGGCGGTTGCCAGCCATCCCGCGTTATACAGTCTCTGTTTTGTCAATGGTTTTCTCCAGAATATCGCCGCTTCGGCATTGGTGGATTTCACTGCCTGGTTCTCCGGTCAGAGTTCGGGTGTCATCGTTCGCACAAAGACGATCGCGCTTTTCGACTGTAAAAATGGCAACAGGTCGCCGGACGACCGGACGAAGTAACGATACGATCGGCCGCGGATCGCGTCGGTTTCGATAATCTAAAATCGGCAATTCAGAACGGGACGCCCCGGCGATCCGGAGCGTCCCCAGGTAAGCCTAAAAAATCTGCTCGCCGTGCAGCACGATATCCAGACCTTCGCGCTCTTCTTCCTGACCGACGCGCAAACCGACCAGGGCCTTGGTGATCATCAGCAGGATCAGCGTCATCACGCCGCTATAAACCAGCGTCGAAACCACGCCGATGGCCTGGAGCTTGAGCTGTGCCAGCCCGCCTGGGCTGCCGTCCGGCGACGCATCTGTCGCGGAGAGAGGACCGTAGGCGAATACGCCGGTCAGCAATGCACCGACAATTCCGCCGATGCCATGTACGCCGAACGCATCCAGGCTGTCGTCGTAGCCCAGCATGTGTTTCAGGCTGGTGGCGGACCAGAAGCAGATGATACCCGCGGCCACGCCGATGACAATCGATCCGCCTGGCAATACATAACCCGACGCCGGGGTAATCGCCACAAGACCGGCGACGGCACCGGAAATCGCGCCCAGGACGGACGGTTTGCCCTTCGTGATCCACTCCGCGAACATCCACCCCAGGGCAGCGGCCGCGGTGGCGATCTGGGTCACGGTCATCGCCATGCCGGCGCGCCCGTTGGCGGCCACGGCGGACCCGGCGTTGAAGCCAAACCAGCCCACCCATAACAGAGATGCGCCGATGACCGCATAAGACAGGTTATACGGCGCCATGTTGTCGCTGCCGTAGCCGACCCGCTTGCCAAGCACCAGGGCACACATCAGACCGGCGATGCCGGCGTTGATATGCACGACGGTGCCGCCCGCGAAATCGAGAACGCCCATCTGATTGGCCCAGCCGGACGGCGCCCAGACCCAGTGTGCGATCGGCGCATAGACAATCAACGACCATAGCGTAATGAAAATGCACAGTGCGGAAAACTTCATCCGGTCGGCGAACGCGCCGGCTATCAGTGCCGGAGTGATAATAGCGAACGTCATCTGGAACATCATATACACGGTTTCAGGAATCGTGGTCGTCATGTCCGCGACGTCTTTGATCCCGGACGCCAGCACAAATGCGATGGTGTCGTTGCCCTTTTCGATATGACCGGCAATGCCGTTGAGCAAAATACGGGAAAAATCGCCCATGTAGGCATTTCCGGGGGTGAAGGCGATACTATAGCCGGCCACGGTCCAGACCAGCGTCACGATGCAGCAGATTGCGAACGACTGCATCATCGTCGCCAGAACGTTTTTCTTGCGGACCATGCCGGCGTAGAACAGCGCCAGTCCGGGGATGGTCATCATCAGTACCAGCGCGGTGCTGGTCAGCATCCATGCCGTGTCGCCGGAATCGAGCTTCGGAGGCCCAGCCGGAACCGCGGCGGCTGCCGCGGCCACGGCGGGGGCTGCGTCGTCGGCGAACGCCGGCAGTGCGAGTACCAGAGCGAACAGCAGCACGCCCAGTCCCCAGAAATTGCGGGGTTTTATCATATACTTGCTTCCCTATCTTTCTTGTTTACAGCGCTTCGCCATCGACTTCGCCGGTGCGTATCCGCATGGCGCGTTCAATGTCGATGACGAAAATCTTTCCGTCGCCGATCTTGCCGGTATGGGCCGATTTCGATATCGCCTCGATGACCTGGTCCGCCAGATCGGCGGGCACCACCACCTCGATCTTGATCTTCGGCAGGAAGCTTACGTGATATTCGGCGCCGCGGTAGATTTCTGTCTGGCCCTTTTGCCGGCCAAACCCTTTTACTTCAGATACGGTCAGCCCTTGCACCCCAAGCGGGGTCAATGCCTCCCGGACGTCATCAAGCTTGAACGGCTTGATGATGGCCATGATGAGTTTCATGTTGGCCAATCCTCCAGTTCGTTTGGGTTAAGAAAAACCTGCGTTGTCATAATCGCTCTCGTTGTCTCGCCGGGGCTAGAGGTGGGGGAACGGCTAAACACGGAAATCATGTAATCAACAATCGTGCCAACCCGGCCTTCGCGCTGTTTCGCAGTGGTTTCGGGGGCAGCCGGTCGATATGCGCAATAAAAATGCACATTATTGAAGCAGTTGCTCTTACCCATCGCGGATCGTCAGGCCCAAAAAAACGTCACGGCCAACGTGACCCCACGTTAGTCCCTACGCGCCCGAAGGCCGGGCGCGAAGCGGCGCTATTGCCGAACTCTGGTATCGTCCGCCACAGTCGGTCCACCCGATCCCAACCGCCGGCCAACGGCAAGACCGCATCAGGAGGACGCGCATGCAGTTCAGCTTTACCGCCGAGCAGGAGGAATTCCGCTCCAATCTCCGGCGCTTTTTCGATGACAAGTCGCCCGTATCCACCGTTCGTCGCCTGATGGCCACCGAAACCGGCTGGGACCGAACCGCCTGGCAGGACCTGAATCGGCAGCTCGGCCTTACCGCCATTCACATTCCCGAAGCCTACGGTGGGCAAGGATTCGGTTTCGTCGAGCTCGGCATCGTGCTGGAGGAAATGGGCCGAGCGCTGCTGTGCGCCCCGTATTTCGCCTCCACTGTCCTGGCGGCGACCGCGATCGTCAACGCGGGAACCGAGGCACAAAAGCGAGATCTGCTGCCGTCCATCGCGGAAGGCACCTGCATCGCCACACTGGCCTTCGCCGAACCGAACGGGCGATGGGATACGACCGGCGTGGAGACGATGGCAACGGCGGAAGGCGGCCGTTTCCGCCTGAACGGCGTAAAAAGCTTCGTGCTGGATGGGCATAGCGCCGATCTGGTCGTCGTGCTGGCGCGGGGACAGGCCGGCTTGTCGTTCTTCACCGTGCCGGGCAATGCGCCTGGGCTGACCCGCCGTGCGCTGAAGGTCCTGGATCCAACCCGCAAGCAGGCATTGCTTACGTTCCAATCCGTCGAGGCCGATCTGCTGGGCGACGAAGGCGGCGCGGATAAGCCATTCGCCAGAACCATGATTCAGGCGGCAGCCTGTTTGGCTAACGAAATGGTCGGGGGCGCCGAACGGCTACGGCAATCGGCGCTGGATTATGCGAATTTGCGGGTGCAGTTCGGCCGCAGCATCGCATCGTTTCAGTCGATGAAACATAAGCAGGCGGATATGCTGATCGATGTCGAACTGGCGAAATCGGCCGCGTATGCCGCGGCCTCGGCGGCGGCGGAGGACGATCCGGACCTGCCGGCGATCGCATCGCTGGCCAAAGCAGCCGCATCGGAGGCGTATATGCAAACCGCCATTAATACGATTCAGATTCATGGCGGTATCGGATTCACATGGGACAACGACACCCATTTATGGTTCAAGCGTGCCAAAAGCTCGGAAGTGTTCCTGGGCGACCCGGCCTGGCACCGCGAAAAAATGATGCAACTCTGGAACGTCTGAGCGGAGGGATCAAACATGAGCGAAATGACCGAGGCATCCGTCCGCGCCGCGGTGCGCGTGTGGCTCGAGGCCAACTGGACTGTCGATTCCGGGCTGATCGAATGGCGCAATAAGCTGATCGACTCTGGCTGGGGTGTCCCGGCCTGGCCGGAAGCCTGGTATGGCAAGGCGTTGCCGGCCGGTCTGACAGCGGTCGTGGATGAGGAATTTCAACGTGTCGGTGCCGTCGGTGTCGCCAAGGCCGGCATACGGCGGCTGGCGGCCGCGACATTGCTGGCGCACGGCACACAGGCGCAAAAGCAACAATTTCTGCGACGCAGCCTGTCCGGGGAAGACACCTGGTGCCAGTTGTTCAGCGAACCGGGCAGCGGGTCTGACCTGGCCGGTGCGACAACCAAGGCCGAACGCAAGGGCAACCGCTGGGTCGTCAATGGGCAGAAAGTCTGGACCACCAGCGCCCATCATGCCGATTGGGGATTATTATTGGCTCGCACCGATTTCGACGTGCCCAAGCACCAGGGGTTATCCTATTTCATCATAAATATGCATCAGTCGGGCGTCGATGTGCATCCGTTACGGCAAATGAACGGCCACGCATCGTTCAACCAGGTGTTCCTGACGGAAGCCGAAGTGCTGCCGGAACATTTGGTGCTGGACGTGGGGCGCGGCTGGGCGGTGGCGACCACGACCCTGATGCATGAGCGGCGGGAAGCCGATGGCGTGCGCGCGTGGGGTACGGCGTCCAACCGGCCTGGCCGGATTTACGATGAAGAACGTGCCGAAAATGCGACCGTGATGGAACCGTACAAATGGTACCCTCAGCGGGCCGGCCGGGTCGATCTGGTCATCGAGCGAGCGAAGGCGGCTGGGGTGAACGCCGATCCGGTGATAAGGCAAGAAATCGCCAAACTGCTGGTTCTGGCAAAATCCGCGGAATGGACGGCCCGCCGGGCCCGTGCTGCGCAGATGCAAGGGAGGCCGCAAGGTCCGGAAGGCTCCATCGGCAAATTGGCGTCCAGCCATGTCGCCAGGGCAGCCGCTCGGGTTCACACGTCGATCGCCGGGGCGGATGTAATGCTGATGGGCGAAGATGGCCCGATGAATGGTTTGATCGCGGAAATTCTTATCAGTGTGCCGGCGGGTTCGATCGCCGGCGGAACAGACGAAATTCAGCGGAATATCATTTCGGAACGGGTGCTGGAAATGCCGAAGGAGCCTCGTTCCGATAACGACCGACCATTCAGGGATGTACCGAAAAATCTGGTGTGATCTTATCGCGGCCGCCACTCGTTCATCGACACGGGTCAACCGAGCCGTATTAAACCGATACAGCGCTTGGCTGGCGAATTGCCGTGCTGCGCGCCGCCGAACGATCGTCCAGTAACCGCATATTGCCGGCCGTCCATGTCGCGACCGCCCGGTCGCCGATATCGATGGGATCGATGAAATAATCCTCATCCAGAACGTTTGCGACAAACTCCTCGCCGTCGCCGAGATCGATGGTGATTTTAACGTAAGACCCCTGGTTCTCGATCGTGTGAACCTCCCCGGCAACGCTGTTGAGCAAATCGCGCCGGCCTTCGCCAGTCGCCGGGCGGCGCACGGCGATACGGTCGCGGCGTAGCGAGGCGAACAGCATCTCGCCCGGCACCACGCTCGCCCCGTCCAGCGGCACGTCGATGCGTCCACCGGTACCGGTCAGCAGTGTCGCCCGGCCCTCGCCAACCCGTTCCACCGCGCCGGACATCACGTTCTGGCCACCGATGAAACGCGCCACATAGGCGTTGCGCGGCGACAGATAAATCTCGCGTGGGGATGCTGCCTGTTCGATCCGGCCCTGGTCCATGACCACCACAACGTCGGCGACCGCGGTCGCCTCCAACTGGGTGTGGGTGACATGAACGAACGTAATCCCAAGCTCCCGCTGGATGCGCCGCAGTTCGCCGCGCATGCGCAGCCGCAGGAATTCGTCCAGCGCCGACAGCGGTTCGTCCAGCAACAGCACGCGGGGGTTGGTAATCAACGCCCTGGCCAGGGCGACACGCTGCTGCTGTCCGCCGGACAGTTCGGACGGCAAGCGATTGGCGAATGCTTCCAGCCGCACTTTTTCAAGCAGTTCGCGGGCCGTGGCGTATCGCTGGTCGCGGCCGATGCCGCGGATTTTCAAGGCGAAAGCGACGTTGTCGATCACGCTGCGATGCGGGAACAGCGCATAGCTTTGAAACATCATCGCGGTGCCGCGTTCGACCGGCGGCAGCAGGGTAACATTGCGGTTGCCGATCAGCACGTCGCCGGACGTGGGGAACTCATGGCCGGCGATCATCCGCAGGATCGTGGTCTTGCCACAGCCGCTGGGGCCAAGCAGGCAGCAATACGCGCCGTGGCCGACGCGCAGGTCCAGTTCGGCGACAGCGGGCGGGGCGCCTTGCGTATAAGTCTTGGTGACGGCGACGAGTTCGATCGAACCATCCTTGGTTTGGGTGGTCATTGCGGGGCTCCGTGCTGGATCGGTGGCGGCCATCGCGGTTGCAGGCACGCTCGCTGGGGATGAAGCGGCGTGCCGCGAGCGGCGGCGTTGAATTAGAGCGATCGACCCGAGCGCGGCGCCGATCACGGTAAACGAAACGAGCGTGGTGGCGGTGCCGACCGCGTACAGGGCGGGCGACGTGACGTTCGTCGTCATCGCCCAGATTTCCAGCGGCAGGGTGTTCTGGCTGCCGGCGGTCAGCACCGTGCGGGCGAATTCGTCGTACGACAGGGTAAAGCCGAACAGCGCGACACCAATGATTCCCGGCAACAGGATGGGCAGCGTCACTTCCCGTGTGCGCTGCCAGGCGGTGGCGCCAAGGTCGCTGGCGGCTTCCTCATACGACCGGTTGAAGCGGCCGATCACCGCGAACATCACCAACAGGCCGAACGGCAAGGTCCAGGTGAGTTGCGCGCCGAGGCCGGACACGCGCCAGTCGGTTTGCCAGCCGAGCAACTGAAACACCAGGGAAATGCCCAGGCCGACGAACAGCCCCGGCATTACAAGGCTGGCGATGGCGATGTAGAACAGGAATCCGGCACCCCGGAACCGGCGGCGGAACCCAAGGCCGGCGGCGATCGACATGACGACAGTCAGGACGGACACCACGGCCGCGAGTTCGACGGATCGGGTGAAGGTTCCGGCGATGTCGCCGCTGCGGCCGTTGACGATCAGTTCATGGAACCAGTGGGTGGAGAAACCGCGCAGCGGAAAGGTCAGGCCACCTTCGGTTCCCTGGAACGACAGGACGTAGATCACCACCATCGGCCCATAGAGAAAGGCCAGGAAGACGACAAAGCAAAGCGTCAGGGCATGAAACGTCCACGGGCGGCCGGCGGTGACGGTGTTATGCATTGGGCAGTCCTTCAGACGCGATGGCGGCGGAACAAACGACCGCGGCGATCAGCTTGCGAGTTCCTTGCGGACATCGACGACACGCAGAATGCCGGCGACCATCATCATCACGACGATCACCAGCACCACGGCGCTGGCCGCGGCCGGCGGGTATTGCAACGCCGCGATTTCATTTTGCAGTGCCGAAACGACCGACGCGCTTTGGCCTCCGCTCATGACTTTCACGACGAAGAAATCGCCCATAACCTGGGTGACGACAAAAATCGAACCCAGCGCGATGCCGCTTTTGCACAGCGGCAGCACGATTTCCCGCAGGATTGTCCAGCGCGAGGCACCGGCGTCCTTCGCCGCCTCGATCAACCGGGCGTCGATGCGGGCCATGGAATTGAAGATGGGAACCATCATGAACAGGGTGAACAGGTGGACATAGGCAACGACAACGGCAAAATCCGAGAACAGCAGGAAGTCCAGCGGCTTATCGATAATATGCGCGTCGATCAACATGGTGTTGAACAACCCGTTACGACCCAGGAAGGGAATCCAGGAGATCATGCGGATGATCGTGGAGGTCCAGAACGGCACCGAACACAACAGGAAAAGACCGATCTTGAGCAGCAGGCTACGAATATGGAACACCAGATAGTTGGCCAGCGTGAACCCAAGAACTAAAGTGATGGCCCAGACGATCGCCGCGAATTTCAGCGAACTGAGATAAAGCCTCCAGGTCACCTCGGACGTAAAAATATCCTGGTAGTTATCCAGAATAAAAGTCGGCACGATATCGCTGTGATCGAAGTCGAAGAAGCTGACGACGACCACAACAAGGACAGGTATGCCGAAAAACAGGATAAGGATCGCCGCGAGCGGACCGGCTTGCAGCCATGAAATCAGAGCGGGGCGTATCTTCATACCGATCGATTATCCTGCGGTGGCATTACGTGGTTGACGGGCCGGCTTGCTCGGCCGGCCCGGACGTTAGCTAAGGCAACGTTGGCAAATAAGTGCGTCAGCATGCCAACAAAGTTGCCGGCAAAAACCAAGGCTTAGGGCTTATCCGCCGCCGCAAGCCAACGCGATTATTGCCGGATAAGCCCTAAGACGAAACGAAGTCGTTCCAGCGCCGCGTAAGATAGCGGTCCTCGTCCATCACGGTGTTCCAGACAGCGACATGACCCTCGCGCTCCCACAGGGACCCGCCATCGCGCACCGCGCCCTTCTTCTCCATCAGGTTGCCGTAGGGGTCTTTGATGTCCACCGCGGCCGGCTTGCCTTCGTACCAGTAATTCCATTCATCCGCGGTCATGAAATTCCGCGCCGTTTCCGGAACCGGGGTATAATAGCCCTGCTTGGCAATAAATCCGCCCTGCCAACCGGAATTGTACCAGTTCAGATATTCCATCGCGCAGTCTTCCCGCAGACCGGACAGATGCGCCATCGGCGCGATGCCGTTGCTCCAGCCGCGATAGCCTTCCTTCAGCGGTGCGAAGTAGCAGTCGATCCCGCGGGAACGCACCGCTGTTACGGCCGGCGACCACATCGATTGGATAACGACCTCGCCCGAGGCCATCAGGTTCACCGACTGGTCGAAATTGCTCCAGAACGAACGGAAATGGCCGGACTTCTTCAGGTCTTCCATGGCTTTGACGGTCTTGTCGATCTCGGCCTTGGTCATATTACCTTTGTCCACGTAGGTAACTTGACCTGTCGCTTCCAGGGCCATCGCCGCGTCGATGATGCCGACCGGGGCGTAATCGACCAGGGCTGCCTTGCCGTGATATTTCGGGCTGATCAGGTCGCCCCAGCTTGTGACCTTATCGCGTCCGCCGACCAGATCGGGGCGGATGCCCAGTGTGTCGGCGTTGAACAGGCTGGGTATCATGGTCAGGAAATCGGTGGGCTTATCGGCCAGTTTCTTGGCATCCGGGCCGGTCCAGAAACCGGTTTTGATCGGCGACAGGCCTTGTGTCGGAATCGGCCGGCCGTCGGGGAACTTACCGGTGGTAAAGATGGGAACGGTCTTGTCCCAAAGCTTGTAATCCTTCACCGGGATCGGCTTCAGCACATTCTTGCCGACCAGATAAACAACCGATGAATTGTCGATGTTGTTGATGTCGAAGCTTTTCGGCTGGGTCAGTGCCCGGCTGAGCTGGGTGGACGGATCGACCACCTGCATCTCGATCTTAAAGCCGAGGTCTTTACCCGCCTGATCGCCGATTTCCTTGATGCAGGCATAGGACCCGCCGATATGAACCAGCGTCACGTCCTTGATGTTTTGCGCCCAGATCGTCGGGAAGCCGCTGACCGCGCCAGACCCGATCGCCGCGCCAGCGCCAATGGCGGCGGCTTTCATCACGGACCTGCGTGTTATCGCGCCCTTTTTGGCGCGTCCCTCGTTATCGCCTGCATCGTTGTTCCGCACACATGCCCCCTGTTGTTCATGGTCGTGTTCAGCGTGAGGCCGGCGGCAGGAAACTGCGCAACCAGCGCGGCCTTGCGACCCAAGCTGTGTTCAGCAAGCGGCGTGCCATGTGGAGAGGTCGTTTGACGGCGGGGATTAAAAGCGAATCGCCTGATTTGTCGGCTAATTTGCAGCAATCTGTAAGCAATTGTAGAATTATTAAACATATTTTGTCACGGATATCTGAGAATCATCATATATGATAGTATTTTATGCGAAAATAATGGAGAATTCCGTTGGGTAGAAAGAATTGCTCGCTTTTGTCGCGTATTTTGCCTATTATTTATTCATATCCGTGGGCGTGACCGGCTGTCCACAGTACCGGTAAGGCTCTGCCCCGCGGATGCCCGTTGGATCGGTGCCGGGATCGCCACTTCCGCTGGACCGCGCTGGCCCTTGGTTGTAGTGAACCGCCATCATGCACCGTATTGTTACGATCGCTCGCACGACGTCGGAAACCGATATCGCTCTGACCCTGAACCTGGACGGGACGGGCGTGGCCGATGTAGCGACCGGCATCGGGTTCCTCGACCACATGCTAACTGCATTCGCCCGCCATGGACTGTTCGACCTCACGGTTCGGGCAAAGGGCGATCTCCATATCGACTTTCATCACACCACCGAGGATGTGGGAATTGTCCTTGGCACCGCGTTCGCCCGCGCGCTGGGCGACAAACGTGGCATCCGCCGGTTCGGCAATGCCCTGATCCCGATGGATGAAACCCTGGCGGAAGCCGCGGTCGATATCTCCGGCCGCCCGTTCCTGGCCTGGGCCGTCACATTCGAACGTCCGAAGATCGGCGAGATGGACACCGAACTGTTCGAGGAGTTTTTCCGGGCGTTGGCCTTCAACGCATCGGTTACACTGCATATAACCCGGCGTGCCGGCCACAATGCCCATCATGTGGCGGAAGCCTGCTTTAAAGCCGCTGCGCGGGCGCTCCGCATGGCGGCGGAGTCCGACCCGCGCATGGGCGACGC
The DNA here is from genome assembly GCA_021805565.1 of Pseudomonadota bacterium. GTDB lineage: Bacteria > Pseudomonadota > Alphaproteobacteria > Acetobacterales > Acetobacteraceae > Rhodopila. The sequence goes on from JAJZFA010000057.1 coordinate 25,611, forward strand.
GATCCCCTCGACCAAGGGCGCGCTGTGAGGCTTTATACAGCCTTGTTGAAGTCCGGAGCCGAACCGGTACTGGTTCGGGAAGGATTTTCGTGGGGCGGATTGATCCTTGGACCCGTCTGGCTGATCGCGCATCGCGCCTGGAGTGTCGCGGCCATCGCCGTGGCGGCCTATGTCCTGATCGCCGCTCTGGCGCCCGTTCCGGATTGCTGGATCCTCGCGGCAGCCACCTCGCTGATTCTTGGCATGACAGGGTACGATCTGCGCCGCTGGTCGCTCGGGACACGCGGGTATCTCTTGGTTCACGTACTGGCTGCGCGAAACGCCGACGCGGCTTTCGTCCATTTGCTGAACCAGCGTCCCGACCTGGCGGTTCGCTTCCGGCCGGAACCTGAATGATGCAAATCGCGGTGGTGGATTACGGCAGCGGCAACCTGGCCTCGGCATCCAGGGCCTTGGCGCTGGCAGCGGAACGGGCGGGCATCGATGCCACGATCTCGGTCACCGCCGATCCTGCCCGTGTGTTGGCCGCCAGCCGGATCGTGCTACCCGGCCAGGGCGCCTTCGCCGATTGCACGTCCGGACTGGGCGCCATTCCAGGCCTGCGCGATGCGATCGAAACCGCGACCACGCGAGGAACGCCGTTTCTAGGCATTTGTGTCGGCATGCAACTGATGGCCGAACGCGGTCTGGAACATACGGTCACGCAGGGTTTTGGCTGGATCCAGGGCGACGTGGCGGAGATGGCCGCCCCAGGGCTGCGCCTACCCCAGATGGGCTGGAACAGCCTTGACTTCGTGGCTGGCTCGCATCCGCTGCTCGATGGCCTGCAGCCGGGCGATCATGTGTATTTCGTGCATAGCTACGCGCTGGCCGGTGGCGCACCCGGGCAGATCGTCGCCACGACAGAGTATGGAGGGACCGTTCCTGCCGTTGTCGTCGCCGGCAATCGCGCCGGAACCCAGTTTCACGCCGAGAAAAGCCAGGAAGTCGGCATTCGCTTGCTGTCGAACTTCCTGCGGTGGACACCCTGATCATGTCCGGAAGTACCCCAGCCCGCCAGGAACCCGAACTGCTGATCGAACGGCTCAAGGCCTTCGACGAGAATGACGACCTCAATACGCTGTGCGAGGCGACAGATGCCGCCATCATCGACGGTGGCGGCTTCGGCTGGGTCAACCCGCCGGGCCGGCGCGCGCTGGAAACTTACTTTCGCGGCGTTATGCTGGTACCGGAACGGGAGTTGTTCGTTGCCCGCCTGAATGGCGACATCGTCGGTTCCGCGATTCTGGTCCGCCCGCCGCGCAACAACGAAGCACAGGCATTTGCCGCCAGCCTGATGCACTCCTACATCGCGCCTTACGCCCGCGGCCACGGACTGGCTCGGCTACTGACCGAGGCGGTGGAGGAACGTGCGCGCGAACTGGGCTATCACATCCTGAATCTGGACGTGCGCGAAACCCAGGCGGTGGCAATCCAGATGTATGAATCGCACGGGTACGTTCGTTGGGGCGAGCACCCGGAATACGCCCTGGTTCGAGGCAAGCCTGTCACTGGCTACTTTTTTTACAAGCGGCTGCGTCCGCCCAAGACCGGGGGTGGCCATTGAAGCGCGCTCTGACGATCTACCCGGCCATCGATCTCAAGGACGGCCGGTGCGTCCGTTTGCAGCGCGGCGACATGGATAGGGCCACGGTCTATGGCGACGATCCGGGCGCGCAAGCCAAAGCATGGCAAGATGCCGGGTTCGGATGGCTGCATGTGGTCGATCTGAACGGCGCCTTCGCAGGCAAGCCGGTCAATGCCGACGCGGTGCGGTCCATCCTCGGTAGTGTTACCATTCCGGTGCAACTTGGCGGCGGGATTCGCGATCTCGCCGGCATAGGGGCTTGGCTGGACGCCGGAATCCACCGGGTGATCCTTGGTAGCGCCGCCGCCAAGAACCCACCCCTCGTACTGGATGCCTGCAAGCAATTTCCCGGCCGCATCGCCGTCGGCATCGACGCACGCGACGGATTCGTCGCGACCGAGGGTTGGGCCGAAACGTCTGCCATGCAAGCAACCGACCTCGGATTGCGCTTCGAGGACGCCGGCGTCTCGGCGATTATCTACACCGATATCGGCCGCGACGGGATGCTGACGGGCCTGAACCTGGACCAGACGGTGGCGCTGGCCCGGCGGCTGACCACGCCGGTTATCGCTTCCGGCGGTGCCGGGTCCCTCGCCGACCTCGCGGCGCTGCACGAAGCGGCCGAAGACACGCGAATCGAAGGCGTTATTGTCGGCCGGGCGCTGTACGATGGACGAGTCGATCCGGCCGCGGCGCTGGCCTTGTTTGCCGATCGGTAGCGGGCCATTGGCGGCTTCGGCGGCAGTGCGCCGGCATGCAGATAAAGCGGACAGATGAGCCAAAGGCCCCTGAGCGTGACAATTTATGCGCCTTAGCCGATATCGCAGGGCAGGTATGTGCATATCTTCTTGCATCCAGCGCCATCGCGCGTACTAAAGCCTGCCGATGTTGAAACTCCGCGTGATCCCCTGCCTGGACGTGAAAGACGGACGCGTTGTCAAAGGCGTGAACTTCGTTTCATTGCGCGATGCCGGCGATCCGGTCGAGCAGGCGTGCGTGTATGACGCAGCAGGCGCCGACGAACTGGCGTTTCTCGATATCGCGGCGAGCCATGAAAACCGCGACACCATTCTGGACGTGGTCTCTCGTACCGCCGAACGTGTCTTCCTGCCGCTAACTGTTGGCGGCGGGATTCGTTCGGTTGAGGACATGCGCCGGCTGCTATTGGCCGGTACCGACAAATGCAGCATCAACTCCGCCGCCGTTGCCCGCCCGGAACTGGTGCGGGAGGCCGCGACCAAGTTCGGCAGCCAGTGCGTCGTGGTAGCGATCGATGTCAAGCAGACCGCGCCGGGACAGTGGTCGGTTTTCACCCATGGCGGCCGCCGCGATACCGGAATCGACGCGATCGGGTGGTGCCGTCAGGTGGTCGCGCTGGGTGCGGGGGAAATCCTGCTGACCAGCATGGATCGCGACGGCACCGGGTCTGGCTTCGACCTCGATCTGTTGCACGCGGTTTGCGCCGCGGTACGCGTGCCGGTGATCGCCTCGGGCGGTGCCGGCACGCTGGCGCATTTCGTCGAGGGTGCCAGGGCCGGCGCAACCGGACTGTTGGCCGCCAGCGTCTTCCACTTCGGCACGTTTACGATCGCGCAGGTCAAGCAGGCATTGGCCGGTGCCGGCCTGCCGGTTCGACTGCCCCGCGAGGCTTCTTGACCATGGCGAAATCGACCAAGAAAAAGACCCCGGTGCGGCAGCCGAAAACACCTGGAAAAATGTCCGTCAAGACGACGCGAAAACCAGCCGGCAAGACGAAGAAATCGCGCCGGGTGACGGTGGTGGCGGATATCGATTCCAACGCCGTCGTCCTCGATCGCCTGTTCGCCGTTATCCATGGCCGCCGCGATGCGGATCCCACCATCAGCCACTCCGCTCGGCTGCTCTCCCGTGGGACGGCGAAGGTCGCACAGAAATTTGGCGAGGAAGCGGTCGAATGTCTGATCGAGGCCGTCGCTGGAAACCATGACGCATTGGTCGCCGAAAGCGCTGACGTACTTTATCACCTGCTGGTGCTGTGGGTGTCTTCCGGTGTGGTTCCGGCCGATGTCTGGGATGAACTCATCCGCCGCGAAGGCGTCAGCGGCATCGCCGAAAAAGCTGCTCGTGCCACGCCCGTATCGGTCCGGCGAAGAATGGGAACGTCCAAAATTCCCTAGTCGGCCGCCGGGCAACGCAATCAGGCGGGCATGAGGCAGTGTGCGGCGATAAAAAATCGCCACAGCCCATTCAATCGTCAACCGCCGCGCGTTAGATGTCAGAAGGCCGCACTTCGATACCCGAGGAGGTATCTCATGCCGGCACTTCCTCTACTATTTCTTACTTTATACCGGCTGGCAGGGCATAGGGGAAAAAATCCACCATGACAGTAACGTCTTGATAGGAATCGATATATTGAATGGAGCCGTAGAGGACCGAACCCGGCGCATCGCGGTCGGTTTCCCGGGTGAGCCGATACACTTCATTCGGATTGCTAAAGAAAATTCCCTCGGTCAACGGTTTGTCGAGATCGAACAGGCCTATTCTGTCAAGCTGACTGACCTTCACTTCGGCAAGCGGAATATTACCGGCCAATCCATAATAGACAAGAACCTGATTACCCTCCACCGGGATTAAAATGATTGTCAGGGCTTCCCGGAACCCACGGCGCCCAATATAAGCTGCTGGATACTGCGGATGGGAAGACCCGTTCATCACGTCCGGCGAAGATGTCTGTTTTGCGCCAGCAACAGGATCCGACGATTGGCATGCCGCCACCATCAGAGTCAAAACGCCAAGGAACGCACGCCTACCGACTTCCTGCACCACCGCACTCCTTTTCAATTTATATGTCCTGCATAGCACTTAAAATTCAGCCTGTGTCGAAGGCGCCCTGCCTGAACAATTTGTAACGTGACCCAGACCCGGTTTCCCTGATTTCGACGCACTGTATGTATTAGCGACCGGCGCTTTGGCCAGGGGCATTATGCGATTGCGACCACATATCGCGGTGTGCGCCGCGGCCGGCGATCGGCGAACCGATCCGTCACAGCGGGGGCGCCGACGAATGCCGCGCTGCCGCGGATGGTTCCTTGCCGCCCGTCCGAACGCCCCATCCGACCGGGATGGCCAGCACCGGCGCCGGGGCTATGAACCAGCCGGTGCGCCGCGCATTTTGTAAAATTCCCCTGCCCCGCGTCATGCGTTAGAATAATTTCGCCACCGACAATCCTGGGGTCCGCCAACATGCCAGCCGTTACCGTCGAAGATCGCGGCGCGATCGCCATCATTCGCATCAATCGGCCCGAACGGCTGAATGCCATCGGGCAGGCCGTCGCGATCGAGATGCAACAGGCGTTCAAGCAGTTTGACGCCGATCCAGGCAAACGCGTTGCTATCCTCAGTGCTACCGGCACGCGGGCGTTTTCGTCCGGCGCGGATGTCAACGACCTGCCGGAACTATGGCGCGCAATCCCGAACCTGGGGTTTCACACCGACAAGCCGATCATCGCGGCCACATCCGGGTGGGTGGTCGGCGGCGGCATCGTCCTGGCGATGATGTGCGATTTGATGGTGTCCACCGAGGACACGCAGTTTTACTACCCCGAGGCGAAACTGGGCACGACCGCGGGCGGCATCAGTTCCCTGGTGACCCGTATGCCGCACAAGCTGGCCATGGAGGTGATGCTGCTGGGAACCAAGGTCTCGGCGCGGCGCGCGTACGATGTCGGCTTCGTCAATCGCGTGGTGCCCAACGGCGAGCATGAAACGGAGGCCCTGGCCATGGCGGCGCAACTTGCCGAGTCCGCCCCGCTGGTGATCGCCGCACTGAAACGCCTGGTCAATGAAGTCATGCCGGCCGGCCCGATCGAGCGTATGGTCGCGGTCAGCCAAACCATTGCCCAGGTGCGGCAGTCGGACGACCTTCAGGAGGGAATTCGTGCCTATAACGAAAAGCGTAAGCCGGTTTTTACCGGACGTTAGGCAACGCTGGCAATTAAGTGCGTCAGCACGCCAGCAAAGTTGCCGTGCAAAACATGAGCTTAGGCAACGCAGGCAAACAAGTGCGTCAGCACGCCAGCAAAGTTGCCTTGGAAAACATGATCTTAGGGATTGCCCGACGCTGCCGCTCATAGCGATTATTGTCGCGCAACACCTTAAGCACCGCGCCGACGGCCTTCGATGAAACTGCCTGACAAATTGCACTGCCCGAACTGCAAGGGGCGTCTGGCCTCGCTGTCGTCCGGCGCCTTGCTCTGCGGCGATTGTGAACGAACGGTCCAAATCGTCGATGGCATTGCCGATTTCGCTGGCGATTCGCTCGCGGTGGAACCTGAATCCGACAGGTATGGTGCAGGCACCACTCCAATTTGGCCTGACGATACCGATCCGTGGGCGGGCATTCAGGCCGCGGCGGGCAGCCGGTGGCCCGGTTTTCTGGGTGATACCATCGAACTCGGCTGCGGGAATGGCGACATCGCCCAGGCCATCGCGACCGCTCAGCGCTTTCGCACTCTGCTGGTATGCGACACCGATATCGCGATGCTGCGGGCGTGCCAGTCGCGACTAGCGTCGTTCGGCGGCGATCCTGGCGACCCCGTCGCCTTTGCAACCCTGGGCGGTGCGCGCGACGCCCTTCGCGATGCCGTGGCCGACACAGTGATCGGCACCCGCGTTTTATCGGGGCTGGTGCATATACCGGCATTTCTGGCCATGGTGTACCGCGTGCTGAAGCCGGGCGGCCGAGCGGCATTCGTGGTTCCGAATCGGCGGTATCATGAGGCGATGTGCCTCGCGATGGCGGAGGCGCTGGTGCATCGGCGCGTGCGCGAGGGGGCGTGGCCGGACGGTCAGGCGCCTGTGCTGGAACATCTGGCCTTCATGCGGCGGTTACTGATTCATCGCGATAATCCCAGGATACTGTCCGATTCCAGCGAAAAGCGCCTGTTCGATGGCGAACCGTTGCAAGACATGGCCGAGGACGCCGGCTTCGCGACGGTAGCGATGCTTCCGCTGTACCCCGATCCAGCAGGCGCGGAGACAATGTACCGGTTGTGCCGGGATAGCGGTTCGCCGGATAGCTTCGCCAGGCCGTTCGGCGCCTATGCCGCCGCCGTGGGCAAATCGTTTTTCTCATTGCTGTCGGGCCGGGATTCATCGGCATCGACGGTGTTGTGGCTCACCAAGGCAGCAGGGCCGGATGTGCGGGTCTTCGCCCATCGTCCCGCACCCCCGGTCCCTGACTACGTCGAGCCGGCAGTCGCTATCGGGGGCGTCGAACCGCGCTGGTCGGTCGAACTTCTGGCTCGGGACACACCGGACGGCATTGCAGTGTCGGTGGGCGGATGGTGCCTTTGCAACGCCGACGTGTCCGCGGTTCGTCTGACACTGGACGGTGTAACCGGCGATGCGCCGGTCTGGCGACCGCGGCCGGACGTTCATGACGTGCTAAACGGAACTGGCCTGTATCATCCAGTGAATACGCTGTGCAGCGGGCTGGCTGCCGAAATATTATTTCCGAACGCGCATGCGGTGGACGGTTCCTGCCCGCTGAAGATGGAGGTGATCCTGGCTAGCGGGCTTGTCGTCACCGGACCGGCGCCGGACAGGCTGGCGATGAACGAACCAACGGTGATCGCCCATTAAGACCGGCATACTCCGCGCGGGTCGTATCGCGCTTGCGGTCGCGATTGCCGGTCCGGCGATGGCGGCGGGCGCGCCACGCGAGGACACGACCCGCCAGCAGTTGCGTGAATCCGATCGGCTTAGCAATGCCCAGCGCGCCGCCGGCAAACAGGCGGCCGACCAAGCCGCGCGAGCGGCGGCCGAAACAATGCGGCTGGAGCAGGAAAGGGTGGAGGCAGCGGCCAGGCTGCAACTGGCGGAACGTGCGACGGCCGATGTCGCGGCGCGCATCGACACACTAGCGCAGCGGCGGCGGGAGGCGGAACAACGGGTTCAGGCGCGCGCCGCCGCGATGCGGCCGCTGCTGCCGCTGATCGAGCGATTGTCGCTGTATCCGGCGGAAACGCTGCTGGCGGTGCCCGCCTCGCCCGATTCGGCGCTACGGGGCTTGCTGGTGCTGCAAGGCCTGTCCCGGCAGATGGAAGTTGAAACCGAGGCGTTGCGCCGCGATCAGGCGGAGATGGATGCAGCCGCCGAGGCGCTGCGGCAGGAAACCCCGCATTTGGTAAGTGCCGAAGCGGCGCAGAAAAATGAGGCGGATGCGCTGGACCGGGAAATCGCCGGCGCGCACGCGGCACAGGCAGGCGCCGAAGCGCGGGAAAACCAGGCCGCGAGCCAGGCGGCGATGGCGGCGGCGCGTTCGGATACGTTGCGCGCCGCGCTGACGGCGCTGGAGGTGCAGCGGCGCGCCGATGAAGCCAAGGCCCGCGAGGACGCCGCCCGCGCCGACCTGCAGAAAAACGCCGCGGGGGCGCAGGCGGCGCGAGCCCGCCAGGCCGTGGCCGCCCACCCGGCCGGCGCGGGCACGATCGCCGCCGCCGCCGAACCGCACGGCCAGTTGCAGCCGCCGGTCATCGGCGTGGTGGTGAAAGGCTGGGGCGAACAGACCGACGGCGGTCCTGCAACCGGCGTTTCCTACCACGCGCCGCCGGGGGCGCATGTCATCTCCCCCTGCGGCGGACGGGTCGTTTTCGCGGAGAGCTTTCGCAGTTATGGGCTGCTGCTGATCGTCGATTGCGGCGGCGGTTACCACGTGGTGCTGTCGGGACTCGACCGGCTGGATGTGAAGCTGGGCCAAAGCCTGGTGGCCGGGGAACCGGTGGGGACGATGGCTGTGTGGGAACCTGGATCGGACGCGCACCGGCCGTCGCTGTATGTGGAACTGCGGCACGATGGAACCCCGGTCAATCCGGCGCCGTGGCTGCGGTCCAGCGGTTAGAAGTGCATTCGATGCCGGGCGGCTTTAGTGGAATCAGCGAGCGGCTATTGCCTTGCGTCAAGCACTTTGCCTGTTAGCTGTGCCGGAGAAGCAAGGCACTAGCTTTTTGTTTTCAGTGGCCTGCTGGTCCCATTGCCTTGGCGCAAGCTGCGCCAAGGCAATGAGGCAGGACACTATGTCAAAATTGCTTATAGACTAAGTCCGGCGCGGAGCCATTCAGGATTAGGGTGAAGGCAACCAACACGATTACCATGGTTGTCGCACTGACTGTCCGCCAATAGCGAGAGGGAGGAGGCACTCCGGCCTCCGGTGTGTCACCGCTTCTGAACCGGCCGGTGGCAGCCCATGCGGACAGCAAAACGGTCGCGAGGGCGAAGACCAATAGCCAGGCCATTAGGCTTGCGGCTAAACCGCCCGTTGTCATGAAGCTGTCCAACTGTAACCGTCCGGTGATCCCCGCCTGGAGGCAGATTTTGGCGGGGCTATAATCCCTGTCAGGCAGCATCCCGCTGATCCAGCCTTTCCCGGACCTGGGCGAGGTTCCACGGCAGTAATTCATGGACCC
>JAJZFA010000064.1 GCA_021805565.1 Pseudomonadota bacterium
ACGAGAGAATCGTAGCCGCTGAAGTCACGCAACAATTTTCGCTATCCAACTGCGCCGTCCGGCCGGCGCCCCCAACGGAGTGAGTAAGCTGAGGAGTCCGTTCCGGTTCCATTCCGGGTCAGCCTCTTAGATTAAAAGCCCCCAAACTCATCTACGAATTTGAATGCGGCGTATTTTCGGCGCCTCGACACCCAGCGTTCGGGTCTGTAGCCTACCCTGTCCTGTTTAACTGAATTGCTATCAATCACGAGCAAAGCGTCGCGTCCGCGCCGATGCGACATGATCGGCGATCCCCCGTCGTCAATTTTAGCCTCGGCAAAATTACTTCCACTTCCTCCCCGCTATCCACAGGCGCCCCCCCCTCCAACCCAATGCGCCGCCGCCACGCCTGCGCTATAAAGCCCGCGTGAATACCATAGATACGCCGCTGTTCGGCCTCTCCCAACGTCTCCCGCCCTCCAACGTCCAGGCGGAGCAAGCCCTGCTCGGTGCCCTGTTGGCGAACAACAAAGCCTATGAACGGGTCTCGGAATTTCTCGCCGCCGAACATTTCGCCGACCCCATCCACGGCCGCATCTATCAGGCGATTTCCCGCCGCGTCGAAGCCGGTCAGCTTGCCGATGCCGTCACCCTTAAAGCGGAATTCGAGCACGCGGGCATTCTGGAGGAGGTCGGCGGCACCGCCTACCTGACCCAGTTGCTGACCGCCATGGTCGGCATCATCAACGCCGGCGATTACGGCCGCGCGGTGCTGGATACATGGCTGCGGCGGCAATTGATCGATATCGGCGAAACGGTGGTCAACAACGCATTCGGCGCCGACGCGGAACTCGACGGCCCCCACCAGATCGAATTCGCCGAACAATCGCTGTTCAACCTCGCCGCCGACGGCGGCACCAGCGGCGGCTTCATCACCTTCGAACGGGCGCTGACCGACGCGATCCTTGGCGCGGAACGCGCGTTCCGGCGGGCGGGTACCGTGTCCGGTTTGACCACCGGTCTGCGCGACCTCGACGCCAAAATGGGCGGCATGCATCCGTCGGACCTGCTGATCCTGGCCGGCCGGCCCGGCATGGGCAAAACCGCGCTGGCCACAAAAATCGCCTTCGGCGCGGCCAAGGCACTGCTCGCCGAGGCTCGGATCAAAGACCCGAACGGCATCCCCAAAGCCACCGTGGCGGTGTTCTCCCTGGAAATGAGTTCCGAACAACTGGCGACGCGCCTGCTGAGCGAGGAAGCCCGCATCTCCGGCGACCGCATCCGCCGCGGCGATATCGGCCAGAAGGATTTCGACAAGTTCGTGCAGGTCTCGCGCGAGATTTCGGCACTGCCGATCCAGATCGACGATACGCCGGCGATTACGATGTCGGCACTGCGCACCCGCTGCCGGCGGTTGAAGCGCACGAAAGGCCTAGCCCTGGTGATCGTCGATTACCTGCAACTGATGCGCCCCGCCGCCGGCACCAAGCCCGACAACCGGGTGCTGGAAATCAGTATGATCACACAGGGCCTGAAGGCGCTGGCGAAGGAACTGGCGATCCCCGTTATCGCGCTGTCGCAGTTGTCGCGGCAGGTTGAAAACCGCGACGACAAGCGTCCGCAACTGTCCGACCTGCGGGAATCCGGGTCGATCGAGCAAGACGCCGACGCGGTGATGTTCGTTTATCGCGACGAGTATTATTTGCAGCAGAAAGAACCCAAAGAGGTCGGGTTCGAAGGCAGCGGCGAGAAATTTTCCGCCGCGCTGGTGGAATGGCAGCAGCGCATGGAAAAGGCGCACAACCGAGCCGACCTGATTATCGCCAAACAACGCCACGGCCCCACCGGGACCATCCCTCTGCTGTTCGAGGGCGAGTTCACCCGCTTCGGCGACATCGACCTGGTACACACCGAATATCGTGACTAAGCAATGACAGCCGAAACGGCTCCGGCGATTTTAGAGATCGATCTGGGCGCGATCGTCGCCAATTGGCGCATACTGAGCCGCCGGCATCCCGCGGGTCCGGTCGCGGCCGTCGTCAAGGCCGACGCCTACGGCCTCGGCGCCGAACCGGTCGCCGCGGCGTTATATGCGGCCGGCTGCCGCCACTTCTTCGTGGCCTATCTGAATGAGGCGCTGGCGATTCGCGCCGTAGTCCCGGACGCGATGCTCGCCGTCCTGTGCGGCCTTATTTCCGGCGCCGAGGACAGCTTTGCGGCGTACAACCTGACACCGGTGCTGGGTTCGCTGGACGAAATTCGCCGGTGGCAAGACGCCGCACGTGCCATATCTGGCTCGTCCAAGCCGCCGGCCGCCATCCTCCACATCGACACCGGCATGGCCCGCCTTGGCCTTAGCCAGTACGAACTGGAGATTCTGGCGCGGGAGCCGGATCGCCTGGACAGCATCGCGATCCGCTACACAATGACTCACCTCGTATCGGCCGAAATGCCCACCGATGGGCTGAACCGGCTTCAAAGGGACCGGTTCTCCGCTGCCCGCGCCATGCTGCCGCCCGCACCGGCCAGCCTCGCCAATTCGTCCGGCATTTTCCTGGGGCCGGATTTCCGCTCGGACCTCGCGCGCGCCGGCGCCGCGCTGTACGGCGTCAACCCCACGCCGGACCGGCCCAACCCGATGCGATCGGTCGTGCGGCTTTCGGTGCGCGTGCTGGCGGTGCGCGACATCCAGGTCGGCACCCCGGTCGGCTACAACGCGACCTGGATCGCCGCCCGCCCCAGTCGGATCGCGACCGCCGCGCTAGGGTACGCGGACGGTTTTCACCGCAGCTTGTCCAGCCGTGGCGCGGCATACTTTGACGGCACCCCCGTTCCGCTGGTAGGGCGCGTGTCCATGGACCTGACCACATTCGACGTGACCGACCATCCCGCCGTGCAACCCGGTTGCTGGCTGGAGGTTCTGGGCACGCATCTTTCCCCCGACGACGTGGCCGCGGCGGCGGGCACGAACGGATATGAGGTTCTTACCTCGCTGGGCCACCGCTTTCATCGCGTTTACCGGACGGCGTGAACATGATTCTGGACTTTCTGGCCGCGATCGGCCGAGCGGTGCTGGGCCTGTGCCGGGGCGCGGGCGCGATGGCGCTGTTCGGGCTGGACGGCCTGTCGCATCTGGTGCGGCCGCCGTTTTATGGACGGCTATTCGGCCGGGCGCTGGTGGAAATCGGCTATTTCAGCCTGCCGGTGGTGGCCCTGACCGCCGTCTTCACCGGAATGGTGCTGGCGTTGCAATCCTACACCGGGTTCGCCCGGTTTTCCGCGCAGGGCGCCGTGGCGAGCCTGGTTGTGCTGTCCGTGACGCGCGAACTGGGGCCTGTGCTGGCCGGTTTGATGGTGGCCGGACGGATCGGCGCGGCAACGGCGGCGGAACTCGGCACGATGCGGGTTACCGACCAGATCGATGCTTTGTCCACGCTGTCCACCAACCCGATGAAGTATCTGGTCGCGCCCAGGCTGCTGGCGGGGATCATCGCCCTGCCGTTGCTGGTGATCGTCGCCGATGTATTGGGGGTGATGGGCGGTTTTATCGTATCGACGATGAAGCTGGGGTTCAGCGCCGATAGCTATGTGACCAACACGGTCAATTTCGTGCGGATGGACGACGTGGTGTCCGGTCTGGCGAAGGCGGCGGTATTCGGGTTCATCATCTCGCTGATGGGCTGTTATCAGGGGTACAACAGCAAGGGCGGCGCGCAGGGCGTGGGGTCCGCGACGACCCTGGCGGTCGTCAGTGCCTCGATTTTGATTCTGGCGCTGGACTATGTGCTGACCGAGATGTTTTTCGCCCGGTAGCGGATATCGTCGCCGCAGGGCTATCTGCGGCGGAGGCGCCGGCCGTCCGTTCGCGTTTGGGCGTGGGTCGCCGCGCGGTTTGCCGGGTCGCGGATAACCGGAGGCAAAAAAAACGGCGGTGCTTTTGGCACCGCCGAAGTTTAGGGAGGAAACGTCCAAGAAAGCAGTGCGCCAAAAGCGCGCTGCTGGACTATTTATGGCCCCTGCATATGCGGGGCGCAAGGGAAGTTTGCTGCGCTGCACCATTTTATGTGTTGTTGCCAATAATGTGATCTATTTGCCACGGTCGTCTGGTGCCGACAACGCGGGTTGGCCTTAGGGTTCCCGGCGTAGGTTCTGCCTAACCGACCACAATGGCATTTCGCAGTGTGAGCGGTTCGGCGATGCGCCGAAGCGGCTCCCAACTGCCGCCGATGCCGCGTATCGCGACCGTGCCGTAATTGAAAATCCGGCCGCCAATTCCCTGACGGACATCGACCGATTCGACCTTCGACAGGTTGATCTCCTCGGTGCGGCGTACGATCCAGCCGGCCTTGTAAATGATGCGCTTGTCCGTCACGACGATCTCGGTCGTAACGCGGACATACCAGGACCGCAGAAACGAAACGACGGCCAAGGCCAGAAAAATGGCCGCGACGGCCAACGCGGCCAAGGCTGGCTGGCCAGTCAGACCGAGACTGACACCGAGCAATCCCGCGGCAGGAAGGCAGAATGCGATGGCGTGGGCGTAGATCGACCAATGCAGAATGCCGACGCATTTCACGGTTTCGTCCGGTTGCAGCACTTTCTTATAATAGGCCATGTGATCCCTTTCTCGTCGCCGCTTTGCGTTGCTTGACCCAGGCGGTCACCCTGGCGGCCTGTTCGGAAGGCCTTATCCGAACACGAATACTCCGGCTATCGCCAGTGCCAGTGCCGGGGGCATGACCAGGACACCCAGCTTGAGAAAGCGCCATGCACTGACATTCAGGCCCTCGCGCCGCAACGCCGTAAGCCACAATATCGTGGCCAACGATCCGGTCACGGATAAATTTGGCCCCAGATCGACCCCGATCAGCACGGCCGCCCGCACCTGCTCGGGCACGCTGGTGGCCTCTACCACCCGTCCCGCCAGCAGCCCGGCTGGCAGGTTGTTCGCCAGATTGCAGCCCAATGCGAGGACCGATCCCGCGATCCAGGCGGCGCCGGTGGTGGACTGCCGGACCAAGTCGCCCAACAGTATTGAAAGATCGCCGGTAACGCCGGTTTTCTCCAGCGCCCCGACCAGGACGAACAAGCCCGCCACCAGTGGCAGTACGCCCCACGAGATTGCCCTCGCCACCGCCATCGGACGGCTTTCAGACCGGATCAAGACCAGGATCGCCGTTGCCGCCCCTGCCAGGAACGTGGGCAAACCCAACTGAAGCCCGAACCCCGACGACACCAGCAGCACGATCGCCGTGACCGTGATGCCGAATGCAGCCAGCTTTCCGCATGTCGTCAATGCCGGAACGGCGATATCGAAGGCGACGGGTTCCCGCAAATGCACGCGCTGGGTCCAGCGCAAGACCAAGAATGTCGTCGCGACAGATAGCACCGACGGCAATGCATACGTTGGCAGCCAGCGCATCAACGGTGGCATTTGACTGCCGTATATCACCAGATTGGCGGGGTTCGAGATTGGCAGCACAAAGCTCGCGGCGTTGGCGATGAAAGCACAGATGAGCAGATAGGGCAGGGTTTCCTTCACCTTCGCGGTGCGGACCACGGCGGCGACAGCGGGCGTCAGCACCACCGCCGTCGCGTCGTTGGACAGAAACACGGTGACGATCGTACCAACGCCGAAAATCAGGCCGAACAATCTTGTGGCCGATCCGTTGGCGTGTGCCGCGGCTTTCGCTGCCAGCCAGTCGAACAGGCCTTCTTGCCGCGCGAGTTCGGCCAGCAGCATCATGCCGATCAGGAACAGATACACGTCGGTGCCCTTGGCGACACCCGCCAGCGCGTCGGCCGGCGACAACAGGCCCAGAGCCAGCAGCAGTCCGGCGCCGGTCACAGCCCACACGAATTCCGGCCAGGCGAATGGCCGGACGATCACCCCGGCTGTCGCGGCGGCGGCGATGCCCCAGATTGTCCAGGGACTCGCGGCGAACGCACCCATCATGCGGCTTCCGGCTGTCCGGTGGCCGCCTCCTTCGTCTCCGGCATCAGCACAGCGAAGAATATCAAGGCGCATACGGCGATGGCGGCCAGATATAGAAACCCGGTTTGGTAGCCGAACCATTGCACCGCGAAACCGGCTGTCGCGTTGCTGAGCGTGGCGCCGATCCCGGTCGCCAGTGCCGTCAGACCCTGCGCCAGATTGAAACGGCCGGTGCCGCGCATGAGG
The DNA here is from genome assembly GCA_021805565.1 of Pseudomonadota bacterium. Classification (GTDB taxonomy): domain Bacteria; phylum Pseudomonadota; class Alphaproteobacteria; order Acetobacterales; family Acetobacteraceae; genus Rhodopila. The sequence goes on from JAJZFA010000064.1 coordinate 6,161, forward strand.
TCGGAGGCGATCAATACCGAGATCACGCCGAAAATGCCGGCCGCCACGCCGTCCAGCACCTGAATACCGACAACGGCATACGGGCTGGTTGTCACCGAAAACAAAACGCCCCGCACCGGCAGCACCGCCAGGGCGATGAGGAAGATCGGCTTGCGGCCGGCGCCGCCCGCCGACGCCCGCCCGACGCAGAAGGCAACGCCGACCATGACGAACTGAGCGGCGACGATGCAGGCGGACAGCGCGATGGTGTCCTGGCCGGGATGGGTTCGCGCCAGAACCTGTCCCGCCATCGGCAGCATCGCCGCGTTGGCGAAGTGAAACAACACGACCGAGGCCAGGAATATTCGCAGGTCTCGCCGCCCGATCAGGTCCCGGAAGGATATTGGTTCGCCGGTATGAGATGGGTCTTCGCCGCCGCGCGCCCGGTCGTTGTCGATTTCCCTGGGGTTGACCCAGGTAACGATCGCCGCGCTCGCCAGGGCGAACGCGCAGACCAGATAGAAAATCCACCGATAGCCCAGGTAATGCCCAAGAGCTCCGGCCAGCACGGCAGCGGTCAGATTACCCGCGTGATTGAAACTTTCGTTGCGGCCGATCCGCGCATCCAGCCGTCGCCGCCCGACCAGGCCGAGCGACAGGGCGGCGATGGCGGGGGGGATGATGGCGGAGGCGGAACCGAGAACCGCTTGTGCGGCGATCACGGACCAGAAATGCGGGAACAGCACGATCAGCAGACAGCCGGTTCCAACCATCAGACCGGACCCACCGATTAGTGCCCGCTTTGCTCGCGTCCCGTCCACCACCAGCCCGGCTGGGATCTGGCACAGGGCCGCGGCGATCGAGGACGCGGCCATGGCGAGCCCGATTGCGCCCGCATTCCAGTGCAGCGAGCCTTTCAGGAACACCGACAAATAGGGACCGACGCCATCGCGCACGTCGGACATGAGCAGGTTGATGCCGTCCAGGCCGCGCAGCGACCGCACGGAGGGTCCGGCCGTCATGGCTGGCGAAACTGCGTTGTTCTACCGGTCTGCGGCTGGTGTGCCGGGGTGGCCGCAAAGGCGCGTATCAAGCGACCTTGACGTCCTTCCAGAAGCCAAACCGCCCGCCCACGGCCTGCATGGACGGCTGGGGACGTTCGTACGACCAGGCCGCGCGTTCGTACCGTTTGCCCTCGACGCATGCATCATAGAACTGGACGCCATGCGGGCAGGCCCGATCGGAGTCGGTCTTGTTTGCCTTTTCCAGCACGTTCGGCTGTGTTGCCGCTGCGGGAAAGTATGCGTATCCGCCGTTACTCACGATGTCTTCGCTGTCGGCGATCACGTGTCCGTTCAAGGTGGCTTTCATATCCGTTATCTCCTGTGTTGCGGCGCATATGGGGCCGGGGGCTGTCCGCGTTCAGAGGGCGGCGTGGATCATTTTGAAGGCATGGGAAACTGTTGACGCCCGGATGGCGGTACGGTCGCCCGGAAAAACGACGCGGCCGGTCACGGTGGGCCTGCCGGTTTGCGCGAGGCCGAACCAGACCAGTCCGACGGGCTTGTCCGTGCTGCCGCCGCCGGGGCCGGCCACGCCGGTTACCGCGATCGCGATAGCGGCTCGGGACCGAGTCAGCGCGCCCTCGGCCATGGCCCCGGCGACTGGTTCGCTGACCGCTCCGTTGGCTTCGATCAGTGCCAGCGGCACACCGATCATCTGGTTTTTGGCATCGTTGGAATAGGTCACGAAGCCGCGGTCCACCACATCCGACGATCCGGCGATGGCGGTCAGCGCCGCGGCGATCAGCCCGCCGGTGCAGCTTTCGGCGGTGGCCAGCATAATCCCACGGGACCGGCAGGCCGCGAGGAGGGCTTCGGCGTCGAGCAGGTGCGAGGCATGCAACATCGTGGGGTCCGGTTCTGGCGTGGGATGCGGGCAGGAGATGTGGCTTGATTCGATTACCCAGGCGCCCGTATCCTGCCGTATAAGAGTCTTGGGAGGCAATCATGAACGCTTTGGTCGATGCCGCCGCACTGGGCGACCCGTGGACCATGCCGTTGGACCAGATCGAGGTCGCGGACGAGCGCATTTTCCAGAACGATGTCTGGCCCGGCTGGTTTGCCCGGTTGCGGCGCGACGACCCGGTGCATTACAGCCCGAACGGGCCGTTCGGGCCTTATTGGTCGGTCACCAAGTATAAAGATATCATGAAGGTGGAAACCAATCCGGCGGTGTTTTCGTCGGCGTCGGGAATCACCCTGCTGGAGCAGAAGACGCAATACCAGTTGGCAAGCTTCATCGCCATGGACCCGCCGAAGCACGACGCGCAGCGCATGGTGGTGGCGCCGATCGTCGCCCCCGGCAACCTCGCGAACCTGGCCGGCACGATCCGGGAACGGGTGGTTCATATCCTGGACGGCCTGCCGCGCAATGAAACGTTCGACTGGGTGGAGCGGGTGTCGATCGAACTGACGACGCAAATGCTGGCGACCCTGTTCGATTTTCCGTTCGAGCGAAGGCGCGAACTGACCCATTGGTCAAACGTTGCGGTTGCCAATTTCAAGGATCCGAATGCACCCGTGAAGTCCGAAGACGAGCGGTTGGCCGAACTGCGGAAGATGGGCGCGGCGATGACCGCGCTTTGGAATGAACGGGTCAACAAGCCGGGCGGTTCGGACCTGATTTCGATGCTGGCGCACGGTTCGGCGACACGCGACATGGACCCGATGGAGTTCATGGGCAATTGCGTGCTGCTGATCGTGGGCGGCAACGACACGACCCGCAATTCGATCACCGGCGGATTATGGGCACTGAACAAGCATCCCGACGAATACCGCAAACTGCGCGAGAATCCCGGCCTGATTCCGAACATGGTGCCGGAGATTATTCGCTGGCAGACGCCGCTGACCTATATGCGCCGCACCGCGCTGTCGGATTACGAGTTGGGCGGCAAGACGATCCGAACGGGCGATCGACTGGCGATGTGGTATATCTCGGGCAATCGCGACCCCGAGGCAATCGAGGACCCGGATCGTTTTATCATCGACCGAACCCGCCCGCGCCAGCATTTGTCGTTCGGGTTCGGGATTCACCGCTGCGTGGGCAACCGGCTGGCGGAACTGCAACTGACGATCCTGTGGGAAGAGATCATGAAGCGGTTCCCCGTCATCGAACTGATGGAGGAACCGAAGCGGATCTATTCCGTGTTCGTGCATGGGATTTCATCGATGAAGGTGCGTATTCCGGGCTGACGGCCTATCCGCCGCCGCGGTCCGAAGCGATCGCCGCCGGCCGGGGCCTAAGCGGCACTGGCTGGCAGCGTCAGCGCGCGGAATACGTCTTCCAGTTTGCCCGACGGATGGCGCTGTCCCAGGTCCGCCGGGGTTTCGTCCGCCACGATCCGCCCCCCGGCGATGACAATCGCCCTGGAACACACCGCATCGACTTCCTCCAGGATATGGGTGGAGATCACGATTGCCTTGTGCGGCGCCATCCGCGCGATCATGCCGCGCACCTCATGCTTTTGGTTCGGATCCAGCCCGTCGGTCGGTTCGTCCAGCACCAGCACCGGCGGATCGTGCAGCAGCGCCTGAGCCAGACCGACGCGGCGCTTGAAGCCTTTCGACAAGGTTTCCACCGTTTGCAACCGCACGCCGCGCAGGGTGGTCAGGTCCAGCGCGCGATCGACCCGGTCGGTCAGTTCCGATCCGGAAAAGCCGCGGATGCGGGCGCAGAAGCGCAGAAAGCCCTCGACCGACATTTCGGGGTAAACCGGCGCGCCTTCTGGCAGGAACCCCAAAGCGCGCCGAGCGGCCATGCCGCTGGTCCGCACGTCGTGGCCCTGAATGCGGGCAGTGCCGGCGGTGGGGGTCATAAATCCCGCCAGCATGCGCATGGTGGTGGATTTGCCGGCGCCGTTCGGGCCGAGGAATCCCACCACCTCGCCGCGTTGCACCGTGAATGACACATTATCGACGGCGGTGAAGCCGCCGAAACGTTTCGTGAGGCCGAGGATTTCGATCGGAGCGGGCTGGCCATACCCGTCCGCGGCGCGCGTTGTCACCCTGCGTTCCCCTGCGATGCCTGTTGACTGGCGCACATACCCGAATTGCCGGCCAATGCAACCGGCCGTCTGGCCCGGTGGACCATGGGTTTGGCTAATCGAACAGGGAATCCACCGCGTCCTGGCCGAGATCGGGGTTGGCCTGGGCCTGCGCCGAGGTGACCGCGCCGGCATTGTTGTAGGGTGCGCTGACGGCCACGGGATTCGGTGGCGGTTCGATGCCGGGAACCATATCGGTCAGCATGGTTTCGACCTGTTGCAGGTGCTGGATGGCTCGGCGGATGCGCTGGCCGGTGACATCCTGGAACGAACAGGCTTCGAAAATGGCATTGATCTTTTCGTTCGCCGCGTCGATCGAGGCGGGGTCGGTCTTGCCTTCGCGGAGCCAGTCGCCGATGGCTTCGGCGGCTTCCATGATACGGTTGGCCGCGACTTCCGTGGCCTGGACCACGGCTTCCAGTTCCAGCCCGCTGTTGCGGGTGGCGGTGGCCGGCATCGCGACGACGTTGGCGATTTGGTCGCGGATGCCTTTCAACTGGCCGGACAGATTGGTTTCGCTGAAATCCATCAGATCGGAGGTCGCGTGAACCTCGGCACTGAGTTCGGCGATGCGGCGATCCACGAAGGTGCGCAAGGCGCCGATCTCGGTGCGGATGGTGTCGCACACCGCCTGCTGCATCTGGTCTGCCTGGTTCGCCACTGTTGCCCCGCTGCGTGCCGATTGCTGGAAACGGGGCATAGGACGTTATGGAGGTTAATTTTCCGTAAACGGTGGGGATGAGGTGGGCGGATTCCAGGCACCGTGTCGATTGGTGAGGCGGGGTGTAGGGATTCGGGGAGGGCCAACGACAAACCCCTTGACCCGCCGCGATCGTATCGGATTGAACGGCACATCGAATCGACACAGAGAACTTTTCAGCAGCATGTCAGGGATTGCCGTTCCTGCCTGACCGTTCAATCCACGCACCCCTGTTCCGCCGATCCATCGTCCGCCACGGGGTGTCTACGACGTAGCATGGCGAAACACACGGTATGCCACGACGCCAGATTCCAGCTCTCGGTAGCCAGCCTTTGTAAGGGTGGCAATTGCGTCGCTAGGGTCGGACATCGCTGAGTCGAGGACGACGTAATCAGGTCGCCACGATACGACCTCCTGGAATGCCGTCAGCCGATCGGGTGTCTTACGTCTGCCACTGACGTACTCGAACGCCTTTTCCAAGGCGTCCGCTTGGTCGGGATGACCATCGGCTTGAAGTTGTAGCACCGCATCGAAACCGAGAAAATTAGTAAGCAAGAACTTGCTCGATATCAGCGGCAGGATGACTGACAGGCTCACGGGCGCCAGCATGGTTCCGGCTGGCAGATCGCGAACAAGCACCTGAGCGGCAGCCAACCTCTTGGGAGGAATTTTATAGTGCAGGGTCGGAAAAATGACATTGGCCGCGGCGAACGGCGAGAATTCGGCCTGCAACATAGCGGCAGCGACTGTGCCGGTCGCGCAAACGGCAACCAGGATGCCGGACGCCCGGCGGCCCCAGCGAGCCTCTCCGCACGCACCAAGACCTAAACCAATCGTAAGAATGACGGGGCTTGCATAGGCCAGCCGCCAAAAAGCATCGGAACTCGTGCCGTATCGGACGATAAGGTTCGCAGTCGGTGGCCACGCAAGGGGCGTTGCGATGATGGCGGTCCAGATGGCTACCCAGAGAAGCAACCGAAACCGGCGTGTCGCCAGAAGTCCTAGTATCCCTGCGACGGCAGCGATAAGCGTGGGGCTGACCGTCAAGCCGTAAACGAGGTTCAATGTATCGGTCAGATTGAAGGCAAACGGAGCGGCAAAGATCATGCCGGGGCCGGAGACGGTACTGTAAATTGGCAGAATGCAAATCGCCGGGTAAAGAAAGACAGCAAGTGCAGCGGCCGGGGGGCGCCAGATCGTCGCCATCGCCGGCCGTGTAAGCCACCATGCGAAGCCGGCCACGCCGACCAGGACCGGTAAGAAGAAGGCTGCGGTGGTTGACAGCCCGATACCAGCGACGCCGATGACCAGAAGTTCGATCCAGTCGCCGCGCCCTCCATCGTCAATGGCATCGAGGGCCGACTTGATCGCAAGCGGTGTCACCACGCTGATCAGAACGACCTTCCCTTGCCAAATGCGGAACAACGAAAAATTGGCAACGCCACGGACGGTGGTGCCGTCAAGCAGCATCAGGATAACAATGAACGCAGTGCCGACGAAGGCGCCATGTCGGCTCAGACCTATCCGAAGCAGACAAAAATACCACGCGAACGGCAACAGAAACCCAATAACAGCCGGTTCGGCGAAATAGTAGATGTCAAGCGGATGGGTGCCGGCGAGCCCGGCGATGCCGGACGCGAAATGCTCGAAACTAGGTAAGCTTGTGAATATGCCGCTCGCACCGTTAACGAAGGCGAACGGATAGTTGACGGCGATCGGCCGCCACCAGTTATCCCAGTCGAGAACCGCCCGAGACATATAAAAGCTGTCATCTTCGTTGAACTTGCTGACCAACAGGCAGACCAAGCCAGTGACCAAGCCAAGTCCAGCCATATAGAAAAGGCTGAAATCACGCGCCCGGTGGCGCATCGCGCGAAGCTCGGCGATCAGCGAGAACCCCCACGCGAAGGCGGGAATGGCGATCAGGACCGCCCAAGTGATGATAGTTGTCGCCAGTGACCACGACAACAACAATGCTGCATCATATAAGACCGTATAGAGTCCGAAAGCTACCATCAGTCCATAAAAGATCGCACCAATAAAGGTGCGATCACCGGTCGCCGGACCCGGATCAATCCCCTTCGTACCGGCGATCTCATTCATGAGCATGGACGAAACTCCCCATTGGATTCTAGGTTCCCTACCTTAGCTCGGATCAGAGGGGCAAGCTTGACGTCCAGGCTTTCGTAGCGACGACCGAGGGCGGAGAAGCCGGGCATATATATCCAGAATCCGTCCAGACCAAATGGGTGCTTGCCCGTTGAAGCGGTGCTCGCGGACCTTGGGAATAGAGCTTATTGGAGGTTCCGCATGGCATCCGCTTCTCCTGGATAGCCCTGCGTTCATCCAATTTTGCATATCCAAAACCACAGCCGCCCAGTTTGGGGTAACGGCCGGGCCATACGGTGCGACGAAATCGAATCCTGGGTGCCGATCTTTGGCAACCGCCATACCAAGCGCCATTTGGTATCCCTGGTCGGTACTGGTAAGTAAAAAATCAGCACTGGGAACGCGAAAGATGAGATACAGCGCAGCCGCCAGGCACACCGCAATCGACCACATGAGGCTGCATTCGCTGGAGCGCGAGACGATCTTTTGCCGGTCATCGTGGCTTTCAAATCGCGAGTGGACAATCATCGGATATCCAGAAGGTTTATCGGTTTGGCATTGCACGTCGCGGACGGCCAATCGGCCACACGGTCGTTAACCAAACAGAATTCAGGAAACCTCGCCGAGCACCTGTCTGGATGTTCGTGCCGAGGTCAAATAGGTGCTCAAACGAGTACCGATCCGCATTCCCGGCGCCTCGATAAAACGGAAGGTAAGGTTTGCAACTGCGGTAACCGCCAGGCAGGTGACCATGACGCAAAGTCCGAACGTTATCGTAGGCCGCCACGCGTGGGCTTCGACCACCCGATAGAATGGGATCAGCGCATAGACAACAAGAGGATGGACCAGATACAGTGAGTAGCTCACCGTTCCGAGGTTGAGTGTCACACGGTTGACCAGTAGCCCCGTGGGATAGATCGCTACGCCCAGAATCACCGCACAATATAATATCGCCTGCCAATAATAGATGTCATGAAAAAATCCTGACGGGAGCATTCCGCTCAATATCAAGCTATAGAAATAAGCGGCACCAAGAAGCAGAGCCGCCCCAGCGGCTATCGGGACCGTATTCGAACCAGCCACAAACCGATGGAAAATCCGATAAGCGAACATGCCCGATACGAAAACGGGCATATAGTGCAGTACCCCATAGTTACTAAACGAGGCTTGAGCCGCCGATGTGAGCGATGTCAAGTGCAGGAGATTCGGATAGGCCATCGCGCCAAGCAACGACAACATCAGAAACACTGCGGCATGCGACAACGACTTCATTCGTGCGGCCATAAATGGAAATACAGCGTAGAAAAGCACTTCTACGCCGATAGTCCACGATGCCCAAACAATGCCGGTTTCCTGGCCAGGTATCAAATTAAACAGCAACGAGATATCGGCTAATATCTCAGTTTTACTGTGCACTACCGAGAACAGCCACCAATCCCGCAGCAAAGACACTGCCAAAACGACATAATATAGCGGTGCAATACGGAAAAATCGGCGTGCGGCAAAAGCCGCCAGCGCCCACCCACGCTCTTCGCCGGCACGAGCCGCAAGGCATAATGAGAATGCGCTGGTAACAAAAAAGAGCGTTACACCGGTCCCGCCCGCCATCACCAGCGACCGCGCCCAGCTTGGAATCGTGAGAGCCGGACTGGGGATCAACGCGGTATGATACAATAATACGTAGAGCGCGGCCAACCCGCGAAGGCTATCGATGCCCTCGATCCGCTTCCCGACCGTCATCGCCTCAGAGCCGCCTTTTCGAAAAACAAAATAGGATGATCGGCGGCAGCGTCGAACTCGAACAAGCTTACGGAACCGTTCCCCAAAACCTCGCGAGCAAAACGCTCAGAAATAAAGGTCTCCCCGTAAAAGCCTCCGTCGAGCACCCCTCCCCCCGTTACACCGGGTGCGTTGGAATGAACGAATTCGCCGCGATCGTAACGGGCCTTGGCATCGCCAAAATCGGAGAACATGCTCGACAGTGCCCGGGAATAGGGATCGTTGGGCGGCAGACTTGCCGCATAGTCGAAGAACCAGCGCCCGCGCGTCGTGAGTGCCGCCATTCCCCCAGGTTTCAGTACCCGTGCGAACTCATCCGTCCACGCACGGCACGCGGCTTCCGACAGGTGGGAGAAAACGGAATAGCCGGTAACAAAATCGACGGAGGCGTCCGGGAGGTCGAGTGGTGGCATAGGTCCGCACGGAAGAAACCGGGGGCCGGAAAAGGTCGTGCGGCAAATCGAAATAAGATCGCCATCGATTTCCGCGCCGATCATATCCTCCGCGAGAAAGTCGCGAAGAAAACAGCGGGCGATCCGGCCCCAGCCTGTTCCGAAATCCAGCAGCACCTTTCGCTTCCCGGCAAATAGTGCCGATGTCTGAAACCGTTTGAGACATTGCGATGCGAACGCCCATGCCTCATCCATTGCGCCTGGCCCGGATTGGCCGACTGTTCGCAGCTGTATGGCTGGGTCCGGCATGGCCGGAAGGGGTATGCCATCCAAGTCGACGGCTTGCCCGGACGCGGCATTACGAAGTAAGTCGTGCCAGCGTTTATCGCTCACATTGGTCAAGCTATGTCCTCCAGGGATATCCTAAATTTATCAGCCACCTCACGGCGGTAACGCAATGCGGACGCACGAATTTCAGGCGGCACCGGAACCAGCGTCATGGCAAGATCCTGCATCGCCACTATTTCAGCCAGATGCCCTTTATCGCTATGGGCCGTGATACTGCCGGAATGCCGCCGATGGGTATTGAGTATCTCGGCGGAGAAGGCGATGTCCCCCTTATGTGCCAACAAGTGCATATAGCAAAACCAGTCGGCGGCGTTTCGATAGGACACCATGCCGTCCAGTTGTTCCTCGACGACCTCCGCCAGCGGCCCTCGGCGAAACACCGCGGCACTTACATTCGGCACGGTATTTTTGATGGCGAGCGCGCGCGCGACCTCGGACGTGCCAGCGGAACGAAAATCCGCTGTCCACCGGACAGGATCAACATCCGCCACATAGGCTCGGTAATCGGGACCGGTTATCTCACCGTCGTCTCCGGCCATCCGCGACTCAGTATAGCTCATGACGATAGCTGGATCCTTGAAAGCACGAAGGGCAACCGCCAAAAAAGTTGGATCGGCGAAATCGTCGGCTTCCGCGATCCAAACAAAATTACCCTTGGCGAGCGCGATGCCCTTTGCCCATTGACGGGCGACCGAACCCGAATTGGTGCTATTGCGGACAACACGGAACGGGACCGGCGATTTTACCGCCAGCGACGCTATAACGGCTTCGCTATCATCGGTCGATGCGTCATCCAGCAGGATGATTTCCCGGACCCGGACGGTTTGCGCCCATATACTCTCGATGCGTTGCCGAAGGTGTCTGGCGTAGTTGTAATTCGGAACGACGACGGAAATGGAAGACAACGACGGTATCGCGAGTGCCAGCATGTCGGCCGCATAGTCGCCAAAGTCGAATCCCTGGGCGATATGGTCGGCCACCTTTGCGCCCATCTCATTCGCTGCCGGCACGTCCCGCAACAAGTAACTCAACTCGCGCGCCATCGCACCCACATCCAGATACGGGACGCAGACACCCCCGGCATCGCGTACCAATTCCACGATGCCGCCCGAGCCCTCGAAAACCACCGTAGGCAAACCGCTTGCCATGGCCTCGATTACCACGGAAGGAAACGGGTCTTCCCGCGATGTCAGCGCAAATACGTCCGCGGCGGCATACATGCCGGCCAGTTCCGAAAGCAGGACGTTTCCGTGCAGGAAAAAGCGGTCTTTCAAATCCGCGGCTTGCATATCGTCAGCCAGCAATTTCGCCACCGAGGGCTCTACTGTGCCGACCCATAAGAAGGCAGCCTCAGGGCATTTTGCCAATACGGCGCGTGCCATATTGGGCCAGAGGTCTAGGCCCTTGCGCATGTCTCCAAAGCCAACGCCAAGTACCAGGCGCCGATCATCGCCGATTCCGAGCCTCTGGCGGATTGCCTTACGCTTTTGGCTCCGTTCTTCGGACGACAGGGGTGGCATATAGAGGCCCTGATGCCTCAAAACCGCCTGACCGCGTATGGTACCGGCCAATTCCTCGAATCGCTCCTTGGCATAAGAAGACGAAAATACCACTACCTCGGCATCGGTCGCCACGTCCCGCGCGGTTTGTTCTAACCCGTAATTCCGGATCAGCGTGGGAAGTTCATGCACCAGTTGAACGACACGCAGGCCGGCCAAGCGGAATGCGCTAAGGGCGCGCGCGCTGACCAGGCTATTCGACAGGACTGCCGTCACCCCGTTCGCCACGAGAAGCCGGGCGGCATTCCGCCATGGCGCGAGATCGGCGAAGTCACCCGGTATAACCTCGGTGGGCGCCAGCGCCCGGAATGTGTCCGTCAGTTCCCCAGGCCCGCCAAGAAGCACCGTTAAATCGATATTGTGATCGGTAACAAGCGTCCGGACGAGTGCCAACGAAACAAGCTGAGCGCCATGGAAATGCGCATCGTGAGACACAATGGCGATTTTGACCCGCCGGTCTGTGCCAGGGTACCCGCCGTCCTGCTTGCCTGAGCCAGCCAATACGCGGGCGGTCTCAATCAAATAGGCGTGGCCGAAATGCCGATCCGGCTCTAGATAGGCGCCTTCGGCCCATTCATTCCAGGCATTGACAAAGACAATACGTTCGTCCGGATGACGCGCCTCTGCAACCGCCAAGCGGCAGGCCGCCGCAAGCCAGGCGCCATATTTGGACGGGGTTGAGTTGGCAATCGTAAATCCCATACCAGGTTTACGGGCTTCGTTATCCCAACTCGGGATGACACCACGAAACAGCTTATAGGGCGCCGTGGGCAGCGAAAGCGCGTAATCGGCGATCGCCTCGTAATCCACGACATGACCGCGGAATTGAGGATCCAGCAACTCTAGCTTGTTGTTAATCGGCGGTGTTTTAGCGATCTTATGCGGCGGGAATTCCACAGCGGCATCGATGCCATGGGGCCGGGGATCAAGATCGCCGAAGCCTTGAGCCATGACAACATAGGGGTCTTCCAGACCTGCCCTGACAAATTCCTCTCGCCAACGCCGCACGGATGCCGCAGGATCGGGAAGCAGGGCAGGACGATAGATCATCACAAGCGGCCTGCCGTCCACCCGGATATAGCGGGGGTCTGTTACTATCGGTATCAGGCCGCGCGCAAAGGCAATATCGTCCTCAGGCGAATATTCCTGCGCCAGCAGGATATCGTCGTCGAGACCATCCCAGCGGCGAGTCCAGTTTTCATTGGCCCAGTTAATGCAGAAGGGCATGTCGATGCCGGGATCGCCCAGCAACATGTCAAGCGGCTTTTCCAGAAGTCGGCGCCCATTGAACCAGTAGTAATGGAAACAGAACCCACCGATTCCATAGCGGCGTGCTAAAATAATCTGCTTTTTCAGCGTCTCGGGGTTACTCAGGTCATAAAAGCCCAGATCGGCCGGCAGATGCGGCTGAATATGTCCTACAAAGCGCGGCAGCGCCCTGGTTACATTTGTCCACTCCGTGAACCCGCGCCCCCACCAAAGGTCATTCTCTGGAATCGCGTGAAACTGCGGCAGATAGAACGCGATAAGCCGGATGCTGGGATTGGCCGGTGCGATTGTCCCGGCTGGATCGGGCTTGTAATAGACGCTTTTTGTAGTGCTTGCCTGAATTTGGGACAACAGCGCGGGGCGATCGTCCGAAGGCGGCCGGGCATCTTGCTTTGCGCCGGAACCGCTCACTCGTGCGCGCCGCTGTCTTAGCCGCGTTAGAAGTTGCCCGGACAGGGTCCAATATGCGGCCCGTGCCGCTAATCTGGCAAGGCGCGAAGCATGAGGGAAGCGCTTTCCCATGGTACGAAGTGGCTCACCAATAGTCCACCAAGTGCTATTTTCAATGGTGTCTAGTCTGGTTACCAGATAGTTATTACGGTCTCTTGCATAAGTTAACTGACTTTTATGGGTTTGAACTTGCCGCTCGAGATTTTCCGCATGAATTTTGCTTTCTGATAATATTTCGTGTCCAACATTAATTTCCTGTCGAAGAATCTCAATAGTATTTACATCCGCAGTGTTTTTGTTCTGATATTCAATAATAAGCGGCATGAACACACGCTCCGCGACAGTCAATTCGCCGCGCACCTTATCGAGATCGTCTGGTTCGGCCGGTAGCCCCTCGGCCGCCCGCATAGCCCAGGAAAACGCCGTCTTGACCCATTCAGCCACATTTCCGCGCGCGTAAAGTTCGCCGGTTTCCATGCTGTGGTGGCGGAGGTCGGCCGACAGAAATTCCTCGATCCCGGCATCCGATGTATAGGACTGATCCGGCCAACTCACGCCGATATCCCTACCAATTGTATTGAGGACGCCTCGCCAATCGTTCAAAAGACGATGATACGCTATAAATGACCGAGGATAACCCCGTGTATGGCGCTCCGCCGCCAAAAAGTGTTGGAGCCACAATAGCAGCGACCTATCGGTGGAAAATGCATCGCGCTTCTTCAGCGAAGCGGCCACTTCAAGCGGATTACGGACTGGAATCACAAACAGGGGCGCAATGCGGCGCTCCTCCAAAATCGACAACCACAAGGGAAGCAGGCGGCAAAGCCGCGGATCCTTCATAGCAAAAATCGCGGCGTCGCCGAAATCTCGCTCTAGCGCGGCAGTCAGCCGATGCCTGAACTGCCTGACAACATCCGACAAGAACCAGGAATCTGGAAAAGCCGCTAAATCATCCCAAGACGAACCGGCTGTTTTCAGCAGTTCGTCATGGATATCGACGATTGCGCTTGGCTCCCAAAATCCCTTTTCATTATCGGAAGTAGCGCCGATAAGCCTTGCAGGCAGCGCGATACCGCGCAACGCCAACAATTTGGTTAGCGCGGACGTGCCACTTCTATGCATGCCGACCACAAATATGGCCCGGCGACCCGAAAACTCAGTCTGAGAACCCAAAAGCCAACTCCATACAAATAATTCGATGTTGAACCGTTATTTACACCAAGCTGTCAGCGATCCAGGTTCAGCCGCAACCGACGATCCGGTTAATCTTGTTAAAAATGTAATCTACCTGGTCGTCAACCGCCGATTGCGGCACAGCAGCCAAATTCATTGACCCCCCGCGCCGCCGCGCCCTACGCTCCAACCCGGAGCACAACCCATGAACATGTCCGTCCCGCCGCCGGCCCGCTTTCCCCGCTTCCAGGGCCGCACACAGCCGTTCCCGGCGCCTCCGCCGCCGCTTCCGCCCGGCCTGGACGCGCGTTCGGCCGCCGTGCTGCGGGAAATTGTCGAGCAATACGTCGCCACCGGCGAACCCGTTGGGTCCCGCACCCTGGCCCGTCGCCTGCCCATGGCCTTGTCGCCCGCCACCATCCGCAATGTCATGGCAGACCTGACGGACTCGGGCCTGCTGTTCGCCCCGCACACCTCCGCCGGGCGCCTGCCCACCGACCAGGGGCTGCGGCTTTTCGTCGATGGCCTGCTCAATTTCGGCGAACTGACGGAAGACGAACGCCTGTCGATCTCGGGCGCGCTCGCCGCCGCCGGCCGCAGCCTGGAAGACACGCTGGCGGAGGCCAGTTCGCTGCTGGCCGGCCTGTCCGCCGCCGCCGGGCTGGTGCTGGCACCCAAATCCGATGGCGCGGTGAAGCACATCGAATTCGTTCCCCTCGGGCCCGGCCGAGCGCTGGTGGTGCTGGTGAACAGCGATGGGCAGGTGGAAAACCGGGTGATCGAAACGCCGCCGGGCCTGCCGCCGTCGGCCCTGCAACAGGCCAGCAACTACCTCAACGCCCGCCTGTCCGGTCGTCCGCTGGCCGAACTGCGGCGGTTGGTCGGGGCGGAAATCGCCGCCAACCGCACAGAACTGGACGCGCTGTCCACCCTGGTGGTCGCGGCGGGCCTCGCCACCTGGACCGGGGAAGGCCGCACCGGCAGCCTGATCGTCCGCGGCCAGGCCCGGTTATTGTCGGACGTGACCCAGCTTGACCGGCTGACGGCGATCCAGGGCCTGTTCGAGCGGCTGGAAGCGCAAGAAACCATGCTGCGCCTGCTAGATCTGGCGGAACAGTCCGACGGCGTGCGGATTTTCATCGGTGCGGAAAGCGGCGTCTTCAACACGTCCGGCGTGTCCATGGTGGTCGCGCCCGCTCGGAATGGCGGCGGACGCATTGTCGGCGCCATCGGCGTGATCGGCCCGACTCGCATCAATTATGGCCGGATCATCCCGGTGGTGGACTATACGGCGCGCGTCATCGGGCAACTGCTGGGCTGAACAAACCGCCCGATATGGGTTGTTCTTCGCGGCGGTGTTCCCTAACTGATGGCCGTCACGACCACCCAACACCAGCCATCGCAGGATACCATGTCAGAACAGACCGCGGCCGAACCGGATGCCGCGCCCCCTCAGGACGAACCGGCGCCCGAAACGGCTCAGGACCGCATCGCCGCGCTGGAGGCCGAACTGGCGGAAATGAAGGAGCGCTGGATGCGCGCGGAGGCCGAAAACGCCAACGTGCGGACCCGTGCCCGCAAGGACGTTGACGATACCCGGCAGTACGCGGTGCAGAAATTCGCCACCGACGTTGTGGAAGCGGCCGAAAACCTCAAGCGCGGCCTGGACAGCCTGCCGCCGCCGTCGGACGACCAGCCCGCCATCGTGGCGAAGGTGCGCGAAGGCCTGGAAGGTGTCGAACGCAACTTCGTGGGCACGCTGGAGCGGAACGGAATCAAGCACGAAGATCCGGCGGGCAAGCCGTTCGACCCCAATTTGCATCAGGCGATGGCCGAACAGGAAACCGACGCGCATCCGCCCGGCACGGTGATTCAGGCCTGGTCCAAGGCCTGGACGCTGAACGGGCGATTGCTGCGCCCGGCCATGGTGGTTGTCGCCAAGGCGCCGGCGGCGGAAATCGCCAATTCCGGCGGCAAATGAGCCAGGCCGGCAGCACGAGCCGGAAAAATTGGCCCTAAACCCTTGTCGTGGCCGCGCGTGTCTCATACATCAACGCTATTGGTAAAAGGGATGGCGCCGGTGCTTCGGGCCGAAGCCATCCGCTGAAAGGAGCTATTAGACAATGAGTAAAGTGATCGGTATCGATCTGGGTACCACCAATTCCTGCGTCGCCATCCTGGAAGGCAAGGATGTCCGCGTCATCGAAAATGCGGAAGGCGCCCGCACTACTCCCAGCATGGTGGCCTTCGCCGACGGGGGCGAACGTCTGGTCGGGCAATCCGCCAAGCGGCAGGCGGTCACCAACCCAACCAACACATTGTATGCCATTAAGCGGCTGATGGGCCGTCGCTACGACGATCCGCTGGTCGCCAAGGATAAGGGGATGGTGCCCTACACCATCGTCCGCAACGACAACGGCGATGCGGCGGTGGAATCCAAGGGCGGCAAATATTCCCCCAGTCAGGTCAGCGCGTTCATCCTGGGCAAGATGAAGGAAACCGCCGAAGCTTACCTTGGCGAACCGGTGACCCAGGCGGTCATCACCGTCCCGGCCTATTTCAACGACAGCCAGCGTCAGGCCACGAAGGACGCCGGCCGCATCGCCGGGCTGGAAGTGCTGCGGATCATCAATGAACCGACGGCCGCGGCGCTGGCCTATGGCATGGACAAGAAGTCCGCCGGCACCATCGCGGTGTACGATCTTGGCGGCGGCACGTTCGATATCTCGGTGCTGGAAATCGGCGACGGTGTGTTCGAGGTGAAATCCACCAACGGCGACACGTTCCTGGGCGGTGAGGATTTCGATCTCCGGATCATCGATTATCTGGCGGACGAGTTTAAGAAGGAGCAGGGAATCGACCTGCGCCGAGATAAACTGGCGCTGCAGCGGCTGAAGGAAGCCGCCGAAAAGGCCAAGATCGAATTGTCCTCGTCGAAGGAAACCGAGGTCAACCTGCCGTTCATCACCGCCGACGCCTCCGGGCCGAAGCATTTGGTGATGAAAGTATCCCGGGCGAAGCTGGAATCGCTGGTGGACGATCTGATCAGCCGGACGCTGGAGCCTTGTAAGGCCGCGCTGAAGGATGCCGGCGTGACCGCGGGCGAAATTCAGGAAGTGATCCTGGTCGGCGGCATGACCCGCATGCCCAAGGTGATCGAGGCGGTTAAGGCGTTCTTCGGCAAGGACCCGGCCCGCAACGTCAATCCCGATGAGGTTGTGGCGATCGGCGCCGCGGTCCAGGGCGGCGTGCTGAAGGGCGACGTCAAGGACGTGCTGCTGCTGGACGTGACCCCGCTGTCTTTGGGCATCGAAACCCTGGGCGGTGTGTTTACTCGCCTGATCGACCGCAACACGACGATCCCGACGAAGAAAAGCCAGACTTTCTCCACCGCGGACGACAATCAGTCGGCCGTAACCATCAAAGTGTTCCAGGGCGAACGCGAGATGGCGGCGGATAACAAGTTGCTGGGCAATTTCGATCTGACCGGCCTGCCGCCCGCCCCGCGCGGCGTGCCGCAAATCGAGGTAACATTCGATATCGACGCCAATGGCATCGTGTCGGTGCAGGCGAAAGACAAGGCGACCGGCAAGGAGCAGCAGATCCGCATCCAGGCCAGCGGTGGCCTGTCCGAAGCCGATATCCAGCGCATGGTGAAGGAAGCCGAAGCCAACGCCGAAGCCGACAAGCTGCGCCGTGAAACCATCGAGGCGCGGAATCACACCGAAAGCCTGGTCCATCAGGTCGAGAAAAACCTGAAGGAACATGGCGATAAGTTGGGCGCGCAGGACAAGGGCGAGGCCGAATCGGCGATCGCCGCCGCGAAATCGGCGCTGGAAGGCACCGATACCGAAGCGCTGAAGCAAGCGTCGGAACGGCTGAGCCAAGCGGCGATGAAGATCGGCGAGGCGATGTATAAGGCCGAAGCCGCCGGTCAGCAGCCTCCGCCCGGTGGCGACGCCGGATCGCAAGGTCCGGCCGACGATAAGGTCGTCGATGCCGAGTTCGAGGAAGTCGATGACAAGAAGAAAAAGTCGGCCTGATTTGACAGGCTGACGGGAAAAGTATCGCGCTCGCCCTTCTTTCGAAGGCGGGCGCGTTTTCCGTTTTGAACAGCCGGTTTTAACGCGCCTCAGGGCGCGGTACGCGATAAAGGGCTACGATGGCCAAACAGGATTATTACGCCACACTCGGCGTAGCGAAAAACGCAAGCCCGGACGACCTGAAAAAGGCGTACCGGAAGCTCGCCATGCAATTTCACCCTGATCGGAATCCCGGCGACAAGCAGGCCGAGGCGCGCTTCAAGGACGTCAGCGAAGCCTACGACATTCTGAAAGACGACCAGAAGCGCGGCGCCTACGACCGGTTCGGCCATGCGGCGTTCGAGCAAGGCGGCGGTGGCGGCGCAGGCATGGGTGGCTTCGATTTCTCCGCCACCGGCGACCTTGGCGATATCTTTGACCAAATGTTCGGCATGGGCCGGCGCGGCGGCGGCCAGCGCGCCCGCACCGGCGGCGATTTGCGCCAAGGGGTGGAAATCGATCTGGGGCAGGCGTTCAGCGGCACTAAGGTCAATCTGCGGGTGCCCACGCGGGTCAAATGCGAAGCGTGCGAAGGTTCCGGCTCGCAGGACAAAAACCGGTCGGCCGAAACGTGCCCAACCTGCCAGGGCGCCGGAAAGGTGCGGGCCCAGCAGGGGTTTTTCCTGGTCGAACGCACCTGCCCAACCTGTAACGGCCAGGGGCGCACGGTTCGCAATCCGTGCCGCGTCTGCCAGGGCGCCGGCACGGTGCAGCGGGAGCGCAGCCTGGCGGTTTCCATCCCGGCCGGCGTGGAAGACGGCACCCGCATTCGTCTGACCGGCGAAGGCGAAGCCGGCGGTCCCGGTGCGCAGAATGGCGATCTGTACGTGCATGTGTCCGTCCGGGCGCACGAATTCTTCCAGCGCGAGCAGGCCAACATCCTCATGCGCGTACCGCTGCGCATGACCCAGGCAGCGCTCGGCGACGAGATCGAAGTGCCGGTGATCGACGGTTCCCGCGCAAAGGTGAAAATTCCGGCGGGAACACAAACCGGCGATCAGTTCCGTTTGCGCGGTAAGGGGTTTTCGGTTCTGCGCAGCGCCGCGCGCGGCGACATGTTTATTCAGGTCGCTGTCGAAACGCCGCAAAACCTTTCGCCCAAGCAACGGGAATTGCTGGAAGCGTTCGAGGAGCAAGCCACCAAGGGCAGTAAGGGAAGCCCGGATCACGAAGGGTTTTTCGCCAAGGTCGCGGCATTTTTCGAAGGCGGGCGCGGTTAGGCGACGCTGGCAAATAAGTGCGTCGGCACGTCGGCAAAGTTGCCTTGCAAAACATGCGCCGAGGGATTGTCCGCCGCCGCCGCCGCTTGTAGCGATTACTGTCGAGCAATCCATTAGCGTTTAGCGCAGAACCGGCCGTCGCCCGCTGGGCAGGGCGTGCTATGTACCCGCCATCCATTGCGGGCCGATTCGCCGAGCCTCCATCACCAGCGCAGCGGTCAGCGGCGTCAACGGTTCCCGCCGCGGATAAATCAGGCCGATCGCCGGCGGCGGCACCAGATCGTCGATCGGGATCGTCCGAATTGGGCCCGGCAAACCCATCACCTCCGCCAGTCCCGCCGGCATGATACTGGCCCAGCGGCCCGTTCGCACGTGTGAGAACAGCAGGATCATCGAATTCGACTGCAATGTCGGCGCGGGCTCCACCCCCGCGTCGCGTAGCCTCCGATCGATGATGCGGCGGTTTTGCATGTCCGGAGTCAGCAGGCACAGGGGCACCCGCGCGGCCTCTTGCCAGGTGACCGATTGCCGTCCGCCCAGCGGTTGATCGGCGGCGATCAGAAGGCAATAACGCTCATGGTACAGCGGCACCGCCCGCGCCCGCCCTAACGGTTCGTTATCGACATAGCCGATCCCGGCATCGATTTCGAGGTTATCCAGCAGAGTGAGTATCTCCAGCGAGGTACGCGACAGGATCGTGAACAGGACATCCGGATGCGCGGTATGAAGCGGCGTGGTCAGCGCCGAAACGATCGGCAGCGCCGTGGGTATCGCGGCGATGCGTAAATGGCCGGCCAGCCCCCGTTTCAACGCGCCAATCTCTTGCCGCATCGCACGATAATCGCCGACGATGCGGCGGGCCCAGTCCAGCACCCGCAAACCTTCGGGGGTAAATCCGATGAACTTCGATCGCCGCTGCACCAGCAGCACGCCCAGGCCCTCCTCCAGATATTTCAGGCCTGCCGACAGCGTGGGCTGTGTCACGCCGCAGGACTCCGCCGCCCGGCCGAAATGCTGCTCCCGCGCCAGGGCCAGCAGCATGTCCAGCTTGTCGATCATCGTTCGTTCGGCCGCTTCGACACAAAAACCTGCCGGTTCCGGAATGACAGCCAGACCCGCCGGCCTTGCAGGAACTGTTCTCCGATCAGCGCATCGCCGACGCCGAAGTCGGAATTCAGCACCGTCAGCCGCGGGTTGCCTTCGGCAACAGGTCCAACCCGCATCAGCATGAATTGATGCAGGTGAGACATCGTCTCGCCCGGTCCCACGCCATGCTGGCGCACCTGGGGATCCGCGGCCATCGTTTGATCGTTAAGCCCCATTCGGCGCGCCATATCCACGCCAAGCACGTTGCCTTGCGCGCCGGTGTCCAGGATCGCCATGCCCGGAACATTATCCAGTTGAAACGGCACTAACAGTCGGTCCTTACGCGACCGGACGCCTAGTATCTCGGTGGCTGGCCCTGGCCAGGGCGGCTGCGCACTGGGACACAGGCGCGGGCGGTAAAGCGCCAGCGTATGGCCTGGCACATCGATATCGAGATCGAACGCGAGCAATATGTCGGCACCCAGCAGGCCGTCGGCGTTGAGTCCCGGGATGGTTTGCAAGTTGAACGTGCCGGATGCGATCCGGGTGATCGGAAAATGAACGCCGCCTAAAACGAGCCGGTCAATCGTGACATCGGTGGTGGTGGTGACGCCGCCAATGCCCAGCGATTTGTTCACGTATCGCGCGTCGTGTTGAAGGTTGAGCCGCTTGACGGCCTCATCGCCGACCACCGTGCGCTCCGCCCCGGTATCGACGACGAGATGAACCCATTGGCCGTTGATACCGGCGGGCACAACCAACAATTGATCCTCAACCTCCAGCGGCATTTCCGCGACCTTGGTCAGCTTGCAATCGATGACCGGCGGGGTCGCGCAACGTGCCAGCAAGGCCAGCATCAGCAAGGCAGCGGCGCGATGGAGCATGAAGAGGGAATCCTTGGTCTCGATTTGCCCGGCTAATCTGCCATAGAGCCGCTCCGGTTGCCACGAACACGGGATATGCGCGCCCGATCTATACCGGGGTGGCTTCCCGGAACCGGCCGCGGCCCCTAAATTACGCGGATGACCCCTGCCGACTTCATCGCAAAATGGACTGCAAGTACCCGCAATGAGCGCGCGGCGTGCCAGGAACATTTCATCGACCTGTGCCGGCTTCTGGATGAACCCACGCCGGGGACCGATCCAACCGGCGAACACTACGCATTCGAGAAGGGCGCGACGAAATTCACCGGCGACGGTGGCTGGGCCGATGTCTGGAAGCGCGGCTGCTTTGCCTGGGAATACAAGAAAAAGCGCGGCGACCTGAACGCTGCGCATCGTCAGTTGCTGCTGTACGCCGGGCCGCTTGGGAACCCGCCACTGCTGATCGTGTGCGACATCGCGCGCTTTGTCATCCGGACCAACTGGACCAACGCGGTCACCGAGACGCATGAGATCGCGCTGGCGGAACTGGCGGACCCGTTGCGGTTGCGGCTGCTGAAATGGGCGTTCTCCGACCCGGACAAATTGCGCCCAACCCGCACCCGGCAAGCGCTGACCGAACAAGCCGCCACCGACTTCGCCGAACTGGCTCGGCGGTTGAGGGACCGTGGGCACGATCCGCTGGCGGTGGCGCATTTCGTCAACCGGCTGGTGTTCTGCATGTTCGCCAACAATGTCGGGCTGCTGCCACAGGGGCTGTTCGGCGACTTGCTGAAGCTCTGCAAGCGACGTTGGCCGCGGTCCGCGGAATATACCGGCAAGCTGTTCGCGGCGATGGCGAAGAACGGCGGCGAGATTGGGTTTATCGACGTGCCCTGGTTCAACGGCGGGCTGTTCGAGGATTCGACGACACTGCCGCTGATCGAAAAGGATATCAATCTGTTGATCGAGTTGACTGAACTCGACTGGGGCGAAATCGATCCTTCCATTTTGGGTACGCTGTTCGAGCGTGGTCTTGATCCCGATAAGCGCAGCCAGCTAGGCGCGCACTACACCGACCGAGCGAAAATTGAGATGCTGATCGACCCCGTGATCCGTCGTCCGCTATTGGCGGAATGGGCGTCGGTGCGTGAGCAGATCGAAGCCGCCCTGGCGGCGTCGGCGCGGCGGAAGGACCGTGGGAAAGGGACGGCGCAGGCGCTGTATCGTGGCTTCCTGGAGCGTTTGCGGAATTTCCGGGTGCTGGACCCGGCGTGCGGGTCGGGGAATTTTCTGTATCTGAGTTTACAGGCACTGAAGGACCTGGAGCATCGGGTGACTGTCGAGGTGGAGGCGCTGGGTTTGTCGCGGGAGTTCCCTCGGGTTGGTCCAGAAACGATGTTGGGGATCGAGATCAATCCTTACGCCGCCGAGTTGGCGCGCGTGTCGGTGTGGATCGGGCATCTTCAGTGGACGCGGCGGCACGGCTATCCCGCACCGTCGAACCCGGTGTTGCAGGTGTTGGACACGATCGAGTGCCGGGACGCGGTTCTGACGCCGGATGGGAAGATCGCAGACTGGCCGAAGGCAGATGTGATTGTGGGGAATCCGCCGTTTCTTGGCGATAAGGAAATGTATGGATTGTTTGGCGAAGACTACACAATGCGCCTGCGCAAGGCGTTTGCCGATGCCCTTCCCGGCGCCTCTAATCTTGTGTGCTATTGGTTCGAAAATGCTCGTGTTGCCATCGCAAATGGTCGTTGTAAGCGTGCCGGACTGGTCGCCACTCAATCGATCCGCAAGGGGACGAACCGTATCGCTCTCGATCGCATCGACGAAACCAGCGACATCTACGATGCGTGGTCCGATGAACCTTGGACAGTCGAAGGCGCTGGCGTTCGAGTATCTTTGGTTTGCTTTGCGGAGCGAGATTCAGGGTTATCAAAGCTGCTGAATGGGCTACCTGTCACAGATATATTTACCGATTTATCGGCCGGAACAGCAAACCTGACTGAAGCACTGTATCTCCCCGAAAATCGGGGGATTTGCTTCATCGGAACGATGAAGAAGGCCAAACTGGATGTAAGTGAAGACCTTGCCACGGGGTGGTTGGAGCCTGCTGGTAACCCGAACGAGCGCCCTAACTCAGATGTCCTGTTCCCGTGGATCAACGGTGACGACATCGTTGGGCGCCCGCTGCACCGCTGGGTGATCGATTTTGGGGATATGAGCGAGACGGTCGCTTCCGAATACGTTGGGCCATTTTCTCATGCGCTGGTTCATGTAAAACCGGTCAGAGAAAAATCGGCCGCACCTGCTGAACGGAAATACTGGTGGCGTCTTGCACGGCGGGCGCCCGCGATGCTTGCAGCCATTCGCTCCCGCCGACGCTTCATCGGTACTCCGCGTCTGGCCAAACACCGCGTGTTCGTCTGGCTTGCGGCACCCAGCATTCCCGATGGCCAAATCGTTGTCTTCGCGAGAGATGATGATACCTGCCTTGGAATCATGCAAAGTCGCTTCCACGAAGTATGGTCTCTTCACCTCATGTCTCGTCACGGCGACGGCATTGACGGCGGGCGCCCGCGCTACACACCGAACACGGCGTTCGATACCTTCCCCTTCCCCGCACGCCTAACCCCCAATCTCCCACCAGAGTCCTACGCCGATAACCGCCACGCCCAGGCCATCGCCGCCGCCGCGCGCGAACTGGTCGAAAAGCGCGACCTCTGGCTCAACCCACCCGACCTGACCGAGCGCATTCCCGAAGTCGTGCCGGGATACCCCGACCGGATCGTGCCGAAGAATCCCGAGGCCGCCGCGATCCTGAAAACCCGTACACTCACAAACCTTTACAACACGCGCGGCACGCCGGAGGGCACCTGGCTCGACACCCTTCACCGGTCGCTGGATGAAGCCGTCGCAGCCGCCTATGGCTGGCCTGCTGATCTGACCGACGACGAAATCCTCGGCCGCTTGCTTGCACTGAACCACGAACGCGCCGGAAAAGCGTGAAAACCGTCACCGTCTCCGCCGACGATTTCGGTCTGTCGGAAGCCGTCAACGAGGGCGTCGAACGCGCCCACCGCGACGGCATCCTGCAAGCGGCCAGCCTGATGGTCGCGGCACCTGCCGCCGCCGATGCCGTCCGCATCGCCCGCGCGAACCCGTCCCTGCGCGTCGGCCTGCATCTGGTGGCGATCGAGGGCCCTGCGATTTTGCCCCACCGGCTGATTCCCGGCCTGGTGGACAAAACCGGCCAATTTCCCTCCGATCAGCTTCGGCTCGGGCTCAATTACTTCTTCCGTCCGGGCATCCGCCGGCAGCTTTGGGCGGAAATCGCCGCGCAATTCGCCGGTTTCGCCGCCACGGGCCTGACGCTGGATCATGCCAACGCGCACAAGCACATGCATCTGCATCCGACAGTTGGCGCAATGTTGCTGCGTGCCGGTGCCGCCCACGGGCTGCGCCGCATTCGCGTCCCGGCCGAACCGCCCGCCGTCATGGCGCGCTGCGGCAGCCCGGCGACGTTTGGAAATAAGTTGCTGTACCGGTGGACCGGCGTGCTGCGCCGTCAGGCTCGCATCGCCGGGGTAGTCGCCAACGACCACTGCTTCGGTCTGGCCTGGAGCGGCCACATGACCGCCAGCCGAGTCCGCTTGCTGCTGGACAATCTGCCGGACGGCGACAGCGAAATTTACTTCCACCCCGCCGCCCGCCGGGATGAGGTGCTGGGCCGGCTGATGCCGGACTACCAGCACGAGGCGGAACTGGCCGCGTTGCTGGACAATAGCGGGATGACATAGCATCGGCCACTTCCGTCCGGTCTGTATCCCGATAAATTCATTTGGTTATTTTCTATGACGGTATCGCAACTGTACTGCGTACGAAGAACTACCGATTCTATCGGCGCTTTTTGGAATACTGCCACCGAAAACACCTGCATTGATGTGTAGAGCGACGCGTCCAGGTTCAGCCGTTTGCGCACGATAGCCACCAGCACGTAAACCGACACGGCGATCCATATTTGGGTCTTTCCGGTGTACATCGGCAGACCCTCCCTCAGGAAGGGTCTGGGAAGCCGGCGCCCGGTTCAAGTCGGCATCACCCGGAAACTCCGGAAGGTCCCGTTATCCTATTGGGTTACCGACGGTTTGTTCGCGGTGACCCGGACAGTAGCGATCCCCGGTAATATCGTTTGCCCAATCCGGAAGGCTGAGTATTTCAATTTTTATTCATAACGATACTGGCACGCAACATGCGGACAGGCCTCATTGCCGCTAGCGATGTGACAGCATCTCCGGCGGCGGAGACGGCTGACGCGGGCTCCCGCCCCAAGATCACGGATCGTTCCGGTACGACCAGAAAGTGGAAAGCGGCAGTGCCACGCGACCCGGCCCGAACGAAAGCACCTGGTCTCCGAGATACACGACGAAGGCTGCCCCTCGGTATGCGTGGCCTGGTCCTTCCTTCAGAAACCAATCGACATGACGGAAGTCGTTCCAGTCCACCGTCATCGATGCCTTCATCTCGAACAACGCCAACACGCGGCCCGGCGCCTCCGCCACGATATCCACTTCCCGCGGGGCATTGCGCCAGTGGTAAAGTGCCCATTTTCTATCAAGAAAAGGCAATGACTTCTCAAGCTCGCAGAAGACAAAGCTTTCAAGCAGATGCCCCAATGCTGTCGGAGCGGCGTCAAGGCCGAAGCTGCCGACGTCCTCGCCGCGCAGCGCCGAAGCACACCCCATATCCATGAAATGGAGCTTGGGGGATCTGACCTCTTTGCGAGCACCCGACGATGTCCAGGCGCCGAGGCGGTGAACAATGCCAAGCCGGGAGAGGATATCGAGATACAAGGTGACCGTCTCCCTGCGCGCACCCAGAACGGCGCAAAGGCTGGCGATGTTGAGTTCCTCGGCCGTACGGTGTGCGAGTTGATTGATCAGCCTGCGTAGCGTGTCCGGCCGCCGTATTTCGGCGACCGGCGCCACATCCCGCTCGACGATGCTGCCGATGTAAGCTTCATAGCGTTCCATCCGGTCCGCGCCATCCAACTGCCTGATTTCCGGGAAGCCACCCCGGACCATGAGCGCGATCGCCTCGGCACGGCCGAAGAGGACAGGAGGCGGTAGCGCCCCGACCAAGGCTGCCGGATCATCGCCGGCCGCATCCAGCAGCGCGCACGATCCGCGGCGCTGGATTTCCGCTGCACTCAGTGGGCGGAGGGTCAGCGTCGATACCCGGCCAGCCAAGCTATCCAGCGCCTTCGGCGTCGTGAAGATATCCGAGGAACCGGTCAGGACAAATTGCCCAGGCCGGCGGTCCTGGTCAACGATGCGCTTCAGGGCCAAAATTATCTGTGGCAAGCGCTGCACTTCGTCGATCACGACCGGCAGACCTGCATCCGCGGCCTCTGCGGCGAGGGCGGACAACTGACCGAAGGGATCCAACGTCAACGCGGACAACAGGCCTTCGTCGTCGAGATTCAGGAAGCGAGCAGTCTGGAGCATATCCCGAACGAGGGTGGTCTTCCCGGCCTGACGGGGGCCGACGATGTTGATCACCCGGCTGGTCTGGAGGGTTCGGGCCACCTTTCGGGTCAGGTGACGGGGAATCAGGTCCATTTCCAGCCTCTTAGGGAAAAGCGCTATCTGCTACTCAGCCAATGAGAGGCTAGCTATCAAGAAATTACACTATTTCCCATCATAAAAATCCCCTACTGTACATAGGTGGCTTTCAAGCGTGACATCCCCACTGTGCCTCCTCCCGAAAGGCGTGCCGGCTGGTTCGCCCTTCAGGAAGGGGACCGCCTATCCAGGGACGCTTGGGTTCCGGGAGGCGCCTGGCGGCATACAGCTGTCCAAAACCATGATGCTCGCAGCGCTAATCGCCGTCATGGACGCCATGCCAGCGAGAGGAGCGGTCAAGCAAGCCGTACTGGTGGACAATGTGCTTGGTAAAGGGACGGTGGTCGCAAGACGGCCTCTGCTCGGCACAATGGCCGGAATTGCACGGTTTTCTCAACATCGGCCGAATCGAGGCCAGCACGGGAATCATAGACAATTCAGTGGGTTCACGCCCCCACTGGTAATAGATTCTAACGACAGAAAAAATTCTTAAACGGTACCTTATACCAACCCGCTTGAATGACGACTCTTCCGTCATCCAAGCGGGTTGGTATCGCGCGCGGGGTTGGCGGGGCGGCCGCGCGCAATATGAAGACTCTTACCGAACGGCGTTGACCCGCCTATGGGTCAACATCAGGGCCGATTGGCATTAGCCCGCGACAGCCAAACCCGCCGCCACCGTGAACGCCGCTTCGGTCTTGGCATGCAGTTCGTCCAGCGTGACACCCGGCGCGATATCGACCAGCACCAGCCCATCCTTGCCCTTCGCCGTCACCTGGAACACGCCCAGATCGGTGACGATCAGATCGACCACGCCAGCCCCGGTCAGCGGCAGATCGCACCGCTTCAGCAGCTTGGGCTTGCCGCCGGCGGTGTGTTCCATCAGCACGACCACGCGCCGCACCCCGGCGACCAGATCCATCGCGCCGCCCATCCCCTTCACCATCTTGCCGGGGATCATCCAGTTCGCCAGATCGCCATTCTCGGCCACCTGCATCGCGCCCAGTATGGACATATCGATATGCCCGCCGCGCACCATCGCGAAGCTGGCGGCGCTGTCGAAAAAGCTGGTCGTGGGCAGTTCCGTCACCGTCTGCTTGCCCGCGTTGATCAGGTCGGCGTCTTCGTCGCCCTCCCACGGGAACTGACCGATGCCCAGCATGCCGTTTTCCGACTGCAACTGCACCGAGATGCCGGCCGGGATGTGATTGGCCACCAGGGTGGGAATGCCGATTCCCAGATTGACGTAGAATCCGTCGGAAAGCTCACGTGCCGCCCGGGCGGCCATCTGATCGCGGGTCCAGGCCATATGTACGGACTCCCTTAAGCGCGCTT
Source organism: Pseudomonadota bacterium (assembly GCA_021805565.1). Classification (GTDB taxonomy): domain Bacteria; phylum Pseudomonadota; class Alphaproteobacteria; order Acetobacterales; family Acetobacteraceae; genus Rhodopila. The sequence continues at coordinate 34,237 of JAJZFA010000064.1, forward strand.
GCGCACGGTACGTTGCTCGATCCGTTTGTCGATCGAATCCAGTTTAACGATCCGGTTCACGAAGATACCCGGCGTAACGATGTGATCCGGGTCGATCTGCCCGGCATCCACCAGATGTTCCACCTGCGCCACGACCATTTCGCCCGCCGTTGCGATCATCGGATTGAAATTCCGAGCGGTCTTCCGGTACACCAGATTGCCCTCGGTGTCGGACTTCCAGGCATGCACGATCGACAGATCGGCGCGCAGTCCGCGTTCCTGCACATACAGCCGGCCATCGAATTCCTGCACCGGTTTGCCCTCGGCGATCTGAGTCCCCACGCCGGTCGCGGTATAGAACGCCGGAATGCCCGCCCCGCCGGCTCGGATGCGTTCAGCCAGCGTGCCCTGCGGGTTGAATTCGATCTCCAGTTCGCCTGCCAGGTACTGCTTCGCGAACGTGGCGTTTTCCCCGACATAGGAACTGATCATCTTCCGCACCTGCCGCGTCACCAGCAGCAGCCCCAGCCCGGCATCGTCGATGCCGGCATTGTTGGAGATGATGGTCAGGTTCTTCACGCCGCTGTCGCGGATCGCCTCGATCAGCGCACTGGGGATGCCGCACAGGCCGAAACCGCCCGACATAATGGTCATGCCGTCGCGCAGCAAACCCGCCAGCGCCGCCGTCGCGTCCGGGAAAATCTTGTTGACCGCCATGCACGCCCCCAACCTGCAAACCTGCCGCATCTAGCCGAATCCGGGCTGAATCAGCAAGCGCCCCACAGAAATGTCAGTTCATGCTTGTTGTGGAACAGGTGCAACACCCGCCCGCCGGGGATGGCGGCGAACGCCTCCGCCGCATCGTGATCGGTGGCCCCTTGAAACTTGATTGTGCAGACGATATACTGAGCCGCGCCGGCATTGATCCAGCGGCGCACCAGGGTCAACAGGCGATCCGGGTAGGCGATCACGTCGCTGAACAGCCAGTCCACTGGTTCTGGCGTCAGACCGAACGCACTGTCCTGCCGTTCGGTCACCCCCGGCATTGCCGCGACCCGCGCCGCCAGGGGCGCTTTGTCCACGGCGGTTACGTCCGCACCCAGCTTCGCCAGAACCCAGGTCCAGCCGCCGGGGGACGCCCCAAGGTCGAGGCATTGCTCCCCCGCCGCCGGCCAGCGCCCGAATCGCACCAGCGCCTCCCAAAGTTTCAAATATGCTCTGCTCGGTGGTTCGATGCGATCTTCCTCGAACAGGCAGGCGCCGTTGACGAACGGGCTGGATTTAACCGGGCTGGCAAGCAACCGGTCCGGCGCCAACAAGGTCCAGGCACCCAAATGCGACCGGGGCGCGGATTGGGGGAAGATCAGCGGCCGCGCTTTCACCGGCGGCAACCGCTCCTCGATCAACGCCATGCGGCGATGGTGGGCGGCGCCGTAGGCCCCCCAGTTGCGCTGCATCGCCCGCAGGCTGTCGGCGGCGGATTTGACGGTTGGGGCCTCGATTTCCCGCGGGTCCGTCCAGATGTCCTGCGCCCAGGCGGCATGGACAGGGGCGTCCGGCGATAAAGCGAGACGGCCGTGCCATGCGGCAACCGCAACGCCGCGGCGGCTCAGTTCCTCGACCAACGGGGCATCTAATCCCTCGGCGGCGAGATACGCGGCGCGGATCATCGGGCGTCCCAATTCGGTGTTCCCAAATCCGATCGGACACCAGCCAGATTGCCTGGGCAAGCCGCGTTGCGGAACGGCAGCGTGTCCAGCGCAAAGATCGCGGTTGCGCCAGTGCCGCTGCTGGCGGGGGAGTTTATCCCGATCCATATACATTGCATCGGTGCGGTGTCCGGGTTGGGGTGGCGGCGTTGGGGTCCAGTTAAACCATTTCCGGTATTTTCGCTGGAGCTGTCTTCGATGAGGGCGAGGATCCGGCTGGCGCGATGAGCGCCGCCAGAATCGCCTGCGGGCTGTTGCCGGGGTAGTTCCGCTGCCACACGTGCCAGACGGCGGTGTTCAAACCAGCGCGTTCAAGCGGTCGTTTCCATCCGCACACCAGGATGAAAATGCGCATACACCCGCCGGGCGGTCTCGCGGCTGATGCCCGGTGTCGCCTCCAGGTCCGGCAGACCCGCCATTTTGACCCCCCGAGCGGAACCGAAATGATTGAGCAGGGCGCGCTTGCGGCCGGGGCCGATTCCCTCGATTTCTTCCAGTTCGCTTTGCAAAACCGTTTTGGACCGGCCGGCGCGGTGGGTGGTGATGGCGAACCGGTGTGCCTCGTCGCGAATTCGTTGCAGAAAATACAACACCGGATCGCGCGGAGGTAACTGGAATGGCTCCTGGCCATCGGTGTGCAGCCATTCGCGGCCCGCATCGCGATCCGGCCCCTTGGCGATGGCCACCACCTTCACGTCCTGCACGCCGAGATCGGCCAGCACGTCGCGTACCGCGGAAAGCTGGCCCGCGCCGCCATCGATCAGCAGCAGGTCCGGCCACTCGGCCGGGGGGGCGCCCTCGGCCTGCTCCTTCAATGCGCGGGAGAAACGGCGTTGCAACATTTCCCGCATCATTCCGAAATCGTCGCCCGGCACCACCGGGCCACGGATGCTGTATTTGCGATAGGCGCCCTTGATAAATCCGTCCGGACCCGTGACAATCATCACGCCGTACGCGTTGGTGCCCATGATGTGCGAATTATCGTACACCTCGATCCGCTCCGGCGTGCCGGGAAGGTTGAACAACCGCGCGACGCCTTCCAGCAGTTTGGCCTGTCCGGCGGATTCGGCCAGCTTGCGTTCCAATGCCTCGCGAGCGTTGGTTTCGGCATGCAGCACCACGGCGTGTTTTTCGCCGCGCCGCGGCAATGCGATTTCCACCTTCCGGCCGGCTTTCAGTGTCAGTGCCTCGGCGATCAGATCCTGTTCCGGCAATTCCTGGTTGACCAGCAGCATCGGTGGCGGCGGCTTATCGTCGTAGAACTGCGCGATAAAGGCGCTTAGCACCTCCGGCGTTTCGTCCGCCTTCGCATGCGCCGGATAGAATGCCCGGTTGCCATTGTTACGGCCGCCCCGCACGAAAAATACCTGCACGCAGGTCTGGCCGCCAATCTGCCACCCGGCGATCACGTCCGCATCTGTCAGGCTGGCGGGGTTCACCACGCTGTTGCCCTGCACGAACGTCAGCCCGCGCAGCCGGTCGCGCACGGCGGCGGCGCGCTCGAATTCCAGTTCGCTGGCTGCCAGTTCCATCTCGGCGGCGAGTTCTTTCTGCACAGACCCGGATTTGCCGGCCAGGAACGCCTTCGCCTGACCGACCAGTTTGCCGTAATCTTCCGTACCGATCCGGCCGACACAGGGGGCGGAGCACCGCTTGATCTGGAACAGCAGGCACGGCCGGGTGCGGGTTGAAAAAACCGTATCGGCGCAGGACCGCAGCAGAAACACGCGCTGCATGGCGGTGACGGTTTGATTGACCGCCCATGCGGACGCGAACGGGCCCCAGTAACTGCCCTTGCGAATTTGCGCGCCGCGATGCTTGGCGATTTGCGAATATGGATGATCCTCGGTCAGCATCAGCCACGGATAGGATTTGTCGTCGCGCAAAACGATGTTGAAATGCGGTTTTAGCCGCTTGATCAGGTTGGCTTCCAGCAGAAGCGCCTCGGCTTCGGTGTGAGTCGTAACGATTTCCATCGTCGCGGTGGCCGTTACCATGCGGCGCAGGCGTTCGGACAGGCGGCCGATCTGGGTGTAGGACGTGACGCGCTTGTTCAGACTGCGTGCCTTGCCGACGTACAGCGTGCCGCCGGCCGCATCCATCATGCGGTACACGCCCGGCCCGCCCGGCATCGTTGTCAGGGCAGCGGCGATCGCGGCCACTCCCGTTTCGGTTGCCGGACTCAATGGGGCGGTTCCCTATTCCCCCGCGAGAAACGCCATGGCTGCCTCGACGCCGCCGCGTCCATGCGGAATCCCTTCGATCCGCAGTGCCATTTCGATCGCGGTCAGCGCACCCAGCAGCATCGGTTCGTTCAGGTCGCCGAGGTGACCGATACGAAAAACCCGGCCGCCGAGTTTCCCCAGGCCGCCGCCGAGCGAGACGTTAAAGCGGTCGCGGACGGTTTTGCGGAGGGCGTCCGCGCTGGACCCGTCAGGCATCAGGATCGCGGTGACGGAATTGGAATAGCGATCCGGCGCGGTGCAAAACAGGTGGGGTCCGTTGTTGCCGGCCCAGACACCGACCGCGCGCCGTGTGGCTTCGGCTAAGCGGGTATGACGGGCGATGACGTTGTCGAGGCCTTCCTCATCGATCAGGCGGATCGATTCCCGAAGGCCATAGAAGACGTGGACCGGGATCGTGCCAATAAAGCTCTTTTGCGGGCGGTTCAGCATCATGGTCCAGTCGAAGTAGAAGCGGCGCAGCTTCGCATTCGCATGCGCCGCCATCGCCTTTTCCGACACACCGGTAAAGCTCATGCCTGTGGGCAGCATCAGGCCTTTCTGACTGCCGCCGACGACGCAATCGATTTTCCAGTCATCCATGCGAAATTCGAGCGAGCCGAGCGAAGAGATGGTGTCGGCGAGGAAAAGGGCCGGATGGCGGGCGGCGTCGATCGCGTCGCGGATCGCCGGCAGGGACTGCATCATGCCGGTGGAGGTTTCGTTATGCACGACGCAGACGGCCTTGATCGCATGGGCGGTGTCGGCATCCAGGGCCTTGCGGACATCGGCGATGTCCACGCCGCGGCGCCAGTCGGCGGCCAACACCCGCACGTTCAGACCGTGGCCGCGCGCCATTTCGGCCCATTCGTCGGAAAAGTAGCCCGATTCCAGCACCAGGATCGTGTCGCCTGGGGACATCAGGTTGGTCAGGCTGGCTTCCCAGGCGCCGTGGCCGGATGCGTTGTACATGAACAGATGCTGACTGGTGCGCAGAACGCGCTTCACCCCGGCGTACGCGGCGTCGTAAACTGGCGTGAATTCGGGGTCGTTGAAGTCGATGCTGCCGCGATCGATCGCTCTCAGGATGCTGTCGGGGATGTTGGTTGGGCCGGGGTTGGCGAAGAAGTGGCGCCCACGGGGTCTGGCGGCGGCGGGACTAGACATGGCGGACGATCCTGTCAGGGGCTAAGGCAACGCTGGCAAATAAGTGCGTCAGCACGCCAGCAAAGTTGCCGTGTAAAACATGAGCTTAGGGCTTGCCCGACGCCGTAATCCAAAGCGATCGTTGTTGGGCATGCCCTAAGATGTGGCGTTATACACCTAATCTTGGATCGCCGCGCCCCCTTGTCACCCCTCGGCGCGCGGGCTTGCCGATCCGGTCCAGGCGGCCGGCACCTTCGCCGCCAGAAAGCGGGCCAGCGCGGCATTGACCGCGACCGGGTTTTCCTGCGCCATCCAATGGCCGGATTCCACCACCCGTTCGGTCAGGTCGCGGCAATACTCGCGCATCGGTTCGGCGAGGCGGGAGTCCATGGTTTCGCATGTGTAATCGTATGCGCCGTGCAGGAACAGCACGGGCATCGACAGCCGGCCTTTGTCGTGAGCCTGCTGGGCGAAGGCCAGATTGCGCGCGTGGTTCATATACCAGGAATCAGGGCCGAAAAATCCGTTGCGAGTCAGCGCCGCGACGTAGGCGCCGAGGTCTGCCTCGGTCAGCACATCGGCATCGCGAGGCACGGCAGGCGCGTGCCCGGCGCCGCCGAACCAACCGCCGTCGCGGCGCACCAGAGCCGTGCGGGATGGCTGGCCCTTACCGGCCAAACTGCCCTTGCGGAACAGCGCTTTCACCGTATTCGGCACATTGGCTTCAAAGGCCGCGCTGGCCGCCGCGAAATTCTCCTCGTAGTACATCTGGTAGTCCCACTGGCCGGCGGGGAATTCGGATTCCGGATAGACCGACCGGTCCACCAGCGGCAGGATGTTGGCGGGCGCGAAGCCTCCGGGCAGGTAGGGCACGCATAGATTGGCCACGGCCAGGCATCGATCGGGGTGGTGGCTGGCGAGACTCCATACCACCGGGCTGCCCCAGTCATGACCTACCCACACCGCTTTGCCGCCGCCGTTTGCATCCAGCAGCTCGGTCATATCGCGGACGCTGTGTTCCAGGGCGTAATCGTCATGCCGGGCATAGTTGCTGGACCGGCCATAACCGCGCATGTCGGGCGCGATGCACCGAAAGCCCAGCGCCGCGAAGACCGGAAGCTGGTGACGCCAACTGATCGCCAGTTCCGGCCAGCCATGGACGAAGATCAGCGGCGTTGCGTCCGGAGCACCGCAGCTGAGGTAGAATGTCGTGTGGCGTTCGGTGCGCAGCGCATTTTCCGTGATCGGGTACATCGAGGCGGTTCCTTACCTGGCGCTGGATCATGCGCGGTTCTGACGGTTCTACGCACTATTGCGGGGCAGGGTCCGGCGCTGCATCGCGATAAGTGCCAAACATAACGCAACAGAGCGTTTCGCGGACGGCTGGCGGCGCTGGTCAGGCAAACGCCGCGGCATACGCCTCGGGTTTAAAACCAACGATCAGCGCGCTGCTCACCATGAGCACCGGGCGCTTGACGATCGACGGCTGAGCGATCATCAGCGCCACTGCCTTCGCTGCATCGATAGCGGCCTTATCGGCATCCGGCAGCTTCCGGAAGGTCGTGCCGGCCCGATTGAGCAGCGCTTCCCACCCCACCGCGCGCACCCAGCCCATCAGCAGGTCGTGCCCGATCCCCTGAACCTTGTAGTCGTGGAACGTGTATTCGACGCCGTGCGAGTTGAGCCACATCCTGGCCTTCTTCATCGTATCGCAGGCCTTGATACCGTGGATCGTGACCGTGGTCGCCATCGCTTTCCTCCGGATTTCTATCCGCGCGGCCCGTTTCGTAGCTTTGGCGATTCTCGCCGATCAGGCACTTCGGTATAACAGACTTCGATACAGATTTTGGATCAACCAACCAGGACCGTGAAGCAGCCAAGGACGATCGCTCCGCCATGAGCACAACTGTCCCCCATGCGCGCGGCCGGCTGACTGCCGATCAGGACGGTGGGCGACCCCATGATAATGGAGTCCGGCGGTCCGACACAGATCGCCATGTCACCCAGACGCGCCGCCGGAAGGGCCTGAATCAGGACGGTTGGACAGCCGGGTGCCATGACCGGCCCACCGACATGGGGGATAATACCCGTCACCATCGGACACACATGCAAATCTGTCAGTCGCGCGGCCGGTTGTCCCATCGGTCGTTGTTATTCCGTCCTGTCGGTATGGCCCCCAGGATGCGGCCACCATTGTCTTCATAACCATGAACGCTGGTTCGCGATTTGGCAAACAGAGTGTCATGCAGAACCCGTGGCTCCGGACCACGGCGATTTACGGCAGACTGGACAGTAAATCCTTCAGCCACCCCGCCGGCATGCCGCTCAGGAAACGTACTCGCAAAGCGGCTCTCCGATTCGGAGACATATGAACCTGAGTCAGATCGAAGAAGCGCGGATCGGGCGTGAACAGAAGATACGCCTGAGTTTCATTTTCCATCAATATGGCGTTGCCGGTATCATAGCCGTCGTTCCCGAGGAAAGACCGAAAGGCTCGCTGCTCGGTGTCGGTCAGCACATCCTGAAAAAACGCATGCACATACGCGGCATAGTGCGGATCGCTGAAATATTCGCCATGCGACAGTTCATGCGTCAGGATGGTATCGCGCGCCGCCATCGTGACGTTGGCATTGGCGCCGGCCCGTGGCAAGGAAATGAGCCCGCCCAAGGCATCTGGCCTCGTCCAACCCAGGTTGGCGATAATGGTCCCAAGTATCGTTTCCTCCGGTGTCAGTTCCACATGGTCGCGTTTCGCGATGGCAAAAAACCGGATCAACGAAGCCGCGCTATAATCGTGCCCGTAGTAAAATCCAGCGTCTGGATCGCCCTCGCTCCTGATGGCCAGGTCCAGATCGCTAGGGGTCAGGATCCGATCCCTGGGCTGGCCGGATTTTTCGATCAGAGCAGCGATGCGGTCGAGCATCGCACGCTGCCGCGCCAGACTGGCAAAATCCAACACTGCGATATTCGGATTTTCCGCGAGGCGAAAGATGGATAAGTCGGTGGGCTTGTTCGCGCGTATCCGGTCGATCCCCGCGGTCTGGATTGCCAAGGGTGCAGTGGAAACCGTCGCTGGTGGCAGCGGCGTGGGCGGGACCGCCGGCTGTCGTGGCCAAACAAGCCAAGCCGCGCCGATCGCCACAACCAATATGGCCACACCGGCGACCAGTATGAAACCCCAGGACTGACGGGGTTTGGATAAGCGCCGTACCGGCACTATCCGCACGGTTGCGTCGCTATCCGGTACCGGCTTCTTCACGCGCTCGCCGGAACACATGCCAGCCGGATATGTCGCCGGTATCAGCCGCCCAGATTAACAACCAGAACACGGCGGTTGCGCGCTTCCGGAACCTGTTCGGCCGTCGGGACAAGCGGGTTATCCGATCCCATGCCGACAGCCGACAGCCTGGACGGCGCGACACCGAATTTGGAGGAAATGTAATCGACAACGGCCACGGCCCGCCGTTCCGACAAGGCGCGATTGAGCGCCGGACTACCGACCGTGTCGGTATGGCCTTCGACCCGGAAGCGATAATTCGACAACGCTTCGCTGCTGAGGGCCGTACCCAGCGCATCGAGGGTTTGTATGGACTGAGGCGTAAGGTCCGCCGATCCAGTGGCAAAATTAACGGTCAGGTTCACCGCCGGCTTGGCATCGGCCGGTGCGCTCATCGCCGGTTTGGATGCGGCCATCGTACCATGGGTTGCTGGCTTGCCTCCGCTGGGCACGGCGGGAGCGGCCGCGGTTCCGTCGGCGGTTCCCGCCTGTGGCACCAGACGAATGCCGCGCGTGGTTGTTTTGCTGACGTCGCCCGTTGGGGTAAGCGATTTTATGATCTGGTCAGCCGACGGACTGGCGCTTTGCGCGAACACTTGCGTCCCGCACGTCGCGACGGCGGCGACAATCAGGCTGGCGATCCCGTTTCGCATCGCACACACTCCTTACTTGGCCGGTCCTGGATAACCAGCACCGTTATTATCGCGCCGCCGGGTCCGGGATGGCAATACCGTTTCGCGGAATTTCAGCCCTCCATCGCTGCACGGCGTGTTTCAAAACACCCCGGCGCGGCGCAGGATCGGCATGCGCTGTCGCAGGCTGCGATCCAGACCCTCCCGCATCTTATCGGTATGTTCGGCGGGCGGCGCAATGAGGTGCAACAGGGCGTCCATATCTGGTTTCCCGTCGCGGACACGTTCCATGATGACGAGGTCGAGCACGGTCGCCGGAACGCCCGAGCCGGCGCGCTCGCTTGCCAGGCCGACGGGTCGGGCCAGGCTTTCCGATTGCGCGAAGCGCTTTGCCAGGACGCTGTTGAAGTGCATGGCACCAGCGCTGGGCGGGGCGTCGGGCCGCAGCACCACGTCGGCTATATCAAGGCCTACGAGCATGCCAACCAGTTCCGCTGGATTGTCGCGGCGCCCTTCGACTTCGGGCAACGCCAGCAGATCGCGCACCCGCATCGGACCCTGGCTAAGCGCCTGAACGATCGGCCGATAGAATTTTGAGTTTAGCTCGGCTTTCCCCGCCGGCATATCGACCGCCGACGGTAAGTCGTCCGGATCGATATTCAGCCCGAGTACGATGTCCATCAGAGCGGCGTCGCGGCCCGCGTTGCCGAGTCTCCGAGCACCGCGCACGAAGACATCGTGCCGCAACGCGCGCTCCACGCACGTATCCTTGATCATTTCCCGCATGATCGGGTCATCGAAAGTATTCATGATCTTCTGCTGCGCGGGTGTCAGCATCAGGGTTGGAAAATTTTCGGTCAGTTGAGAGGACGAGGCGAATTCGAGCCTGGCATCGGACAGGGTGGCCGCCACGTCGGCCATGAAGCACGGCTTCCACTGTTCATTCATGAATTCGTGTGCCAGATACGCGACATCCGCATTGCCCAGCACGCCGATCATCGACTTGACGAAGGGCGAACGATCGAGCTGAGCCGCTTCCGCGGCGAGCAGCGAGCGTACGATTGTCAGTCCTTCCTCCGCCTGACGGTCGCTGCGCCGGGCGAGGCGTTTGCCGGCCTCCCGTATTATGCGCTGCATGCCGATCGCGGGGCCCCAGGCGGGCAGAGCGTTGTAACTGATGTGCATGGCGCCGCCGGCCCGCAGTTTGTCGCGCACCAGCCGCACGATACCGTTCTGAACGGCCTGGGGTACCCAGCTCCAGACACCGTGCATCGTGATGAAATCGGCTTCGGGGATTTGCCGCCCCGCGGCATCTTCGGCCAGGGTCGCCAGATTGGCTTCCAGGAAGGTGACATTGGTCAGACCGGATTCGGTCGCCCAGGCCCGGGCAGCGGCGACATGAGCCGGATTGAAATCGATGGCCGTCACCTGCCAGGCTGGATTGCTGGCCGCCAGCACCATGGCGCCATAGCCCTGGCCGCATCCCAGTTCCAGCACGTGAATACTGTCGTCGGGCGCCGGCATCGTCATGGCCACCCCACCCATCGTGCAAGCCAGCGCCATCATGGCTGGCGATTGCTGGCGGTACCATCCGTTGGTGTAGGCGATATCGGTAACGTAACCTTCGTTCCAATTGTTCATAACGGTGCAACCCTGGCCAATGGCAAGTTCTCTATCATGTCGGCATCGAAGACCGCATCGGCCGCATCCATACGGCGCATGCCACCGCCTCGCGACACTGGAAGCCAGGTGTCCCACCCCAGCCTCGGCGCGACGGCGGGTCCGGCATCCAGCCGCGGCAATGCGATTTCGGACGCAGCCAACACCGGATTGATCGCAAAGCCGACTTCCATTCCGACGAACGTCCGGATCAACGACACCACCCGCCGCATCGTCTGACTGTCCGGCCGGAGCATCAGGAAACCTTCCCGGGTCAGTGGCCCGATACGGATCAAAATCCGTGCTTCCGGACTCCAGGCCCGGACGCCGGCCGATGCGTCCACCCCCAACTGGCTGAAGACGCCGCCGGCGCCAATCCGGGATCGCTGATCCGGCGGCATGCGCAGCCACGCGCCGGCGTATTCCTCGACCTCCACCGTCATTCCCAGCCAGTCTGTCAACATTGCCGCCAGCCGATCGGCGGAACGTGGCCGCAAGGCAAACAAACCGGCGTAATGCAACAGCGGTTCGGCGCCGGTGGGCAACCGGGCGGCGGTGCCGGCAAAGCCATAGCCCGTTAGCGACAGCAACGCCCTCGCGATGGGGTTGGGCTCCGGCGGCGTTCGCAGCGCGGCGACCTCCGCGGAGCGTGCCGGATGGTATTTGATGGCGGCGAGTGCGAAAAACGCTACGAAGCGCTCACCGAGCATATCCAGGAAGCGATGCAGGGCGGTGGAACCGCCACGCAACGTTTGTGTCACGATCTCGGAATAATAGCGCGGCAATACTCCGGATGGTCCGGTCAGGCCGAACATGCCGACGACGACATCTGGCCGGCCGCCGCCGCCCGTCCGCACGTCCAGAACTTCGGAGGCGGGAAAGGTCAATCCGGGCGGGGTCCGGAACCGCACCGCCTGGGCTGGATCGTCTTGCCGTGCCGAGCGCATGAAAATGCGCACCAGCGCGTCGAAGCGAAAACGGCGCGGGTCTAGCAGCAACCGCGCCAGGGGAGACGATCGCGGGCGGGATGCACCTTCGGGCGATGGCGGGGCAGCCGTCATCCAAGTTCCCGCGTGCCGCTGCGCGCGGGCCAGGACGCGACGGTTTCGGTCGCGCCGCGAAGGACGACCCTGGTGCGGGTAAAGCTGTTAATCGTTGCGTTCAAGGCGAAAAATCGTTCCAGTACCGAGGCCAGCAGATACAGGCCGTTGACCTGCCAGGCCCGTGCATCCATTTCCAGGCGGATGTCGAGACCGCGGCAGAATGCCGGTGGCGGGCTCCGGCCGGGCCGTTGGGCGTTCCCCGCCGGTTTCGCGTTCGGAGCGCGCGCGACGCCGGCCTGAGAGACGATCGCTGTTACGGCGTTGATCGCGTTGCGCGTTTCGGCGGTATCGCGATAGTCGTACAGGCGCAGGATTTCCTTGAGCACGGCGGCCCCGTCCGCGCCGCCGGTGACCGACAGGTGCCCCAGCGCCAAATGGGAGATCAGTCGCCAGAAGCGCTTGTCGCGCAGTGGCGGCCGCAGCGTCGCGGTGGCGGCGGTCATGGCGGCGATGCCGGACACGGCCGCGACCCCTTCCACCAGCCGCAAATACGGATGCCCGCCGCCAAAGGGCAAATCCGTCGGCAGATCGCGGTTGAGACAGAGCGCATCCACCGACAGCACGGTATCGGCCGGTCGATCCGGATCGAAATCCGGGTCTTGCGTGGACAGAAACACCTCGGTGCCCGGCACGCCTGGGGCGGCATCCCGGCGGGATGTCTGATAGAATCCGCCGGGCGGAGCGGCATCCGGCAAGGACGGGGCCAGCCGGTGGAACGGGTGCCAGGGGCGCTGCGTTCCATCCGCCAGGGTTTCCCGGACCCGTTCGACGCCCCACACTTCGGCGGCTCGCGGACGGCGGGCATCGGGCACGACGCGGTATTCCACGTCGGTATGGGTCAACGGAATGGGTTCGCAACGCTGGGGAAACAGGTTGACCAGCGGCGTGCAGCCCAGCGCCAGCGAGGTTTGCCCGATGGTGCGTTCCAGTTCAGGCATCGAGCGATCGAGATAGACGAAAATCTCAAGCCGGTTTCCGGCCGAACCGAGGGTTTTCCTGTCGATCTGGCCGAATTCCATGAACAGGAATTTTTCCGGGAAGGCGAAGTATTCGGTCATCAGGCGGAAGCCAGAGAAGCCGCGGGCGGACCAGGGAATCAAGGCCTCATCTGGGCCGAATCCACCGGGCCGGATCGCGCTGTTTGGGACGATAACCGGAAGCTGATCGACCGCGTTGTCCGCATAGGCAACCGACAGGACATGGGATCCCAGCAGTTCGTATAGCGGCAATGTCTGGTTTGCCGGGCCGCGCAGGAAGAAGCGCAGCCGATCGACGCCGAGTTGGGTAAACGTGACTTCTGGCACCATGCACGTCAGGGTAATGCGCAATACCGCTGCCGCACCGGGCGCCGAGGCGTTAGGGGGCGCCACCAGGGGTTGTCCCGAAAGGCGGATCGATTCCACCGCAATCGGCCACAGCGTCACCGGCGCGGTCGAAGTATAGCGCAGGGTTTCGCCCTTCACCAATTCGGTGTCGAACGCGAGGCCGGCCGGTAGCAGCGTCGGGGTCAGCAGTTCCGACTGGCAATTCAGTTGTGCCATCAGACAAGACGGTACCGGTGCGAGGTAATGCGGATACAGCAAACCAAGCAAGGCGTCGGTCAGTTCGGGAAATTCATCGTCCAGGCGGTGCTGCACGCGGGCGGCAAGGAACGCGACGCCTTCGAGCAGGCGCTGCACGTGCGGATCGTCCACGCTGTCGGCCGACACCCGCAGGCGCCCGGCGATTTTCGGGTGCGCCTCGGCGAACTCGCCGGCCAGGCGCTTGATCGCGTTCAATTCGCGGTCGTAATAGGGGAGCAAGGCGTCAGACATGGTGCCCGCGTCCGTTGACCGGCCGATCAGGCGGCATCGCGGGCCACGACAATCACCTCGTCGTTCGATGGATCGACCACCGTGTCGAAGGTCATGGGTTCCGGTGCCGGGTCGGCGTGCAGCAGCGCGTCGATCCGCAGCCGCAGCGTCGATTCCAGCGGCGTTTCGCCCTGCACGAGCGCGACGTTGAGGGAAATGAACCGCGGTTCGAACCGCCTTATCGTGTCTTCGATCTCTAGCCGCAATTCCTCGCGCTGGCGGACATCGCTGAAGGCGCCGGAACTGAAATCGGGGACGCCGAAACCGATCGGCGACACCGCGAGTTCCTTGAGCGATTCCGGCCACGACCGCCAGCAGCGCCGAGCGTTGAGCAACGCTTCGAGATCGCGGCGCACCGCGTTCCGCAGGGCGATCAGGGAGTCGCTCGCGGACGGGGCCGGATCGCGGCTTTGATCTGGCGCGAGGTCGATCAGCCGATCGAGCAGCGGCGCCTGGAAGCGAACGGTGGAACCGCGCTGGCCGGGGATGGTCCGTCCGCTCATGCGCCGAAACGCAACGCGCGCAGTGTCATGACATCGACACCGTCATCGCCCGCCAGAAACACCCGCTGTCCGACACCGCGCACCAAGCCACCTTCGGCTTCGCGCCAATCGGTTTCGCGCCCGAGCTGCTGGGCTTCTGTCAGCGGCCCGGGGGCGGCATAGATCGCGGGAATGTACACGTCGCCCTCCGGCCCATCCGCGACCGACATCGAGACCCGGCGCCAGATCAGGTCGCGGGTTCGCACCGGGGCGTGAAATTCCGCGCTGACGACCCGTTCGGTGGGGATCCAGAAGTATTTGCCGGTGGCGGTCAGAACCTCGAAGCTGCCTGCCAGCAGATCGTCCGCGTCGCGGAAATCGTCGAAGGGGGCATCGCCCAGAAGGCCGGGCACGCGGGGACGCGCTTCCTCGGCCTGCCGGGCCTGACGGGTCGCCCCGGCGGCATCGCCGTCCCGCAGCGCGACCATGGCCGCGAGTTGCAGCCGCTGCGCCTCGGTCGGCTCGCCCAGGAACTCCGGCACCCGTCCATCCGCGAACAATTGGCGACGTGCCATATCGGCGCGCAAAAGCTGGCGGTATTCCGCGACGACCAGCGAGGTTGTTGGGTCAATCGCCGTGGCGGCATCCAACAGCGTGTCCGCCCGCTCCAGATTGCCGGAGAAAATCAGCAGTTCCGCCAGCAAAATCCTGGCGTCCAGATTGGTGGGGGTTTTACGCACGGCCGCCTGGGATGCCGCCATGGCATCGGCCAGACGTCCCGCACGCATTAAAGATGCGGCGGTTTGATCGCTCATGGGGTTTCTCCGCGGTTGTTCATCGTTCGCCAAGTTCCGTCACCAGTTGAAACGTAGCCATTACATCGTCGAGTTGATAGTGCGGTTGCAGCCGCACGACGCATCCGAAGCTACCCGGTTTGCCGGCGTGTTCCCGGACTTCCACGCTAGCGGCAACGAGGGGAAACCGCGCCCGGCTATCCCCGGTGGCCGAGAGGTTGCCATTGACGTAGCGGTTGAGCCACGTCTGAAGCTGACGCTGGATGTCGTCCCCTGTCCGGAATGAACCGACCATCCGGCGGCCCATCATTTTCAGGTTATGGGCAAAGCGCGATGCGCAGAGGATCGAGTTGATTTGGGAAGACAGACGTGCGTTCGCATTGGCAGCCGCGGCATTGGCGCCGCCATGGCGCTGCGGCGTCTGCAGACTGCGAACCGCGCCGAAGACCAGTTCCTCGCAGTTCGGGATAGCGGCGAGCGGAATAAGCCCGGCACTCAGCAATTCCCGTTCTTGCCGGTCGTTCCAGATGATTTCGAGCGGAACGCGGACCCAGGCGCGATCCCGGTCGGTGGCAAACGGTTCCGAAGGCGCATCCTGAACCAGACCGCCGCCGATACGATCGGTCTCCACCCCGCGGACATCTGCCGGCCAGGCGAAATTCGCAAAAGCGCGTCCGACGACGGCGGCGAACGCATAAGCGGCGTTCATCCAGACCCGGTCGCGCGAAGACGGGGCATACTCGACATAGCGAAATCCGTCGGCACGGGTGCCATCGTCGTCCCAGGGCGCGCGTGCCAGTAATCGCGGCAGCGCGACGCCGACGAAGCGCATATCTGGCCGGACGGCCAGGGCACGCCACCTTGCATGTTCGGTGTTACCGAGAGGTGAGGCGATGTCGAGGACGTTGCCAAGTTCGTCGAAAGCGTCCACCTCCAGCAACGCGGGCGCGGCGCCAAGGACGACCGGGGCGAAAGCCGCCGCGGCAACACCCGACAGGGCCGACAGGCCGGCGATGTCGTCGGTGCGTGCACTGGCATCGGACCGATGCCTGACTTCGTGATCGACGATCAGAAAACCGTACGGTTCTCCGCCGGGAGAGCCGAACTCTTCTTCGTAAATTTTATGGAACAGATTACTTTGATCGAATTCGCTGGCCTTTTCCAGATCGCGACAGATCGCGACCCAGCTTACGTTCAGCACCCTGATTTTCAGGCGCGCGCCCAGATCGAGCGACCAGATCAGCCAGGCGAGCCCGCGCCAGCTTCCTTCGAGTTTCTGCAGTCGGGGATGATGAAGGATCGCATCGATTTGTTCCGATACCATGACATCGATCGCAGCGATGTCGCGATCCAGCGCACCGCGCAGGACGCTAGGGTCCGGCCAGGAACGATCGGGTCCGAACCAGAGAGAAACCGAAGCGGCTGCGTCACCGGTTTGAAAGGCCGCGAAGCGATCCGCGATATCTGGAATGTCACGGCCAACGAATCTACCGGACAGTAACGTATCACGGAGATTCCCGGCTTCGGTGTCAGGCGTGGGAACGGTTGCAAACTCGTTCATGAGGTATGGAACAAGCGACCGGACTGACCTGAAAGGCCCATTGTGCTGATCCCTTCCGCCATGGTCCGGTTGCCCGCACCATGGCGTCCTGGGTTGAGTGCCGCTCGGGCGGTTTCGGCTCGACCCAAGCTATTAGGATGCCGACGGTATCCGCGCCACCATCCGCAGGCTGGTCGTGAGTTCTTCCATCTGTAGCCAGGGGCGGATGTGGGCCACGGCATTATAGGAGCCGGGGCGACCGGGAATTTCCTTGACCTCGATCTTGGCTTCACGCAGCGGGAAGCGTGCTTTCAGATCCTGACCGGCATTTTCGTTGCCATTTACGTAGTTTTTGATCCAGCGATCCAGCATCCGTTCGACGTCGCTGGCTTCCTGGAAGCTGCCGATCTTGTCGCGCGCCATCACTTTCAGATAATGCGCGAAACGGCTGGCGGCCATCAGGTATGGTAAGCGCGCGGATATGGCCGCGTTCGCGGTCGCTTCCGGACGGTCGTATTTCTTAGGCTTCTGTACGGACTGCGCGCCGAAGAAAACCGAGTAATCGGTGTTCTTGTAATGACACAGCGGCAGGAACCCGAGGTTGGACAGTTCGAATTCGCGACGGTCGGTGATCGCGAGTTCGGTCGGGCATTTCGCATCCATATCGCCGTCGTCGGAGGTGAAGACGTGGGTTGGCAAGTTTTCCACCTTACCTCCGCCTTCGGCACCGCGGATCGCGACGCAGAAGCCTGTTTTGGCGAATGCATCGGTCATCCGCACGCCCATCGCGTAGGCTGCGTTCATCCAACAATATTCGTTATGTTCCATCGGACGAGCGCCCGCGGCGTCGTATGGCGCTTCTTCGTACGCAAATTCGTCGATTGCCTTTGTCGCGGCACCATACGGCAGGCGTGCAAGGGTACGGGGCATCACCAGGCTGACGAAACGAGCATCTTCGCTATCGCGGAAGCTACGCCATTTCATATAGTCGCTGGTTTCAAAGATTTTCGCCAGATCGCGCGGTTTGGCGAGCTCGGTAAACGAATCGAAGCCGAACATGCCGGGACCGGCCGCCGAAATAAACGGCGCGAACGCCCCTGCCGCGACATTGGAAATCAGCCGCAAGGTTTCGACATCGTCTGGATGCTGGCTCCATTGGTAGTCGCCGATCAGGGCCGCGTAGGGTTCGCCGCCCGGTGTACCGAACTCGTTCTCGTAGATTTTCTTGAACAACTGGCTTTGATCGAACTCGACGGCGCGTTGCAGATCGCGCGACAGATCGCGTTTGGTGATATTAAGCACCTTAATCTTCAGGCTGGTTCCGGTTTCGCTGTTTTGCACCAAATGATGCAGCCCGCGCCAACTGCCTTCCAGTTGAAGGAACTTCGGGTCGTGCATGATAGCATTGAGTTGATCGGAAAGTTTCCGGTCGATTGCCGCCACGGCCCGGTCGAAAGTCCGGCTTAGATTTTTATCGAAAGTGACCGTTCCGGCCATCGCCTGTTCGAGCAGGTTCTTGACCAGGTCCTGGGTTTGATCGGGAGTTGTCTGCTTTGTCGCGGCGACAACCTGATCGAGGATGGAAAGTCCTTCGGATGCGGATGCGGACGCATCCGATGACGATGCTTGGGTGCCGGACATCGATCAGCCCTCCTGCTTGCCCAAGCCGAGCTGGCTTGAAAGCGATTTCATCTCGTCGTCGTTTTTCAATACCTGTTCGAGCAGGCTTTCGAGTTCTTCCGACCGATCCACCTTGGACATCAAATCCCGCAATTTAGCGCGGGTTTCCATCAATGTACGAAGGGCTGGAATTTGCTGTGCGACGCGGGCGGGTTCGAAATCCTCAATGGCATTGAATTTCAAATCGACGGCCATCTGGCCACCGTCTTCCGACAATTTGTTATCGACTTTCAGCTTCAGGCCCGGCGTCATGTTCGCCATCACGTCGTTGAAATTGTCACGATCGATCTGAATGAATTTCCGATCCGCGAGCGGTTTCAGGGGTGCGGTCGGATCGCCCGAAAAATCGCCCATGACGCCCATCACGAACGGGAGCTCACGCTGGACCTCGGCGCCTTCCGTCTCCACTTCATAGGTGATGTGAACCCGCGGTTTGCGGACCCGGTTGAGTTTATCATGGACACTTCCACTCATAATCCACTCCTGTTCACATTACTTCGCATTCTGTTTCGTGAATAGCACGCAAGCAAATATTAGGCAACCGATAGGAAACCTTGAAACCGTCCGGCGGTCGTCGATTTAAGGAACCGGGTCGGCATCACTCCTCAGGCGCTGGCGGACGAATGCCCAGGGTTGTCAGGATACCGTCGCGCACCGAACGGTCGGCAATGATTTCGTCGAGCAGTTCCAGCAATGGCAGGCGGGCCCGCCGCACCGCATCGTCCAGCGTGAATGACAGCGGCGAATGCGGTTCGGTTCGCCGGAAGAATGCCGCTATATCTTCCAGTCCGCGCAGCGCGTCCTCACGGGTGACGACCCGGCCGGCCTGCCCAGACTGGTCGGTAGCAACCGCCCCCATTTGAAACGACCCAGGCAGCGTTTCGTCTCGCGGCGCGGCGGTGCCGCCAGCGTTGTCGCTCGTGCCGCCGTCCGCCCGGGTTTCCGGGGCGGGCGCATAGCGTCCGGCAATCTCGCCGATCTCGCGCAGAAGATCCCGTATCTGGGACGTGGAGGGGGATTCGCTGCCTGCCTTTTCCTCGAAGATGGCGGCCATCGCCTCCCACGATTCAAGCGCGGCGGCGGCTTCGTCGCGCACCCTGGCAATGCTGGTCTTGCCGATGGTGCGGGCTTCTTTCTCGATCTCATCGAACGGGACCGTCCCGGATTCGATACGCTGCTGGCGGCTGGCCGAATCGAGACTGCTTAACTTCGATGACGCCCGGTATTGATACAATGCAAGCGGCGATCCGTCTGCCCGGAGAAACAGCGGCAGCTTGAACAGCGGTGCCATCAACGACCCGCCGCCGCCCTGCCCATTGAGCCCCGTAACCGGCGCCACCCGTGTTTCTATTCCATATTCGTCCGGCAACGGGAACACATCGTCCCAGTATCGCGCCACCAGACCCGCAATGAGTTGGCTGCATGCGGCGAGCCCGCTCAGCCCATGGCTTCGCACATAAGCCTCGGTCAGCCACGCCGCGACTTCCAGATCCTTGGTTTTCTCCGCCAGCAACTTAAGACCGATATCGCGCAGGCCGCGCCACAGAGGCACAGGGTCCTGGGGCGGCGGCCCGTTCGGGTCTGGCGTTTCGGCCTGCTTCTCCGCATCGCGGGCATTGGAGCGTGCATCGCGCATGCGGCTGTACGGCGATTGCGCGGAGTAATCCTCCCGCACGTCCTCGCCGTGGGGAAAATCGCCCGGAATCGGAGCCAGGAGCGCATCGAGGTCGAAACCGTCAGGCAAATTCACACGCGTGGACCTTTTCCCTCGGTGAGATACGCGCGGGAGCTAATGCAAATCCGGCGATCGCCACTAGACATTCGTTTTAATTATCACATAATGTTGCTCCATGTGAAGACCATTGACCCGTAGTGCTGCGGGATCCGTCGGTCATCGAGAGGAAATCTGATGGCTGGGATCGAAGTAAAGCAACTGATTTCCAGACTGAACGATCCAAGCCGCCGTGCTCTGGAATCGGCCATCGGCCTGACATCGTCGCGAACACATTATAATGTAGAAATCGAGCATTGGTTGGTCGCGCTGGCGGATCGGGCGGACGGCGATGTCGCGGCGATTTTGCGCCATTATGAGATCGATTCCGGGCGCTTCGCCGTCGATCTGAATCGGGCGCTGGAGAAGATGAAAACCGGTAATGGGCGGGTTCCGTCGCTGGCGCCGGAAATCGTCGAGACGATCAAGCAGGCATGGCTGTTGGCCTCGCTGGAGCAGCGTCAGTCAACGATCCGATCCGGTCATTTGCTTTGGGCGCTGATCGCCGACGAAACGCTGGCGCGTCACGCGCGCGATGCATCCAGCCAACTGGTGAAAATACAGCCGGATCAGTTGAAGCGCGATTTCGCCGGCATCACCGCGAACACCGCCGAAGCCTTGGCGGAAGCGGCTTCGGGCGGCGATGGCGCGTCCGGCGGCGGCGATCCGGGCGGCATGCCACGGGGCGGCGGCGGGGCCCTCGAGCAGTTCACGACCGATCTGACCGCGCAGGCGAAAGCGGGCAAGATCGATCCGATCCTGGGCCGCGACGGCGAAATCCGTCAGGTGATCGATATTCTGACGCGGCGGCGGCAGAATAACCCGATCCTGACCGGGGAGGCCGGGGTCGGCAAGACCGCGGTCGTGGAAGGGTTCGCGGTTCGCCTTGCCTCGGGCGATGTGCCGCCGGCGCTGCGCGGGGTTACGTTACGAACGCTGGACCTTGGGCTTTTGCAGGCCGGCGCGGGCGTGAAGGGCGAGTTCGAGAATCGATTGCGGGGCGTTATCGACGAGGTGAAGTCCAGCCCGAAGCCGATTATCCTGTTCATCGACGAAGCGCACACCTTGATCGGCGCGGGCGGTTCTGCCGGTCAGGGCGATGCGGCCAACCTGCTGAAGCCCGCCCTGGCGCGCGGCGAACTGCGCACGATCGCCGCCACCACCTGGGCCGAATACAAGAAATTCTTCGAGAAAGATGCCGCGCTGACCCGGCGCTTTCAGGTGGTGAAGGTCGAGGAACCCTCTGAACCGATCGCCACGGCGATGATTCGCGGCTTGGTCGGGACGCTGGAAAAGCACCATAACGTCCGGATTCTCGATGTCGCGGTCAGCGAGGCCGTGCGCCTGTCCGCCCGGTATATTCCGTCCCGGCAATTGCCCGACAAGGCGGTCAGCCTGATCGATACCGCCTGCGCTCGGGTTGCCATGAGTCAGGCGGCGATTCCGGCCCCGATCGAGGATCGCGATCGCCGGATCGGGCTGATCGACACCGAACTGGGTATCCTGGACCGCGAAATCGCGGCGGGCGAACGGCATGAGGAGCGGCGGGATGCGCTGCACGTCGAACGGGCCGATCTGACGGTTCAACTGACGGGCCTGCAGGCGCGGTGGGAGCAAGAAAAAATCTTGGCGGCCGAAATCTCGGAAACCCGCGGGAAGATCGAAAGCGGGGACAATCCGGAGGTCGCCGATACGTTGCGCACCCAACTGACGGCTGCCAGCGCGAATTTGCGCGCTTTGCAGGGCGAGGAACCGCTGATTTATCCGGTGGTGGATGGTCAGGCCGTGGCCGAAGTCGTTGCCGGGTGGACCGGGATTCCGACGGGCCGGATGCAATCCAACGAAATTCGCACGGTGCTTGCGCTGAAGGAGACGATGGAAAAGCGGATCGTCGGACAGCCGCATGCGCTCGACGCGGTGGCACAGGCAATCCGGACCAGCCGAGCGGGCCTGACCGATCCGCGCAAGCCGATCGGGGTGTTCCTGATGGTTGGCACGTCCGGCACCGGCAAGACCGAAACCGCGTTGACGCTGGCCAACCTGCTGTATGGCGGCGAGCAAAACCTGACGACGATCAACATGACCGAGTTTAAGGAAGAACATAAGGTCAGTCTGCTGATGGGGAGCCCGCCCGGCTATATCGGCTATGGCGAAGGCGGCATTCTGACCGAGGCGGTGCGGCGGCGGCCGTATTCGGTGATTTTGCTGGACGAGATGGAAAAGGCGCACCCGGGCGTGCAGGACGTGTTCTTTCAGGTGTTCGACAAAGGGAACATGAAGGACGGCGAAGGCCGCGATATCGACTTCAAAAATACTGTCATTATCATGACATCGAACGCCGGCACCGATCTGATCACGCGCCTGTTCGCGGATCCGGACACGGCGCCCGACGCGGCCGGTCTGGCGGACGCACTGATGCCGGAGTTGATGAAGTTTTTCAAACCCGCATTCCTGGGCCGGGTGACGCTGGTGCCGTATTTCCCGCTGTCCCCCGATATCATCCGCCAAATCGTCGGGTTGCAACTGACGCGCGTCAAGCAACGCGTGCGGGAATCCTATCAAGCCGATTTCGTCTGGGATGAGCGCCTGGTCGAAACCATCGCGGCACGTTGCACCGAGACGTCGTCCGGCGCGCGCAATGTGGAGAAAATTCTGTCTCGAACTCTATTGCCGGAGCTATCGTCCGAGATTTTGGCACGGCTGGCGGAAGGATCGTCCATTCAGGCGGTGACAATGGATGTGGACAAGGACGGTTCGTTCGAGTATAGAATTACGTAGATATCGTCACAATTCGGACTCGGCAAAAGGAAGGAAAAAGCGACATGGCAATATATATGAAATACGGCAGCATCAAGGGCGCCGTGACCACCGATGGCTTCAAGGACTGGATCGAATTGAATTCGTTTCAGTGGGGTGTGGGGCGTGGCATTGGTTCCGCCGCACGAGGCTCCTCCAACCGGGAGGGATCCGAACCCAGCCTTAGCGAAGTTGTCGTAACCAAAACGATGGACGTATCGTCGAATAATTTGTTTTTAGATGCTGTCGCCGGAAACATGAATTCCGAGGTAACCATCAAATTCACGACGACGACCAAAAATAAGGTCGAGACCTACCTGACCTACGTAATGACCGATACAGGGCTGAGCGGTCACAGCTTCTCAAGCGGAGGCGATTTGCCTGGCGAGTCGCTGTCTCTAAACTTCACTAAGATCACCATGACTTTTGATAAAGTCGATGCCGCCGGCAAGAAAGATCCCAACACCGTAGGCTACGATCTCACGCAAATGAAAACGACCTGATCGTTCGTCTCGTCCGGCTACGCTAACATTTTTATGGCGCCCTATCCCTTGCTGGCGTAAGCCAGCCAGGGATATTGGCTGCTTTATTGTCCTGACCGAATGGCGACTACGCGCAGCGCAATCAGTGTATTTCGATTATGATAGCTGTGACATTGTCATCTGCGTTCATCGCCAGGGCCGCCGCGATCAAGGCCTGGGCCGGCGGCACCCCGTGGCTGTCAGCCATCACACTGGCAATATCGCTCTCCCGCAAGCACTTATATAATCCGTCGCTGCACAGCAGAAACCGGTCGCCCGATTGAATACGGCCGCTGACCTTGTCCAGGACCAATTCATCCACATCGGCGCCAACAGCCCGCGTGATCACGTTGCTTCTTGGATGAGATTCCGCATCCTCGGGCCGGATCGCGCCGGAGTCTACCAGTTCCTGAACCAGGCTGTGATCGTGCGAGACTTGCCGCAGCATTGCATCGCGAAGCATGTAACAGCGTGAATCCCCGGCCCAAAGGCAGGCGTAGTGATCGTTACGCAGGATCAGCACCACGATGGTCGAAGCGCCCTGAATGGCCTGATCGCTCTGTTCGGCCATCGACCGCAGCGCATGATGAGTAGCACCGACCTTTAACCGGACCTGCGCCAGAAGTTCGCTCGCCGGTAAAGACGGCGGAATGGACTCCAGCGCATCGTGCAACATCCCGGCGGCAACCTCTCCACCCTTGTGGCCGCCCGCGCCATCGGCGACCGCCCATAATCCCTGGTCCGGCCGGTTGACGAACGCGTCTTGATTGTACGGACGTTTAGCGCCCGGATGAGTTGTCGCCCCGGACAAGAACGGCTGTGTCTTCATCTCAGCGCTCCTTCGGCGTTATCATTGTCCCAACAACGACTGTTTCGCACGAAATTTAATCGGCTAGCGACGCAAGTCCCATCATTTCCAGGTAATCGTCCGCATCCGGCAATCCGGACCATGTCTTGCGCACTGGGGCGAGACGCGGCGACCCTTCCGTCCACCATTCCGATTGCCCAGAATCCGGCCGCGCGGCGCCGAGATCGGGCGCCAGAAGCATCGCCATAATTCTGTCTGGATCGAGGTCCTGCTCCAGCGCCGCCCGTCCCGCATCCTCGCAACGATCCAGCCACGCATCGACCGGAGCACCGACGGGCAATCCAGGCCCATCATGCACTACCGCGAACGTCAACGGAAAATACCGTCCTGCCCGATCCACGCTCGGCATCGTCAGTCCCAGCACCGCAGACGTCCCGCACAGGCCCGGCGGAAGGCCGAACCGCCAGACTGGTGCTTCCAAAAACGCCGGCAGCCAGGCCGCCCCGGCGCGGTCTTTGCCGGTGCTCATCACGCCTGATAGCCAGCCATCCCAGGCATCGACGAAATCGCGCGGAAGGCCGAACCGCACGAAATCGCCGCGTGCCGGCACTTTGCCGTAAAAACCCGTCGCGATGGCTTGTGTCACAGCCCCGGACATTTGAAGTCGCGCAGAACGCCTGGTGCGAATGGATTAAGCACCGATCCAGCCTGGATTTCGAACACCGCTTTCCGGTCGCCGAGGTTGAACGTCAAGGTGTAGCGATCGGCCGAACCGGCCTGTTGCAAAGTGCCCTGGCCGAACAGCCTGAACAACGCCCACGGTCCATTGGACTGCAACACCGGCGGACCGCTGGACGGCGGCGGATCGAATACAAGACGCGCACTGTTCATGCGGTTCGGACCCGGCCAGGTGACGGAGATACCGCGCAACGGACCGTGCGCGTACACCAGCGTTGTGCCGTCGAAATCCAGCGTGACCTGTTTGGCTCCGTTATCGACGGACACCGGTTGGATGTCGAAGCGCACGGTCGGCTGGGCACCGCCCGCACCGAAGAACAGATCGCGGATCGCGGCGGCGCGCTGAAATTGCGCCAGATCGCCTGGCGACACCGGCGGTGCGACGCCGGCCACGGGTTGCGCCTTCCACACCGAACCGGACGTATCGACGAAGGGGCGTAGTTGGGTGGTGAAGAACTGGTCGAGTAAGCCGTTCGGTGCGAACAGGCGGCCGAAGTCATCCAGCGGGATGTCATTCGGCGATGACCCGGTGAACGGATACCGTCCAGCCACTGCCTGCTTGCACAGAGAAGCCGGGCCACCGGGGGCATTGAATGCCTCGGCCGCGCCCTTCTTGGCCCCGCCGCTCCGTAGCGTATTGCCGCTGCCCGAAATGACCTGCACCCAGCGTTGAACCGGGTCCGGTGCGCGGGATGCCTCCGCCTGTAGCAACTGTGCCGGATCGGCCCCGCCAGCGGGCGGTGCCGCGCCTTGCGCACTGTTGGCCAACTGCGCGAGTTGCTGCTGTAAGTCGTTCATCAGCTTCAGGATAAGGTCGATCGGTGCGCCTGGCCCCTTGCCGACATACGCGATCAGCGGCGCGAAATGGGCTTCGACCGCGGTGCCGGGCGGTTCGGCTGGCGCGGCGGCCGACGCGAAAACGTTTTGTAAGCGGGCACCCGCGGCGTTGGCGGCGGCCGCAACCGCACCGGCCGCCGCTTTCGCAGGGTCGGCCGGCGGCGGAACCGTCAACGCAAGCTGATGCACCATGCCGGTCAGCAAATCGCGCATCGGCGACTGCGGCGACGACAGAATATACATCGTTTGCGCCGCCTGTTGAATCGACCCCAGCGGTTCGACGTCGATATCGGCGATCAGCCCGTCCCATGTCCGGATGTAATCGTCGGAATACAGTTTGATGACGTCGTTGGATAACGACAGGGCCTGCGGACTATTGGGATCGACCTCCACTTGCTTGCCAAGCACCCAGCTTTCGCTGGCCGCCTGCCGTGTCGCGGCGGGCAGTTGCGGCAGCAATACCTTGTAGAGGCCGTCAACCGTGAAGAATCCGGGAATACCATCGGTCATCGGCTGACCGGACCGGCGATGAAAGACGCGAACACCGGATGAACCGGCTGCATCGCCGGGACGCCATTGCGGCAGAGCCGCCGCCTGCGGCGAGCGCCGAATGGCACCGTAAACCCGGTCGGCCAGGGAAATCCGGCTGAACGTGCGCTGGGCATCCTCGATCAAAGCACCGTCCAGCGGCACTTTCGGCAACCGTCCCTCCAGTAGCGCGGCCAGGTGGGATTCCAACTGGCTGCGCGTATCGACCGCGGCGGGTCCGCGAAACGTCGCCTGCCAGTCGAAATGCATCCATTCCTTGATCAGACCGGGATCGAGCGGACCGAGCGAACCGAGTTCCAAATAGACGCGGGTGGCTTCATAGAGAAAGACCGGCTGGTTAAAGTTCTGCCGCATCTGACTTTCGAGCCGGAGAATCAGCCGCGGCAGCAGGATGTTTTCCAAAGCATGGCGATAGACGATACGCGATGCTGCTTCCAGCTTGCCGGTTTGCGACAGACCGGGAAACCACTGACCGGCCGGCACGAATCCGCCGGCGCCATAGGGGAGTGCGCGCGCCTGATCGAGCAGGGGCAGGATGCTCGCAAGATCGGAATCGCGAACGGGATCGAGCGGGAGCGTCTGCGCGGCGGCGGTGTAGGCGGCCAGCGCGGTATTGGCCTGCGCGATGGCGGCCATGTTCGCGGAGCGGGTTTGCAGCAATGCCGCAATACCGCCGCCGGCCACGATCAAGGCCAACGCCGCGGCGCCGGCGCGTAGCAGATATTTCCGCCGGACGGCCCTGGGATCGCGTGCCACCAGCATCGATTCGCCAAAGATGACATCCTTCAGCAGCCGGGTCAGGAAGTAACTGCGGCCCTTTTCCGGCACCAGCGACGCAGCCCGCAACTGGTCGATACCGAAGCTGCGGGCCATCGTGGCCGTCAGACGATCGACCGGTGTGCCTTCCTGGGTGCCAGAGGTGAAATACACACCGCGCAGCAGCGGCGCCGCATCCAGCCTCGACGCACCGAACGCTTCGGCGACGAAATCCGCTAACGGGCCCTGCAAACTGGCCATTTGAGCCGGGAACCCCGCAATCGGCACCCGGCGGTCGGCCCCGCGTTCGGCGTTCAGGCGATCGATCGTCCGGTCGTTCAATCGCTGAAGCAGCAGATCGTATTCGCCGCGGAACGCACCCGCGGGTCCGGATTCGGACTCGGCCAGCGGGAACGTTACGCCCCAGACCTGACCCATTTTTTCGCGGTCCAGATCGCTGAAGAAGTCGGTGAAGCCATCGACCAGATCGACCTTGGTGAACAGGGCGTAAACCGGAATCCTGACACCTAGCTGTTCGTAAACCTCTTTGATCCGGCGGCGGATGGTGGCGGCGTGAACCGACCGTTCGGCCGCGCTGGATCCGCCGATGCTCCGTTCCGGCTGCGCGGCGTCCTGCAGCGCGAACACCACGATCAATCCGTTCAGCGGCTGGCGCGCGCGCGTCCGCTTCAGCAGGGCCAGGAACGCATCCCAGCCGGCGCGATCCACCGCCGAATCCTCCTGGGTGGTATAGCGGCCGGCGGTATCGATCATCACGGCATTGTCGGTGAACCACCAGTCGCACATGCGTGTGCCGCCAAATCCGGCTACTTTCTGGCCCAGTTCGGCCGCCAGCGGGAAGGACAGGCCGGCGTTCAGCAACGCCGTGGTTTTGCCTGTGCCCGGTGGCCCGACGATGGCATACCAGGGTTGTTCGTACAGATAACCGCGCGATCCGGACGCTTTTTTCAACAGGGTGAGCGCTGCCAGCAGTTTCTGGCGCATCGCCGCGGCTTCCTCGGCGGAGGCGGCGGCGGCCGGATCGGGCGCCGGACCGGCGACACCCTCGACAAGTGCGGTTTCCTTGCGCTTTCGGCGCCGGTCAAGCAGCAGGTTCACCCCCGCCCACAGCAGGATCATGACCGCGATCAGCGCACCGCGGGCGATCCAGCTTTCCAGCAGCGTCAGGAATGGGCCGAACCACCAGACCAGCAGCGATAACAGCACGACGCCGATGAAGGTCAGGAACCAGCGCGAACCCAGAAACCGGAGAATGGCCCGCATCATCGATCCTGCCTGTGCAATACGACTTCGATCCGGCGGTTCTCATCGCGCCCGTCCGCCGTGGTGTTGGACGCGATCGGATCGGCGTCGGCGCGTCCTTCGGCGGCGATGCGTCCCGGCTCGTTCAAGGCGCGGGCGATGATCGCGGCGGCGGCCTCGGCCCGCACCTTCGACAACTGATAATTGGACGGAAACTGTACCGTGTGGATGGGCTGATTATCGGTATAGCCGATGACCTGCACAGACCCTTTCTCGACCTTCAGGGCCTGTCCGATCCGTTCCAGCAGGTGCACGTAGTTTGGCGCGACGGTGCCACTGCCAGACCCGAACATGCCGCGATTGCGAATCCGCACCACAGGCATCGCATGATCGCCGATGACGGTGACCAGTCCCTGATCGATCTCCGGCTTTAGAAAGACATAAAGCGGTTCGGGTGCGGCAACCACCGGCGGTGGCGGCGGTGGCCGAACCGGCGCGGAGCGGACGATCTGGGGCAACTGCGCTAATGGCGAGCCGAGCATCTGGCCGAATGTCGCGTCAGATGCGGCATTCAGGCTTGTGGACAGAAAAATGAACAATCCGCCAATCAGCGTCAGCGCGGCGGCGCCTGTCACCCAGGTCGGCACCACGGCTCGGGGCGGCACATAGGGTGCGTTGACGCCCTGCCAATGCGGCGACAGGGCGGGATCGGGCGCAGGGCGCTGGCCGGCGATAACCGTGTATAGTTCTTGCCGTTTGCGGTCCAAGGCGGCCATCGGACGCGAATCGACGCGTAATTCTCCGAGAAAACCAAGGCTAAGGCATAGATACATCAGTTCCAGCAGCGGCCGTTCGGTTCCCGGGCTTCGCATGGCCTCGGCCATCAGGCGGAAAAACCCCACCCCCGCCTGAATGCCTTCGTAACCACGGACGCCTTCGCGGAAACCCGCCACCAAAGGACGCGATGCCCACTGGCCGTCCCGCCCCCATTCGGTGTTCTGGGCCACGTCGTCGAGGCTGGCGCATAATATATAGCGTGCCTTCAAAACCTGTTCGCGGCCGATATTCGCCTTCAGGGCGTCTTGCTCGAACGCGCGGATTCGCTGCAGGGTCCGTTCCCGCAGATCGGCGGGATTGGGCTGCGAATAGGTGCGCGCCAGCCGGCCGATCAGGGCAAGCAACGGACCGGCTGCCGCGACCAGCGGATTAACACCGAGGATAACCGGTTCCACATCGCCCACGGTCTGGGCTTGTGCCCGAACCGGTGCCGGACCGCGTGCCGGTCCAGTCTGGGATGGAACGGCTGGAGCGCCATCGGCGAACGGATCGGCTGCCGGTTGCGATGGTGCTGCCGAACGCCGGCCGCCCGGGGCCGGGCGAATAACGGTTCTGTCGCTGTCCTCGTCGAAAGGATTGTCGCTCATCCGCGGATCGCCCACAGTTCAAGCCGTAAATTCGGAAAATCGCCCGCCACATGGATGGCGAAGCCGCCGGAATTCTGCATCTGCTGCCAGTGCGGACTGGACCGATCGAATTCGAAATAACTCGCGCCGGCGTAGAACGGAAGCTGGCGCGGCGCCACCGGCAGCGCCCGGACGGCGATTCCGGGCAAGGCGGCGTTCACCAGGTCGCGGATTTGTTCGACCGCGCCAATTTTCACCTGCGACGGAAAGGTCCGCCGCAGCGTCTCGGTCGGCATGTCGCACTGAGCGGTCAGCACGAAGCTCGACGCGCGCAAGATAGACCGGTCGCTGATAGGCCCCACTCGCACGCCGTGGCGCGGTTCGCGCAGCGGGATAGGGATTGCCGTCTGTTCCAGCACCGCCGACAGCGCCCGCCGCAAATCGGCGATCACCGGTGCCAGGCTGCGTTGCAGATCGTCGTGACGATAGGCGGGATATTTCGTCGGCCGCCGCGTTTCCAGAAATGTGGCGAACTCACCGGCCATTTGCACCAGTGTAGTGTAGAGCGATTCGGGGTGAATGTTGCCAGAATCGCTCCAGTGCCCCAGCACGTTCTGCCAACCGTTGATCGACTGCAACAGCAGGAAATCGGCGACCTGCGCGACGCCGGTTTGTCCGGGAGCGGTCATGCGCGCGGCCAGGGCCTCGCCGCGCTGGTTCAACATGCCGGCCAGTTCGCTGACCAGTCCGGACAACGGCAATGCGGCCGAACAGACCAACGACGGTGGAATCCAACGCTCGTCCAAAACAATCCGGCGATCGGCCGTGACCTCCGTGATCCGCGCAAGGGCGATGCACAGGTACCCAGCGCGCTCCTCGCTTTCCAGCAGATAGCGCATGTTCAGCCGCCCGATCTGCAGGTCCGCGGGCTGTGGCGAAGCAGACTGTGTGTCGTATGCTTCAAAGGGATGGGCGCGATAGCGTCCGGGGGTTGCGTCGTCGCCGACTTCCACAGCGCCGTCCTGGCGGATGGGCAATCCCAGAAAGACCAGGACATTGCGCGCGTTTTCCGGCACATCCAGCGGGGTTGGGTGATCCGCCTCGCCTGGCAGCGAGAACGGCGTGCCGTCCTCGAAGACACCGGCGGCTCTGGCGAGCGCGAACCGGCCCGCCGCCAAAAGATCGCGGTTGAGCGCGTAGTCCAGTAAGCCCCAGGGGTGCGGCCGAAGCGATTGCACCCACCCGCGCACGAACTGTTCGGCCCAGCGATCCTGTTGCTGGAAATGCTGGGTACGCAGGAACATCCCTTCCTGCCAGACCACGCGGTTGGTCCAGCTCATGGGTCAATGCCTCCCCGCATGTTCGTCATTGCGCTTTCGCCCATCGTTGGCCCGAATCGGGGTAAAGGGTGAAGTGGCACATAGCCCCGGCTCAGTGCGCGGGTTTCAGTGTCACGGCCAGCGGGCCGATATCGGCGGCCAGCTTCGTCGCGCCGCTGCTGGCGATCGGGGCGTCGGCCCGCCATTGCGCGTGGTCGATGTCGCGGTACAGCGCGGTGATCCCGATCGCCGACACGCCTGGTTTCGGTGCTATTTTCAGTGTCTTCGTTTCAGACGGAATCAACACGAATTCCTGCGATCCGGCGTCGTCAGCCCCCAATGTCTGCTGTTCCCGGTCGATCAGGGCGTACACATCGGCGCGTTCGAATTTAGCCGTCGCGTTCAATTGAAAAACCCGCACGGCGACGGGGGACGCTACACCGTTGGCATCCTTGTTCTGCGCGGCGCTGGCGGCGATGACAATGGTGACTTCCGGCGGTGGCGGGGGTGGCGACCCACATTGGGTCAACAGCAAACCGGTACACAGAAACCAGTGGCGCGAAGGCGTCATTTTCTCTCCTTGGCGGACAGGTCGTCCAGCGATTCCTCATAGGCTCGCGCGAACGCCTTCCCGAACACACTGTCGAAATCATCGCTCAGCGCCTGAACCGTCCGGGCGTGGAGCGATTCATAGATATCCCAGGCGCGCGCCTTGCGCTGGCCGGGCAGCACGCTGATACCGCCGCCCTGATCGGCGACGGCGCGGACCTTGTCCGGATGGAGGCCGTCCATCACGGCACGAACCGCGGACTGCATCGCGGCCATCGACGCGAGTTCATGCAAGCGAATGTCGCGCAATGCGTCGGTGACCGCGGCCGCGGCCGTCATATCGGTTCGCCGTCCGACGCCAAGCAGAGCGGCGATCGCATCGTCGTCATCGGCCGAGAATTTCAGCGGGTTATTACCGCGGGCGCGGATCATGGTCTGTTCGATCCGGAATTCGCTTTTAATGGCGGCGCGCGCGATCAGCACCGATCGCAGGCCGGCGACAAGCGCGCGAAAGGCCTCGCCGAGCCGTTGGAATGTCGCGCTGGGGTCGGCCGGTTTGGCATCCGGGAGACCGACTCCAGCCAGAAACGCCGACAGTAGCGCCGCATCGGCGACGGCCTGCCCTGACACCAGCGGCGAGTGCGCTGCTACGGCCGGAGCTGGCGGCGGCACAGCCGGTGCGGCCGCTTCGACAAAAGGGTCCAGACTCGGCGAGTCTGGCAATGTGGCGATGGCCGGGTTCGGGACGACCGGCGCGGGAACGGACGGAGGTACGACCGCGGCGGGAGGTTCTTCCAGAAACGGGTCGGATCCGAACGCATCGGGGAGCAAAGCGGCCGGGGCTAACGGCTGTACCGGTACGGACGCAGGCGACACCGTCTCTGGTCCGGACGGCGGCTCGGCAGTGGGTCCGCCGATGCCTTCCAGCAGGTCGTCTTCCCAGTTGTCCGGCAACAGGCCGGTGGCGGGAATCGATCCACCGCTTATCGGCAAAATCTGGCCGGTGGGTGCCGGTGGGCGCATGGCGTCCTCCAGCACCGATGAATGGTCGGGCTGGGTCTGCTGCTCAAATGAAGTGCCAAACGATGTGGTGCCGAACGGCGGGGCGGCGTCGAGCGAGCCGAAGGATTCATGGAACGGATCTTCGAAGGCGTCGTCCGGTATCGAAGCCGCAAATCCCGATGGTGCCGGGTTGACAAAATCGTATGGGTCGGGATCGGCGGCGGCGAACCCGGGGTCGTTCCTAAATGCGTCTGAATCGTGCAGATGGACTTCGATTTCGTAGGGTCCTGCCCGCAGGCGATCGCGGTCCCGAAGGGTTCGCTTGTTTCCCTTGCCGATTGGCGCGGTGTCATGGTTGACGAATGTTCCGTTCGAACTATCGTCTGTAATCTGCCAGCCGCCGGCACGGAACATGGCGGAAAAATGCCGCCGCGACACCATTTGATCGGGGTCTGCCAGCACCCAGTCCACACCGGGACCGCGGCCGACCGAAAGCTCTCCGCCATTGAGAATTCGTGTCTCGGGCGTCACGGCCGGCGGGCACCGCAACACGGTCAGGGTGAGAGGCATCAGCTATCCTCTGGGGTCAGCCGGCCCGGTCCACCCGCGGCGATATTGCGGCCGCTTTCCAGAAAGCGCCGCAGCCGCGCGATACGGCGGCTGACATCGCCGCGAACCGAAGATAGAGCCACGGCGCCGGACACAGCGGTGCCGGTCAAATGCGGCGCCGGCGGAACATTGGCCTGACCTTCGGGGGCCATGGATTCGCCGCTCCAGAATGCGGCAACTCCGCTCCAGGCTTCCGGCGTCCCGAACTCGCTGGTCTGCGCATGGGCCATGGCGGTTCGTCGGGCGGCGTCGGTCTGCTGGCGCACCCAAAGTTCGGCGGCCTCGCGCGCCGCGCGATCCGGTTCTGGCAGATCCAGTGGGGCGGTATGCGACGCGCACATGCAGGCCCACCAGACCGATTCTCGCTTTGGCAGTGCATATGCGATCACCCGGGCGGCTTCCAGGAGGAAACCACCCGATTCTAGCGCTGCCAGGGCCTCGGGCACGGTACCGCACCCCTGCACAGTGGACTTCGCGCCCACCGGTAGATCCAGGCGAGGCAACAGTCCTGGGAAGTCTGTCGCGTTGAATTTTTTCAAGGCGTCTGACATGTCAGTTCAACATCATGATGCCACCCTTGAGGGTGAGCATTCCGTCGCCGGAAACAGTTGTCATGGGTGCCTTCAGGGTCGCCATCGCCGTGCCGGCGACTTTGACCATAGTACCATTGATGGCGACGCCGGTTTGATCGATTTTGATCGAATTTCCACCGACTGTCAGGGTGATGGATTGCATCGCCTGTACCTCGATCTTGCCCGCATCGGCCTTGATGGACAGATTGCCCAGCTTGACATCCAGCGTGTCGTTGCCCTGATCGACGGTGACCGAGCGATTGCCGGTTTTCACGTCGAGCGTGTGGTCGCCCTGGCCCACCGTGATAACCTGATTGCCAGTTTTTACATCGACCGTATGGTCGCCTTGCCCGATTGTTACCGACCGGTTGCCAGTTTTGACGTTCAGTGAGTCGTTTCCCACGTCCACGGCAACAGATCGATTACCGACTTTGACATCCAGTTTGTCATCGCCATTTTCGATGGTGACCGTGCGGTTCTGCCCGATCTTCACCGTTTCGTCCTTTTTGACGTTAACGATGCGGCAGTTATCGACTTTCAGGGTTTGGTCGTTCTCTACCTCGGTCGTCAGATCCTTTTCCGCGTGCAGAAAGACGAGTTCGCTGCCCTTCTTGTCGTCGAAGGTAAATTCGCTGAAATTCGCCGCACCGCCGCTCAGGCTGGACCGGGTGCGGAACCCCAGCTTGGTCTTATCGCTTTCGCTATAAATGGGAGTGTCGCGGCCGTTGTACAGGCCGCCGACGACAATCGGGCGGTCTGGATCGCCATCGACGAAGGCGACCGCGACCTCGGTGCCGACGCGCGGGATGAATTGCGCGCCCCAGCCCTTGCCGGCCCAGGGTTGAATGACTCGCGCCCACACGGATTGGCCACCGGCTGCCTCTGCCCGGTGATCCCAGTAGAAGCGGATTTTAACCCTGGCCAGCGCGTCGGTGTAGATTTCCTCCCCGCTTTGGCTTTTCACCTCGGCGCCGGCGGCACTGTTGGGGCCGAGTACAATGGCGGTGTGGATGCCGTCCATGCGCGGACGCGGCGTCAGGAAGGGCTGACGCCATGGAACCGAGACGGGAAAGAAACTGCACGTATTGCCGTATGTGGGCGGTGCGCCCTGGGTTAGCCATGTGTCGTCGGTTGCGTGATGGCTAACGGAGCGGATGACATACGTGTTATCGTAGGTGCTGGCCGGGCGGCTGGCGAGTTTGACCTTGCCGCCAGGCACCAGCTTACCAAACCGGCTTCCACCGTCGAAGAGTGCGGCATGCGCTTCGGCGGCCTCCATCTCCCACTGCGCACGATTGGAGACAGTGCCGCTTTCGAAGGTGTTCGCTGGCCAGCGGAAATCATCGCGCTGCGCCGCCCCCGCGGTCTTAAGCGTGGTTGGTTTATCCGCTTTCAGTACTGTATCCGGCTTTGTCGGGTCGTAGTCTTTCAACGTCATCTTACCGCGCGCGGTCTGTGCGGGGCGCGACCAACCGGTAATCAGCGTGGCGTCGCTGTCGCCGCCGAGGTGCAGCGTGGCGCCAGCGATGTCTTTGAACGCACTGGCCTGGTTTGCAACGATCAGTTGGTGGGCGGACGACGAGTGCTCGAAGAAATAGAAATATCCTTCCTCCTCCATCAACCGGGACGCGAAGGTCAGATCGCTTTCATTGAACTGTACAGTGTAGTCGCGCGTCGCGCCGGGCGACGGCAGCGTAACATCGGTCAGTCCGGCATCCGAGAACATCTGCTTGAGGATATCGACAGTGGTCTTCTGCTGGAACACCCGGCAATCGACGGTCTGGCCGAGAAACCATAGCCGGGGAACCAGGACCAAGCGATAGACATAGTAGGAATCGCTGGCCTGACCGCGTATCGTGCCATGGCTGCTGACCGTTTGAACGATGCCATGGAAGTTGCGGAGTGGCACTCCCGTGGATTGCAGCGTGACGCAAACGGGCTTGTCGAGGAGTTGATCGGGATCGATGGAGCCGTTCTGACTGACGACCTGGACTTCAAAATAAAACGTCTGGCCGATCGCTTCCTGCGCCGACAGAGAAATCGGAATAAGCGCGTCCGCCGCCAACGGGGACGTCATCGTCATCGAAGCGTCAGAGCGAGACCAGGCCGGCAAGGTCAGGCCGCCCCTGCCACGACCCATTGTCCGGCGAGACCGGATCTGCCGCACCTTCGCGATTTATCGGATGCCATGCGTCCCCCTTTTTGACCGGCTCACACGCTGAACATTGCTGGGCTCCCCGGGTCCCGACCAAGCGTAACCCGATATATTATCGCTATCCAACATTGTTCCAAACCACGGCGGATTGAATCGCTTCCCTACATGATACTCCTAACACGGCGCGCGAACATTTCAAACGCCATACATTGCGGGCACCGTACACTCCGATCGCCCAGACGTGTCGATTTTCAACTCCGCAACGAGTTGATGGTCGCAAACGATCATCCACGGCCGAACAGGAGTCTGAGCGATTGCCGGAAACGGCCACCGGATTTTTTCTGGTGCGGACTTTGGGTCTCGGCGGGCGTATCGTCGGCGGCCTCTATTTCGGCGATCAGGCGATCCAGCCGGTCATCGAGCAGCGAGGTCCGCCAATCCGCGGGGGGCGGAAACCGGGTTAGGCAGCTTTTGCGTGCCGCCGCGTCCAGCCCGTTCCAGTACGGGCGCCATACCAAACTGAGCCAGGGTTCACCGGCCTCCCGCCAAAAAAAGTCGTCGGGTGGTATGCCTGGATAGGATACCCAAGGCGGCCTTATCCTCGGCGGGCCGGTCGGAGTGTCTTGCGTTTCCACCTCAGCGCGATCCCGCGGCCCAATGCGCGATCCAATCCGCGCCCATAAAACCCGCCACGCCGAATACAACCGAACCAATGGCGCCGGTAACGACAGCGCCAGGACCGGTTTCGATACCCACCGCGGCACCGGCCATGCCGCCCAACTCCGCACCGGCGAGGGCACCCGCCCATCCGCCGGCCTGACGCGCGGATTCCATAGCGATCGGGCGCACGGATTGGGTTTCGACGGAGCGTCGGGCCGCGCTTCCAAGATCGTAAACCGTCAAAACGATGCCGACACCCGATACAAACTGAAAAACCCGGGTCGCCGCCATCGCCGATGCACCTTTCACGGCTTCGGCGG
The DNA here is from genome assembly GCA_021805565.1 of Pseudomonadota bacterium. Classification (GTDB taxonomy): domain Bacteria; phylum Pseudomonadota; class Alphaproteobacteria; order Acetobacterales; family Acetobacteraceae; genus Rhodopila. The sequence continues at coordinate 70,941 of JAJZFA010000064.1, forward strand.
GTATGGCGCCCTCGATCAGGACTTCCCGGTCGATATTTCGCGACAAGTTCCTGATTCTGGTAATCTTTTCCATCAGTTCCGGATCTTTCGCGGATCGCGGATTGGCGGCGATACGATCGATGTCCTGGGCTATCTGCTCAGCCTCGACGATCCGGGCGCCCGAAGCCTGGGCTTTCGCCGCATCGATCCAGAAGGGCCGTCCGGAAAACCGCGGGGACCCTAACGGTCGCTCGCTCGCGGAAATGAACCGGCTATCGGTGCGGTTTTGGATTACATGCCGCGCGACCGACACAGATGAGGAAGGGTCCCGCGGAGTAAATCCGAACCGATCCGGATTCATGATTTGGGCAAGCAACGCGGGATCGACTGGGTCCACCACCAGCGCCACGCGTCGGACCAGCTTCCGCGACAGTGGATTTACTTCGTCCGCAAGCACGAAAAAGAACGCCCGACCCGGTATATCGGTGGCGGGCTGGTCCGGCCCGAGAGGCGCAATTCCCGCGGGTCCGCCGTTTCCGATCGCGGGAAACGCAGCGACGCCACGCCCACCTGGAATGAACAGAACCTGTCCCACATACAACTGCCGGGCAGGCGAAATGCGGTTGATCAGGGCGATCTTCCGCCAGCCGTTCGCATCGCCGAGAAAGCGCCGGCCCAGGCCTGTCAGCGAATCGCCATACTGAACAACGTAATACATTCCGCTCCTCTAGCGCCTCCAGCATCCAGGTCCGGTGGCTACTTCGGCAAGGCCTCCACCAGCAACGCATTACCGGCCAGCGTACCATCGCCGTCACGGACGGCCCTGACCGCCGCTTCGATATCCTTTAGATAAACCGATGCCGGCTCCACGTTACTGGATCGCGGTCGCAAAAACAGCGGCCGCGAGGACGCAAACGCGACGATCATGTCTGTACCGAACGGAGGAGCAACCTCCCATGCAGGCTGTCCGGGGGGGGGATCGCCCAGTTCGATCTTTTCGCCAGGGCTGAAAACATGCACCTGATCGGCGACGGTACCCGATGAATCAGCCACCTGTGGATACAAATGCTGCACGTTGCCGTCATGCGCAATATAATCCACACGCAGATACCCTGCGAAATTAGGCATGGCGATGCGGGGACGTATATGTTCCCCATCGTGCAGGGCCGTTACATTATAGGCCAGTGTCAGCGCAAGGCGCGGTTCCGTCGTACCGAACGGGGGTGCGATGGATTGCAGGACCTTCAAAGCCGGACAGAAGACCGGTGCCGCGCCCGCCACATGCCACTGAATCGGCGCCGTTATGGAATGATCTGCCACCGACCGCCGGAATTCTTCTTGCGCGCCCGGACCGGCGATGCCGCCGATGGTCGCCACACCATCGTCGCGCACTGTTCCTCCGATGAACGCGCAGTCCTGGGTGGCGGCGATCTGTGCGAACATATCGCCGGTCGCGGCCGGGCTGACGGTCGCGGGAACCGGGAGCGGCGGCGGTTTGCTCAGCGGTGCGATGGCCGGGGGCACGGCAGGCGGGGGCACGGCGGCTGTGTCGCCGTGGATCTCCGGCGGGGGCGAAACCAGCGCACCGGGCGATGGTGAAACATGCACCGCGGCAAACGGCGCCGGCGGTGATTCGGCCGCGGGACGCAACAAAAAATACGTGCCGCCTCCGCCGGCCAACAGAACCGCCACCGCGGCAACCACCGCCACCGGCATAAAGCCCCGCTTCGGCGGCGCGACGGCCGGCGGCGCCACGGTGGCAACCGGCGCACGTGCCGCCGGCGGGGTGGGCCTGGACTCGATAATCGTCGCGTCCTCGATTGGCGCGCCGACGGTGGACGCGGACGCGGCGGCAAGCAAGGCATCGGCGAATACCGTTGCCGTGGCGTACCGGTCGTCTGGCCGCTTGGCCATTGCCTTCTTCACGACCGCGTCCAGCGCCAGGGGCGCGGTCACCGATATGCGCGATGGCGCCGGTGGGTCGGTATTCAGCGCCTTGTGCATGATCGCCGACATTCCGCCCTCGAACGGACGCTCACCGGTCAGCAACTGGTACAGCAGCACACCCGACGAATAAATATCGGTTCGAGAATCGACCGTTTCGGCCATGAACTGCTCGGGCGACATATACGCCGGCGTGCCCAGCATGGTACCCGCCTGGGTCATGCTGCTGCTCTCGATCCGGGCAATGCCGAAATCCGCGATCTTGATGCGGCTTTTGACATGATCGTGGCTTGTCAGCATCAGGTTGGCGGGTTTGATATCGCGATGGACCACGCCGCGTTCGTGGCTGAATTCCAGGCCGGTCAACAGATCCTGCATAATCCGCAGGATATCGGGTAAACTAAACCGCTCCTGTTTATCCATCAGCGCTTTCAGCGCCGGCCCCTCGACGTATTCCATGACGATGTATGCCAGATCGGCGGTCTCGCCGTAGTCGTACACCGACACGATATTGGGGTGCGTCAGGCGCCCGGCGGCCTGGGCCTCCCGCCGAAAGCGGGCGATCTGTTCCTGCGTTTCAGGATCGTCCGAGTCCGACACCGGCACGGTCTTGATGGCGACGCGCCGCTGAATGGACGGGTCCCAGCCTTCGTAAACGATCCCCATGGCGCCGCGGCCAAGAGTGCGCTTGATCTCATATTTTCCGAGTGTCTCGACCGTTTCCATGCGCGCCTCGTATCGATAGGACATTGTAGCGCCGTCAGACGGGATGCGCGAGGCCGGTACCGACGGCCGACGCCGGTCCTTCGACCGCTCGGTGGCCGCGATAGCGCGTGTGTCAGCCCCCCGCCGGCCGTTTGCCGCGATCGGCAACCTTTGCCGCCCCGGTCGCGCCGCGCCCGCCGATCAAAGCCTCCACCGCCCAGTAATACGGATGCGCCTGCATCGAACGCGCGCCCACCGCTTCGTCCAGCATCCGCCGTTGCGACACGGCCAGCGCCATGGCCGGTCCGGCATCAGGATCGGCACGCAAAGCCTGCAGAAACAGCGCGGTCAGGTATGTCGTGGTTTCATCGTTGGCGTCCCAGTGCGTCACCAGCAGGGAACGGGCGCCGGCAAAGAAAAAGCTGCGCGCCAGGCCCGACAGGCTTTCGCCCGCGCCGCTGCCACCCTCGCCGCCGGTGTTGCAGGCGGCCAGAATGACCAGTTCCGCGTCGAGATGCATAAGCGCGATCTGCGAAGCCGTGAGCAAGGCACCGCTGGCATCGGGTGCGTCGGGCGCTGTCGATGTCAGAACCGCCGGTTCCGTCTGGCATCGCAACTCTCCCGGCAAGATGGCATGGGTGGCGAAATGAATAATGCGGTAATCGGTCAGGTTCCGCGCCATGACATTCTTCGCGGTGAACGCCGCACCCAGCAACTGATCGCCTGGGCTGGCACCGACAAGCTGACGGGCCACATCGAGTTCCCTGCGCGCGCCTGGAAGCTCCGGCAGTCCGGCGAGTTCGCGGGCGCTGTCGCCGCAGGCGTCGACGGGAAAAGTGGCGGTCGCCTGGCGCAGCGACGGCGGCCGGAATTCCCCCATGCCGAACCAGGGGTGGGCGGCTTTGATCGTCTTGGCCCCTTGCCGGAGATTGACGAAGCTGGCGGCGGACGGAACGTGCGACACCGCCATCGTTCGGATCAGGAATGGCGCGTGGGCCAGATCGTTGTCCGGCGCGGCGGCGGTCAGCAGCGCTCCGAACGGAACCGCCAGCAAACTGCCGGACGGCGCCACGGTCAGCGACGTGACTCCTTTCAGTCCGGTGGCGACAGGCTTTAGAATCGCCGCGTACAAGTCTGTCGCCGCATCGGCATCGAACGGTGGGGGCGTGTTGTCGGCGCGGAGGTCCATGCCGGTTCGGAATCGCTTGACCAGCTTATCGATCTTGCGCGACCCGCCTTCTATGCGGCCGGCGTCGATGGAATCGCGGCGCAGCAACAACGTCCAGCCTTCGTCCTTGCCCATGACGACAACCGCGATCGCCTCGGCCGGCTGCAACAGCGCCTGAACATCGGCCGCCGATACTGAATCCTGCACCAGCGCGGCAAAGCCGGGCGCCGCTTCCTGCCGGGCCTGTCCTGCGTCGCGCTGAATTTCCTGTGCCTTGCGAATTTGTTCGTCCATGGCGGCGACGGCGGAGGCATTATTTTTGTCGCTCGCCAGATCGATACGCTGACGGTACAGCGATTCCAGCTTGTCGGACGCCGCATCGTACTGCCGTATCGCTTCGGCTACTTTCGGATCGCGCGCGCCCTCGGCCAAGCGGGCGGCGGCCAGTGCGATTTGCTGACTGGTGATGCCACCCCGCGCAAGTTCCGACAGTTCGAACATTTCCACGAATACCGGCTGACCGCCGTGCGCTGTTTCCATCGACAAGGCGTGCAGGCATGGCGTCAACAAATCTGGGGAAACCCCGGTTTTCAGACTTTGCAGCGTCGCGCTTGCCGCGCGGCATTCCGGCAGCGCAGCTGCGTAGTCGCCCTGACCGGCCAACCGCGCCGCGCGCAATAACTGCGTTTCCGCCAGAGGCAGGCTATCCGGCTGGGATTGCTGGAATGCCTTGATCGCCTGCCCGAGCTGGCCGATCGCCCGAGCCGGATCCAACACGTCGTAATCGACGGTACCGGCGGTACGGAAATAGCGCGCCACCAGACGGGGATCGCGGCCGGCATAAAGGTCGCGGGCAGATTTCAGCGCGGCTTCGGCATCCGCGTCGCGTCCCAGGTCGGACAGGGCGATCGCCCGGTAGCGGCGGACCTCGATCAGGCCGTTCAGGGCATCGCTGCTCGACTGATCCGCCACCAACGACGTATCGGCGGCGGCTTGCGCCATGACCTGAATTGGGTTCCGTGCCACAGCCCCAGAACGGATCCGCGGAACCAGTGCGTCGGGCGGGACCACTGTCAGGAATCCGCGTTCCGCCTGTTCAAGCAACACGAGCGCATCGCGCGGCTTTTTGCGGTTGATCGTATCGAGCGCACGCAGATACGCGACCAGCGGCTTCGTATTTGGATCGAGCTGATCGTGGGACGCCGCCAGTTGCTCCGCGCGGGCGAACAATCGATCCGCTTCGACGAAACGGCCTTGGTTGGAAAGTTGCAAGCCCTCCCGCGCGACCGGCAGGGCCAGCGCGGGGTTGTTCGCGCCAACCAGGCGTTCCTGAATCGATACGGCGGTGCGATAGGCTGTTTCCGCGGCGGCGTAGTTGCCACGGCGATTTTCCTGGGCGCCGCGTTCCATCTGCCGCTGGACCTCGGCGATGGCACCCGCGCCATGGATATCGATGGCCTGTGCGGCTTCGCGCTGGGTGGCAAGGCCGGCCGCGTTTGCGGCCTTCGCAGGGTTTGCCGGCAGTTTTCCGGCGAGGACGCCGATGGCGGTGGGCAGGATTGTTTCGATCGGCTTAACCCCGTCGGCTACATAAAGTGTACCGCCGATACGCACCGCGAGGACCACATGCGTCCATCCGCCCTGCCGGCGCGTGCAAGACAAGGTGGCCGCCGGGTTGTCCTGAACGGTCGTTCGGGCGGGTGTGCCGCACATGAACCGGCCGTCGAAGGTCGTGCGCCATGCGCTTTCAGCCAGCACGGATGCCGGATCGGCCGCCTGGTCAGGTGTCACGACGCGGCCCGCCGGTTCGAGGTACGTGCCGCAATAAATTTGCGAGTCGGTCGTTCCGCGCTGTATCGAACACGACTCATGAGCGGCGTTCGTTCCAAGGTCGAGCGCCACGCCGGTGTGACCGCCCGCCACGTAAGAATCTATCGAAGGAACCGCGCAGGACGCCATCGTCAGGCACGAAGCCAGCAGCAGAATACTGATTCGTATTCGAAGGATCATGGTCAATAATCCTTTTCCGCGACATCGGGCAAAACGATGTCCAGGTCCGACAGAGGGAGCATTTCACCTACGTCCACCTCATTCAACGGATTGAACACCGGAACGGTGAGGCCGGTGAATTTGATGCAGTCGAACGCGGAGATCGGGCACCCGTTGATCTGGTAATTATTCGACGGTTCGGGGGAAATATGGCTAGTGGACGCAGCGGTCTGGCCCGCGATGCCGCCGACCGAGCCGGTTAGGTTAACCGGCACCTTTGTCGCGATCGAATAGGCGACCTGTAGCCCCGCGACATCGACCTGGCCGCTGGCGGTTCCAGCGCCCAGGCTTAGAAACAGCTTGACATGCGGCTGTAGGAAAACGCCAAGACCGACGTTCCCCGATCCAGTCGGCGGCAACGCGAACGTCCAATCAACGATGTTGGATGTGGCGATTACCGGATTGGTCAAGACGGCGAAGTCCGATGCCAGTAAATAAACACCCGGCGAACCCGGCACGGGGAATGCGCCGACGTTGAGAGAGTTTGTTGTACCGGAACCCAGGCCGGAGTATCCATTGCCTTGGACCAGATCGATTGTATAGCCGACGTCTTTAATCGTGACGCTTGTCGCGGTTATCTGCCCGGCGAGCATCAGATTGGATGCGTCAACAAGGGCGATCGCATGGCCGGGGTCGCTGAGTGCACCCAGCGTGCCGATGACATTTGCCTGATTTAGCGCTATGTTCCCGCCAGCCGAACCGGTCAGTCGCCCAGCGGCGATCAACCCGGTTGGACCCTCTACGATCGTAGTTCCAGAGTCGAGTCCGAGCGTAGCGGCGACGATTGGTCGCTCGATATCGATCGCGCCTCCGGCCAGCCGTACCGAAATCGGGATAACACCGGGCTGGCCTGCCGACGGCGGCGATAGTTCGATCGGGGGCGGCGGACCGGCGGGCGGCGCGATGGCGTAACCGGCCACCGGGGCGATCGCGCCGACCGCTCCGGCCAGCCCAAAGCCCTGCGTGCCGGACGGCCCGGCGATCAGGACGGCACCCGACGGTGCCTGTAAGACGTTACCTGGGATTGCGTCGCCGGCCGTCGCTAATGCCGCACCGCCAAGCAAGCCGGAATTGGCGACAACCGCGTTACCGCCGGCGGCGAGCAGCATAAATCCGCTGGGCGCCCCCGCGGCGGACACATCGCCTGCTATCGATATCCCGTTATTCGCAGTGACCCCGAGGGTTCCCCCGGTCGCCAGCAGGCCGCGGGTCTGGACGAACGCGCCGGCCGTGAAGATGTTCGCACTACCCGATGCCGCCAGTTCGCCGCCGGTTTGGTCGAAGGTGCCGGCAGTAGCCGCGGAACCGGCCCAGCCCGGCACGCCGATGCCCTGGCCAATGGACAGGACATTGCCCGCGGCGACGGTCCCGGCGCTTTCCGATAGCGCGCCCAGGACGATATCGCGCGCGGCGAGCATGATGCCCCCGCTTTCGGTCAACAGCGACCCAACCGTGACCGAACCGTTGGCACCAATGTAACTGGCAGCGGATTGTGTGACGTTAGCGGAGAAGGAAATCGCGGACGTAGGTCCCAGCCCGGCGATGATTTCATTCGCGCCGACCGTCGTCAGCGGAGCCACGATCGCGACGGATCCGCCATTTCCGCTTGTTACGATGGTGCCGCCGGACAAGGCCGCTCCGCCTGGTGCGGCTATCGCTACGCTGCCGCCAGCGATCGCGCCGGCGCTTTGCGATACCGTATTCGTCGCCGAAAGTGTCACCGCGCCGTTTGCCTCCACCAATGGCGGCACCGAACCCGATCGAGCCAGCGTAATGCTGCCGGCTGTCAGTTGCACGCTGCCGGCTGGGCTTGCGGCAATGGCCTCGCCATTGACGGTGAGTAGCTTGTTCGTGGGAATCAGGATCGTCAATGAGGCCGATGACGAAGCTGGAGTGCCGCTACCCGCGACCACATCGCCAGCGATCGTCAGGTTGGAGGTATCGACAATGTCGATGCCACCGGTTGCGCGCAACGATCCAGGCGCGCCATTGGAGGCCGAACCCAGATTGGCGATCTGGTTGACCCCGCCCAGGAGCGAAATCGAACCCACGATGTCGCCGCTGCTGAGCAGCGCCTGGGCGATCAACGTGCCCAAACCGCTTTGCGTCAGGCCGCCGGACGCAACCGTAATGTCGGCGATACCGTTGGTGCCAGCGTTAACCAGACCCGCGAGGGTGAGACCCTGATTGTCCACCACCGTCAGGCCGCCCGTCGCGGACAAGGCGGCGATCGTGCCGATCTGGTTCGTCGTGCCGGCCAGTGTCGCCGCGCCCGCGATGCCGCTGCCGCTGGTCAGTATCCCCGCGATCAGCGTGCCGGACGAACCCTGCGTCAGCCCACCCGCCAGCGTGGAAATATCCACGGTGCCGGCGTTGCCGCCGCCGGCAAACAAAGCCGCCGCGCCGGCCACGTGAAGCGACCCGCCCAGCACGATCGAACCCGCCGACAATGTCGCCGAGGACGCGACGATCGTTCCTGGTACTCCAAGTCCGAACGTTCCTGTATTGACCACGACCGAACCGCTGTTGCTGGTCACAGGACCGGTAATCGACAGCCCGGTTGCATCGGTCAGCGTAAAGCCGTTCGGGGCGTTGAACGTGCCCAGACTAACGATGCTGTTGCCGCTGACGAAGCTGGCGCTGGCGAGCGCGCTACCGTTCAGCGTTCCGGCGCCAATCGTGCCGCCGGACTGGCCGATCGTGCCGGCCGAGACAATGTCGAGCACATTGGCGGCGGAAACGGTGCCGGCCAGAATCAGGTCGCCGGCTTTTGTTGTCAGCGACAGCGTACTGGTTGCGCCGATGTCCTTGACGGGGCCGGCGACGGTCAGGGATTCGTTATCGGTCAACGCGAAACCGGCGGCGGTGCTGAAAGCAGCCAGCGTTCCGATCAGATTTCCGGTTTGCGTCATGGTTGCCGAGGTTGCCGCGCCGCCTGTCAGGGTGACCGCGCCGATCGATCCACCGGTCTGGTCAATGTTGCCGCCGGTCGCCGACAAGGCCAGAACAGTCCCGGCATTGATCGCGCCGGCAACGCCGATCGTGCCTGCCGTCAGGCCGATATTAGCGGCGGACAGCGGACCTGAGGCAGTCAGCGAACCGGTATCCAACAGACGGAAGTCGCCCCCGGTCACGGTCACGGATCCGATCGCCGCGATAGCGTTGGCTGTGCCGGCCAGATTAACGGTGCCGGCCAAGCCGCTATTTGTAAGCAACGTGCCGGCGGCGATGGTGCCGGCCGGATCCTGGGTTACGCCGCCGCCCGAGGTGTTCAGGCCGATCGTGCCGCCAGATAATACGTCGCCGGCGTTCAGAACAATGCCGCCGCCACCGGCTGTCAGCGTCATTGTCGGCCCGGAGCCGATTGTTCCGCTTACAGTCAGGGTGGGCGCGCCACCGATCGATACGCCGGTCGCACCGACCGAACCGGCAACGATGAGGTTGCCGACCAGCCCAGAATCGTTAAGCCCAAACGAACCGCTGCTAACGATGAAATCGCCGACCGCGGCGATGGTGTTGGCCTGGGTCAGGATGACATCGTTGATGGCATGTCCAGAGAGGGTTTTCGCTGTCAGGATCGCACCGGCCGACTGGACAATGCCGTTAAGCGAATCCAGTTCGAGATTGATCGCGGCGGAACCGAAAATTCCCTGGACCGCGATCGATCCCGCGAACGTTGTTGGGCCGATGCTGCCGGGCAGCGTCACCGCACCGATGCGAACATTGGATGCATTGATGTGGAACAAAGAAGCCAAATAGGAACCGGATGTGGTACCAATGACGAACCCGACGCCGATCGCAGTGCCAGATGTATATGGCGCCCATTCGAATGTTTGGGCGAAAACCGTGCCGCTGGATTCGCTAAAAGCGACGGCGAAGTTATTGGATTGGAAACTTGCAAGCCCGCCAGAATTCACCGTCCCCCCAATAGAGATCCCTCCGGAGGATTGCAGGAAGACGTTTTCTTTCGCGTAGATCGTGCCAAAGCTCACGAGGTTGGGCCCCGATGCGACCGCCAGATTTCCGCCGGTCGCCGCCAGATTATAGGCTTCTGTAATTGTATTGCCTGGATTCATCAGGGTTACACTGGCGCCACTACCGCTAAGAATGTTCGCTGTCAGCGGTGCCGACTGAGATATGGCCCCGATTGCAAACAGGTTGATGCCGTCCGCACTTGCGCCGAATGTGCCGGCGATGGAGATCGAACCGGCTGTTGTCGTGACGTTTGTACTGCCCGGCAGCGTCACCGCCCCGAGATTCAGGCTTGCCGGCCCGATTCCCGCTAGCGATACCAGCGATAAACCAGCGCCGCTGGTACCGAGCGTCAGGATGCCGCCCTGGGTGTTCGGTGCCAGCTCGAAAATGCTGCCGGTTATGGTGCCGCCGGCAACGATCGAGAACGCATCGGTCTCGAAACTTGCATTCGATCCGGCGCCGATACTGCCGGTCGCGCCTACGGTAATTCCGGCGACGTTGGAGCTTTGAATAAAGACATTGCCGGGCGCCGTGACCGTTCCGACCACAGTCAATGCTTTGCTATCCATCAGAAAGAAGTCGCCGATGCCGCCGGCAACCCCCAGGCTGCCCAAAGCGCCGATCGCATTGGCGCTGCCCGGCAATGACACCGCACCGGCGATACCGCCGCTGCTTTGCAGCGTTGCCGCGACGATCGTGCCGGTGCCGGCCTGGGTCACGCCGCCGGCGGCGGGCACGGTCAGGTCCACCAGTGCCCCGATTTCGCCCAGGCTGGCGCTGCCGTTCAGCGCGATGCCGTTGCTGCCGGTCAGGGCGATGGTGCTGCCCTGCACGTTCGCCGCGTTGGCCAGCACGATCGATCCCGCATTCACCGCGACCGATCCGGTCGCATGCAGCGGCCCTGTCACGTTCAGCGAACCGGCGTTCGTCAGCGAAAACCCGCCGGCAACCGCCAGGCTGCCCAAAGCGCCGATCGCGTTGGCACTGCCCGGCAACGACACCGGCCCGGCGATACCGCCGCTGCTTTGCAGCGTTGCCGCGACGATCGTGCCGGTGCGGAGCTGGGTCACGCCGCCGGCGACGGGCACGGTCAGGTCCACCAGTGCCCCGATTTCGCCCAGGCTGGCGCTGCCGTTCAGCGCGATGCCGTTGCTGCCGGTCAGGGCGATCGTGCTGCCCTGCACGTTCGCCGCGGTGGCGAGCACGATCGATCCCGCATTCACCGCGACAGATCCGGTCGCATGCAGCGGCCCTGTCACGTTCAGCGAACCGATGTTGTTCGCAAGGGTAAAATCGCCAGAACCGACCTGAAATGAGCCAAGCAATCCGATTGTGTTCGCGCCGGCAAGCGCGACAGTTCCGGTCACTCCAAGACTGCTCAGCAGCGTACCGGTATTAATGGAGCCGGTACCGAGCTGGCGGATGCCACCGCTTTTGGCGCTTAGATCGACAACGGTCGCCGCGCCGGTGCCATTCTGGATCGCGGTGTCGGTCAGATCGATGCCATAACCGGCCGATGCAACTCCCGCTTGCATCGTTACGTTCGGTGCCGACAGCAGAACCGAACCGGAAGTCATTGGTCCGGTTGTGCCGATCAGGATGGAACCGGTCTCCGCCGTGGCGGTTCCGGACGACAGGAACAACCCGCTGCCCGCGCCGATAGTGACGCCCCGATCGATCAGCAGATTGCTGCCAGCCTGAAGGATCAGACTATTAGCGACGTCGATTGTCGCATGCACACCTATGGTGCCGGTGGAGGTCTGCAGCACCACATTGCCCGACGCGCCGACCAACTGGATTTCGCTGTTGGTGACGGTATCGGGCTTTGCGTCCGCGACGTTGGCCGAGATTGTGCCCCCGTTATTGAACGAACCGTTCAACCCGCTTTTACCAGCATTCCCCTGAACAACATCCAATGTCTTCGGATCGAGCAGAACGGTGCCCAATCCGCCACGCGGCGCCGACAGATCGACCATCCCTGTCAAGGCAAAGCCGAGGTTGCCCGACACCTCGGCGAACCCGCCATTGCCTCCCAGTGGCCCGCCGGTCGCGCTGATGGTGCCCGCCATGTCGGTGGATTTCGTGGACAATATCGTGACGCGGCCGCCATCGCCCTTCACGGTGGCGTTTGCCGCGATATTGGCGCCTGACTGAACCACGACGGTCGTGGCGGTTTTGGCGGACACGACGGCCGGACCGCCCCTGGCGCGGCGTGCCGTCGTGCCGATCGCCACCAGCCCCCCCCCGGCCGGGCCGGACGCGCCGATCCGCGCCGTGGGCGCCAGCGTTACCGCCCCGGTGGTGTTCACCACGACCGAACCGCCCGTTGTCCCGGCCGCATGGCCGTTGGCCGCGATCGCGCCGGAGACGATGACGTCGCCCCCAGCCCCGGCGATCGCCACCCGCCCGGTCTGCCCCCCAACCGTATCGGCGGCGATTTTACCGCCGGCATCGACCAGCGTTTGCACCACGCCGTCCACCGCCTGTGCCGTCAGCAGGACGGATCCGCCCGATGCACTGATTACTCCGGTATTCGTCACCAGCACCTGATTGCCGCCGGGCGCCGTCGCAACCTGTTTGGTGACGTTGATCGACACTAACCCATCGCCATAAAGATCGAGCGTAGTGGCTTCCGCACCCGCCAAAATGACCTTGCCCAGGCGGGCTCGGATGACGCCGGAATTCGCCACCTGGGGCGCGACGAGGGCAGCAAGGCCTTGGTCTTTGATCGTGAACGTGCCACGGTTTTCGATCGTCGCACCCGGTTTTGCCGCCTGATCGAAGACCAGCTTGCCGGCCATTAGATTGCTGTTGCTGATTCCCGCGGCCGAAACGACAAGGCCGGCCGTGTCGATCTGGGCACCGGCAGCGAACAACAGGCCCGCCTGGTTGACGATGATCACGGTGCCATTGGAGGTGATTCGTCCGGCAACCTCCGACGGATTGGGACCAACCACACGGTTAAGCGTGACCGAACGAGACGAAGGATCGACGTAGCGCACCGTCTGGCCGCTGCCCACGTTATAGCTCTGCCAGTTCACCGCTGCATTCTGGCTGGTTTGGACGATGGTCGTTTGGTTGGCGGACTGCGTAATGCCGGCCTGACCGGCCACCACCTGTCCGCCGGCCGGCCGAGCACCCGGGGGCAACTGGGCGTGTGCGCGCGGCACCATCGCCAGCACGGCAACCGCTGCAACCGCCTGCAAGGCGGTGCTCGACATCAGGCCCAGCCGGCTGCATCCCCGCACAATGGCACTATCGGCCGGTGTCGCGACCTGGGGCGGTGCCAGCCGGGTACTCGTCATAACAATTGTCCCCAAAACGCGCACATGTGTTTCATCGCCTGAACAAGCTGGTTAAAATCGCTGCAGCAACTGCCAATAGAACGCCGCCGATCTCAATGCCGACACGTTAGGCTCCTGACCCGTTGGATACAGACTCATACGATAGACGCCCTCGAGGTCGATTTCGCTGGAACTTGTCAGATATAGACGAACGCCGGTGCCAGCGGACCGTAACGTTTGATCCGATTGCAACGGCGTGTTCTGCCAGACCGCTCCCCAGTTATAGAATAAATAGAACTGCGAATTCAGTTCGAACGGAACCTTGGCCGGCAATGGAATCGGTGTATTCAGCCGCAGCTCCGCGGACACGGTAAGCCCTTTATCGCCGCTGACCTGGCCATAGTAATAACCACGATTGAACGTCGGTCCTCCAAGATAAAACTGCTCCTCGGGCGGCAGAATATTTTCGGAATATTGACCCGAGACATCGGTCACGAACGACACGGTCGCGTCGGTATAGGGGTGGAATAACGTTTGATTACGCGATATCTCGCCGCTCAGTTTTTGGAAGTCGATTTTTTCACCGATACGCGGCGGCGGGGTTGAGGTGTCGCCATCGCGTGAGGCACCCAGCAGCGTCAGTCCCTGGCTGAATCTTCCATTGATCGTGTTCAGTCCGGTGCGATCCCCGCCCAGCACAGTATCCAGCAAGGTGTAATCGCCCCCGAACCGCAAAATGCGCAAACTATCGAAGCTGCTGCGCTGTGGGGCGCCGTTGAGTCCGAGGTTATTCTGGATGTTACTCTCGATCGCGTCGAAAGCCCCCGTCATGTTCAGGCTTTGGGAGCGCGTCCGCACCAGGGGGTACGAAAGCTGTCCACCGAACACCGTTGTCTGGCCGTCATAACCAATAAGGCCAAGCGGCCCTCCGGGTGTCGAATTGCCGGCGCCGCCATATATCTTGAGCCTGAGGCCCGAACCGCCGAGGAACAATTCTTCCGAAGCCTGGCCAAACAGGTTGGTGTTATTGAAGGCTCCAAACATGGATAACTGAGTCCGCTCGCCGTACTCGGTCAGGCTATCGATATTGAAGACGCCCAGCCCCTCCTCCGGTCCGGCCAGGTTGAACGCCCGGTTATCGGCCGAAACATACCCGCTGACGACACGCCGCGACACCTGGGCGACCAGCGTCAACGCGCCGGGGTCGCCGAGCGACGGATTAAGTACCGAACGAACCGTCAGGCCTGGAATATCCTGCGCCAGAAGCAGCCAGCGTTCGAGGTCCGACGTCTTAAGTGGCACCTGGCCGACAAGATGGTTAAGGAAACGTAGCACCTGGAGACCTGCCGGCCCGATATCGCCGTCCAGCTTAACGGCCGCGACGTACCCTTCCACCACCTGAAAGCGCAGGGCCGAGCCGGTGACAATCGCCCGCACCGTGGTGTAAACATAATCCTCGCTGCGGTATAAATCGACCAGCGCGGCCCGCGATGCCTCGATCTGCCCCTCGGGTACGGCCGGACCCGTCAGGCCGCCGGTCAGGGACGCTATCCGCGATGCGGAGAAAGCCGTCACGCCATCGACCGTGAGCGTCGCGATCCGATGGGTGGTTCCCTCGGTGGTTTCTGCCGGGGCGGATGGCGGCGGCGGCCGAGGCAGGCCCGGCGCGACGTTTGGTTGTTCGGGAATGGCAATGCCAGGAAGCGGCGATCCCAGAGGTGGCGCAGGCGGCAGGCGCGGGGGAACTTGCGCCCAGGTCGCGGTTTCTCCAGCTAGGCAGGCAAGCAGGATCAGACCAAAGCACCGACAATTGAGCAGGCGCGATTGCTCAAAATGTAGAAACGGCACTAGATTTTCCCCGATCACGATATATTGCGCGACTATGAACTGAAATAAATAAACCGCCAAGTGCGACCGGCGCGGATGTGTCATCCATCTGTGAATGTCTGATTGCACCGCGCCCAGGTGCCGGAATGTGACACCGACGCCGTCCGCGGCCCCGCAATGCAGGACTTGAGCGATCGGTTCGGTTCACGGTTGCTTTGGCCGACCATCGCGATGCGCGCTGGCGGAGCTTTCAGAGAGTCGGAGTACCGTCGGCGCTAAAATCGGCGAGGAACCGGCTCACCGGACGCACGTTACCGTCGTCGCACCAGACGGAGAGATGGCGATGGGTATAGTTCGGCCCGAAACCAAACATTATCGTAAGCCAGCAGGCGGTTGGGGCTCCGTGAAGGGCATCGGCGGCATTTTGTTCCGCGAACGGCCATCGCCCGCCGTCCTCGAGACATTAACTTATCAAAACAAGACCGGTGGCCACATGTGTACTTCGTGCGCGTGGGGCAAGCCGGCCCATCCCCATATCTTCGAATTTTGCGAGAACGGCGCGAAGGCAACGGTTTGGGAACTAACGCGAGACCGTTGCACGCCCGACTTTTTCGGTCGCCATACAGTGACGGAACTACGCGAATGGCAAGATTACGACCTGGAGTTGCAGGGCAGGCTTACTCAACCGCTTCGTTACGATTCTACCATAGACAAGTACGTTGCGTGCGAATGGGAGGAGGCATTCTCCGGAATTGCGCGTGAACTACAACGAATTGATCCGAAATCGGCGATTTTCTATGCCTCGGGGAAAGCCGGCATGGAGGCATCGTATCTATATGCCCTGTTTGCCCGGTTATATGGCCATAACAACCTGCCCGACAGTTCGAATATGTGTCACGAAACGACATCGGTAGGGCTGAAGACGGTCATCGGCTCCCCGGTGGGAACCTGCGTGCTTGAGGACTTCGACACGTGCGACGCGATATTCTATTTTGGACAGAATCCTGGGACCAATAGTCCCCGGTTCCTTCATCCGTTGCAGGAAGCTGTCCGGCGAGGCTGCAAGATCATTACGTTTAATCCGGTCCGCGAACGCGGCCTGGAATGCTTCGTCAATCCGCAAAATCCGGCGGAGATGCTGACCGGCCATGCGACTCAGCTTTCGCACATGTATTTGCAGGTACGGCCGGGCGGAGACATCGCTGCCCTGATGGGGCTGTGCAAGCACGTTTTCCGGGTGGATCGGGAGCGGCTGGGTGAAGGCGGTTCCGGCGTCATCGACCGCGCTTTCGTCAAGATGCATACAGATGGCTTCGATGGCCTCGCGCAGGCCGTACACGCGGCCGATTGGGCGGATATCGAACGTATCTCGGGCCTTGCGCGCGGCGAACTCGAAAAAGCCGCGGATGTGTATATCGCGGCGGAGCGAACGATTGCCGTGTACGGCATGGGTCTTACGCAGCATGTTCACGGATCGCAATGTATCGGCATGCTGATCGATCTGCTCCTGCTAAAGGGCAATATTGGCCGGCCCGGTGCGGGGATATCGCCTGTTCGCGGCCATTCCAACGTGCAGGGCCAGCGAACCGTCGGCATCACCGAAAAGCCGGAACTGGTGCCGCTGGACAAACTGGCGGCGATGTTCGACTTCGATCCACCGCGTGAGACGGGTCTGACGACAGTCGATGTCTGCCAGGGAATTCTCGACGGATCGGTCAAGGCCTTCGTCAGCCTTGGCGGCAATTTCGTGCGGGCCATTCCGGAGCGCGACGCGATGGAAGCGGCCTGGGGCAACATGGCCCTGACGGTGTCGATCGCGATCAAACTCAACCGGGGTCACCTGGTCCATGGCCGGACGGCTTACATTTTACCGTGCCTGGCACGCTCCGAACAGGACATGCAGGCGGGCGGCGCACAAACCGTGACGGTGGAAGACAGTTTCAGCCATGTCCATGGTTCGGTTGGCAAACGGACGCCGGCCGGCAAGAACCTTCGGTCCGAACTCGCGATCGTCGCGGGGCTGGCGAAGGCAACCTTGCCCGCACACCCAAAATGGCGATGGGACGAATGGACGGCCGATTACGGCGCGGTACGCGAGCTTATCGCGGAAACCTACCCGGACGAATTTCACGATTTCAGCGCTCGGATGTTCGAGCCCGGCGGGTTTTACCGGGGCAACAAGGCGCGCGAACGGATTTGGCTGACCGCGAGCGGCAAGGCGGAATTTACCTGCCCCACCGTTTTGTCCGCTCTGGGAGTCGGGGACGCGCCCGGACGCTTCCACTTGATTACCATGCGATCGAACGATCAGTTCAATACGACGATTTATGGGTTCAGCGACCGGCTGCGCGGACTCGATGGATCCCGCATGATTCTGCTGATCAATCCGGATGACATGGTCCGGGCGGGCGTGAAGGAGGGCGATATCGTCAGCCTGGTCTCCGACGCCGGCGACAGCGTGCATCGCGAGGTGACGGGCCTGACCGTCACGCCGTTCAGCCTGCCCGATGGCTGCCTTGGCGGCTACTATCCCGAAATGAACCCGCTGATACCGCTATGGCTGCATGACGTAGCCTCCAAGACACCTGGTTCCAAAGGGGTCCCGGTACGCCTTAAAGCCTGATGGCGCGGGTGGGACGCGACCGCTTGGGTCACGCCTCCGCGGTGCACCCGGCGCGAATGGATGGTGCATCGCCTGCCGGCATGCTCGCCGGTTCAACACCATGCATTTTGGGCGGGTTCCGGAACCAGACACCGGATTGCACCGCCTTTGCCAGCATGGCGCCATAAACCACCAGTGCCGCCGCGAGGAATCCGAACAGCCACGCGACGGATCCGGTCAGATACAGCGCCAGCCCGCCGCCGCCGACGGCGATCGCCATCCGGCACAACCCGGCCAGCAACGGCCACAACAGCCGACCAGCCCCCTGCGACGCGAAATACAGCGACAATCCAAGCCCGAAAAACCCGTAGGCCGGCCCAACCAGGCGCAGATACGCCGCACCGATCGCCAGCATCCTCGGATCGTGACCAAACAGTCCGAGCCAGGCATACGGCCAGATCGCAGCGGCTATGCCGATGGCCTCGGTCAGCAGAAACGCCATCCCTCCGCCCACCAGCGCGATCCGCAGTGCTCGCTTTGGTTGACCCGCCGCGATGTTGGTGCCGACCAACGCAACCATTGGTCCGCCAAACCCGAACGCCACCGGAATCAGCAGATATTCGAGGCGGCCTCCGGTTCCATAGCCCGCGACGCCGTCCGGACCGGCGGCCGAACCGACCAGGGCGGTTGTCAGCAAGATTGTGAGGCTTGTCTGCAATGTGCTGACCGAACCAACAGCACCCACCCGCAATATGTCGGCCAGCATGTCCCAGCGCAGGCGCACCCAGCGGACCCGCACCACGCCGTGGCCTGCGAGCAGATACCATGCCAACAAGGCACCAGTCAGCGCGTTGGTCAGCAGCACCGCCATCGCACCGCCCGCGATGCCCATCGCCGGAATTGGCCCGAAGCCAAAAATCAGCGCCGGCGACAGCGGGACCAGCACCAGCACCCCGACGCAGATTGCCAGGGCCGGCACGAACATGTTGCCGGTGCCCCGGATCGTGCTGGCGAGAGCGTTCATCGCCCAAACCAGGACGGTGCCCCCAAACACCACGTTGGAATACACCATCGCCGCATCCAGTGAGCCCTCCCGGCCACCCATCGCGGCATAAAGTGGCCGCCCAAACGCAAGCATCAGCGCGGAAAAGAACAGCCCGAGCAGGACGTTAATGACCATCGCGTGCAGCACGAGTGCATCGGCATCGTGCCGCCGGCCGCTTCCCAGGGCACGCGCGATGGCCGAGGAAATACCGCCCCCCATCGCCCCGCCTGAGATCATCTGCATCATCATGAAGCCGGGGAACACAAGCGCCATCCCGGTGAGTGCATCGCGGCCGAGGCGCGACACGAACCATGTTTCGATCAGACCGGTGGACGCCTGGGCGGTCATCACCAGGATATTTGGCCATGCCATGCCAAGCAAGGTCGGCACGATAGCGCCTTGCAGAAGCGTTCGGGTACGAGGACTCATCGCCGCCGGGCGCGGCATTTCCGATGCCGGGGGAACGATTGCCGACGTGACGCTCGGTGGTGCCATGATTTGCCCGTTTTTTTGTGTCCCGCCATGAGGCGGAGAGGCGTTGCTTAGTAACTTGCGTTATGCAATTAACCATTATCCGACCTCATGTCAACCGCTCTCCATGCGATTTTAGCGCTCGGTGCCCGAGGCCGCACGGCGCGGCAGCGAGGTGGTTCGCGAAAACCGGACAGTTGTCCACGCGCCTGAGCCAGGACAACGAAGTCGGCTGGCCGGGGATCGGCGTGCTTTAAGAGTACGGTTCTGAAATGCGCGCCCACGGGGGCTGCCGGCTGGCAGGGGTCGATGGTCGTCGAATGCAGGACGTAGGCGGCGTTGGTGAGATCGATCCCGATGTTCTTACCCGCGTAAAGCGTCTGGACCTGTGCATCTGGCGTTTATAGGGCCAGGGTGTGAGTTAACCGGTGGGAACCTCGAAATATCTAATTTTCGCGCTTAATGGCAGCGGATGGGGTCACGACAAGGCCGCCCAGCACAGGCGGCATGGCTGCGGCCGGGCAAATTGCCCGTCATGGTAGTTTCATTCCAAGTAAATCAGCAAATTGCTCGCGTGGGTTGCACCATCTCATGCGGTCCGTCCCCGCGCTCCCTCCAGGAACGTGTATCGCTGCATGTTGTAGGTCAGGTTGCGCAGCCCGATCTTCGCCTTCGCACGGACCATCCCGATTGTGCGCACCAGCTTGCCCCCCATCGACGACACGAAGTGGCCGAACACGTGCTCCACGCGCGAGCGCGCCTTCGACGCCGTCTTGTTCGTCGCCTGCTCGCGCCTGGTCAGCTTCTTGTTGCGCCGGCCCTTCTGGTGGATGTGGCTGCGGTAGCGCGGTTCTTTCAGCTTTGCCTCGGTCGCCTCCGAGCGGTAGGCGCTGTCGGCCCAGACGTCGCGCGCGGTGTTGGCGGGGTCCAGCACCGCCTCGAACGCCTGGCTGTCGTGCCTCGCCGCGTCGGTAACCGTGTAGCAGCGGATCGGCTTGTGGCGGCGGTCGACGCGGACATGGTCCTTGTAGCCGTAGTACGACTTGCCGTGCTTCTTCGTCCAGCGCGCGTCGCGGTCCTTCTGGCGCAGCTTCGCGGGGTTGTCCGCCCAGCCAGCCGGCACCTCGCCCGCCTTGATCGCCGCGTTCTCCGACTCTTTGTTGTGGTTGACCGGCACCGGCACGATGGTGGCGTCCACGATCTGCCCGCCCATCGCCAGGTAGCCCTTGTCCTTCAGACACTTGTCGAACTCGGCGAACAGCGCCTCGACGGTGCCGGACGTGGCCAGCGCCTCGCGGTAGAGCCAGATGGTCTTGGCGTCGGGCACGGACTCCCCCAGCCCGAGGCCGAGGAAGCGCATGAACGAGAGCCGGTCGCCGATCTGGTACTCCGCCGCCTCGTCGGCAAGGTTGTAGAGCGAGTGCAGACCAGCACCTTGAACATCGGCACCTTGAACATCGGCACCTCGTCCAGCGGCTTGCGCCCGGCGGCGGACTTGCGCGCCTCGGCCGTCTTGCGCTGGCCTGCTTGTTCGAGGGCCGCGCGCAACCTGTCGCGGAAGCTGTCCCAAGGGACCAGGCGGTTGATCGCCACGAGCGGATCGGGCTTGGCGTCGAGGCTGTCGTAGCGGCGGCCGAGGTCGAAGAAGCCAGGCTGGTGCATCACCAATCCCATCAGGCGCGGAGGGTGGTTGCTTTATTGAATCGAGGTTCGCGGCGGTTGGGAAGGGGGATTTTTAGAGGTTCCCTACACACACCGGCTGATCATACACAATACGCTACCTGTATGGTCGGTATCTCTGCGATTGCGGCTGGCGTCATTTTCATTTGGGCGGGCTGCTTTCAAGTGCGTACCGCGCTAAAGGAGGGCACGTTCTACGGACAAAATGGCGTTAAATATCACGAATCCCGATCCGAAGGGGCTTGGTCTTTTTGGATAAATCTCAGCCTTAGAGCCGGTTGCTTCCCGGTAGGAGTAGCGTGCATCTATTCTGGGATAATTCATCTTGTTCGCTCGATTTAACATCGGGAACAAACCATCAAAATTTTTCGCAACGGGTAAACGTCCGCGTTCGGTCCCTATCGGTGCGGCAGCGGCGGGCCGAACCCGAACACTCGAACAGACCCGCTGCCCGCCCATCATCGATCTTGACAAATTTCCTAAATCACTCTGCAGTACTACTGATTAAAATCGGCTCTCGCCTCCACGCTCCGCGCAGCCAGCGGCCTACCGAGGCCGGCGCGGAAATCGCACCATCGCCCCGAGGGCTTCATCCCACAGCGTGAAACCTGGCGCGCGCAGCGCCTGCCACAACGTCAACCCGGTCACCGTGGCGGCGAAGGCCGGATCGGCACGATGCGCGGCTTGCAGCCGGTAGTTCGGCACCCGGGGCATCAGGTGATGCACATGATGGAACCCGATATTGCCGGTGAACCATTGCAGCACCTTCGGCAGCCGCAACCACGAACTGCCATGCAGCGCGGCGCCGTCCGCCGTCCAGTCCGCCTGACGGGACCACACCGAATGCTCGAATCGATGCTGCACCGAAAACAGCCACACCCCGATAATCGACGCCATGGCGATCACCGGCAGTTGCACCAGCAGCACCGGCTTCCAGCCCAACAGCAGCGTCAGGGTCAGCAGTAAGCCGCCAATGCCAAGGTTGGTCAGATAAACGCTCAACCGCTCCTTCCGCCAGTTTTTCGGCGTATCGAACGGGATGCGATACACCAGCACGAACACCACCGGCGGCAGCAGCAACTGCGACACCAGCGGATGCAGCGCCGCTCGGTACAGACGCTGCCGCATCGGCGACAATGCCTCATATTCCTTCAGCGTAAGACAGCCGGAATAGATGTCCCCGCCGGTCGGGCGCTTGTCCAGATTGTTCCAGACCGCATGGTGCAGCGAATGGTGCCGCCGCCACAGCGCATAGGGCGTGAACGTGGTCAGGCTACAGGCCCATCCGACAACTTCGTTCGCCCAGCGCGCCTTGAAATACGCGCCATGGCCGCAATCGTGCTGAATGATGAACAGCCGGACCACCAGGCCGGCGGCTGGCAGCGCGAGCGCGAGGCTCAGCCAGGGCGAGATGTGGTAATAGGCGTAGTACATGAACGCCAGCAGCGCGGCATAGGGCGCGGCGGTAATGCCGAACTGGGCGATGCTGCGCCCGACCGACGGCGTCTGGAAGGCCGCGAGGCCGGCAACCATCGTCCGGCGGCTGGGGGCGGGCCCGTCGTGCCGGGGCAGCGAAGGTGGCGATTGCATGAAGGGGTCTTCTCGAGGGGCGGGGTTGGCGGCGTCCGGATGTGGACGGCTGCGCATTGGGCGTGGCGAGGCGGTCCTATAACGGAAATGGTCCGGCGGGGGCACGAATCAAATGATAATTTCCCGCCGCCGCCGAGGCCGGGATGGACCCGTCCTGGCCGCGTATCTGGCCCACCCCGGCGATGCGTGCTTGTATCCCGACCAAGCAAGCAGGCTGGGAAACGCCATGCAACCGATCCCGTGGGCGGCACCGGACGATGCGCCGCCGTGACCGTTCCCGTCGCTGGCGGCGGGCTGCGCGCCCTGCTGTCCTCCCCCGCGTTTCTGCGCCTTTGGGCGATCGGCGGCTGCATCAACACGATGCGCTGGTTCGAGGTCTTGGCGGCCGCGCTGTTTACCTTGGACGCAACCGGGTCGGGTCTGGACGTCGCCATCGTTTCCGCCGCCCGGACACTGCCGATGTTCCTGCTGGGTGCCTTCTCCGGCGTGGCGACCGAGGCGGTGAACCGCAAGAACGTTCTGTTCATCGGCCAGATGGTCACCTGTTCCGCGTCTGCCTCGGTCGCACTGCTCGCATGGGCCGGGGTCGTGCGGCCGTGGCACGTCGCGGCCGCCGCGCTCGTCGCGGGCGTCGTCTGGTCCACCGACATGGCGACCCGCCGGCGGATGGTGGGGGAGTGCGTGCCCGGCCGTCTAATATCGCGGGCATTGGCGCTGGACACGATGTCGAACTCGTTGACCCGGCTGGTGGGGCCGGTTCTGGCCGGCGCGATCTATCAGCGGATGGGCCTGGCCGGATCGTTCGGATTGTCCGCCTGTGTCTATGCGCTGGCGGCGGTCCTGGCGTCCGGGGTGGATTACCGGCAAACGACACGGCGGCTGGTGGTGGGCAATGTGGCGCGCGAACTGGCCGAGGGGCTGCGATTCGTGCGCGGCGATCTGATCATCGGCGGGGTGCTGGCGGTGACGTTCGCGATGAACCTGCTGGGCTTTCCCTATAACGCGCTGATCGCCCCGATCGGGCGGACGATCTTCCGGGTGTCGCCCACGCTGGTCGGCGTGCTGGCGGCGTCGGAGTCGTTCGGCGCGTTTCTGGGCGGAGCGCTGTTGACGAGCCGGGAGCCGCGGGTCAACGGCCGGCTGTTGATGGTTGGCGGGTCTTTACTGTTTCTGGCCTGCGTGGCGGCGATGCCGTTGATGCCAGCGTTCTGGCCGGCGTGCGGGGTGCTGGCGATCGGCGGGTTCGGGTCGTCGGCGTTTTCCAACATGCAAACCTCGCTGATCGTGCTGCATGCGCCGGTCCATATCCGCTCGCGGCTGATGGGTTTGTTGACGGTGTGTATCGGAATGGGGCCGCTGGGGATTTTGCTGGTGGGCGGGCTGGCGGCCGTCGCCGGACCGCTGCTGGCGATCGATATAGTGGCGGTGACGGGGTTTGCGCTGGTGTGTGCGATCGGGGCGGTGTGGAAGCGGCGGGAAAAGGCGGTGTTCGAGTTGCCGCGCTAGCAGGCGTTGCGGCCGGTCCGGCGGTATCCGCCATTCCATGCGCGGGTCGACGTCGGGTTCCGGCCACCAGCGGGTAAAACACGCTCAACCAGAAAAATCTTGACTTCTATCTTATTTTATGATTTTATTCTTAAGCTAAATCCGTTCTTCACGCATTCTCGAACCGCGACCCTTATCGCGCACCGCATTTTCAGCACCCTATCGGAGCCCCCCATGTCCGGAATCCTCAGCGCCTTGGAATCGCTGTTTCAACCCACCCCGTCCGATCCGGCCGCCGCCGCCGCGATGACCGTTCTCGCCGATCCGCCAACAACGCCCGATCGTCTGGACCCCGCTTTGATGGCGGTTGCCCCGGATCTCACCGCGGACGAACGCGCCGCCTGGGTCGCCGCCCTGGCCGGCCCGCTGCATCGGGCCGGCATATCCGGCGCACGCTGCGTCGCCGCCTTCCTGGGCCAGTGTTCGCAGGAGAGCGCCGGATTCCGCGTCACTCAGGAAGACCTCTTCTACAGCGCGGAACGGCTGTGTCAGGTGTGGCCCAGCCGGTTTCCAACGATCGAGACCGCCCAGCCCTGTGCCGGCCGGCCCGAGGCCCTGGCCAACGCCGTTTACGCCGATCGCATGGGCAACGGCGATCCCGCGTCAGGCGACGGCTGGCGGTTTCGCGGCCGCGGGCTGATCCAGATCACCGGCCGGTCGGCATACGAAAGCTTCGCGCGGGCAACCGGCATAACACTGGATGCGGCGGTGGAGCAGGCCGGCACCCAGGCCGGCGCCGTCGCCACCGCCGCCTGGTTCTGGACCGCCAACGGCCTGAACGCACTGGCCGAAACCTGGGCGATCGACACGATCACGCAAAAAATCAACGGCGGCATGAATGGCGCGGCGGATCGCATCCGCCTGTGCGAGGCCGCCCTTCACGCCATGGAGGCCTGATATGTTCGCGGCTTTAATTCCCCTTGTACTGAGCCTTGCGCCGCAACTCGCCGGCATGATCTTTGGCTCGAAGGGCGCCGAGGCCACGGCGAAAGCGGCCGGCGTGGTGCAGACCGTGGTCGGAACCGTCGCCGATCTCAGCACACCAGGCGGTGTCGCCGCCGCGGTGGCCCATATCCGAGCCGATCCGCTGGCATGCGCCGGCCTCGCGGCGAAACTGGCCGATCTGCATGTCCAGATGCAGAAGGAACAGGACGCCGAAACGCAGGCGTTGCGTCAGGATGCCCTGGACGAACTGAAGCTTCGGCTGGCCGATACCGGATCGGCCCGCGATATGGCAACGACGCTGGCCAACGCCCATAGCGGCCTGGCCTATGGCGGAGTCGCCGTGTCGGTGGTCATCGTCGCGGCGTTCGGGTGGACGACCTACTCCGTGCTGACCAGCCATCTCAGCGCCAGCGACGGGCAATTCGGTTCCATCCTGGTCGGAACCCTCGCCGCCATGGCCACCCAGGTCGCCAACTACTGGCTCGGTTCCAGCCAGGGCAGCAACGTCAAGAACGCACTGCTGGCCAATGCCCAGAACAATCTGGCGTCCAGCATGCCGGGCAGCCTGATGAAGCCGGCCGGCAAATTCTAACCCGCGGCAGGCAAGGCGTGCCGGATGCGCCTCAGGCGTGTCCGGCCAGCCATGTCCCCGCGTATAAGGCCGCCACCGGAACGCGGAAGCCGATACTGTCCAGCGTCAGATCGCCCGTCTCGATCGCCAGCGGCACATCCGGCCAGGACCCGTCCGGGGTTCGCCGCAGCAGTTGCACACCGATGGTTGCTGTACGGATCGCCAGAATTTCGTGTACGCTGGCGATGCCGGTATATCCCCAGACATTCGCCCAGGTTTCCAGGGTATTGCCGGGCGACAGGATCTCGATCAGCAGCACCGGCTGACCCATGGCGATCGCGCCCCGCGGGATGGGCGTGCATGTCACGCCGATGTCCGGAATACGAAAATTATGGCCGGAGTCAGCCTGCGGAATGATGCCGGGGTTCATCGCCACCCGGCAGCCCGGACGGTTAACGGCAAGATGGTTCCGAAGCAGTGCGCCGACTTCGCCCTGAATGAGCGCATGCGTGCCGCTCGCGGGCGCCATGGCCTGGGGCACTCCGTCGATCAGTTGCCACGCGGATCCGGGCGGCGCGTCCCAGGCGAGGAATGCCGCGACGGTCATGAAGTCAGGGGTTTGGAGAACAGCGACCATCTAAGATGTATACCACGGAATGCGCGAATGGCGCACCTGCAGCCGTACTTCCCTGCAACGTTATGTCAGACCAGCGCGCTAGCAATCCCGGGCGCGATCTATACGCCGTGGCCCTTGTCGCCCACAATATCCCCTAAAACCGCGAGCATCGGTCCAAGATGCCGCCGATACTGCCGCCAGCGTCCGGCCGAACTTCCGTAAATCGGCTGGCGGACTTGCCACTGGCTGGCCGACATCACTTTCCTGTCCGTCTTGTGAAAGTCCAGACAGGCGGGATCCCAATCCAGACCCAGGAAATCGATCAGACGGCGACTCTGCCCTTCCAGGTCGCCGACAAGGGCTTCATAGTGCATTTCCAGTATCCGGAGCGGCTGGACCGAGCACCAGAAATCCATCAATCGCGAGACTTCCCTCATTCTGATTGCGCAATCCGCAAGATCGAGGGACCAGGGGGTCGCGTCATTGAATTGCTGAAAATAGCACGACAAGCAAACATCCCGTGGATCGCGCCGGCACACGATAACGCGGGCACGCGGGAACAGCATGGCGATGTAGCCCAGCATCATGACGTTATCCGGCAACTTATCGATAACGCGATCGGCATCCCCGGACGCCGCCCGCAGATGCGCCAAGTGGGCCTTGGTTTCTCGTTGCACGGCCTCCCGATCCCACAGACTTGGGTGAATCCCAGGTTGTCTTGCCTCCAGACGCTTGACCATACCCCAGATATCCATGGTTTCGCCCATGCCGCGAATACGTCCGTGACTGGCCGCGATCTGCTCGACCAGCGTCGTGCCAGAACGTGGCATGCCGACAACAAACACCGGCTGCTCCGACAAGTCGCCCTTCAGCCGGCCGATGGCCAGAGCGGCTCGGTCGAACTTCCTGATGCGCCCATCGACATCCCGGCGAAGCGCGGCCGGATCGAACGATTCACCTTTCTCCGCATGGTAACGCAACGCCCTGGTATTCGCGGTTTCAAAAGCCGCGAAGGCGCGATCGTACGCGCCAAGCTTGTCGTTCAGCGTGCCCAGCGCGAAGCCGGCGATAATGCGGCTCCAGGTTGACTCGGCATCGCTTTGAACAAGCGCCTCAAGCCGGATGATTTCCCCCGACGGATTGTCCAGCCGGCCAATTCTGGCGAGGCTGCGCTGAGCCTCGGCGGACGAGGGGTCCAGTTCCAGCGAACGTTTGTAACAGACCGCGGCATCGTCGAAGCGGCCGATCGCATCGAAATTACCGCCCTGCATGCGCCAAACATCCGCCCGCCCGGGTGCGAGTTCGAGTGCCCGCCGGAAGGCATCGATCGAGCCGGTTACATCTTCGATGCGCTGCAATATCGTGCCGAGGCCGATATGGGGGGGGACTTCGCCGGGGGCGAGCGCGGCGGCGAGGCGAAAGTGATGGACAGCCTGTTCATCCCGCCCAAGGCCGGAGAGAATCGAGCCGAGCATGACCTGCGTCACCGCCCGGTCAGGTTCGATTTCGAGTGCCGCCCGGTACGCCGTCGCGGCACCGGCCATATCCGTGAGATGTTCTAACGCCATACCAAGACAAGCGTGCGCGTCGTACGAACCCGGGGCCAGCGTAACAGCCTGACGCCCTGCATCCGCCGCTCCGCGATAATCGCCCACATCGAGCAGTGCGCGGCACAGGATAAACGGTGCTTCCGGTAACGACGGATCTTGCGCCATCGCCCGCGCCGCATTTTCCGCCGCAAGATCGGATCGCCCGCCGGCCCGCTGGGCCCTGGCAAGGTTTGTCAGCGCCTCCGGAAAGTCTGGAACCAACGCCAGGGCGCGCGAAATCAACGCGATGGATTGGGCGATATCGCCGCGGTCCTGTAGAATGACGCCCAGGAGATTGAGTGCGTCCGGCTCGTTCGGATCGTTGAGAAGGACCGTACAGTACAACGCTTCCGCTTCGGCCAGGCGCCCTGCTTCGTGAAGCGCTATGGCCTGTTCCAGGTCGCCGGATTCATCGGGTGAGACGGGCGTATCCATTCAAAATGCGGCGCATTGCGGGCTCGATGCATCGAGCCCGATCAATAACAATACGGGCGGATTATTGCAACTAAACTGCGGCAAAGCAGGGGATTGCCGGAACACAAATTGAATGGAGACGCATTAAGAAACACAAATCAAAGCCCGGATGAAATTAGCACAAACTAAATTCATCCGGGCCGATTAGCACTATCAGGGATTTATCCCAGATTTATCACGCTTTTGCCCTCAGGCTTTCGCACGCCGGCGGCGAACCACACCGAGGCCGGCGAGGCCGGCACCCAGCACTGCGATCGAGAGAGGCTCCGGGACAGCATTGGAAAAGGTGTAGGTAACATCGACGGTGGCGGCACCCTGGGTCGCAGCGGACAGCGTCACACCGGAGGAAGCAGTACCAAGATAGTTGCCGACCTCGTTGAAGCCTAGCGACCAGCCACCGAGGAAGTCGGTGAGCGGCCCGGTCGCGGTCGAAGCCTTTGTCACAACACCAGTCAGGATCGGCGACGTGAAGCTTGCGCCGGCTGCGAGTGTCTGTGTTCCCGAACCATTACTGATATTGATAATTGTCGGGAGGGTCAGGTTCGCCGGCTGCGAGGTGAGTGTCAGTGTATTTTTAACCGACGAACTGAAGGTCAGCCCGTTGGTTGTTGTGGTATTTTTCCCCGTTACCGTTCCGTTAACAGTGTCCGTAACGGACACCACAACCGACTGAAGCGTATTGACACCGCCGAGGGCCGTGTATCCCTGGAAATGCAGCGTCTGATTATCCGGCGTCGCCGTCAGCGGATAGGATACGATTTCGGTGATGACGCCAGCGAACGCATGTCCGCTCGATCCAGCGATCAACGCCGTCAGCGCTGTCGTGCAGAGAAGAAAATTAACTTTGTTCATGTCCATCTAGTTCCTGATTGCCGCCTGATCCTTAACAAGCAATACACGTGCCAAGTTTTTTATTAACGATAAATCAACGACTTAAAGCGCGGACTACAGCCGGTCACAGCTAGGGGTGTAAGGTAGGCTTTACAAAAGACTTTCGTAACTTGTTCGGCCGGCGTTACCGCACTCAATCGACCCGCGGGTGCGGAACACGGACGATCGCACCGGCCCCGGCGCCGCATCGCACGACAACGATCCCGCCGGGCGCAAACGCCACCGGCAACCTGACAGAACCCCCAGGCGAGAAAAATTCAGCATACCGGACACCGTTGTGTCCCATTATTCCGCACCGACGAGCAGCGCGGCCAGGGCACCGGGGGAAATCTTGCTCCGCCGATGGCTTATCCTATTGAAGCCACCGGGACGGAGAGCGATCCGGCGGCGGTTTTTGCCCCGTCCGCGGCGGCAGCCGCCCCGCGAACCCCCAGCACGTGCGCGATGGCATAGGTCAAATCCGCCCGGTTCAGCGTATAAAAGTGAAATTCATCCAACCCGTTCGCCTGCAGCAGCCGCACCTGCTCCGCCGCGACCACCAAACCCACCATCCGGCGGGTCTCCGGATCGTTTTCCGTCCCCTCGAACAACCGGGCCATCCAGCCGGGGACGCTCGCCCCGCACATGTCGGAAAACTTTACAACTTGCGCAAAATTGGAAACGGGCATCAACCCCGGCACGATCGGCGCCGCGATCCCGGCCGCCAGACACAGATCCAGAAACCGCAAATACGTCGCGGTATCGAAAAAATACTGCGTGATCGCCCGCGTGGCCCCGGCATCAAGCTTCCGCTTTAAATTCTCCAGATCGGCCACCGGGCTGGATGCGTTCGGATGCACTTCCGGATAGGCCGCGACGGAAATCTCGAAATCGGCCACTTTCCTCAGCCCGGCGACCAGATCCGACGCATAACGATACCCGCCCGGATGCGGCTCATAGGCCTGGCCCGGCGGCGGATCGCCGCGCAGCGCCACGATATGCCGCACCCCGGCCGCCCAGTATCCCCGGGCGACCTCGTCCACCTCCTCCCGCGTCGCGCCGATGCAGGTCAGGTGGGCGGCGGGAACCAGGGTGGTTTCCCGCACCAATCGCGCAACCGTGGCGTGTGTCCTGGCCTGCGTGGTGCCGCCGGCGCCATAGGTCACCGATACGAACCGCGGGGCCAGCGGGGCCAGCCGGCGGATGCAGGCCCACAATTGCTGTTCCAGCGCCTCGGTGCGCGGCGGAAAGAACTCGAACGACAGTTTCGGCGCCGGATGGCCGGCCGGCCGCATGGGCAACGCGGAAAAGCGCGGGCCGGTCAGCCAGCGCTGCAAGGTTGCGGGGGCGGTGTCGTCGGAAGCGTCCATCGCTGCTGAATCTCCGGTTTCGGCGGGAAAGGCAAGGATGCACCGCGCGGAAGCCTCGCGCCAGACCAACCAGCGGTCGAACAGCGAACCGGGCCGCTCACGGAAAACTCAGTGGCGGGGTGTTCAAATCCACGCCAAACATGCCATGTGTCTGCCTGTCCGGATCGGTGCGACGTGCATCCGCGTGCGGGTCTTGCCCGAGGAAGTTCATGCGACCTGCCCTGTTCGTCACCCCTGCCAAGCGTGGGGCCGCACATCTGCTGATGTATCTGGCGATCGTCGCGGTCGCCCTGCCCGGCTGCGCCACCCGCCCGCCGGCCAGCGACCCCGACGCCCTGGCCGACTATCAGCAGACCGACGATCCGCTGGAACCCACCAACCGGGTCTTCTATGCCATCAATAACGGCCTGGACACCGTGATCCTGCGGCCGGCGGCGCTGGCCTATCGCTATGCGGTGCCCGCACCGGTGCGCGACGGCCTGCACAATGTGCTGTCCAACATCGGCACGCCCGTAAAACTGACCAACGACATCCTGGAAGGCAAGCCCAGGCGCGCCGGCGATACGACGATGCGGTTCCTGATCAACACCACGGCTGGCGTTTTGGGCATCTTCGATGTCGCCACCAAGCTGGGCTACCCCGACCACGACGCCGACTTCGGCATGACGATGGCCTTGTGGGGCGTTCCCGAAGGCCCGTTCCTGTTCCTGCCGGTACTTGGCCCCACAGATCCGCGCGATGCCGCCGGGTTCGGCCTGGATGTCGCCATCGATCCGTTCACCTGGATCGGCACCGGACCCAACCATCCGGGCTGGTCGGCGTTCACCTATTCCCGCTATGGCCTGACGGCGGTTGACGCGCGGGAACGGGTGCTGGATGCCACCGACTCGATCAAAAAGACCGCCCTCGATCCGTACGCGACATTCCGCAGCCTGTACCGCCAGCACCGTCACGCGCAGATCGAGACACTGCGAAACGACAACCGCGCGACCGTTCCCGTCTGGTTTCCCCAGCCGGCGGCCGCCCCCGCGAAGTAAGCGCACCTGTTACCGGAGCTCGGACCCACCATGATTAACCGCCGGCATTTTCTGATCCTGGCCGCCGCATCGGTAGCGGCACCGTTAGCGGCGCATGCGCAAGCCACCGAAAAGGCCGCCGCATTCGTCAAATCGACCGGCGACCGGCTGATCGCGGTCGTCAACGGGCCTGGTTCGGCGGCGGCGAAACGGGCCGGTATGACCCAGGTTATCGATACCGATGTGGATGTCGAAGGGATTGGCCGGTTCTGCCTGGGCCGATTCTGGCGTCAGGCGAGCCCCGATCAGCAGAAGCGATATCTCGACCTGTTCCACCAGGTGCTGGTGACCAACATCACCTCAAAGTTGGGCGAATATCAGGGCGTGACCTTCACCATGGGCCGGAGCAAGGAGCAGGACGACCAAGCGGTGATATCGACAACCGTCTCGCGCCCGAACAACGCCCCCACGGCGGTCGATTGGGTGATTTCCAATCCGTCGTCCAATCCGAAGATCGTCGATGTGCTGGCCGAGGGCACGTCGCTGCGGCTAACGCAGCGGCAGGATTATGCGTCGTATCTGGTGCATAACAACAACAACATCGATGCCCTGATCGCCGCGATGAAAACCCAGACCGAGCAGGGAAAATAGGCGGCGTTTACGCCGGACGCCGTGTTGGCCGGGGAGACAGGCTTATGGGTCGGGCGGATGACCATGCCGGTTGGTCGCCAGTGCCAACCGCCCAAACCTGGACAAAAAAGCGGCCGGCCTTAGTCCGGTTCGCGACGGCGGTCGCGGGCCTTTTCCCGATCCAGGCGCTGCGTCCGCCGCAGTCGGTACAGTTCCCAGAACAGGAACACCAGAACAGCGCCTTCGCCGATCGCCCATTCCCACTGCACGCCGCTGGGCCACGTCATTCCGCCGGTCTCATGGCCGCGCCCATTGTCCCGGCCGCCACACCCGGAGTCGCGGTCGCCAGCACCAGATAAACGGCATAACTCGCCAGAACAAACAGCAGTCCGGCGAAATCGAGCGGTGTCAGGTAAGCCCGACCGCCCAAGACATAATAGAACAGCGTCATCTTCAACGCGACGAACGCAACCGCGAACAGGGCAAGCGGCCGCACGATTTTGCCCATCGCGGCGAATTCCGGCCTGATCGCCCCGGCCGGCAGCGGCGTCCTGAGTTTGTTCCGGCGTTTGACCAGGCCGGCCGCCAGCAGCCCCAGCCCGAGCGGTAATAATGCCGTTGCCAGAATGTCATGCATGTCGCGCCTCCGTTATGGCCGCACCCGTTGTCGTTGTTCCAGCCGCTCGAACAACGCGATGGTCCAAAGCATGCGATCGGCAATCGCCCACCACGGAACGGGCGCTTTCTCGGATACGGGCCGCGGCGCCGCCTGGACCACGGCATCGACCAGGAACATGCCTTCCGGAACGCATGCCCCGGTCAGCTGGCGCCAGGGCAGCGCCATGCCGGCCATCCCCATCGCCAGCACCTTTATTTTCCGCCCTTTGCCGACCACCGCCCGGCCCGACACCGAATCCAGCCCGCGGCGCGCAACCTCCTGTCCGATTTCCGCATACAGCAGCCCGGCGGCGCCAATTCCGAGGCGGCACTTCAGCGGCAACCGGGCGATCCCGGCGGCAGCCTGACGGTATTGCAAATCGGCAACCGCGAGCAATCGCCCGACAACGCCCGCGAGAGCGGCGGAATGTTCGGGAGCGGCCAAAAACCGCTCGGGGTCTATGCCGGCCTCGGCCAGCCAATCGAGCGGCAGATATAACCGCCCATTGCGGGCGTCCTCCCCCACATCGCGGGCAATGTTCGATAACTGCATCGCCACACCCAGGCCGACCGCCGCCGCCAGCCGGTCCGCATCGCGCACGCCCATCAGCACAGCCATCATCGCGCCGACGGTGCCGGCCACCCGCACCGCGTAGCCGCGCAAAGCGGACAAATCCTGGTAGCGGCGCCCTGCGGCGTCCCATGCGAAGCCTTCCAGCAGCGCATCCGGCAGCGCACGCGGAATCGCGAACCGCTCCGCGATGGACGCGAACGCCCGGTCGGCCGGAATGGCCAGCGGGCGACCCTGGTATGCTCGGGTCAGCCGCTCCCGCAGCCACGCCACCGACCCGGTTCCGCCGTCGATCGCGTCGTCGGCTTCGCGGCAGAACGCATACAGCGCCACGGCGGGATCGCGGACGGATCGAGGCAGCAACCGCGCAGCGGCGTCGAAACTTTTGGAACCGCCCCGCAACAGGGTCCGGCATGCATCCAGGTCGGCAATCCCGGTATCATAGGGCAAAAGCATGCGGCACCACCCGGTCGAGAACTTTAGCGGAAGACAGAACGCCCGGCACGCCGGCGCCCGGATGGGTGCCGGCACCGACCAGATAAAGCCCGTCGATATCCTCGCTGCGGTTATGCGGGCGGAACCAGGCGCTTTGCAGCAGCACCGGCTCCAGTCCGAACGCCGCGCCGCGCCACGCGCACAACCTGCTTTGGAAATCCAGCGGCGTCATGATCCGCGAGGTAACAACTCGTTTTTCGAGATCGGGCAGCAAAGTCGCCGACAGATGGGCCGCGATCAGCTTGCGATATGGTTCGGCGGCGGTTTTCCAGTCGGTCCGGCCATCCAGGTTAGGGACTGGCGACAGCACGTAGAACGCATCGCAACCATCGGGCGCCAGAGACCTGTCCGTCGCCGTCGGCCGGTGCAAATACAGCGAAAAATCGTCGGCCAGCACTTTATGTTTGAAGATATCGCGCAGCAGCTCGCGATAGCGCGGCCCCAGTACGATTGTATGATGGGGAACGTCCTCGTACCGCTTGTCGGTACCGAAATACCAGACAAACAGTCCCATGGAGTATCGCGCGCGCGCCAGCCGCCGGTTGGTCCAGCGGCGCCGAACCGCGGGGGGCACCAACATCCGATACGTCCAGGCCGAGTCCGCGTTGGATACCACGATGTCCGCCGCGATCGTTTCGCCGGAGGTCAGTCTGACGCCCGTCGCCTTGCGGCCAGAGACCGAAATCTGCTCGACCTCGGCGCCGGTGCGGATAACATTGCCCTGCCCCTCGATCAGGTTGGCCAGCCCGCGCACGACCTCGCCGGTGCCGCCCATGGCGAAATGCACTCCCCAGCGGCGTTCCAGGTATGGGATCAAGGTGTAGATGGCGCTGGCGCTGAACGGGTTGCCGCCAATCAGCAGCGGATGGAAACTAAAGACAATACGCAGCCGTTCGTCCTTCATGAACGTGCTGACCAGCGAATATACGCTGCGATAACCGCCCAAACGAAGGAGGTCCGGCGCTACCCGGATCATGTCGGCGACCGATCCGAATGGAACGTCGCCCAGTTCCTCGAACCCGATGCGGCATGTCGTTTCGCTCAGCCGCATGAAGCGTTCGTAGCCATCGACATCGCCGGGGGACAGACGCGCGACCTCCGCCCGCATGGCATCCGGATCGCCGGTGTAATCGAAAGCGGTGCCGTCGTGGAAGCGGATGCGGTAAAACGGCGAGACCGGCCGCAGGGTTACATCGTCGGACATGCGGCGGCCGCACAGGGTCCACAGTTCTTCCAGCAGGAACGGCGCGGTCAGGATGGTCGGTCCGGCATCGAACGTGAAACCGTCCTGACGGAATACGGACGCTCGTCCCCCCGGCGCATCCAGCTTTTCCACCACCGTCACGCGATATCCGCGCGCGCCGAGGCGGATAGCGGCGGCCAGTCCGCCGAAACCGGCGCCGATGACGACCGCATGGCGAACCGCGGGGAAGGATGGCAGGTCGAAGGCGGCAGGTGTCAACGAGTCCATACACGAACTGTAAACTGAATAAGACAACGATGGCCATAGCGATTTAGCGCCGCCAGCGCATCCAGTTGTCCCAGAGATGCGCGATCAACGCACCGGCCAACGCGGCGGGCACCCAGGGCCAGGCTGCTCCCGCCATCGTCGCGCGCAGAGCCAGCATCAGGCACACTCCGGGCAGTATCATTGCGATGACCGCGCGGGCCGGCACGTGGCCGCGCAGCCAGCGGATCAGGAAAGTTCCTTCCAGCAACGCGAACAGCACAATCAGGTCCATCAGATGCGGTGAGGTCAGGCTTTCAATCATTGCCCTGTCCGCCCGCGTGGCGCAGCAGCTTGGCAATGTCGCCGGGCTTTTCCTCATGCGCGAGATGACCCAGTCCGCGCAGCGACACCAGTTCGGCATCGGGCACGAGGGAACGGACCCGGACGGATTCGGACGGCGGCACCATGCCGTCCCGGCTACCGGTGACCAAAATGAGGCGCTGGCGCAAACGCGGCAGGTCGCGTGCCAGCGCGTGCAGGTCCCAGTTCGCCATTAAGCCGAGCGCCCCCCGCACATGGCCTTCATTCGCGGTGAGGCGGGCGTACAACCGCATGCCTTCTTCGTCGATACGGGACCCGGTCGACCGCACCAGCCGCTCGACCGACGGGCGCGACCCGGCGAACACGGTGAACAGCTTGGCGGTCAGCCGCGAGCTTGCGAGAAACCGGGCGGCCGGGCCGAAAAAATCGTTCGCCAAACCGGTAAAGGGCAACAGCGCGCCATTCAGGCTTACTACCGCGGACGGCGCGATGGTGCCGTCCAGGGCCATGCGGACGGCGATGGCCGCCCCGGCGGAATGGCCGGCGACCAGGGCGGGAGCCAAATCCACTGCGCGCAGCAGTGCGGCGAGTCCGCGTGCCACTTCCGGTAACGCATAGCCGGAGGCGGACGCGGGTTCGGCGGTAAAGCCATGGCCGGGCAGATCGGGCACCACCACCGTAAAAGACGATGCCAGCAGCGGCGCCAGGGTCCGGAACGAATGCGCCGACGCGCCGGTGCCGTGAATCAGCAGCAAAGCCGGACCGCTGCCCATCGTCTGCACATGCCAGCGCAATCCGCCGGCGGCGACGAAGCGGCTAAATGTCCGGTTCGGCCAGTCTTTTCCGTCCCGTTCCCAGTTCAGCCGGCCGCTCACGATGTCGCGGCGGATCGCACCGCTCGGGATAAGGCCGAAGCGTCGGCATAGGGCAGCGGGACGTAATGCGCGGCCATTTCCCCGGCGAGCCGGCGGGCGAACGGGTTGGGGCGCGGGGACGTATCGACCAAAAGCGCGGCCACGCCGGAGGCTTTCAGCATCCGAGCGGCGTCCAGGGCTTCGGCTTCGGCACGCGGACGGCCACCGGAACCATCGCGGGCGATGTTGGCGCGCGCATCGGTCAGCAACGTAATAATGGGTGTCCGGCCGGTTCGGCGAACGGTACCGGCCAACGCCAGCGCGGCCTCGATTCCGGCGGCAAGCGGAGTTGGCCCCCCGCCGGGCAGGCCCGCGAGGCAGCGCTTGGCGCGCAGCAGCGATCCGGTCGGGGGCAATAAAAGCGTGGCGACGGTGCCGCGAAACGCGATCAGCGCCACCTCGTCGCGGCGGACATAGCAATCGGCCAGCAGCAGTTCCACGGCGCCCTTGGCCTCGGCCAGCCGGTTCATCGCGGCCGAACCGGAGGCGTCGACCGCGAAGACCGTGGTGGTGCCGATGCGCTGACGGAAGCGGATAATGCGGAAATCCTCGCGCCGGACCTCGAACCGGCCGGTGCCGCCACGCAGTTTTTGCCAGGGGGCGGCGGCTTTCAGGGTTTCCAGAAGATGCAGCCTGGCGCCGTTTTTGGGTTCGCCTTGGCGGATGCCGGCCGGCCGGCCACGCTTGAACGATACCTTGAACTGACCCGCCCGTCCGGGGGTGCGGACCAGGCCGCGTTCGGCCTGCGTCGCCGCAAGCCTGGCCAGCAGGTCCGGCGGCAGGGCGGCCTTTGCGGCGTCTAGCACCGTATCCTCAAGTGGCTGGTCCGGTAGTTGCTGCTCTCCGGACGAAGCGTCCCCAGAGTCCGGCGATTCGGGCTGTTGTTCGTTTTCGGCTTGCTCGGGCGGCGGAAAGCGGGTGGCGCGTGGCGCCAGAACCAGGCGGGCGGCGAGTCCGAGGTCGTCTTCGGTCACATGCTCGTTGCCCGACAACGCCGCGGCGATCCGCGCCGTCCGCAGCGCGAGCAATGGGGCGCGGAGGGAATCGATGCCGAGCGCCACGGCCGCGTGGCAGAGGGAGTCGGCGGCGGCGGCGTCGTCCAGGCCGGCGAGGCGGTGGGAAGGGCCGTTTCCGGGCATGCCAGGACCCAGTTCAACCACGGCGGCGTGAATCGAAACCGGGGGCGGTTCGCCGACGGCATCGGTCACGTCGCCCCAGGCGACCTCGGTTAAATCCAGATGGAATGCCATGCGGTCGAGCAGCGACAACGGCGGACGCTCGTCTGGTCCGGCGCCTTCGTCCAGGGCGACAACGCCGACCCGGGCCGGGAAGACGCCCGACAAGCCATCGCGCTGTAGCGTCACCGAACCCTCATCGATCGCGGCCCGCAGCCGGGCCGCGGTTCCGGGTTCGATACGCTCCGCCATGGCCAGTACGACAATTCCGCCATCGGCCTCGGCCAGCAGGCCGCTCCGCACCACGGGGCGGCCCGCCTGAAGCGTGGCCGCAAGGTCCAGGCCGCCCAGTAACCGGTCGTCGCCGATATGCAACGGCAGGCGCCGAACCGGCGCGCCAGCCGGCAGCGCGTTGTACAACAGCGCCAGAAACCGGTCGCGCACCGGACCCGCACCGGCCCTAACCGACATCCCGCCCAGACCGGCGGGGTCGGCCGCGAACAGCGTCATTGCCTGTAACGCATCGGCCCAGATGGCCGCACCGCTCATGGTCCGAACAATTCCTCGACAGCGCGCGTCACGCGGGTGCTGGCGACGGCCTCATCCAGCGGATTCCGGCGCAAACGGTGCCCCAGCACCATTGGCGCGACCCGGCGCAACTGTGCATCGCCCACCGCGGCATCCCCATCCAGCGCCGCGACCGCCCGCGCCGCCCGGATGAGTGTCAGTTCGCCGCGCAAACCGTCGGTACCGAGCGCCATGCACAAACGCGCGGCGCGTTCCAGAGCGGCGTCCGGCACGACCACCGACGGCAAATGGGACCGGGCGGATACGATGCTGCGTCGTATCCTGTCCTGGGCTTTCCGCCACGTCGCGGCGAACGCATCTGGATCGCGATCGAAGCTGTCGCGGCGGCGGATGACGTCGATCCGGGTGGGAAGATCGCCGGGGGTTCGCACGTCCACCGATAGGCCGAACCGGTCCAGCAATTGCGGCCGTAATTCGCCTTCTTCGGGATTGCCGCTGCCGATCAGCACAAAGCGGGCCGGATGGCGGATGCTGAGACCTTCCCGCTCGACCACGTTTTCGCCCGAGGCCGCCACGTCCAGCAGAAGATCGACGAGATGATCCTCCAGCAGATTGACCTCATCTATATAGAGGAACCCGCGATTGGCGCGGGCCAGCAATCCGGGTTCGAACACTTTCGATCCGGCCAGCGCGCGTTCCAGGTCGAGGGCGCCGACCACCCTGTCCTCGGTCGCGCCCAGGGGCATATCCACCACCGGAACCGGCGCCATCGCGGTTCTGCCCTTGCCAGCGGTCCGGCATTCGGCACACCAGCGATCTGGGGCCGCGGGGTCGCACTGGTACCGGCAACCTTCCACGACCTTCATCGGTGGGAGCAACGCGGCCAACGCCCGCACCGTTGTCGATTTACCGGTGCCGCGGTCGCCGAATACCAGGACTCCGCCGATACCCAGATCGACAGCGGCGACCAGCATCGCCAGTTTCATGTCGTCCTGACCGACGATGGCCGCAAACGGGAAGACCGCGCCGGCCATCAGGTGGTCGGGCCCGAATCGATGCCACTCATCTGGTTCACGCTGGGTAGGCCTTGCCGATCGATCATGCAGAATTCTGCGGTTTCTTTATCGCGGCGCGACGAATCCCCGTCAAGGCGGGATGTCGCGAGAACTGTCACGTCAGGATGACAGGGTCCGTATGACCCACCGGGTCCGCCGGAAAAGCGTTGGGGGATTCGAAATCTTTGTTTGAGCGGGCAGCTTTATCGGCGCGCTGACGCACTTATTGCCGATGCTGCGGTAAATCGTCGTTTGAGCGGGCAGCTTTATCGGCGTGCTGACGCACTTATTGCCGATGCTGCCCTAATTTGAGAAAATCACATTCCCGCGTCGTGGCCTGAATTTTTCGACTTGACATGGCGATCGTTCGTCGAATCGATGGGACTCCACCGAATCGAGCGAGTGGGAAGGCGAAATGACAGAGCCAGTTCGTCACGTAACCGTATGTCCGGATGATGGCTGACCGGATCGTTGG
>JAJZFA010000031.1 GCA_021805565.1 Pseudomonadota bacterium
CCGCCCGTTGATGATCTCGATCGTGCTGTCCGGCATGACTTTAAGGAGCACCTTAAGGTGGACTTTAAGGTCTACAGCTTCGCTACCCCGCCGATCTTCAGCAAGGCGACCCTCACCGGACGCTTACCCTGCTTCAGAGTTAAGCGGGCAGCCAGCAGCCCAAGACTCAGGGGGGCATTTTTGCACGCCGAAACACACCCTTTCTTGACCTTGGCACGCTGCGTCGCCTCCCAGCGCGCGCGCAACCGCCCAAGCATCGCATCGAAGGCCGCAACGCCGACACCGGTCAGGCGGTGGAAGCTCGGGCGGCGGTGCAGCCGGGCGGCCGAGAATGGGCTGGGCATGGGCGCAGACTCCTTCGCGTTGAAGGAGTGCTAGGAATCATCCATGCCCGTGACCGGGGAATCCCGGACCTTGCGGTAAGCAGACCGCTGGGGGCGGACTTTCGCAACAGGTTTAGTAAAGCGATACAAACCGCCGTCCGTTACACCCGCCGTAAATCCAGCGTCCGGGGATGTTCCGGCGACCGCCGAACGACCGGTTCGCGCATCGGACCCGGCGTGTGCCCGAACGGGAAAAACCGCGACCGCCGGCGAGCCTCCGCTTCGTTGGCGTTCACCGGATTGGTCTCGTAACTCAGGCCGCCCGGATGGGACACGTGATATGTCACCCCGCCCAGGCTGCGGCCGTTCCATCGGTCGAACACGTCGAACACCAGCGGCACATGCACCCCGATCGTTGGATGCAACGCGCTCGGTGGGTTCCATGCCTTGAACCGCACGCCGCCAACATACTCGCCCTCGCGATCGGTCTTCGTCAGCGGCACCGCCGCGCCATTCGCCGCCAGCACGTATCGTTCGTCCACCCAGCCGGATACCCTGGCCTGCACCCGCTCCACCGAACTATCGACATACCGCACGGTGCCCGCCGCCGATTGTTCCTCGCCCAGCACGTGCCACGGCTCCA
Organism: Pseudomonadota bacterium; assembly: GCA_021805565.1. Lineage (GTDB taxonomy): Bacteria > Pseudomonadota > Alphaproteobacteria > Acetobacterales > Acetobacteraceae > Rhodopila. Next base: position 967 of record JAJZFA010000031.1, read on the forward strand.
GCGCGTTGCGCAGTTCCAGTTCCATCCCGCGGAATTCGGCCCGCCCGACATGCGGGAACCGGAACGCCAGATGCGGCAGGAACCAGTTCGGATCGAGCGAAAAACCGAGCGCCCCAAGCTCCTCGAGGGCGCCACGGAAGTCTTGTTCGACGAAATGCGGCAACATGAAATCGTCATGCACCCGAGTAGCCCAATGAACCAGCGTCCGCTCATACGGGCGTTCCCAAAACGCCGCGACCGCCGAACGCATCAGCAGAACCTGTGCGGCCGACATGCGCGCATGCGGCGGCATTTCGAACGATCGGCATTCCACCAGCCCCCGCCGCCCCGATGCGCTGGCCGGATCGTACATCTTGTCGATGCAGAATTCCGTCCGGTGGGTATTGCCGGTCATGTCGGCCAGGATGTTGCGGAACAGCCGGTCGGTCACCCAGGGCGGCTGCGATTGCCCGGCTTTTACTTGCGCGAATGCGATCTCCAACTCCGCGATTGCGTCCTGACGCGCCTCATCCACGCGGGGATGTTGGCTGGTCGGGCCAATGAACTGGCCGCTGAACAGAAACGACAGGCTGGGGTGGTTGTGCCAGAATCCCACCACCGACTTCAGCAGGTCGGGTCGCCGCAAAAACGGCGAATCCCCGGCCGACGCGGCGCCCATGACGACATGGTTGCCGCCGCCAGTGCCGACATGCCGGCCGTCCAGGTTGAATTTCTCGGTCGCCAGCCCGACCTGCCGGGCTTCTTCATATAATTGTTCGGTCAGTTCAATCTGTTCGGTCCAACTGGATACCGGATGCGTGTTGACCTCGATCACGCCGGGATCGGGCGTTACCGAGAAATGCAGCAGCCGTTCGTCTTCCGGCGGCAGATATCCTTCCATGACGATTTTGCGGCCGCGTTCCGCCGCGGTTTCCTCCACGGCCGCGGTCAGGGCCAGCCAGTCCTCGATCGCATACAGCGGCGGGAAAAACACGTGCAGGATGCCGTCGCGCGCCTCCACCGCCAGGGCGGTGCGGATCACGTCCGGATCGTTTGGCCCGGTCACGGGCAAATCCTGCGGCACCGGGCGGAAATTCTCGATGCCGCCGACTTCGCCCAGCGCCTGCCGGCTTTGCAACGCCTGACGCGCCGGCAGGTCTAGCCGCGGGGCAAACGGATCGGGCTGCACGTCGAGTTCGGCATGATCCGGATCGACCCACGGCAGCGATTCCAGCGGCAGGCGCAGGCCAACGGGACTGTCGCCCGGAATCAGGAACATCTCGCCGGCCTTGAAGAACCACTTGCCGGACTGCCATCGCCGCACACCGCGATCCATCGCCCGGCGCAGCGGCAGTACGCTGCCAACCGGGCTAGACAGGCCGCCGGCAAACGTCCGGGCCAGGCGTGCGCGTTCCAGCGGATCGCCCAGCCTGGAATCCTCCGCCAGCACGTTGGCCGGCAGCCGGTGTTCCTTCCACAGGTAATAGTGGATGTCCTCATACGCCTGGATGACCAGCGCCGGATCGATCTGCAACCGCTCGGCCAGACCGTGGGCGAACGCCGCGGCATCTTGTGTTGTCGCGGTATCGCTATCGTCGTCGGATGCCAGCAGGGACGGGTCGTTCCAGATATTTTCGCCATCCGCCCGCCAGTGGCAATGCAGCGCCCAGCGCGGCAACTGTTCGCCAGGATATTGCTTGCCCATGCTCAGGTTCAGCACGGCACCGGACGACCAACGGTCCATCAGGCGCCGGATCAGCCGTCCGGCAAACGCGCGTTTGGTCGGTCCCAGCGCGTCGGTGTTCCACTCCGGCGCGTCCATGTCGCCGGCCGCGATAAAGGTCGGCTCGCCGCCCATCGTCAGCCGCACATCGTTGCCGGTCAGCGACCGATCGACCTCCCGGCCGCGCGCCACGATCGCCTGCCACTGCGCGTCGGAGTATGGTTTCGTTGTGCGCGGCGTTTCCGCGATGCGCACTACCGCCATCTCGAAGCCGAACGTGGTCTCGGCCTTCTCGACAAGCCCCGAGATCGGCGCGGCGGAGATCGGGTCGGGACTGGCCGCGAGCGGGATATGGCCCTCCCCGCACAGCAACCCCGACGTTGCGTCCAGCCCAACCCAGCCAGCGCCCGGCAAATAGACCTCGGCCCAGGCATGCAGATCGGTAAAATCCGAGGATGGACCCGGCGGCCCGTCGAGCGGTTTCACGTCGGGTGCGAGTTGAATCAGGTAGCCTGACACGAACCGCGCGGCCATGCCCAGGTGACGCAGAACCTGCACCAGCAGCCAGGCCGAATCCCGGCACGACCCGGTGGCGCCCGTCAGGGTTTCCTCCGGTGTGAAAACCCCCGGCTCCAGGCGCACGATATACGCCACCTTGCCCTGCACCAGGGCATTCAGCGCGACCAGTTTATCGACTGTGCGCATTTCCGCGCGGGGAATGGCTGCCAGCAGCGCCGCCAGCTTCGGACCCGGTGGCTCGGTCTTCCGGAACGGGGCAAGTTCCTGTTCCAGCACCGGATCGTAACTGAACGGGTAGGTTTCCGCTTCTGGTTCCAGGAAGAAGTCGAACGGGTTGACCGTGGCCATATCGGCGACCAGATCGACCGTAACCTCGAACCTGTCCACTTTGTCCGGGAACACGACGCGGGCCAGATGGTTGCCCTGCGGGTCCTGCATCCAGTTGATAAAATGCGGCTTTGGCTCAACCGTCAGTTCGTATGAAAGGATCGCCGTCCGCGCCTGGGGGGCCGGCCGCAGTCGGATTGTTTGCGGGCCCAATGCGACCAAACGGTCATAGCGGTAGGACGTCTTATGGGTCAGGGCGACGTGCAGCGGCATTTCGATGCTCTGAACAAATTTGGGCCGCTATAATTTTGCACCGCAGCACGAACCAACGCAACCGGTATGCGTCCAGCAGCGCCTTCCAGCCGCCAATGACTGCACCGGGCTGCCGATGAAACGCCGGATGTGCGTCACCACTATCCGCGGGGATAATCGCCGGACCCGCTTTTACCCGGCAGTCTCGGCCGCGGCACCATAGCGTCGATAGACGAAGTCCGGCGGTTCGGCGCTTTGCCTGGCGACCGCGGCCATCATCACCGCATGGTCTGGCGACTTTTCGCAGGCTGGGTCGGTGCGCGATGCATCGCCTGTCAGTGCGAACGCCTGACACCGGCACCCGCCCCAGTCGATTTCCCGCCGGTCGCAGGACTGGCACGGTTCGGGCATCCAGTCGGTGCCGCGAAACCGCACGAATGCTGGCGACTCCCGCCAGATTGCCGCCAGCGAGTGATCCCGCACCGATGGAAACACCATGCCGGGCAGCGATTCGGCCACATGGCAGGGCAGTGCCTGACCGGCGGGCGTTATCGTGATAAACCGTCGCGCCCATCCGCCCATGCAGGCTTTCGGCCGAGCGGCGTAATAGTCTGGAACGACGTAATCGACGGACAGGCGGCCCTTGAACCGCACGCGGGCGGCTTCCACCGCCTCGGTCGCCGCATCGAGTTCGGTTCGGCCCGGCAGCAGCGCGTCACGGTTTGGCAGCGCCCAGCCGTGATATTGCACATGGGCGATTTCCACCCGCCCGGCGCCCAGTTCCTCCGCCAGATCGAGCATCGCCGGAACCCTGACCAAATTCTGCCGGTGCACGACGAAATTGACCGTCAAGGCGAGTCCGGCGCGTCTGACCGCACGCGCGGCGATCAACTTGCGCGCATGGCCCCCAGGAAAACCGCCGATCCGGTCGGCGTTGGCCGCTTCGGTGTCCTGAAAGCTGATCTGAACATGATCCAGCCCGGCCTGAACAAGACGCCCAAGCAAGGTTTCATCCAACCTGACAGCCGAGGTGATCAGATTGCTGTACAGGCCAAATCCGGCGGCAGCCGCAACCAATTCGACGAGATCTTTCCGCGCGGTGGGTTCGCCGCCGGTGAAATGCAGTTGCAGAACACCCAGTTCGGCCGCTTCCTGAAGCACCCGCCGCCATGTCGCGGTATCCAGTTCGGCGCTGGCACGGTGCAAGTCCACCGGGTTGGCGCAATACGGACATTGCAGCGGACAACGGTGAGTCAGTTCCGCGACCAGACCCATCGGCGCGGCAAACGCATTCACCACCGTACAACCCCCTTATCGCCTAAATCCCGCAGCATGGCGGTAACATCGTCCGCGATTGTCGCACGCGGCGCGGCGAAGCGTTCGGCCAGCACATCGATCATGCCGCCCAGGCTGCGCGTGCCGTCCACCAGTTTCAGGATTTCCACCGCCTGCTCATCCGGCAGGAACAACCGCTCCGGTGCCAAAACGACCCACGCCGAGCGAACGGTATCGAAACGGAATTTGACCCCCGTCCCAAACACCGGAATCACGGATTCGCCAGTCACACGCCGCTCGGTACGAATGCACCCGGCGGAATCATGCCGGGTTCGACATAAGCAATATAAAGCGCGTCCAGCATCGCCCACAGAATATCGCACTTGGTCCGCAAAACGTCCAGCACGGCTTGCTGTTGTTCCGGCGTGCGCGCGTGTTCCTTGACATAGGCCAAAGCGAACTCGGCGTCCTGCGGCGCCTGATCCAGCCTTGGCTTGAAGTACCCAAGCGTGTCGGCGGTAATGAAGTCGTAGTTGGCCAGCATGCCGCCAACCCGTTCTGCAATAATCGTGGGGGAAAACAGTTCGGTCAGACAAGACCCGATCGCTTCCAGAATGGACCGGTCGCGTACCAAAGCGATGTAGGCGTCCACGGCGAACCGCGTGATGGGCAACAGTCCGGTCGTCGAAAGGACGTAGTCGCGGTCCAGCCCCAGCCCGTCGGTCAACCGCAGCCATCGCGCGATACCGCCGGTATCCGGTGCGTCGCCGTCGTGATCGTGCAGCCGCCGCCGCCATGCCCGCCGTAAATCCGGCGTGGGCAAACGAGCGATCAGGGTCGCGTCCTTGGCCGGAATACGGCACTGATAGTAGTAACGATTCAGCGCCCAGGCCTGCAACTGGCCACGGTTGAGCTTGCCCTGGTACATCAGCTTATGAAACGGATGCTGGGAATGATATCGTTCGGCGCCGATCTGCCGCAAGGCAGCCTCGATTTCATCGGGTGATAGCAGGCCGCCGCTCATAGTTCGATCTCCATTCCGTCATAGCCCACGTTCCAGCCGGCTGCTTCTGCTTCGGCCCGTTCGGGCGAATCGTCCAGCAAAACCGGGTTGGAGTTATTGATGTGGAGCAAAATCTTTCGCCCGACCCGGATTTTTTTGAACGCTTCGATCGTGCCGTCCGAACCGCTTACGCTCATGTGGCCCATCCGCATTCCGGTTTTGCTGCCGGCGCCCGCGCGTATCATCTCATCGTCGGTCCATAACGTGCCGTCGAAGAATACCGCGTCTGCCCCATCGAGGCGCCGGGCGAGGCCGGGGGTCATGCGCGCGCAGCCTGGAATGAAAAATAGCCGGCGGCTGCCGCTATCGATAACCGCACCCACCGTCTGGTCGCCCTCGACAATGGCAGGTGCGGCCGACCCTTCTTCCAAATAAAGCGGAACCTTGCCGGGAACCGGGAACAGCGTCGCCGACAATCCGCTAAATGTGCCATCGGGCAGGTTCAGACGAGCCGGTGTGCCAACCGAAACGGTTTGTCGGGCAACCACGTCCCGCGCCAGCACCTCGAACACCGGATTGGCGTTCAGCACGGCATGAATCGACTCGGTTGCATAAACCGTGAGCGGCTGGCGTTCGCGGAGTGTCAGTAGGCCGGCGATGGCATCGACATCGCCCCCGGTCAGGACCACGCCGGCAATAGGGGAAGACCGCAATCCAAATTTCGGATGCAGACATGGGGTGGATTCGATTTGCTGTCGCAGATCGGGAGATGCGTTCAGCAGAAACCAATTTTCGCCATCTGCGCTGACCGCAAGGGATGCCTGCGTTCGGGCCAATGCACGGCGGTCGCCCGCCCTGGACCGGCGACAGCCCTCGGCATTGGAATTCCATTGTGGAAATCCGCCACCGGCGGCGGCGCCAAGGATACGCGCCTTCATAATTTTAAATCCGAACCTGCCGCGCTACCGAGGTAGCGCGGCGCCCGATTTAGGCCAGCTCGGCGGAGGCGTAGCAGTTGATCTCGGCGCCAAGGCAAATTTCGACGATTTTCGGTGTCTTCCAGGCCATAGTCTATTCCTCCTAGGATATTGTTGAAGTCTCCGTCGTGAACGGACCCCGCCCACACGCGCGTCGGAGCTACGGGCTACAATCGCGGTGGACATTATATAGCGCAAAAATTAGGTTTGTCCATCCAATGTTCGCTGTAGGACGTTATTTCGCCGCCGGTTTTCCGGTGCCGCGCCCTCGTTCAACCGGCGAACCCGGTCTATGATACCGTCCGGCGGCACTCTGCCAGTCCGAGACCTTTATTCTTTGGGAAGAAATCCACGATGTCCGAGACCCGTTTCCCTTTGCTGACCGCCGGCGAGTTAACCGATGAGCAGCGCGCCGTCGTCGATGCGATTCAGTCCGGCCCGCGCGGCAGCGGGCTTCGTGGCCCATTCAATGCCCTGCTGCGCAGTCCGGTGTTATGCGATCTGGTGCAGCGAGTCGGGGCCTATATTCGCTTCGGCGGTTCCATACCCGCGCCCTTGAACGAACTCGCCATCTGCATGGCCGGCCGCAAATGGGGCGCGCAATACGAATTCTATGCGCACCGCCGGCTGGCGATCGATGCCGGCCTGAATCCCGCGATCCTGGACGCCATCGCGGACGGCACTCGTCCGGCGGACATGACCGGCGACGAGACAACGGTGTATGAGTTCGTGAGCGCATTGCTGTCCACCGGTCAGGTTCCGGACGCATGCTATCGCGCGGCGAAGGAACGGTTCGGGGAGCGCGGGATCATGGATTTGGTGGGCGCTGTCGGCTATTACAGCCTGGTTTCGATGGTCCTGAACGTCGCGCAGGTGCCGCTGCCCGAGGGTGAAGCAGCCCCGTTAAAGCCGCTCTAGCGGTATTCGCGATCGGGGCAGCATCGGTAAAACCGGTTCGGTGCGCCGGAAGGGCCGTTCGCTTGAGCAACCTTGGCCCCCGGCCACGAGACAGCGGTGCCGGACGCGTTCGTGAACGGGGTCTGGCCGGCCAGTGCTGGCCGGTCAGGCCCCATTGCTCAGGCTGAATCGATCGGTCAAGCGTTGATCGGTCCAGCGAGTGTTAAGATTGCGCGTCGGGCGAGAGAACGATGCAGCTTCCGTGACCCCGGCCGATATGCTCGCATGCCTGGATCGCGGTTTCCCGCGACATTCCGGTCAGCCGGGCACGCCACAATGTCGCTCGGCCCTGATGCACGCTGCCAACATAAGGATGCGCGACCGCAAGTTCGGCGTGGGCGTGACCGCGCGCCGCTGCCAGCGCGCTGTTGGCCTGCGCCTGATTGGCGTAAGCGCCGACCTGGATTGCCCATTGTCCGGGCGCTGCCGGCCCGCGATGCGCAGGGGCGGCATCGGCGGCGTTAGCGGATGAGATCAGCCGGAACCCCCCGTGCGGCGGCGCCGGCGGCGTGACCAAGGCGTAATCGCGAGGCTGCATCGCGCCACGTCCGAGCGGCTCCGCCAGGGCCGCGACCTCGACCGGGGCGCGTTTCTGAACGCGGCCCCCGTTGCCCCCCTGCCTGGCAGCGGCCAGCACAGCGGCGTGGCCGTAGCGCCTGCCCGGCGGGATATTCAATGGAAGCGCGTTCATCGCCAGCTCATCCGCGGCCGAACGGTTATTCGGGAATATGCCTTGCAGGTTCGGACCGATCGTCGCCACGTAATGGCGGGTTTCATCGGGCAACGGCCGTATATTGGCCAGATAATCGTCCAAACGGGCCGGTCCGGCATTATAGGCCGCCAGGAAACCCGGAGAGCCGTAAATCTCGTACATCTCCCGCATATACGCGACCCCGGCGAGAATATTGTCGTGCGGATCGAACGGGTCGTCGCCAAGGTTATAGCGGTCCCGCAACCCGTCATACGTCGCGGGCATAACCTGCATAAGACCCATCGCGCCCGCACCGGAGGTGATCAGGCCGCCATTCTGGTATTCTCGTCCGCCCGATTCCACGCGCATGAGCGAGCGAATCCAGGTGTCGGGAATATCGAAACGACCCGAGGCTTCGCGAATGTAAGGACCCCAGGGATCTTCCGGCGGACCCGGCGGGGTGTAATCGTGCTTCGCGTGCGCTACATATCCGGCTGCTTCGTTGATAGCGTCCTGGTGCGGGGCCGTCCCGCACGCCGCGAGCGCGGTCAACAGGGCGAAGGCAAAAACGGTGCGGAGCCGGGCAGGGGCGATCAGCCGATGCAATGCAGTCATACGTAACCGTCTCCGTGTCGCGCGACAAACAGGATACCACACGACAGACCTACGGTTGCCGCTTATCCGATACCTCAGGAATACCTTGTAAGGCTTTAAACGACTTCCATCTTTCAGGCAAGTCATCTCGGCCCTGGGATCAGGCAATCGTATGGCGGAATGATTGGGCGGACAAACGTGCGCCAGTCCGGCGGGATCGGACCAAACCGGCCCGACGGGTTTGGACGACCGGGGGCGTGACTTCCCCCGCGCGGGCGGCTAGGAGTGCGGTTCTGTCGCGGTTCTGGGCGGCATTTGTGAAACCCTTGCGGGAGCAAAGACGATGACAATCAAGGTTGGCGACACGATTCCATCCATGAAATTGATGGTGGCATCGGCGGATGGGCCGAAGGAAATATCGACCGACGATATCTTCAAGGGCAAGAAAGTCGTGCTGTTCGCGGTTCCGGGTGCGTTCACGCCGACATGCAGCGCCAAGCACCTGCCGGGATTCGTGCAGAATGCCGAGGCCTTCAAGGCCAAGGGCGTCGATGAAATCGCCTGCATCGCCGTCAATGATGCCTTCGTGATGGACGCATGGGGCAAGGACCAGGGCGCCGGCGACAAGGTTACCATGCTCGCGGACGGCGCGGCCGTATTCGCCAAGGCAATCGGCCTGGAACTCGATCTGAATACCCGCGGCATGGGCTGGCGCAGTCAGCGTTATGCGCTGGTCGCCGAAGACGGCAAGGTCACCCACCTCGGCGTCGAGGCTCCTGGCGGATTCGAAGTCAGCAAGGCTGAATCGATTCTAGCGGTTCTCTGAGAATTAACGGTTCGGCGGCCGCCCGGGCCGCCGATTACCGTTGTCGCACGACTGTCACGAAAACCGGCTTGCATCCGGTTGGGCCATCTGCTTCTTGATTGGCGAACAGTGCGGGCCCAGTCAGGATTGGCTTTTCTTCGCCGGGATTTACCAGACGCCGGTTTGTCCGCCATCAGGCCAGTCTGCGCACGCATTGCCATTGCTACCGCGGTATTGCTTCCAGATCAGGTGTCACAGCCGTCCTCGCACGGATTGCATGCGCAGGCGCGGGCGGCGTTCGCGGCGCGTCATCGAGCGCGAACGGTTGCGGCGGATGTCGCGAATCGCACGCGGACTTGAATCCGCTCTTGCGTATTTGGATGTCATTTATTACAATAAAGTAGATATGTACGAATATTTGCCGCTCGCCGAAGGACTTGTCCTTTATGCTTAATCGATACTGGACAGTGCTTCTCGCCCTGGCCTTGCTGGCTCGTCCGGCGGCGGCGCAGGACCGGACGTTAGTCGCCGCCGGCGACGCCGTGTTGTCGTCCGATACGCCAGCGGGTCCGGCTGAACCCGCCGTCGCGCCGGCCGTCACCGAACAATGGGCCATTCATGGCCAAAGCACCTATACCCAGCAGCTTCAGCCGGCCTTCCATTCGCCCTATCAAGGACCGCAAAGCCTGCCTGGGGATGCGAACGGGCGGGAAACATTCGATGCGACGGTATTCGTCGGATTCCGTCCGTGGCAGGGGGCGGAAATCTGGTTCAACCCCGAAGCCGATCAGGGCTTCGGCCTGGGCAACAGTTACGGCGTCGCAGGCTACCTCAGCGGCGAGGCCTACAAGGTAGGGGAGGTCTATCCGTACTATCGCATGGCGCGAGCGTTCTTTCGCCAGACCATCGACCTGGGCGGCGACATCCAGCGGGTCGATCCGGACCTCAATCAGTTGGGCGGGTCGCAAACGGCGAACCGGGTTGTGCTGACCATCGGCAAGGTGTCCGTCGTCGATATTTTCGACACCAACAAATACGCCCACGATCCGCGTAACGACTTCCTGAACTGGTCGGTCATCGACGCGGGGTCGTTCGACTACGCGGCCGATGCCTGGGGCTCCACCTATGGCGCCGTTGGCGAATGGTATCAGGATTGGTGGACCATCCGAGCCGGGCTGTTCGATCTGTCGGATGTGCCGAACGGGACGCATCTCAGCCTGCCGTTGATACACCAGGATCAATTCGTAACGGAATTGGAAGAACGCCACACGCTTTGGGATCAGCCTGGAAAGATCAAATTCCTATCATGGCTGACCCGCGCCAATTTGGGAACCTATGCGAATGCAATCGCGCTGGGCGCGGCCACCGGTACGATTCCATCCACCGCGGCCGTCCGTGGCTATCGCAGCAAGTATGGTTTTGTCCTGAACCTCGAACAGCAATTGGCGCCCGATCTGGGTATGTTCGCCCGAGCCGGCTGGACGAGCGGTGGCGTTGAAGAGGTGGATTTCACCGACATCGACCGAACCGTCTCCATTGGGCTTTCGCTGGCCGGCACACGATGGAACCGGCCGGACGATGCCGTCGGCCTGGCCGGCGTGGTCAACCAGATATCCCGAGCGGCTCGGCAATATCTGGCGGCCGGGGGCCTTGGCGGCATCATCGGAGATGGACAATTGCCGATGGCCGGGCCGGAGGAGATTATCGAGACTTACTATAGCTATGCGGTCAACAGTGTCACCCGGATTGCCGCCGATTATCAGTTCGTCAATAATCCGGCGTACAATCAGCAACGCGGGCCGGTTTCTGTGTTTGCGCTGCGTTTGCACGTTCAATACTGACCCGGCTCGGCGGTTCCGTCGCGGATCGCGCGATCAACCTACAGGGACGTTTCGCTCCAGCTCCGCCAGCCACGCCGCCGCGTTGCCGTCGGACGGCGCCCGCCAGTCGCCGCGCGGCGACAGCGATCCGCCGGCCGACACTTTCGGTCCGTTCGGCATGGCGCTGCGCTTGAACTGACTGAACGCAAAGAAGCGAGTCAAAAACACCTTCATCCAGCGACGGATCTGCTCCAGGTCGTAAGCGACACGCCGGTCCGCGGCGAAATGCGGCGGCCAACCGCCCCGCGCCGGGTCTTCCCAGGTGTGCAGCGCCATGAATGCGATTTTCGATGGGGCGAATCCGTAACGAAGAATATGGAACAGGGTGAAGTCCTGTAAAGCGTAGGGTCCGATCGCGGCCTCGGTGCTTTGCGGCGTTTCGCCCTCGGCCACGGGCACCAGTTCGGGGGAAATTTCGGTCGAAACGATCGCATCCAGCGTTTCCAGAACGTTATCGGGAAAACGCCGCGTGCCGATAATCCAGCGGATCAGGTGCTGGATCAGCGTTTTCGGCACACCGGCGTTGACGTTGTAATGCGCCATCTGGTCGCCGACGCCATACGTACACCACCCCAGCGCCAGTTCCGAAAGATCGCCGGTGCCAATGACGATGCCGCCGTGACGATTTGCCAGCCGGAACAGATAGTCGGTGCGCAATCCGGCCTGCACATTCTCGAACGTGATGTCATAGACCGGCTTTCCCGTTGAATACGGGTGCCCGATATCGGCCAGCATCTGTTTCGCAGCGGGTTGTATATCGAGTTCGGCGGCGGAAACGCCCAGCGAAGTCATCAGCTTCCAGGCGTTGGATTTGGTGTGTCCGGAGGTGGCAAATCCCGGCATCGTGTAGGCAAGGATGCCCTCGCGCGGCAAACCGAGCCGATCGAATGCCTGGGCGCAAACGAGGAGTGCCTGGGTGGAATCGAGGCCGCCGGAAATGCCGATCACCACTTTCTTCAACCCGGCCGCACGCATCCGCTGCGCCAGGCCGGATACCTGGATGTTATAGGCTTCGTAACAATCTTGTTCCAGCCGCGTTACGTCGGCGGGCACGAATGGAAACCGTTCCACCGTGCGGCGGAAGCCGATATCGCCGGACGGCGGCGCGACCGCGAAGGCGATGCGGCGGAACGGGCGCGCATAACGCCGGCGGTTGGTGTCGAACGACCCCATTTGCAGGCGCTCCTGCGCCAGCATCTCCAGATCGACATCGGCGATCGCCGCCTGATCGGCCTCGGGAAACCGGTCCGTCTCGGCCAGGGTGCCGCCGTTCTCGAAGACCGATGCCTGACCGTCCCAGGCGAGGTCGGTGGTGGATTCGCCTGCTCCGGCGGCGGCGTAAAGATATGCGGCCAGACACCGGGCCGACTGCGACCGGCACAGCAGCCGGCGGGTTTCGGCCTTGCCGATGGTGATGTTGCTGGCCGACAGGTTGGCCAGCACGGTGGCGCCAGCGGCGGCGGCCTGCCCGCTGGGCGGGTTCGGCACCCAGATATCCTCGCAAATTTCCGCGTGCACGATCAGGCCGCGCACGTCGGACGCTTCCCACAGCAGGTCGGTGCCGAACGGGACAGTGTGGCCGCCGAGGTCGATGCTGGCCCCATCGGTGCCGTCGCCGCTGACAAAATGCCGGGCTTCGTAGAATTCGCGATAGTTCGGCAGGTGGATTTTCGGCACCGCGCCAAGGATCGTACCGCGATGGATCGCCACCGCGCAGTTATACAGCGCGCCCCGGTACCGCAGCGGCGCACCCACCAGCAAAAGCGGCATCAGGGACTCCGAACCGGCAACGATCGTGCCGATCGCGGTTTCCACCGCATCCAGCAACGGTGTTTGCTGCAATAGATCGCCGATCGAGTATCCGGAAAGTCCCAGTTCCGGAAAGACCGCGACGGCCACCCCCTGGCGGTCGCAATCCTGGGCCATGCGCAGGATCGTGTCCGCGTTGGTGGCCGGATCGGCCAGCGCGGTGCGGGTTGTGCAAGCGGCCACACGGGCGAAGCCGTGACGATAGACGGAACGGAAACTCATGATGACCCTGGACAGTGCGCGCCGTACTATGGCGCGGGTCGCCCGCAAGCGCCATCCAGGCACTCCGGATTTCCTGGCCGGCCGTCGCCGTCCGCGTCACTGGTCCGGATTCGCCGCGTGCCCGTTGGCCGGCCGGTCAGTCTTCCAGCGGCGGTTTGCCCTCATGCGCGACCATCAGATCGTGCATGTCGGAGGCATGTTCCTCCTCCACGACCAGAATACCCTCCAGCATGACCCGCGTTGCCGGATCGTAGTCGCCGAAATAGCGGATCAGTTCCCGGTAATGATCCACCGCGATGCGTTCGGCGATCAGATTTTCCTTGATCATATCGACAAGGTTGCCGCCCTCGGCATATTGCGAGGCTGAACGGCTTGCCAGCCCATCCGGATTGAAATCCGGTTTGCCGCCCAATTGGTCGATCCGTTCCGCCACAAGCATCATATGCGCTTGTTCTTCCTTGGCGTGTTCGGCGAATTCGGCCTTAACGCCCTCGCTGGAAATACCGGTCGCCGTAACCGCATGCATTGTATAGCGCAGCACGCAGACAATTTCTGTCGCCAGGACGGCCTGCAAAATCTCTATCGTCTTTTTTACGTCGCCGCCATAGGTGGAGGCGATCGCGCCGGAGGAGATGTTCTTTCTGGCCCGTTCGCGCAGCATTTTCACGTCGCTCAGGAACGGCTTTGCGGTTTTGTCGCTGTTCGCCACGGCTTGCTCCGGTTCGTTATACCGAAGCGTAACGTGGCACGGCACCGCCGGGTTGCCGGTGGCCGGCAATCTTGTTCAGTCGAACAGCGAACTGACCGAACTTTCGTCGCTGATGCGTCGCATCGCCTCCGCCAGCAGGGGCGCGATGGTCAGTTCGCGGATGTTGCCGCAACGCTTCACTTCGTCGGTGGCCAGGATCGAGTCGGTGATGGTCATCATCTCGATGGGCGAAGACGCGATGCGGGCAACGGCGGCGCCGGACAGCACGCCATGGGTGACATAGGCGCTGGCCGACCGGGCGCCGTGCCGGACCAGTGCGTCGGCGGCGTTGCAGTGGGTGCCGCCGGAGTCCACAAGGTCATCGACCAGCAGGCAGTCGCGGCCGGCGACGTCGCCAATGATGTTCATCACCTCGGAATGACCGGCCCGTTCGCGGCGTTTGTCGATGATGGCAAGGTCGCAGTTCATCCGCGTGGCGATGGCGCGCGCGCGCACCACGCCGCCGACATCGGGGGAAACGATCATCAGATCGCGGCCCTGGTAGTGCTCCTCGATATCGCGGCTGAACAGCGGGGCGGCGATCAGGTTGTCCACCGGAATATCGAAAAAGCCCTGAATCTGGCCGGCGTGCAGGTCCATGGTCAGCACCCGGTGGGCGCCGGCCTCGGTGATCAGGTTGGCCACCAATTTAGCCGAAATCGGTGTGCGCGGGGCCGATTTGCGGTCCTGCCGAGCGTAGCCGAAGTAGGGAATAACGGCGGTGATGCGGCGGGCGGATGATCGGCGGAGCGCATCCAGCGTGACCAGCAGTTCCATCAGGTTGTCGTTGGCGGGGAACGAGGTGGACTGGATGACGAAAACATCCTCCCCGCGCACGTTTTCCTGGATTTCGACGAACACCTCCATATCGGCGAATCGCCTGATGGAGGCTTTGGTCAGCGGCAGTTCGAGAATGCGGGCCACCGCCTCGGCCAGGGGACGATTGCTGTTGCAGGCGACGATCTTCATGGGGCGGGACCGCTGGGAATAAGGCCGAACCGGTCGGGACGCCGGAAACACGCGGCTTCTACCAATCGTTCCGTGACATGTCCATGAACGCGGGTTGCGGTGTCGTAGCCGGTCACGCTTGTAAACAGGTCATTATTTCGTCCCCGACATTTACCACCTGGCATCCGGTGCGATCGCCGGCGCCTGGCCGGCCGGACGGCACGCCGGGATAAACTGGGCGGCGCGGAAGGCGGTGTGGCGGATCGCCGCTTCGGCCGGCAGGTGCATGCCGTGAAACACCGCGGCGACGATGGCAACCGCGGCGATCGCCGGGGCGATTTTCAGCCCCGGCGGCGGCGAGCCGACGAAGCGGAACAGGACCGCGGCACCCGCCAGACCGAGCGAGGCACCGGCGACCACCTCCGGTACTGTATGATCGTGCAGAACGATGCGGGATACGCCGATCGCGACCGCCGCCAGCAGGGCCGCGGGCAGAATGCTGGACCGGCGGCGCGTGAGGATCGCGGCGAGGCCTCCGCAAACCACGGCCGCGGCCGCGACATGGCCGCTGGGACTGTGGACATCCATCGGGCCGAACACCGGATCGCATGACAGGAACATCAGTTTGGCCGCCAGCGTCGCCGCGAAGGTGCCGGCCACCACGACCAGCCATACCAGCGCACCCCTGCGCCAGCCTTGCACGGCAAGCACAATGGCGACGGCCAGGACCAAGGGCATGACAACGGCCTGGTCGGCGAAGTCTGTCAGGTATCTCACACGACGCGGTCTAGGCTAAAAACCTTAACGAACGGTTCAAGACCGCTGGCGGCCATTGCCGACCGTCCAACCAGCGTCAGGCGCCCTGCCAGACCGGTGGACGCTTGTTCAGGAATGCGTCCATGCCTTCCCTGAAATCCTGGCTGGTATAGCACAGCCGGATCAGATCCTCGTCTGGCGGCAGGCTGTCGCGCAAGCGGCGCAGGGCTTCCCGCGTGGCCCTCATGGTCAGCGGCGCATGGCCGGCCATGAGGGTGGCCAGCGCGACCGCGCGCGCGTGCAGTGCGTCCGGGCTGGGCAATACCTCGGACACCAGACCGGCCGACAGCGCCTCCTGGGCCGAGTAGAGCCGGGCGGTGAAAATCATCTCGATGACGCGCGCGGGGCCGACCAACGCATTCAGGCGCGCGATATTCGCCATCGACAGGCAGTTGCCGAGGGTGCGGGCAATAGGAAAGCCGAAACGGGCATTATCGGCGGCGATGCGCACATCGCACGCGGCGGCGATGGCGGCTCCGCCGCCGGTGCAGGCGCCGGCAATCGCGGCGATGGTGGGGACGGGGCAGCGTTCTATGGTGCCCACGACGCGATCGATACGGGCTTCATAGGCGATCGCATCCTCGGCCCCGGTAAACGCCCGGAACTGATTGATGTCGGTGCCGGCGGCGAAGGCCTTGTCGCCCGCACCGGCGATAATCAGGGACCGGACGGGGCCGGGGTCAGCCGCGATCTCCGCCAGGCGTTCATACATCGCGAAGGTCAGGGCATTGCGCGCCTGTGGCCGGTTGAGGGTCACGTAGCCGATGCCGTCACGCTGTTCGCAGAGGATTTCATCGGTCATGGGATACGATCCTGGATGCTGGCGGTGTGGTAGGGCCAGCGGGCAAAAGTATGCAAGAGCGGAGCAACGCGCGGCCGGACCCTGACATGCTCTGTGGTTCAATCCGCGGGGCCGGCGGTGCTGGATGCCGCTGTAGCGCGGCGATGGCCCTGACTGAATGGGCCAACGCACACCAGCCGGGCCGTCGGTTGGCGCCGTGTTGTTCGCACCCGCACAATATCCTTGCAATCCGGTCACATCTATCCGATATGCAGGTTGTCTTTCCGTGATTGCGTGATTAGCGGACGTGTTTTTTGCGTCCGGAATTCCGGAAATTTTCATCCGAAAACCGTTCGTCCCCATTTAATCGCGCGGGGCGACGAACTTTCAGGCGTATGTCGTCCACTTAAATCGTGGCGCGCGCTGGAGTAAACCTACGTCTTGACCCAAACTACTTTCACGGCCCTCGGTCTGTCCGAGCCGCTGCTGCGCGCCCTCGACGCAAAGAAGTTCGAGATTCCGACGCCGATCCAGGCCGACACTATCCCCGCCCTGCTCGCGAACAAAGACCTGCTCGGTGTTGCCCAGACCGGCAGCGGCAAGACCGCCGCGTTCACCCTGCCAATCCTGCAGCACCTCGCCGCGCAACAAATCCGCCCCGCGCCGTTCGTGGCTCGGGCCCTGATCCTTGCTCCGACGCGGGAACTCGCGCTGCAAATCGACGAAACCGTCCGCGCGCTGTCCATCAATCTGCGTCTTCGCACGGTGGTTATTATTGGCGGCGCGTCCCGCTTCAAGCAGGTCGAGGCGATGCGGCGCGGTGCCGATATCGTCATCGGCACACCTGGCCGCGTTTGCGACCTGATGCAGACTCGCGAACTCGTCCTCGGCGCTGTGTCCCAGTTCGTGCTGGATGAGGCCGATCGTATGCTCGACCTCGGCTTCATCAAGGACATTCGCCGCATCGTCGCCGCCCTGCCGCCGCACCGGCAGTCTTGCCTGTTCTCCGCGACCATGCCGGCCGAGGTTGCCAGTCTGGCAAACAGCCTGTTGCGCGATCCTATCCGCGTGGAAATCGCCCGTAAGGAAGAGACCGCGCCGAAGATCGAGCAGTTCGTCCACCACCTGGCGCAAAGCGGCAAGCAGTCGCTGCTGCTGTCGATGTTGCAAGAGGAAGCGCTGTCGCGGGTGATCGTGTTCACCCGGACCAAGCACGGCGCCAACAAGGTCGCCAGCGTGCTGGAAAATGCCGGCATTCAGGTGAATGCCATTCACGGCAACAAAAGCCAGCCGCAGCGCGAAAAAGCCCTGCGCGATTTCCGCTCCGGCCGGGCGCGGGTTCTGGTTGCAACCGATATCGCCGCGCGCGGGATCGACGTGACAGGCATTTCTCACGTGATTAACTTCGATTTGCCGGTCGAGGCCGAAAGCTACGTTCATCGCATCGGCCGCACCGCGCGTGCCGGCGCGGCGGGCATCGCCATCTCGTTCTGCGATCCGTCGGAGCGGCCCGTGCTGCGCCAGATCGAGCGGCAAATGAACTATACGATCGAGGTTGTGGGCGATGCCCCGCCGCCGATGACGCATCAGCCCAAGCGCCCAGGCGCGCCAGGGCAGGCGCAGCGCCGCCGGTATAACGATCGCGGCGGCAACCGGGGCATGCGCTCCGCGGCTTAATGGTAACGCTTTACATCGACGGCGATGCCTGCCCGGTTCGTGACGAAGTCTATCGCGTCGCGGATCGGCTGGGCTTGCCGGTTTTCGTCGTGGCCAACGGTTCGCGTCCGATCCGCCCCACGGGGCGGCCGAATGTGACAATGATCACGGTGGAAGCCGGTGCCGACGTGGCCGACGACTGGATCGCCGAACGGGTGACCAGGGCCGATATCTGCATTACAAGCGATATTCCGCTGGCGTCTCGCTGCCTTGCGAAAGGCGGCCGGGCGCTGTCGTCCAACGGCAAGGTCTGGACCCCGGACAATATCGGCAACGCCCTGGCCGGGCGCGAGGTTGGTCGTTATCTGCGGGAAATGGGTATGAATACCGGCGGCCCGGCGCCGTTAACCAAGCAGGACCGCTCGAATTTTCTCAGCGCGCTGGATACTCTGGTGCGGGCGGCGCAGCGGGAACATCGGGCCTGACCGCGGGCCAGTTCTAACATTGTCTTGACATCCTGACGCGAAGGCTTCCCGTGGTAAGGGTCGGCTCGTATAGCGCCGAACCGAGGAGTTTGCATGGGCGCCGAATCCACGTTGCATCTCACCCGCGAGGCAGCGATCCGGGAGGCTGAAATCCTGGAGCGATCGGTATCGCCGACGAACCGCATGGCCGATGCGATCCGGGCGCTGGCGATCGATGCGGCGGACCCTGGCGATCCGGTCGTGCCGGTGGGCATGGCAGACCTCGCGACCGTGCTGTGGACGCGCTTTCATAAATTCGATTCCGCCGATCCGCGCTGGCCCGACCGGGACCGGTTCGTTCTGTCCGCCGGTCACGGATATTTACTGCTGTATGCGCTGATCCATCTCACCGGCCATGACGGCATGACAATCGACGATATCCGCACTGTGCGGGCGTTGCATTCGCCGGTCGCCGGCCATCCTGAATATGGCGCCCATCCGGCGATCGAGGCGACGACGGGGCCGATGGGCCAGGGGCTTGCGACCGCCGTCGGCCTGGCCATCGCCGAACGCAATATGGCGGCCCGCTTCGGCAAATCGCTGGTGGATCACCGAACCTGGGTTATCGCCTCGGAAGATGACCTGATGGAGGGTATCGGGCAGGAGGCGGCGGCACTTGCCGGACAACTGGCGCTGTCGAAGCTGACGGTACTGTATAGCGCCGAATCGATACCCGCCGGCGGCGATAGCGCGGTGCCGGGTTCCGACAGCGTATTGAAGTGCTTTGCCGCCCATGGTTGGGCGACACGGCAGGCCGACGATCGCGACCCGGCCGGAATCGCCGCGGCATTGTCGTTCGCCGTGCGATCGAAGAAGCCCACATTGATCGCGTGCCGGTCGCCCTCGGCCCTCGCCCCGCTCGCTTCAAAGGCGGATATGGACTGGTGCGAACCGCCGTTCGTCATTCCGGCGGATTTACAGGAGCGCTGGCGTGCGGCCGGCAACCGGGGTGCATCTGCCCGCCGGGCCTGGTTGAAACGCCTGACCCGGCATGCCCAGCGCGGCGAGTTTGAGCGGGTTGTGGCCGGTCGCCTGCCCGACAACTGGCACGAGGTTCTGGCAGGCTTGAAGCAGGACATCGCCGACACCCGGCCGAAACGCGCCAGCCAGGACTCCAGCCAGATTTGCCTCGATGCCTTCATTGCGGTCGCGCCGGAACTGATCGGCGGAGTCGCCGGCCTGACCGGGTTCGATGCCGTCCAGGGCAGGGGCGTGGTTCCGGTTTCCGCCACCGGCTATGGTGGCCGCTCCATTCAGTTCGGTCCTCGCGAACATGCCATGGCCGCCGCCGCCAACGGCATGGCGCTGCATGGCGGCATTATCCCCTTCATCGGCACGTCCGCGATTTGCAGCGACTATCTGCGGCCCGCTTTGCGGCTGACGGCGATCATGCACCAGCGGGCGATCTATGTTCTGACCCATGATTGGATCGGCCTGGGCGAACGCGGACCCGCGTATCAGCCAGCCGAACAACTCGCCAGCCTGCGGGCCATGCCGAACCTGCACGTCTTCCGCCCCGCCGATGCGATGGAAACCGCCGAATCCTGGGACCTCGCGATGCGGCGGACGGACGGACCGAGCATTTTGGCGCTGTCGCGGCAGGAACTGCCGGCGTGGCGAACGGATACGGCGGACAGCCGGACGGCGCGCGGCGGGTACGTTTTGGCCGAAGCCGACGGCCCGCGCCAGGCGACGATCGTTGCCACCGGGTCGGAAGTCCCGATCGCCATGGCGGCTCGGGAGAAGCTGGCGGGCGACAATATCGCCGTCGCAGTCGTATCGCTGCCGTGCTGGGAACTGTTCGCGCTCCAGGATGAAGCCTATCGCGCCGAGGTTTTGGGCGGTGCGCCGCGTGTGGGGATCGAGGCCGCCGGAGCGTTCGGATGGGCGCAATGGCTGGGCCCGGATGGCACATTCATCGGCATGACGGGCTTTGGCGTATCCGGTCCTTGTTCGGACCTGTATGCGTATTTCGGCATCACCGCCGAAGCGGTGGTCGCCGCGGTGACCCGCCGGCTGGGGTAAGGCGACGCTGGCAAATAAGTGCGTCAGCACGCCAGCAAAGTTGCCGCGCAATCCCTAAGCGCGCGCTTGTGCGGGGCCGGGCCGTTGATTTATCTCAATGACTGTGCCGATAAGCAGACACCTGTTTCTGGTAAGCCTTGGAAGGAAAGCAAACAATGGCCGTGAAGGTCGCGATCAATGGATTCGGACGTATCGGGCGCCTGGTGCTGCGCGCCATCGTCGAAAGCGGCCGGGAGGACGTTGTTCCCGTGGCGATCAACGATTTGGGCAGTGTCGAGGCGAACGCGCACCTGTTCGCCTATGACAGCGTGCATGGTCGTTTTCCCGGCCAGATCGAGGTGTCCGGCGACACCATTACAATCCGCCACAACGGCAAGGTGTACGGGCCGCTGAAAGTGTCGGCCGAACGCGACCCGACGAAAGTGCCGTATCAGGGTGTGGATGTGGCGCTGGAATGCACCGGCATTTTCGCCAGCAAGGCAAAGGCGTCCGCGCTGTTGACCGCCGGAGCGCGCAAGGTGCTGATCTCCGCCCCGGCGGATGAGGTCGATGCGACGATCGTTTATGGCGTGAATCACAAGACGATCACCAGGGATATGACGGTGATCTCCAACGCGTCCTGCACCACCAACTGCCTGGCGCCGATGGCGAAGGTGCTGCATGAACGTTTCGGCATTCTACGCGGCTATATGGTGACCATCCACGCCTATACCGGCGACCAGAACACCGTCGATACGCTGCATAAGGATCTGCACCGGGCGCGGGCGGCGGCTGTGTCGGCGATCCCAACCTCGACAGGTGCCGCCAAGGCCGTGGGGCTGGTATTACCGGAACTGAAGGGCAAGCTGGATGGCACCGCCATCCGGATACCGACTCCGAATGTGTCGCTGGTGTCGCTGGACGTGAATTTGGCGAAGGCGGCGACGAAGGAGGAGATTAACGCCGCGATGCAGGATGCCGCGAAGGGCGAGCTGGCCGGGATTTTGGACTATAACAAGGCACCGCTGGTCAGCATCGATTTCAACCATAATCCGGCGTCCTGCACCTTCGACGCCACCCAGACGGCCGTGGTTGACGGTGCGCTGGCCAGAGTCATGGGATGGTACGACAATGAATGGGGCTTCTCTAACCGGATGTCTGACACCGCCGCGTTGATGGGGCGGTTGTAGCATCGGCTGGCTTGAATTTGGCCGATCCGGGGCGTTCGCTGTCGCCCCGGATCGTGAATTGGCTTGAGGCGCCGGCGTTGCCGTCACGCCACCGCCGCATCGCCATCGGTCCACCGGAGATCGGTTTCGTGTGTGTGGAACCCGACCGCCAGTCGCGGATCGTTCGCCGCGCCAGCCAGTTCTGTGATCCAACGAAGCCTCACATGAGCCAGCCGTCTCCGCGAGCAAACCCTGCCCACCGCCCCGGTTCGTGCTAAACCGCTCGGGACTCGCACCCCGCCCGACAAAAGGAAACCCCATGGCCGCCCACAAGAAGCCGGAACCCGGCACGATGACAGACCGCAATCTGGCGCTGGAACTGGTCCGCGTCACCGAAGCCGCCGCGCTGGCGGCCTCGCGCTGGATCGGCCTCGGCAAAAAGAACGAAGCCGACGGCGCCGCGGTGGAAGCCATGCGCAAGGCATTCGATGCCGTGGGCATCGACGGCACCGTGGTCATCGGGGAAGGCGAAATGGACGAAGCCCCGATGCTGTTCATCGGCGAGAAAGTCGGCGCCGGCGGCCCAAGGATGGACATCGCCGTCGATCCGCTGGAAGGCACCACGCTGACCGCCAAGGCCGGTCCCAACGCGATGGCGACACTGGCCCTGGCCGAGAACGGCAATTTTCTCCACGCCCCCGACATTTACATGGACAAAATCGCCGTCGGCGGCGGCCTGCCGGCCGGCGTGGTGACCCTGGACGACGCGGTGGCCGTCAATCTGCGGAATCTGGCACGCGCCAAAAAATGCGAAATCTCCGATCTGGTCGCCTGCATCCTCGATCGCGACCGGCATAAGGATCTGATCGCCCATTGCCGCGAGGCCGGTGCGCGCGTCATGCTGATCACCGACGGCGACGTGGCCGGCGCCATCGCCACCGCGTTACCGGACTCGGAAATCGATATCTATCTGGGGTCCGGCGGCGCGCCCGAAGGCGTGCTGTCGGCGGCGGCGCTGCGCTGCGTCGGCGGGCAGATGCAAGGTCGGCTGCTGTACGAATCGGACGATCAGATCGAACGTGTCCGCGCCATGGGTCACGCCGATCCCAGGCGCTGCTTCTCGGTTGAGGAAATGGCCAGGGGCGACGTGATGTTCGCCGCGACCGGCGTGACATCCGGCGCCATGCTGCGGGGCGTCAAGCGCAGCCCGCACGGGGCGACCACGCATTCGATCGTGATGCGCAGCCACTCCGGCACGGTGCGGTATATCGAGGCACATCATAACTTTGCACAAAAGACCTGGACACCGACCTAGTGGGCGAATGCGTCCTCGGCGTTACCAGCAGCCTGTCCGGACGGCGCTGGCTTTGGCGTTCCGGTGAGGAACGGGTCGCGGCTGGCATCGCGCAAAAACTCGGCCTGCCAGAGATCGTTGGGCGGTTGTTGTCGGCCCGGAATATCGGCATTGGCGATGCGGCCACGTTCCTGGAACCCACGCTGCGGGCGCTGCTGCCGGACCCGTCGGCCATGACCGACATGGACGCGGCGGCCGAACGATTGGCGGATGCGATCCGGCGGGGCGAAACGGTCGCGGTCTATGGCGATTACGACGTGGACGGTGCATGCAGCGCGGCGCTGATGGTGGGGTTTCTGCGGGGGCTGGGATGTCCGGTGCTGCATCACGTGCCGGATCGGATCAAGGAAGGCTACGGCCCGAACGCGCCGGCTCTGCTGTCGCTGACCCAGCGTGGCGCGAGCCTGATCGTGTGCGTCGATTGCGGCACCGCCGCCGCGGCCGAACTGGCCGCGGTCGCCGGGGTGGCGGACGTGGCGGTGTTGGACCATCACAAGGCGGAAGGTCCGCCGCCGGCCATTTTGGCCACGGTCAACCCGAACCGGCTGGACGACACGTCCGGCCTTGGCATGCTGTGCGCGGCCGGGGTGGCGTTTCTGACCGCCATCGCGACGGTGCGGGCGTTGCGCCGCCTGGGCTTCTTCGCCGCGCGCGCCGAACCCGATCTGATGGCGCTGCTCGATCTGGTTGCGCTGGCGACCGTATGCGACGTGATGCCCCTGACCGGCGTGAACCGGGCGTTTGTGTGCCAGGGATTAAAGGTGATGGCTCGGCGGTCGCGGCCGGGCATCGCGGCCCTGCTGGACGTGACCCAGGCCCGCGACAAGCTCAACGCCGCCACCTGCGGCTACGCGCTGGGCCCCAGGATCAACGCCGGCGGCCGCATCAGCGAGGCCGATCTCGGGTTGCGCCTGCTGCTGACCGAGGACCGGATCGAGGCGCTGGCACTGGCCGAAACGCTGGAAGCGGTTAACCGCACGCGCCAGGACGTGGAGGCGGGCATCATGGAAGCGGCGATGTTCGCCGCTGAAACCCAGGTCGCCGCCGGACGCGCGGCGTTGCTGGTCACGGGGCAGGGGTGGCATCCCGGCGTGGTGGGCATCGTGGCCGGCCGGATCAAGGAACGTTTCAACCGGCCCGCCTGCGTGGCCGGATTCAACGACGGTCTGGGCAAAGGCTCCGGCCGTTCGGTTCCCGGAGTCGATCTCGGATCGGCCGTGATCGCCGCTCGGCAGGCCGGCTTGCTCGTCACGGGCGGCGGTCACGCGATGGCGGCCGGATTTTCGCTGCTACCGGAACGGTTGGCCGATTTCCATGCCTTTCTGGAAGACCGGTTATCGGCGGCCTCCGCCATGCCGCGGGCGGCCGACCTTATTGTCGAGGGCACGCTGGCGGTGTCCGGCGCCACGACCGAGGTCGCCCGGCACCTGGAACGGCTGGCGCCGTTCGGTTCGGGTAACGAGGAGCCGACCTTGGTGCTCAATCGTGCCCGCGTGGTGCGCGCTGACCGGGTGGGGCGCGAGGCGGGCTCGATCCGGGCGTTCGTGGAAGGGGAGGGTGGCGGGCCCAGATTGAAGACAATGATGTTCCGAGCGCGGGAGGGTGCCTTGGCGGATGCTTTGATGGCGCGGGCCAACGGCGTGCCGCTGCATCTGGCGGGCCATCTGCGGGCGGAGGAATGGAACGGATCGGTCAACCCGACGTTCATCGTTTCGGACGCGGCGGTGGCCTGATGTTGCCGGCGCGGGCGTGGCCATCGCGCACGCCAACCGGTTTGGCCCCGGTGCCACCCGATCGTCCCGAATAGGCTTGCCCGATTCCAGGCTTGTGGCGTAGGGAACGGCGCCAGTCAGCCGGAGAATCCTTGGCCATGCGGCGCCGTATCTTTTTGTTTTTTCTCATAATCGCCACGATTGTCTGGCAGGCTTCCGCCTGGGCAGGCGGCATCGTCTTCGTCGTGAATTCCGCGGGCGCATCGATCAGCGTGATCGACATGACGACGCAAAAGGAAGTCCGCCGCATCCCCAGCCTGCGAGAACCGCACCACTTGGTGCTCAGCCCGGACGGGCGCAGCCTGCTGGTCGGCGACACCGCCGGCAATCAGATGCTGTTTCTCGATCCCAACACGGGCGACGTGCAGAAACGCATGCCGGTCGCCGATCCGTATCAACTGGGGTTCAGCCCGGACGGCAAATTCCTGACGGTGAACGGCCTCGCGCGCAATCAGGTGGACGTGTACGACGCGGCCACGATGAAGCTGGTAAAGCGTTTTCCGGTGGTCGCGACACCCAGCCATCTGGATTATTCGCCCGATTCATCGACGGTGTTCGTTACGTTGCAGGACAGCGACAAGCTCGCGGCCTTCGATCTGCGCACCATGACCGAAAAATGGACCATGCCGGTCGGCAAAACCCCCGCCGGCGTGCTGTGGCTGAACGGCAAGGTCCTGGTTGCCGATATGGGCACCGATTATATCGCCGTGGTCGATCCCGCCGACGGCAAGGTGCTGGAACACGTTCAGACCGGCAAGGGCGCGCATCAGTTGTTCCTGTCGCCCGATCGCAAAATTTTGTGGGTCAACAACCGCGCCGGGGGTACCACCGTTTCGCTGGACGCCGCGACGCTGAAGCCGATCCGGTCCTATGCCATCCCCGGCGGGCCGGACGACATGGTGTTCGCACCGAATGGCAAAATCTGGATCACCCGCCGCTGGGCGGAGAAGGTGGCCGTGCTCGATCCTGCTGCCGGGTCGTATGAAACGATCGATGTCGGCCGCTCGCCGCACGGCATTTTGCTGAACGCGAGGGCGCCGTCGCCCACGGTGCTGTCCAGCCGCTGATGCCCGACCCGTTCGACATCGCCGCCGGATGGCTACAGGAAAACCTGCTGGTTCCGGTGCTGTATTGGTCCGGTCTGATGAACTGGGAAGATGTATCGTACGGATGGGCACTGTTCGCGATGTACGGTGCCGCGCAGGTCGCGGTTACCTTCGCCGTATGCCTGCCATTGGAACGCTGGCGCCCGGTGGAGCGCTGGCCCGACAACAACGCGGTCTGGATCGATGTCGCTTACACAATCCTGTCCCGTGTCGGAATCCTGCCGCTTGTCACCTACGTCATGTTTTATCGGGCGCAAGTCGCAATCGGCGGCTGGATGGCCGACCGAGGCCTTGTTACGCCGACGCTTGAGGGCCTGTTCCCCGTCCTGCTGGGCCGGCAGGTTATCGTTTTTGTTCTGTACGCTATGATACTGGACTTCGCCGAATACTGGCGCCACCGCCTGTCTCATCAGTTCCGCTGGTGGTGGGCGCTGCATTCGCTGCATCACGCGCAGCGGCAAATGACCTTCTGGTCGGACGACCGTAACCATCTGCTGGACGACGTCATCTCATTTGTCTGGTTCGGGGCCATCGCGTTGGCAATCGGCGTGCCGCCCTTGCAGTTTCCTTTGTTGGTGCTGGTGCTGCGTTTTCTGGAATCGCTGTCGCACGCCAATGTGCGGCTGTCGTTCGGGTGGCTGGGAGATCGGCTGCTGATTTCGCCGCGATTCCACCGGGCGCATCACGGTATCCGCGCGGCGGGCGGCCGAAGCTGCAATTACGGCGCGGTGCTGCCATGGTGGGATATGCTGTTCGGAACTGCCGATTTTGCTCGCGACTATGTTCCGACCGGCGATCCCTCGGGTGAGGAGGCACTGGCGACTGGCACCTATTGGCAGCAGCAAATGGCCGGACTGCGCCGGTTTATCCGGACATTCGGACGCAGACCGGTGCCGCACCGGCCATGACGTCCTAAACGCCCGGTCCGGCTTTGCGTCCGGCGCGCGATATGCCAGCATGCCGCGAGAAGGAAGCAAGCCATGAACGACATGCCAACGACGCAGGATATGGATGGCAAGACCGTCGCCGATCTTGGGGAACAACTGAATCAGTTGCTGCGCCTGCGCACCTTCCCCATCGGCATGAAGCTGTTCCAGGATGTGGCGGAGATGGAAGCCGTGCCCGGCCTGCGCCGCCCGGCCAAAGGGAAAACCTATTCCACCTGCCAGTTGGTCACTCAATCCCGCATGGCCGGCTTCACGCTTGGCATCACCACGGAAAACGTGCCGCCATTTTCCAGTTGCAGCAGCGTGATCGGGCTGGATGCCCCAGGCGACATTTATACCTCCGGCCGCAAGATGGAGGGCGTTTGGTTCGAAAATCGCGATGCCGCCGCCGCGCATCAGGCGCAAATGCCACGTGTGGCACCGGGAACGTACCATGGGCTGGCGATTTCTCCGTTGCGAACCGGCCGGCTCAGCCCGCCGGATGTGTGCCTGTTTTATGGCAATCCCGCACAAATGATTCTGTTCATCAATGGGCTGCAATGGCGCAATTATCAGCGTTACGATTTCAGCATCACCGGCGAGAGTGCCTGCGCCGATAGCTGGGGCAGCGCACTGAAGAACAAGAAGGTCAGCCTGTCGATACCGTGCTATGCGGAACGCCGTTACGGCGGCGTGGCGGATGACGAGATGCTGATGGCGTGCCCGCCGGCCGATTTGCAGCGAGCGGTGACGGGATTGCAGGGTCTGGCGAAGGCGGGGCTGCGGTATCCTATCATGCCGTTCGGCCCGCAGGCCGAACCGGGCGAGGGAATGGCCAAGAGTTATGCCGGGAAAAGCTGAACAGCGCGTGTGTCCGCCGATGCCAGACCAGGATATGTGCCGGTGCCCCCAACGCCAACGAACCGGCAGGCTTCCCGTGGTTGGACCGGGCGTGCTTTCGCCGCGATAAATCGCCGCGATCCGCTGCCGGAATACTGCGGGCGGCAGTGAACCACTGTCCGCTGCGTCCCACACCGTACACATATCCGCTGCATCCCGGACAATCCGGGCAGCGTGTGTATGCAGATAACCGAGCCCTGTGTCATTTGCCCGCCGACCGGCTGTAAGGCAGCAGCAAGTCGCAAAGGTAAAAGGGGCAAAACCGTGGGCACGGGTGCATTTTTGTAGAAAGTTTTACGCCGGATTTTGCTAGCCACGACACAGCGACACTCGCAAGAGACCAGAACGGGACAGGAGCCGAACGGGGCGCAGGAATAACGGCATACCCGCCGCCACGGCCCCGGGCGATCGTTGTCGGACACGCCCTTTGTCGTTCCTTGGGCAGGCAGCTTTATTGGCGCACTCGCACCGTTATTGCCAATGCTGCCCTGACGCCTGCGCAGTATGCGGGCGCGATGGGTTTTGCTAGCTACTGGGGATGCAACCGACTCATCCGTCTAAACTGACGTTCCCCATCGCCGTCGCGCCGCAATTCGGTTCGGTGACCGATATCGCGCCTGGTATTCGCTGGCTGCGCCTGCCGCTGCCGTACCGCCTGGATCATGTGAACATCTATCTGCTGGAGAACGAGGGCGGCTGGACCGCGCTGGACTCCGGTCTCGGCGACGATGTGTGCAAGACGGCATGGC
The DNA here is from genome assembly GCA_021805565.1 of Pseudomonadota bacterium. Lineage (GTDB taxonomy): Bacteria > Pseudomonadota > Alphaproteobacteria > Acetobacterales > Acetobacteraceae > Rhodopila. Next base: position 29,433 of record JAJZFA010000031.1, read on the forward strand.
AGACGGCGCTGGCCGGCCCGCTGAAGGGACAACGCCTGAAATCGCTGATCGTATCGCATTTTCATCCCGATCATGTCGGGCTGGCCGGCTGGCTGTGCCGGCAGTACGACCTGGAACTGACAATGCCCCGCCCGGAATATCTTCACAGCCTGGTGCTGCAATTCGCCCCGGCCAACTACGGCGAGGACGTTTATCGCCCGTTCTACCGGCGCCATGGCCTGTCCGCCGAGGCGACCGAGATCGTGCTGAGCCGGGGGCACGAATATCTGCATCGCACGACCGGCGTTCCCGCATCGTATCGCCGGATCCGTCATGGCGACAGATTGGCGGTCGGCGCGCGCGAATTTCAGGTCATGACGGGCGGCGGACACTCAATCGAACAGGCGATGCTGTATCGTCCCGAAGAACGTCTGTTCCTGGCCGCCGATCAGGTTATCGCTCGGATTTCGCCGAATGTGAGCGTGCATCCGATGGAGCCGGACCTGGATGCGTTGGGCATCTATCTGGCGTCGCTGCGCGCGATCCGGGACTCCGTGGCACCCGATGTGCTGGTGCTGCCCGGTCATGGCCTGCCGTTTCATGGCCTGCACGACCGCGTGGACGAACTGATCGCGCATCATGCGCTGCGGTGCGGCGAGATCGCGGCCGGCTGCCGGGACACGCCGTTGTCGGTGGCCGAGATCGTGCCGGTGCTGTTCACCCGCCCGCTGGACGCACATCAAACCGGTTTCGCGTTCGGGGAGGTCCTGGCCCACGTCAATCACATGCTGGGCCGGGGCGAGTTGCGGCTCGAGACCGATCAAGGCGGGGTGGATCGTTACCGGACAGTATAGCGGCCATTGCCGCCGGATCGATTGCCGATGCCGGTCCAAGCCTTTGTTTGAGCGGGCAGCTTTATCGGCGTGCTGACGCACGTATCGCCGATGCCGCCCTTAATCGGTCTCTCTGGCCGGGCGGGTTTCCGGCATGGCCAGCCAGACCGCGATAACACCGGCCAGACCGGTGGCGGCCAGTACCAGGAACGCTGTCGTCGTGCCCGCGTCATCGGCGATGCCACCGGACATCGTGGTACTGATGGCGGCCCCCAGATACAGCGCCAGCCCCAATATGCCCATGCACAGGTTGAAATGCGCGGTTCCCAGCGTCAGGTCGGCGGCCAGCAGCGGCAGCAGTACGCCGAACACCGCCGCGCTGACGCCGCTGACGGCCTGTCCGATCACCAGCGGCCAGGACCCAGGCAGCACCGCCAGTAGCAGTCCGCGCAACGGCAACGCCCCCCAACCGATCAGCATGAGACGCTTGCGGCCGATTTTTTGTGCGGTTCGGCCGACCCAGGGCGATAACAGCGCCACCACACATTGGGGGACGACGATGCAGGCGGCGATGATCAGGTTGGCGAACTGTCCCGCGCGCATGGTGACCGCCGACGCGGCCAGCGGCAGCATCGCGGCGTTCGATAAATGGAACAACATCACGCACAGGGCCGCGATCAGCAGCCGCCGGTCGGCCAGCAGCCGCTTCAGGCCGTCCACGTCCAAAGCTCGGCTGGTTGTTTGCGACCGGCTGTGCGGCCCTGCTCCGATTTTCCACAGCATCGCCAATGCCGGCACGCACAGCGCCGCGGTCAGCAGAAATACGAAGCGCGACGAAAAATACGCCCCGCTGGCGCCCATGACCGCGGCGGCCAGACCGTTGCCGATCGATCCATGGCGTGCGTTGCGCCCCAGCCGCTCCCCCAGCGCGGCATGTCCAGCGAGTTGCAGGCTGATCGCCGCGATTGCCGGGGTGATCACGCAACTGGCGAAGCCATGCAGAATCTGTGCGGTCAGCACCGGCAACGGATGCGGCAAAAACGCCAGCAGCAGCGCCGCGACGAAGACGGCGGCCAGCGCCCCGGTTGCCGCGATACGCTTGTTACGCATCGAATCCACCAGCACACCGGCCGGCAACTGGCCAATCAACGATGTCATCGTGCCGAGTGTCAGCGCGAAGCCGATGTCGATCTGGGTCCATTTATGCGATGTCAGATAGACGGCGACGAACGGTCCGAAGCCCGTTTGCACGTCGGCGACGAAGAAATTCAGCAAATCCAGTGCGCGGTTCGGACCGATGCGCGGATGGACGGCGCGTGACATCACCGGGTCAATGGCCGGCCGCGACGGAATCCGCCGGGGTGACAACGGATGCCGCTTTGTTGGGATCGAGGAACTCCGGGGCGGCCTTTATCTGGTCCGGCGTCATCGTCACGGTGATTTTGTGTTTGGTGTCGCCGGGGGTGAAGCGCAGCACGCTCCAATGCACCGCGATTTTGCGGTTACCGACGCCCATGAAGCCGCCGAAGTCGATGACGGCGGCTTGTGGCTGGCCGTTGGCATCGACCAGCACGTCCACCAGACGCCCGATTTCTTTCTTATCTGGATCGGTCACGGGTTGTCCCAGGATGGCTTCCGCCGTGTCGGGGGCCACCGACTGAACCGCGCTTAAGGGTGGCGTTTGGACCGCGGCGGGCGGCTGCGCGGGGGGAACCTGCTCGAGCGACAGCGGTTGGACCGGAATTGCCGGCGGCGGGGCGTCGTTCGCCACGGGCGGCGGCGGGTTATCGGCCCGCGCCGATACGCCAGCCGCCACGCCAAGGATAGCCGCGGCCATTAGAGTCATTCGTTGCATCCTGGCCCCCAACCAGTTGAATTGCCTATGCGCCGCGCGCACGGCGATCAAGCCGTCAGTGTCGATAGCACGATCATGTTACCGTGGCAGTGGTATCGGCGGCATACTGGCCAGCGATGCTTCCGAGGTCGTCTGGGCCGGCCGCCGGTGGCGCCCGTTAGCGACGCTGGATCAGTTCGATCGTGACATTTTCCGGTGCGGTTAAAAACGCGATCCGAACGCCCGGCCGGACGGTCGCGATGTCCATGGTGAACGTAACGCCTTGCGCCTTCAGTCTGGCGACCGCCGCTTCGATGTCTTCGACGGTCAGTCCGAAATGGTCCAACCCCAAATAAGGCGAAGACGGCGCGGCGGCGGCTTCTCCGGGCCTGACCTTGGCGATGAACACTTTCTGCCCGGCGAGATTGACATCGATACGAACCGAACCGTTGGGTTGCGGGGTTTTAACGATCTCGGCCCCCAGCTTGTCCTAGTACCAGGCCGCGGTGGCGTCCGGATCCAGCGAACGCAGGTGAATATGTTCCCAGGTGAACTGTGTCATGGTCGTCCCCGCGAGCCGGTTCCGCACGATACACGCATGGCCTGACCGGTCAGGCAAGGGCGCCTCCCAGGGCATGGGGTGGCGGACCTAAGGCAACGCTGGCAAATAAGTGCGTCAGCACGCCAGCAAAGTTGCCGTGCAAAACATAAGCTTAGGCAACGCTGGCAAATAAGTGCGTCAGCACGCCAGCAAAGTTGCCGTGCAAAACATAAGCTTAGGGTAACTGCTCAACCCACCGCCTGACGGCGTTCATTTGCTGACGGTGCGCGCCTGCCACCGTCTCTTAATATTAACTTGACACGGTCACGGGCGAGTCGAGTCTAAACGCGGGCGTGAACGCGCTCCCGAACCTCGACCATCTCAGCCACCCGGAGAAAGACGCGCTGATCCGCGCGCTGTGGGCGCAGGTCCAGTCCCTTGGGGGGCGGGTCGCCGAACTCGAGGCCAGGCTGAACGATCCGCCCAAGACCCCGGAGAATTCCTCCG
>JAJZFA010000036.1 GCA_021805565.1 Pseudomonadota bacterium
ACGCCTACCTCGCGGCCTGGGCGATCAAGAGCCGGCATCTGAAGGACAATCCCAACGACGGCCTGGATATCGCCAACACCCAAGGCATCCTGCCCGATGGCGGCATGATCCTGCCCTGGAACCCCGATCCGGCCCAGGCGGCCTATATGGAACGCCGGCTGCTGCTGATGTACCTGCGCGAACGGGAAGAAAACCAGCGCAACGGCATCCAGGCCGAGATCAAATTCCGGCCGCTGCGGCCCGGCGATATTATTCCATGACCGGCCGCCGCCGGCCACGGGCCGGAAAATCGAACCCGACCCTCGGACGATGGCGGCACCGCGCCTGACAGCCGATGGCCTGATCCAGGGTTGCCACAAGCGCTATCCCGATACCCGTGGAGGGCGAATTATACGGGGCTTCGCGCTTCGCCAAGCTCCGGCGCAGCGGCACAACGCCAGTCACAGTCCGCAACTATTCAATCCTGGCATCGGTCGCGTTCGGGACGCGACCCGTTAGCGGCCCCGAATCCAGCGAACCGGGAAGCGTCCGGGCGCCGGTTACGATTCCTTCGGGGCGTAGGCGATGCACCACCCGTCGGGGGCGATCTTCCCAGAAACGATCGTGCACGCATCCGGCGGCGCGAAGTTCACGCACATGCTGCACTTGTTGCCGTCCTTGGGCGTGGCCTGATACTGCACCATTTTCGGGTCGATCTTTTCCTGCGCCCTGGCGCCGGCCGCGACCATACCCACCCCAACACCGCCCACCGCGGCCAAACCGGCCCGCAGCATTTGCCGCCGTGTCGAATGATTCTGTTCCGTCATGCTACCGCTCTCCTTGTGTCGATCCATACGATCTAGGGATCAAGCGGCTCGCCGCAAGCTCATGTCCGACCATATTGCCCCCAGGGCCTGAACCAAATGGGCGATATCGGCATCAGAATGCAATGGCGATGGCGTGATCCGCAGCCGTTCCGTGCCGCGCGGCACCGTGGGGTAATTGATCGGCTGCACATAGATCGCGAACTCGTCCAGCAGGCGGTCGCTGATTTGCTTGCACAGCACAGGATCGCCCACCATCACCGGCACGATGTGACTGGGGTTGTCATAATGCGGCACGCCGATCGCGTCCAACATGCGGCGCAGCTTTACCACCTGTTCCTGGTGGCGCACCCGTTCGGCCGAACTTCCCTTCAAATGCCGGATGCTGGCGGCCGCACCCGCCGCCACGGCGGGCGGCAGCGACGTGGTGAAGATGAAGCCCGACGCAAAACTCCGCACGAAGTCGCACATCGCCGCCGATCCGGCGATATAGCCGCCGACCACGCCGAACGCCTTGGCCAGCGTGCCCTCGATCACCGTCAATCGATGGGCAACGCCGTCGCGTTCGCTGATGCCGCCGCCGCGCGGACCGTACAGCCCGACGGCATGCACCTCATCGAGGTATGTCATCGCGCCGAATTCATCCGCCACGTCGCAGATGTCCGCGATTGGCGCGATATCGCCGTCCATCGAATAAACCGATTCGAACGCCACCAGTTTCGGACAGTCCGGATCGAGCGCCGCCAGTTGACGCCGCAAATCCCCAGGGTCGTTATGCGCCCATATCCGCTTTTCCGCTCGGCTGTGCCGCACGCCCTCGATCATCGACGCATGATTGCATTCGTCCGACAGCACCACGCAGTTCGGCATCCTGCCCGCCAGCGTGCTCAGCGTGGCCCAGTTGGACATATAGCCGGAGTTGAACAGCAACGCCGCTTCCGTCCGGTGCAGACCGGCCAGCTCGCGTTCCAGTTCCACATGATAATGGTTGGTGCCGGCGATGTTGCGGGTTCCGCCCGCGCCCGCGCCGCACCGGTCCAACGCCTGGTGCATCGCCCCGATCACCGCCGGATGCTGCCCCATGCCCAGATAATCGTTGGAACACCAGACCGTGACAGGTGCCTGGCCGCGTTCCTTGCGATGGGTGGCGCGCGGAAAATCGCCGGCATGGCGTTCCAGATCCACAAATACGCGATAATTGCCCTCCCGCCGGAGGCCGTCGAGTTGCTTACGGAAGAAAATTTCGTGCTTCATGGGCGTCCCCCGATCGTTGCCCGCCTGGGCAGTGGTCCTTGATCGATTGCCGGCGTTTTATCCCCCGCGCCGCGCGAGAACAGGGTCCATTGCCACAAGCCGTTCCAAATTCTGGTTACGGACAGCGGCAGAATCAGGAACCAGTGTTCCAGGATCGCCAGCACCATCATTGTGGTAACCAGCGTATAGCCAACGGTATGAAAGCCATCGGCCGTATGCGCCAGCGCCTGCTGGCCCAGCAAAACGGCGCCAATGGTGGACAGTGTAACGGAAAACGGAAACAACAGGTTCATCGGCGCGCTGCGGAAGAAGCCGCGCAGATGCGTCAGATGGTCCGGCAGGAAATCCGCATTCAGGTTGCTGACCCCCAGGAACACGTTCAACCGAGCGCTTTGATGCATCCACCACAGGACGGTGAAGGTCCAGGTGCCGACATGGTTGGGGCTGTTCCAGGTCAGCGACAAAACCAGCGCGGCCAGCGCAAGCACGGCGATTTCATGATACAGGCTGGCCTGGATCGCGTGTCCGAAATGCCGCCATCCGCCGCAGCCGTGTTCGCAGTGGCGGGTGCGCGGGCCGGTCACGTAGCCCATGTAGAAGCTGATTTCCAGCCAGCCCCAGATCGCCACGCCGCAGGTGAAGGCGATATAGGCTCCGGCCACGCCGGTGTCCGCCGCGCTGACGATCAGCCCATACACCGCGCCGGCCAGCAAAACCGTGGCGCCGGCCATGCTCCAGCGGAACGTGGCGCGCGGCAATCCGTCCAGGAACAGGATCAGCACCGTGCCGAACCACCAGATCAGCAGCCCATGCAGCGCGGGAAGGCCGAATTGAGCCATCACCAGGCCGGTGCCATCCGGATTTCCGCCGGCAACGCGTGCCGTTGCGGCCGCATCAGAAACAGCCGGCCCAACGTAATGCCGGCCGCGGCGATCAGCCCCACGCGCTTGATCGCGCCGCCGAGTCCGCGTTGTGCCTTGGCCTCGTCGATGCGGCGGCTAATGTTCAGTAACCGCATTAGCCCCGCCAGGAATGCGGGGTTGTCCACGTCCAGCGTCACCGGAAACACCTGCTTGCAGATCTCGGTGGTGATCCGGAACACCTGCATGTCGTATTGGGTCGGGTCCAGTCCCAGCGCGGCGTGAAACACCGGACGGGCATGATCGCGCACGAACATCGTCGCGAACACCGCCAGCAAGAAAAAACGTATCCACAGTGTGTTCAGGCCGGTCAGCAGCCGCGGATTGGCGCGCATGATCAGCGCGAACGCCTCGCCATGACGGAACTCGTCGCCGCACCATTCCTTGAACCATTTGAATATCGGGTGGAACCGTTTGTCCGGGTTACGCTCCAACTGCCGGTAGATCGCGATATACCTTGCGTAGCCGATTTTTTCCGACAAATAGACCGCGTAGAAAATGAACTTCGGCTGGAAGAACGTGTATTTCTTCACTTTGGTCAGAAAGCTGAGATCGACCCCCACGCCGAAGTCTTTCAGCGTATCGTTCAGAAACCCGGCGTGGCGCGCCTCGTCGCGGGCCATGAAAGCGAACCAGTCGCGAATATCCGGGTTCGTGACACGCTTTTTTATTTCCGCGTACAACACGCAGCCGGAAAATTCCGAAGTGACGGAACTGACCAGGAAATGGATGAACTCTTCCCGCAGATCGTCCGGCATGGTGGACAGATCGAGGTCGAATTCGGCGTTGCGGGTAAAGTGATGCTTGTTGGCGTCGCGTGCGAATTCGGCCATCAGCCCGTCCCACGCGGGCCGCACGGACGACACGTCCAGTTTGTCCATGGCGGCGAAATCGGTGGTGTAGAAGCGCGGGCTCAGCACCGTGTCGCGCTGCGCCAGTTGCGTGGTTTCGCTGACGGTTTTCATGCTGTTTCCCTCCGCTCGAACCCGACTTCGTATAGCGCGGTAAATTCGAGAAACCCGGTGACGTGTGCCCAGAACCGTCCGAAAACATTGGCGCGTATCACGGTGGCGGTGCAGCGCAGCGACACGGTTTCGCCGAAAGCCACGCGAGACGGCGCGCCATGCACCAACACCCGGTCGCCGGGCCGGATTTCGATGCCTTCGGGAACGACATGCGCGTGCAGGCTGGCGGCCGTCTGTTCGATCTCCACGGTGCAGGGCACCTCGATCCGTTTCATGATCCGGCCTTCGCGGTCAGCAGGTGGGCGAAGACCTCTTCGTTGGTAATGCCGAAAGCCTCCATCTCGACGCGGCGGCCCGTGGTGGGGTCTTCCAGGGTCAGTCGCCCGTCGGGCCAACCGGTCAGGCGGAACGGAATTTCGTGGCTGGCGTCCTGCCGGATTCGTTGCCGGGCCAGGCCGCGCATCGTCGCACGCAGAAAGCCGTTCGTTTCAGGCGCGATCGTTTCGATCGGCACCGATGGATCGGCCGCATCGAACACGGCAACGCCGCCGTTGGCGCGATCGCGGAACAGCAGATCGCGCGACGCGAACGGCGTTCCGGTGGGTGCGCTGTCCGCCGCACCGGTCAGCCGGCCCACGGCCGCCGTTACAATGGTCAATGCCACCGCGCCGCCGGCGATGGCCAGGATAGCACGGGGAAAAGGAGCTTGTTTCATCGCCGTCTCCGTCAGGCTGCCGCCGCTATCTGGCCACCGGCGCCGGATGCGGCGGCCGCCGGGATGGAAACCGCCCTGGCCGGCTGCGACGCCGATGCCGCCAGTGCCCGCCCGAGGATTTGCCCCACGGCCGCGGCATCCGAAATACCGCGCAAGGTGGGTTGCGCCTTGGTCAGCCGCCATGGCCGGGTATGCGGCCACATCACCATGTAAGCGATCCGCTGCCCCGGCAGAGTGGTCAGCGACACGTCGCCCGACCCGTCGGCCCATGTATGCACCGCGGCCGCGTCGATCATCGGAAACGCGATCTGCACCGCGATCGGCAGGGCGATGCCATACCGGATGATCACGCGCCGTGTCGTGACGGTGTACAGTGTTGTCCGCGCGACCAGCCACGCAAACAGCGTCAGCAGCGCAAACGCCGCGGCCGCGAGTCCGGCCAGCCACAGCGTCTGCCGGACGATCTGGGCCGGTGCCATCCCCGACGATGCCCGTTCGGCGATACCCCACACCGCCAGGACCGCGAAATACCCAGCCATCAGGCGCACCCGCAGGGCGCGGCGGGCGAAGGTCTGCCACCGTGGCGCGCCCTGCCACAGGATGGTTTCCCCGGCCGGCAAAGGGGCAGGCAGCCCCGGCACCGGCTCGAAATCGTGTTCGTTCATAGCAACGGCTCCGCGCGGTCCGGCGTGGCGAACAAGTGGCCGCTGGCGAAATAGGCCTGGATTTGGTCTTCTTCCCGCAGCGTCACCTGGTCGGGGTTCGCCAGCGTCGGCGCATCGGCAAACTGTGCGCCCAACACCGATTTCACGAACACCCGTCCCGTGGCATCGATCCAGGCCAGTGGCATCGGCACCAGCACCGATGGGCCGGCCACCAGCGTAACCTCCAAATACCGGATCGCCGTCTCGGCTCGGTCGATCCACAGGTCCGAAACGACACCGCCCACGACACCGTCGGCGCCCACCGCCTCATTGCCGACCGGATTTGGGCTTTCGTCGTCCAGGTAATGATCGGTCGCGACCCGCAATGGCACGACACGGTTATCGCTCGATTCCTGCATCGTTTCCGGCGCATCGGATCGCAAGGCGAACGCGGCCGGACCTGAACCGGATAACATGGCGTTGCCCAGCGGCTGCATCGGCGCACCCGGCCAAGGGGCCACCGGTTGAGCCTGGAATGCAGGCTGCGGCGGTTCGGCCCGCGGTGCCAGCACCGTGCTTCCATCGCGCATAAGAAACGTCTTCGGCGCCGGCATCGTCGGGAAGCCCTGCTGGAACTGCCCTGCCCGGTCCGTCACCAGCGGATAGCCCTCCCGCTTGTCTTCCTTGCGAAGGTACAAAACCAGTCCGGCAAAGAACAGCCAGAATGCATAAAGCGCGAGTTGCGCGACGTCGATATAACCCGTGATGGCTCCGGTTTGCATAACATCACCTCGGAAGACTGAGCGAATGAGAGGAAAGTTGGCGGATCGAAAAGTCCGGCAGTCCGGTCCGTCTGACAAGCGGGCCGATAGCAATCAGCGTTGCGAACAGCAGCGCGATTTCGATATGATAAACAACGGAATAGCCGGTCGCCTGATTGGCCATCGCCTCACCGAGCACACCGTTCATCGCAAGGGCGGATACGCCGTCGCGGATCAGGCCGCCGGCGGCGACCGCCATACCGGCGGCGGACGCCTGCACCGCGCCCCACACGCCCAGCGCGAGGCCGATTTGCCCGTGCCGCGCGGTTGCCATGGCGGCGGTCAGCGTGCAATGGGCGAACAATCCGGCGCTGAACCCGATCGATGCCGTACCGATGGCGAACAGCGCGGTGGATTGCAGCGGCGCGGCGAAGATGACGAAGCTGAACGCCGCCAGACCGCCCATCGCCCCGAATCCGGCCAACCGGTATGCGTCGGTCCCGCGCCCCAGCAGCCGGGCCGCCAGGCCGAAGCCGCACAGTCCGCCGAACGCCAAAAGCGCGCTCAGCGTGGTCGTGGTGCCGACCGGCAGGTGCAGCACCTGCCCGCCATAGGGTTCCAGCAGGATATCCTGCATGCTGAACGCGACCGTCCCCATGCCCAAAGCCACCAGCCGGCGTTTGGCGAAAGGCTGATCGCTGAACGATTGCCACGCTTGCTGGAAGGTCGGCTGCACCCGGTCGCGCGCGGTCAACGCCGGATTGCGCGGTTCCTGTTTCCACAGCGCGACGACATTCAGAACCATCGTCGCCAGCGCGGTTCCCTGCACCACCTGGATCAGCCTGATTTCGGTGAAATGTGCCAGCAGCGCGCCATAGGTCAGGGCACCGCCGATCATCCCCAGCAGCAGCATCAGCCACATCAACGCAACGACCCTGGGATGCGATTCGACCGGTGCCAAATCCGTTGCCAGCGCCAGCCCCACGGTCTGCGTGGTGTGCAACCCGGCGCCCATCAGCAGAAACGCCAGCGCGGCGCCGATATGGCCGAACACCGGCGGGCCATTGGAATCGCCCGACAGCACGATCAGTGCGAACGGCATGATCGCCAGTCCGCCGAACTGCAACAGCGTGCCCATCCAAATGTAGGGAACACGGCGCCAGCCCAGCACCGACTTATGCGTATCGGACCGGAACCCGACAACAGCCCGGAACGGCGCGAACACCAGCGGCAACGAGATCATGACCGCGACCAGCCACGCCGGCACGCCCAGCTCCACGATCATCACGCGGTTCAGCGTGCCGACCAGCAAGACGACGGCCAAGCCGACCGAAACCTGAAACAACGACAGGCGTAACAGCCGGCCCAGCGGCAGTTCCGGCGTCGCCGCGTCCGCGAACGGCAGGAACCGGGTGCCGACCAGGGTCCAGGACCGAGCGATTTTGTCGCCGACGACGCTCACTGCCGTATCGTCTCCAGTGCCTGGGAAATGTAGAAGCCGCGCGACACCCGGCTGGTCCGGTGGGTGCCCCATCCTGGTAGGCCGGCCCCGATCAGCCGAACGATCGTCGCCGGACGCACCGGCTCGATTGCCGGGGATCGGTCGCCGCGCGGGAACAACTGGCCGGCGGCGTGCATGACGGTCAGCGCGGCGGTGCGCGGCGCGAAGGTAAACAGTATGCCACGGCTTGTCCGGGCGGCCAGGCCTTCCAACACCCGCACGGCGTCGCGCGGCCGGTAATGGATCAGCGAATCCATCGCCACGACGTAATCGAAATGGCCCAGCGCCGGATCGAGCATGTCGCCGACATGAAAGTCGATTTCGCCGGTACCCAGGGTGGACGGCAGCCTTTCCCGCGCCAGCGCGACCAGCGTGGGCGACAGGTCGATGGCGACCACATGGGCGCCGCGTTTGGCCGCTTCGACCGACAAGGCGCCGGTGCCGCAGCCGGCGTCGAGAATCCGGGCGCCTGTCAAATCCTCCGGCAGCCAGCCAAGCAAGGTGCGGCGCATGTCGTCGCGGCCCGCGCGCACCGTCGCCCGGATGCTGTTCACCGGCGCGTCGGAGGTCAGCCGTTTCCAGGCCTCGACGGCGGTGCGATCGAAGTATTGCAGCAATTCGCCCCGGCGGGCGGCATAGCTTAGCGTCGGCATCAGTCGAACCCCAGCAGATCGAAGATATCGCGGTCTTTCATCGACCGGGTTTCCAGCGGTTCCGAACCGGCGATCAAGGACGCCGCCAGACGCAGATATTCGGTTTGAACCGCCACGATTTCAGGCGTCGGGTCCATTTCGAACAACGTCGATTTCTTCAGGCGGGACCGCCGGATCACGTCCAGATCGGGGAAGTGCGCCAAGGTCTTCAACCCGGTGCGTTCGTTGTATTTATCGATCTGGTCGGTGCCCGCGCTGCGGTTGGCGATTACCCCGGCCAGCCGGACCTCGTAATTCCGCGCCTTGGCCTGAATCGCCGCCACGATGCGGTTCATCGCGAAGATGGAGTCGAAATCGTTCGCCGCGACGATCAGGGCGCGCCCGGCATGTTGCAAGGGCGACGCGAACCCGCCGCACACCACGTCGCCCAGCACATCGAAGATCACCACGTCGGTGTCTTCCAGCAGGTGGTGTTCCTTCAGCAGTTTCACCGTCTGCCCGACCACATACCCGCCGCAGCCGGTGCCGGCCGGAGGCCCGCCCGCCTCCACGCACATCACCCCGTTGTAACCCTCATAGACGAAGTCTTCGACACGCAGTTCCTCCGAATGGAAGTTCACCGTCTCCAGGATATCGATCACCGTGGGCACCAGGCGCTTGGTCAGCGTGAAGGTGGAATCGTGTTTCGGATCGCAGCCGATTTGCAAAACCCGCTTGCCCAGTTTGGAAAACGCGACGGACAGGTTGGACGATGTCGTGCTTTTGCCGATGCCGCCCTTGCCATAGACCGCGAACACCTGGGCGTTGCCGATTTTCAGGTCCGGCTCCATCCGCACCTGCACGCTGCCCTCCCCGTCGCCGCGTCCTGGAATGCGTCTGATGACCGTCATGCTGCTACCCCCAAACCAACTCCTTCGAGCCGGTCTTCAAGTTCTTCGCCGGCGCGTTGCAGGGCATCCCGCATCGCGTCGTCCGGCGCCCAGTAATTGCGCTCATGCGCCTCGATCAACCGGTTGGCGATCTTCGACGACGCCGTCGGATTCAGCTTCGCCAGCCGAGCCCGCATGTCCGGATCGAGCACGAAAACCTCCGACAGCTTCTCGTATATCCAGGGCTGCACCTCCCCGGTCGTCGCCGACCAGCCCAGCGTGTTGGTTACATGCGCCTCGATCTCGCGCACGCCCTCATAGCCATGAGACAGTAACGATTCGTACCATTTCGGGTTCAGCGCCCGCGTCCGGGTTTCCAGCGCGACCTGTTCTGAAATCGTTCTGATAATACCATCGCCGCGCGTCTGATCCCCAATATAAACCGCCGTCGCCGCCCCACCCCGCGCGCGCCGTACCGCTCGGCTGATCCCCCCTAACGTATCGAAGTAATGATCGACCGTCGTGACGCCTACTTCCAGGGAGTCGAGATTTTGATAGGTAATATCGACACGGGCCAGGGCGTGTGCAAGCACTTTGTCGTTCCGTTTCGGCGCGCCATCTATGCCGTAAGCAAAGCCTTTCCGTTTCAAATACGCATCGGCGAGTTCGTCCTCGTCGGTCCAGGCGCCATTGCCGACCAGGCTGTTGACGTTGGCGCCGTAAGCGCCGTCGGCGTTGCCGAACACCCGCAACGCGGCATCCTCGATCGGGCCGCCATGCTCCGCCTGGAACGCCAAAGCGTGCTTGCGGACGAAGTTCTGTTCGGGCGGCTCGTCCGCGCACGCGGCCATCAGCGCGGCCTCGGCGAGAAGCTTCGTCTGCAACGGCAACAGGTCGCGGAAGATACCCGACAGCGTGGCCACCACGTCGATCCTGGGACGCCCCAGCGTCTCCAGCGGCAGCAGCTTAGCCCCCGCCATCCGGCCGTAGCTGTCGGTGCGCGGTTCGGCGCCCATCAGCCACAGCGCCTGGGCGATCGGCCCGCCCTCGGTTTTCAGATTGTCGGTGCCCCACAGCACGATGGCGATCGTTTCGGGCAACATACCGGTATCGGCGCGATGCCTGGCCAGCAGGCGATCCGCCTGGATGGCGCCGTCGCGAACGGCGAAGGCGCTGGGAATGCGGAATGGATCGAAACCGTGCAGATTGCGCCCTGTCGGCAGCACATCGGTGGTGCGCAGCAGATCGCCGCCCGGCGCCGGACGGATATAGCCTGCGTCCAGCGCATGGATAATGGCGGGGACTTCGTGATCGACCGCGAGCAGATCGTCCAGCCGCTTGCGCTCCGCCGGATCGGTGACAGCGGCCGCATCCAGCATCGCGATCCGCTGTTCCTCGTTCAGGCCCTCGCCCACCACATGCAGCCCATGCGGAATCAGGGTGTATTCCAGTTCCAGCAACGCCGCCGACAACGCCTGGATTTCTACATGATCGTCGCCGGTCCAAACCGGTTCCGCCGCCGCCAGATTAACCGCCATCGCTTGCGCCTGGATAACGGACGCCATTGTGTCGCGCTGGGAAATCTCCGTGCCTGGCATCAGCCCACGCCACGAATCGAGCGACGCCTTCAGGTCCAGCAGCCCGCGATACAGCCCCGCATTGGTGACCGGCGGTGTCAGATAGCTGATCAGCGCCGCACCGGCGCGGCGCTTGGCGATCATGCCCTCGGACGGGTTGTTGGACGCGTAGAGATAGAAATTCGGCAGGTCGCCGATCAACCGGTCGGGCCAGCAATTGCCCGACAGACCGGCTTGTTTGCCGGGCATGAATTCCAGCGCGCCATGGGTGCCGAAATGCAGCACCGCATCGGCGGCGAATTCCTGGTTCAGCCAGCGATAGAACGCGCAGAACGCGTGCGTGGGCGCGAACCCATGTTCGAACAGCAGCCGCATCGGGTCGCCCTCATACCCGAAGGCCGGCTGCACGCCGATGAAGACGTTGCCGAAATGCGCGCCAAGAACGAACAACGATGCGCCGTCGGTCTGGATTTTACCGGGTGCCGAACCCCATTGCGCCTCGATCTCGTCCAGCCAGCGCTGCCGGCGCACATGATCGTCCACCGGCATGCGCGCCGCGACGTTGGCGTTGGTGCCGAAGAACGCGGCGTTGCCGCCCAGCAGCGTTTCCCGCAACAGGTCCGGCGTTTCCGGCACATCGACGGTGTAGCCCTCGGCTTTCATGCCCAACATCGTGTTGTGCAACGACCGGAACACCGACAGGTACGCCGCGCTGCCGACGGTGCCGGCATTCGGCGGGAAGTTGAACACCACCATGGCGATCTTGCGATCGGCCCGCGCCTTACGCCGCAGCCTGACCAGTTTCGCCACCCGCGACGCCATCATCGCCGCTCGTTCCGGGTGTTCCACCATGTCGCGGCGCTTGTCGTCGCCCCGCGTGGTGGACCGCCCGCCGAACGTCATCGGCCAAATGCCGCCATCCAGTTCGGGAATTGCCACCATCATGGTGGCTTCCACCGGCAGCAGGCCGCGGGGATCGTCCGCCCATTGTTCCAGGGTCTGAAATTCCACCGGATGCGCGGCGATGTAAGGCACATCCAGCGCCGCCAACAGTTCCTCCGCCGCGCGCGCGTCGTTATAGGCCGGCCCCCCGACCAGGCTGAACCCGGTCAGCGATACAACGGCATCGACAGTCGATTTGCCGTCGCGCATAAAATAGGTTTTCACCGCCTCGCGCTGGTCCAGCCCGCTGGCGAAAGCGGGCACCGGTTGCAGGCCCTTGGCTTCCAGCGCCGCGATCACGCCGTCATAGTGGCCGGCATTGGACGACAGGGCGTAAGACCGCAGCAGCAGAACCCCGACCCGGCCATTCACCGGCGTTCCCGGCAAGCGATCCAGCCGGTCGAAGATGCGTTGCGGAACGGCCGGGTGATACAGCCCGACATCGGGATATTCCACCGGAGCGGCGACTTTCAGCGCCCCGTGCAGATGTGCCCGCTCACCGGTCGCATAGCGATCCACCAGCATGCGAACCATGTTGGCGATGTTCTGGTCGCTGCCCGCCAGCCAGTATTGCAGCGTCAGGAAATACGCCCGGACATCCTGTGCCGTGCCGGGCACGAACCGCAGCAGTTTCGGCAGTTGCTTCAGCGCCTTCATTTGGCCCGCGCCGCTGCTGCCGCCATTTTTGCCGCCGCCGCTTTTGCCACGCAGCCGCTTCAGCCAGGCCAGCGCACCGCCGGCCTCTTTCGACATGTCGAAGCGCCCGATCCGCGTCAGCCGCACCACTTCGCCGGCCGACATGCAAGCCACCATGGCGTCGCAACTGTCGCGCCGGGCGGTCAGCGCGGGCAGCACCGCTTTGATATGCTCGTCTAAAAACAGCATCGCGGAAATAACGATGTCGCCGCGGGCGATATCGGCGTGGCAGGCGGCCAGGGCGGCGGGGTCGGAACCCCATTCGTCGGCCGCGTGCATCACCAGTTCCAGATTGGGCAATTCGCGTTTCAAGGTATCGGCGGCGCGCGCGATCGAACCGCCGAGGTGACTGTCCATTGTCACCACGACGACCCGTACGGGGGTACGGTCAGCGGCCGAAATGGGCTTTCGCATCATACAGCGTTTCCAGTGTGATATCGCTCAGGCCCTGATCCACGGCGAAACGTTCCGTGTTGCGCCGGGCTTTGCCGCGCACGAAAAACGGGATTTTCTTGAGTTCCTTTTCCGCCGCGCTGTTCCATTGCGGCGTCGCGGCGGCGTCCAGGACCGGTGCGGCCTGGGCCAAATGCGACGCCCCGGCGTCATCGTGGAATTCCGGATCGTCGCGGAACATGTGCAAAAGATGTTCCTCCAGGCCCATCATCAGCGGATGCACCCAGGTATCGAAAATGACGTTCGCGCCCTCGAATCCCATTTGCGGCGAATAACGGGCGGGAAAATCCTGCACATGCACGGGCGCCGAGATCGTCGCGCAGGGAATGCCCAGGCGCTTGGCGATGTGGCGCTCCATTTGCGTGCCCAGCACCAGTTCCGGCTGTAATTCCGTAATGCGGGCTTCGACTTCCAGATAATCGTCGGAAATCGTCGCCTCTATGCCGTAACGGGTGGCGGCTTCCCGCACCTCGCGGGCGAATTCGCGCGAATAGGTGCCTAGACCCACAACGGTAAAACCGAGTTCTTCCGACGCGATACGCGCGGCGGCGATCGCGTGGGTCGCGTCGCCGAAAATGAACACGCGCTTGCCGGTGAGGTAGGTCGAGTCGACCGATCGCGAATACCACGGCAGGCGCGATTCTTCGGGATCCAGCAGCGGCGCCGGATCGACTCCGGCCAGCGCGGCGACCTCGGCGATGAAATCGCGCGTCGCGCCCACGCCGATGGGAACCGCTTTCACCGTCTTCTGGCCGAACTGGCGCGACAGCCATGCGGCCGCCTGCATGCCGGTTTCGGGATACAGCACGATGTTGAACGACGCGTCGCCCAACCGCGCCAGATCGGCCGGCGTCGCGCCCAGCGGCGCGATGACATTGACCGCCACGCCCAGCCGATCGAGCAGCCGGACGATTTCGGTTACGTCGTCGCGGTGCCGGAATCCCAGCGCCGTCGGCCCCAGTATATTGCACCGGGCGCTGGGGGCGGGTCCGGTTTTGACCGCGAAGGCGCGCACCAGTTGGTAGAAGGTTTCGGCCGAACCCCAGTTTTCCTTTTTCTGGTACGCCGGCAGTTCCACCGCCACGACAGGAATCGGCAGCCCCAGCGCCCGGGCCAAACCGCCGGGATCGTCCTGGATCAGTTCGGCGGTGCAGGACGCGCCGACCAGCAATGCCTGGGGCTTGAACCGTTCATAGGCTTCCAGCGCCGCGTTCTTGAACAATTCGGCCGTATCGCCACCGAGGTCGCGCGCCTGAAACGTTGTGTAGGTCACTGGCGGCCGCTTCGCCTGACGCTCGATCATGGTGAACAGCAAATCGGCGTAGGTATCGCCTTGCGGCGCGTGAAGAACGTAGTGCAGGCCTTCCATCGCCGTCGCCACGCGCATCGCCCCGACATGGGGCGGGCCTTCATAGGTCCAGAGAGTCAGTTTCATGCCTACACCGCCAGCCGCATACGCCGCACCAGCGGCCGAGCGAATAATTCAGCCAGATCGCCGGCCTGGTCGTAGCCTTGCACGGGCGTAAACAGCAGTTCGATCGACCATTTCGTGGTCAAACCTTCCGCTTCCAGCGGATTTGCCAGTCCCAGGCCGCACACAACCAGATCGGGCCTGGCCGCTCGGCAGCGGTCCAACTGACGCTCGACATCCTGGCCTTCGGACAGGGCGACGGACTCCGGCAGCAGGTCCAGTTCCTCGGCCAGATGCTGGCGGTGCAAAAATGGCGTGCCGGCCTCGATCGCCTGCATCGAGAGTTCCCGTGAGACAAAGCGTGCAAGCGGGATTTCCATTTGCGAGTCGGGGAAGAAGAAGATCCGTTTCCCGGCCAGTTCGGTGCGATATCGGGCCACGGCGCGCCGGCCGCGTTCTTGCGGCAGCGCGGTGGCCGAACTGAAACTGGCGGCGGAAACCCCGAATGCCGACGCGGCGGCTTGCAGCCACAGCGTGGTTCCTTCCACGCCCAGCGGAAAGGGCGCCGGGATGCGCACCGCGCCGCGTTCTTCAAGCGCACGCGCGGTGTCGGCCAAAAAGGGCTGCGCCAGCAAGAACCGTGTCCCCGGCCCCACCGCCGGCAACAAAGCCGCCTGACGCGGTGGTAAAAACCGCACCGTGCCGATACCCATCGCGGCGAACAACCGGGCGAACTGGTCCTCCACCACATCGGCCAGCGCACCCACGACAAGTAGTTCCGCCGCTTCGGTATCGGGTAACACCGGGACAAGCGACGCCAGACAGGCATCCTCGCCCTGGGTGAAGGTCGTTTCTATGCCGCTGCCGGAGTAATTCAGCACCCGCACATCCGGACCGAATTGCCGGCCCAGCCGCAGCGCCGCGCGCGACAGGTCCAGCTTGATCACTTCCGACGGGCAAGACCCCACCAGAAACAGCAGCTTGATATCGGGGCGCCGTTGCAGAAGCTGGGCGACCACGGCATCGAGTTCGTCGTTCGCGTCGGCGATACCGGCCAGATCGCGTTCATCGATAATCGCCGTGGCAAAGCGCGGTTCGGCGAAGATCATCACGCCGGCGGCGGACTGGATCAGATGCGCGCAGGTGCGCGACCCGACGACCAGAAAGAACGCGTCCTGAATTTTCCGGTGCAGCCAGATAATGCCCGTCAGCCCGCAAAATACTTCTCGCTGGCCGCGCTCACGCAGTACCGGGCGTTCCGCGCCGGGTGCGCGGGCCGGCAGCGTGGCGATGCCGCTCATGACGTATGGCCCAGCGCGGCGCCGGACCAGGCGTGTTCCTGCCGCGCGGCCCGCAGTTTCAACACGAACTGGGTGGCGTTGATCAGGTAGGACGAATATGCGGCCAGCGCGAGCCACATTTGCCGTTCGGCGTCCACCGAACCGGAGAACAGAGCAATCAGATAGGTTGTGTGCAGCGCCAGCACCAACATGCTGACCACGTCTTCCCAGAAGAAAGCGGGGGCGAACAGGTAGCGGCCGAAAACCTCACGCTCCCAGATCGCGCCGGTTACCATGATGACGTACAGCACCACGGTTTTGACCAGCACCGACGCCGTGGCGATGCCCAGTCCCTGGCCGGTCGCCAAATAGCGCATCACCAGGACCAGGCTGATCAGGAAGACGGCGAATTGCAGCGGCGCCAGGATGCCCTGCACCATCGTCCACGGCGACGCATCCCGGCGAAGCCGCTGATCGGCGGTGTAAAGCGGACGGCCGCGCAATGGGCTGGATTCGTGCAACCGGTCCTCCCGCCGCCCCGCGGCCGCGCCCCAAGGGCAACAGTCCACCGACCCAATCGCGCGATTCATGAGATTATTCGTAAACATGGATTGACAACGATGCTGTCTGTTGGTGGGCTTGGAACCGTGACGGCGACACAACGCCGCCGGCGGTGCGTGCCTGCTTTGTCGTTGCGAAGGTTCTTGAAGCGTATTTGGTTAGACGGTTTTTCATCTCGCCCTCCCCTGCGCAAGATGCAGCCTGTGGAGGGAGGCTAGAGCGCTCCCGATGAGACTGTCAAGCGATCAGTACGTAAACCAAGCTTGACAATTCACGGCTGTAGCGACGATTATGATCTGGGGGATACAGCATGACCTTTTTGGCCCATGTCGCTACGCAAACCGGCTGGTCCAGCATGGCTGGACAAGATGGGGGGGCCGTGAACGGCGCCCCGCACGAACCGCGCGAGCCCGGCGCGGAGGCTGGCGGCTTTCTGTCCAAAACCCGTCGAGCGGCCTTGCTGAGCCGGGTCTTGCAAGCCGAAATCTTGCCCCGGCTTGCCATTGCCCGGTTGGGTGCGGCCGAGGCCCGGACGGACATCGCGATCGCGGTAAGCGCGGCACCGGAGAACGCCGTACCGGAAAATGCTGCCAGCGAATACGACACCGCCGAACTGGTGCGCCTGCTGTTGGGGCCAGAGGACGACAGCGCCTGGGATTTTATCGAGCGGTCGCGGACCAGCGGCTTCAGCGCGTCCTCGCTTTATCTTGGCGTGATCGCCGCCGCGGCACGCCGGCTGGGGGAATTTTGGGAAGACGACCGCTGCGATTTCACTCAGGTTACCATTAGCCTGGGGCGGTTGCAGCGGATCGTGCGCGGCCTTTCGCCCAGCTTCCAGACCGCCGCCATCATCCGGCCGGTTCACCCCGATACGCTGCTGCTGCTGCCGGCACCGGGCGAACAGCACACGCTGGGCCTGGTCATCCTGGCCGAATTTTTCAGGCGGGAGGGTTGGCACATCGTTGGCGGCCCGGTGTCCGCCGGGTACGACGCCGTGGGGCTGGTTCGCGATAACTGGCTGGATATTGCCGCGTTTTCCGCCGGTTCCAGCAAGGGAATCGAAGCGCTGACCGCTTGCATCGTGGCGGTACGGCGCGCGTCCCGCAATCGCTACCTCGGCATTATGGTCGGTGGCCCGCTTTTCCTGGCTCACCCGGAACTGGTGACGCGGGTCGGCGCGGATACGACGGCGGCCGATGCGCCGGGCGCGGTGCGGCAGGCCAGGGGATTGCTGGCAATGCGCGACGCCGCCGACTGATCGGTTATGCCTACCCGTGTTGTCCGGACCAGGGGATTGCGCCGATCGTGAAGGCATTCAAGGCCCCCAAGACCGCACTAGGCACGATCGACGCGGAAGCGGCGGCGGCCATGATCGCTGCGGCCGCCGACATCGCGCTGATCCTCGACGAAACGGGCACGATCCGCGACGTGTCGGTCGCCGACGAGGATCTGATGAACGATCTGGCCGGCCATGCGAACTGGCTGGGGAAATCCTGGGCGGATATCGTTCACGACGACAGCCGGACGAAGGCCGAAGCCTTGGTCGCCGCCGCGTCGTCCCGGCAGGAACCGCGCTGGCGGCATATCAACCATCCCGCGTCCAGCGGCCCCGACGTGCCGATCCTGTGCGCCGCCGTGCGAACCGGCACGCCCGGCGGAATTGTGGTGTTCGGCCGCGATCTGCGGGCGGTTTCATCGTTGCAGCGCCGGTTGGTCGATGCCCAGCAATCCATGGAGCGGGACTATATCCGTATCCGGCACGTCGAGACCCGCTATCGCCTGTTGTTCCAGGTGGCGTCCGACGCGGTGCTGATCGTCGATGACCCGGCCGGAACGATCGCCGACTCCAATCCGGCCGCCCGCCGCCTGCTGGCCGCGGCCGCCGACCCGGGCGGACGCTGGACCGCGGCCGCGGCATTCACCGCGGAGACCGCGGCCGGGGTCGATCGCCTGCTCACGTCGGTTCGCGCATCGGGGCGTGCCGACGACGTGCACGCAAGGCTGCTGGACGGCGACCGCGAGGTCGTGGTGTCGGCATCGATGTTCCGCGAGGAAACCGGGCTGGCCTGTCTGGTGCGAATCGCCGGATCGGCCGGACAGACCGGCGACGCGGCGCTGCCCAGGCTGAAGGCAAAGCTGCTGAAACTGATCGAGGGTGCGCCGGACGGTTTCGTCGTCACCGATTCCGGCGGCCGGATTCTGACCGTCAACGCGACCTTTCTGGAACTGGTTCAACTACCGGCCGAGGCGCTGGCCCATAACGAGCCACTGGGCCGCTGGCTGGGCCGTTCAGGCGTGGATTTGGATATCCTGATCGCCAATCTGCGCCAGCATGGGTCCGTCCGGCTGTTTGCCACCCAGATGCGCGGCGAGCTGGGCGACGTGACCGACGTGGAAATCTCCGCCGTGACCGTGATGAACGGCGGTCAGCCGTGCTTCGGCTTCGCGATTCGCGATGTCGGCCGGCGCCTGCAACGCGGTCCAGCCGCCGGACGCGCCCCCGCCTTCGAACGCGCCCTGCCCCGGTCGCTCGACCAGTTGACCGAACTGATCGGCCGGGTCGCCCTGAAGGATCTGGTGCGGGAGGCCACCGATGCGATCGAGCGCCTGTGCATCGAAGCCGCGCTCAATCTTACCGGCGACAACCGAGCCTCGGCGGCTGAAATGCTGGGGCTGAGCCGCCAGAGCCTCTACGTCAAACTTCGCCGGTACGGGCTTGGCGATCCAGAACCAGCGGGAGCCGATTGAAGCCATGAGCGCACAAAGCGACGTCCTTGGACCCATCGGCACCCGGCAGGCCGGAAAGGTGCCGTTTCTGCCGGTGGCGCTGGAATTGTTGAAGCCGATCACCTGGTTCGCCCCGATGTGGGCGTTCGGTTGCGGCGTGGTGTCGTCCGGCGTTCCGCTGGCGGATCGGTGGTGGGCGTTGGTGCTGGGGGTCATCCTGGCCGGGCCGCTGGTGTGCGGCACCAGCCAGGCGGCGAACGACTGGTTCGACCGGCATGTCGATGCAATCAACGAACCGCACCGCCCCATTCCGTCCGGACGCCTGCCCGGACGCAGCGGCCTGTATATCGCGATCGGCTGGACTGTGCTGTCCCTGGCGGTCGCCGCCTTGCTGGGACAATGGGGATTCGGCGCCGCCGTCGCGGGTTTGGCCTTGGCGTGGGCTTACAGCGCCCCGCCGTTGCGACTGAAACGCAACGGCTGGTGGGGCAATACCGCCTGCGCCGCGTGCTATGAAGGCTTGCCCTGGATTACCGGCGCCGCCGTGATGACAGCCGTACGGCCGGACTGGCACGTGTTCGCCATCGCCGGTTTGTACAGTGCCGGTGCCCACGGAATCATGACGCTCAACGATTTCAAGTCGGTGGAGGGCGACCGGCAGATGGGCATCTTCTCGTTGCCGGTGCTATTGGGGGTGGAGGCCGCCGCGAACGCCGCCTGTCTGGCGATGGCCATGCCGCAGCTTGTCGTGGTGGCGCTTTTGCTGGCCTGGGGTTTCGCCGGCTTCGCGTTCGTCGTCGCGCTGCTGCTGATGGCGCAACTGTTGCTGATGGTTCGGCTGATGCGCGATCCGCGCGGCAACGCGCCATGGTACAACGGCACCGGCACCACGCTTTATGTGACCGGCATGCTTGTGACGGCCTTTGCGTTAAGGACGCTGGCATGACCCGCACCGTCGATGCCGTTGTGGTCGGCGGCGGACCGTCGGGGGCCACGGCCGCGCACGAACTCGCCCGCCGGGGCCGGTCGGTTCTGCTGCTGGACCGGGCGGGCCGGATCAAGCCATGCGGCGGAGCGATTCCGCCCCGGCTGATCCAGGATTTCGGCATACCCGATCGGCTGCTGTGTGCGCGCATCACCTCCGCCCGGATGGTGTCGCCGTCGTCGCGGGGGGTCGATATGCCGGTCGGGGACGGGTTTGTCGGCATGGTCAATCGCGATGTCTTCGACGAATGGCTGCGCGAACGGGCGGCCGGATGCGGCGCGGAACGGATTGCCGGGCGGTTTCTGTCCGTTGGGCGCGATCCGGACGGTACCGCGGTCGTGTCGTTCCAGCGGAACGGCGTCGCCAAATCCGAAGCGCCGGAGCAAGTGCGGGCACGGGTCGTGATCGGCGCGGACGGGGCGATATCCGCTGTGGCGGAGCAGTGCATTCCAGGAGCGGACCGGATTCGCCACGTGTTTGCCTATCATGAGATTATCCGCGCGCCGGCCGAGGGTTTCGACGGGCAACGCTGCGACGTTTATTATCAGGGCAAATTGTCGCCGGACTTTTATGGCTGGGTTTTTCCGCATGGCGACACCGCCAGCGTTGGAAGCGGATCGGCGCGCAAGGGGTTTTCGCTGCGCAAATCGGTGGGCGACCTACGCGCCGCCGCCGGGTTGACGGACGCGGAAACCATCCGGCGGGAAGGTGCGCCGATTCCGATGAAGCCGCTGCGGCGCTGGGATAACGGCCGCGACGTGGTGCTGGCCGGGGACGCCGCCGGGGTTGTCGCTCCGGCTTCCGGCGAGGGCATCTATTATGCGATGGAGGGCGGGCGTTTGGCCGGCGACGCGGCGGATTTGTTCCTGACAACCGGGGACGCCAAGGCGCTGCGGACGGCACGGCGGCGGTTTATGCGCGCGCATGGCACGGTTTTCCGCATCCTGGGCATCATGCAGTGGTTTTGGTATTCCAGCGACAAGCGCCGGGAGCGTTTTGTGAGTATCTGCGCCGATCCCGACGTACAGCGCCTGACCTGGGATTCCTACATGAACAAAAAGCTGACCCGAAAAGACCCGATGGCGCATGTGCGGATATTTCTGAAGGATGTCGCGCATCTGCTTGGCCTGGTTTCGGCGTGACCGTTGAAATCGCGGCAGCCGTGGCATGGGGTGTTATCGTCGCGGGGGCCGGCGCATGGCTAACCGACATTTCGCCTTGGTACCGGGCGCTGAGGAAGCCATCGTGGCAACCGCCGGACTGGCTGTTCGGCCCTGCCTGGACTCTGATTTTGGCCTTGGCGGCGCTGTCCGCCTACCTCGCATGGCGCGACGCGCCGGACCGGACCGCTCGGATGACGATTGCCGCGCTGTTCGTGGCCAACGGCGTGGCCAACGTGGTGTGGAGTCCGTTGTTTTTCAAAATGCGGCGGCCCGACTGGGCGCTGATCGAAGTGCCGTTCCTGTGGCTGTCGATCGTGGCTTTGATCCTGGCGACGCTGCCGGTGTCGCGCACCGCCGGCCTGCTGCTGTTGCCGTATTTGTTCTGGGTGTCCTTCGCCACTTTTCTCAACTTGACGATCGTGCGGCTCAACCGGCCGTTCGGAGGATGACCGGGTTCGGGCCTGTCTGGGCAGTACCGCGCCGGTTTGCGGCATCGAACATGCCCTGAACCAGTCTCCGAGCGTGCCGCCTTACCGGCGAACCGATTGCCGATTCCTCGCTTAACGGAAACAGAACGGGGAGGTGACGTCATGAATGCAACGATCGGTACGATCCAGACAGATCGTGCGGACTCCACGCATCGCCGGACGTCGCCGCTTCGGGTGGGCACGCGCGGTTCGCCTTTGGCGCTGGTGCAGACACGCGCGTTTATGGCGCATTTGGCTCGGGCGTTTCCGGCGCTGCGCGAATCCGGTTCGTTCGAGGAGCATGCGATCGTCACGACCGGCGATACCGTGCAGGATCGGCGGCTGGCGGACATCGGTGGCAAAGGCTTGTTCGCCAAGGAAATTCACGAAGCCCTGACGGATGGCCGGATCGATTTCGCGGTTCACAGCCTGAAGGACCTGGAAACCGCGTTGCCGCGCGGCATCGTGCTGGGTTGCACCCTGACGCGCGAGGATCCCCGCGATGTGCTGATCCTGGGCGATGCCTGCGGCGCGCCGGACCCCGGCGACCCGCTGGCGGCCTTGCCCCGGAACGCCCTGGTGGGCACATCGTCGATGCGGCGTCAGGCGCAGCTTTTGTATATCCGGCCCGATCTGCGGATCGAACTGCTGCGCGGCAATGTGCAGACTCGTTTGGCGAAACCGGGCGATGGCGTCTGCGACGCGACCATCCTGGCGGCGGCCGGCTTGCGGCGGCTGGGACTCGACGCGCCGCATTCGGTGCCGTTGCCGCCCAGCGTTATGGTGCCGTCGGCCGGCCAGGGCATCGTCGGCGTGACCGTAAGGGCAGACGATCATGCAGCGCTCGAACTGCTCGCCGCGATCGAAGATGCCGACGCTCGGTTGGCCGCGACGGCCGAACGGTCGCTGCTGGCGGAGCTGGATGGGTCTTGCCGGGCGCCGATCGGCGCATTCGCACGAATGTTGCCAGACGGACGCCTGCTGCTGACCGGCATGGTTGCCAGGGCCGACGGGTCTTTTCTGTTGAAGCGCGACCTGGCCGGGCGACCGGCCGATGCGGAACGGTTGGGCCAGACCCTGGGTACCAGCCTGTTCGCGGACGCGCCATCGGATATTTTCGAGTAATACCAACCCGCGTGAATCCGTTCGCCGCTCCTTGAGCGGCACGTGCCGGACTTCTTCCACCGCCGTTGGGTTACACCAAGGCCGGTATGGGCGTTCCCGGTACATGGCCGAGATATTGGTTCAGCACATCGTTGGCCGGCCCATCGGCCACGATTTTGCCCTGATCGAGCCAGAGCACCCGGCTGCACCAGCTTCTGACGATTTCGGTTTGATGGCTCGATAGAACCAGAATGTCCGCGCCGCGCACCATTTCCTCCAGCCGCTGGCGTGCCTTATCCAGAAAGGCGGCATCGCCCGCGAGGAACCACTCGTCCATCAGCAGGATTTGCGGCTTGATCGCGGTCGCGAGCGCAAAACCGAGGCGCACGACCATACCGGCCGAATAGATTCGTACCGGCAGGTCGAGGAAGTCCGACAATTCGGCGAATTCGGCGACGTCTTGTTCCAGCCGCGCCAAAGCGGGTTTCGACAGGCCGTTATACAGGCCGCGCAGCAGGATATTTTCGCGGCCCGATAGTTCCACATTCATCCCGAGGTTGGGATCGAGCAGGGCGTTCAGGCTTCCCTTCACATGCAGGCGGCCCAGCACCGGTTCGTAAATCCCGGCCAGGACTCGCAGCAGGGTGGTTTTTCCGGCGCCGTTGGAGCCGACCAGTCCGAGCCGGTCGCCGCTGGAAAGCCGCAGGTCGATGTTGCTGAGCGCGCGCACCACGACGCGCTGTTGCTGATCCTGTGCCAGCCGGCCGGATGCCGCGGCCACGACCATCTTTTTCAGGCTACGGGAACTGCCATGGTAGAGCGGAAACAGGACCGAAAGATTTTCGACCTCGATCAGGGCGTCAGCGGCCATGTTTCAGACCCAGAAGGTGATGCGGCTGCGGGCCCGGACGAAAAATGCCCAGGAAATCGCGCACAAAACCACGCTGTAGCCTATTGCGCCGGCCCAGGTGGACGGGGCGATATCGGTTCCCAGGATTGGCCCGCGCACGATCTCCAACAGATCGAAAAACGGATTGAGCGCCAGCTTTTCGATTGTGGCCGGGCTGAGTTGCGTCGGCTTCCAGATGACCGGCGTGATAAAGAAGGCGATCTGCATCACGCTGTTCACAATCGGCTGGATATCGCGGAAGCGAGCACAGAAAGCGCCGAGCATCAGGGTCAGGAACAGTGCGTCCACCGCCCACAACAGCAGGCCGGGGATTGCCAGCAACGACTGCCAGTGCGGCCATACCGCGAAAATCGCGAAAACGACGACGATGACAACGATATTGTGCCCCAGCGCGATGGTGTTGCGGATCAACGTCCGCATCGCGAACACGAAAAACGGCATCCGGACGGACCGGATGACGCTTTCGGCGTCGGTAAAGGTAGAGCACGCTTCCGACACCAGGGCGGCGAGAAATCCCCAAAGAACCTGCGATAACGCGAGAAAGGGCAGATAATCGTGCAGGTCTATCTTGAACAGGGTTGAATACAGCAGGCCCAAAGCCGCGACCATGACGCCGGTAGAGATGGTCAGCCAGAACGGACCGAGCATGGAGCCGCGGTAGCGCAGGCGGATATCGAGCCAGCCCAGGGCCATGGCCAGACGCCACAATCTGGCGCCGCTGGCGATATCGGCCATTGCCCAGCGGTTGCGCCCGGCGGGCGTCGTAGTCGCCCGCAGGTTTAGTTCCGTGGCGGGGGCAAGGGTTATCGCGACGCTGTTCATACCGCGCGGCGCATACCCCATTCGGCTGGAGGGCACAACATATGGGTCCGCCACACCGCCGGCCGGACGCTATGTCAGGCGGCTGGTTCGATTCGCACAATTCCCGGTCTTGGCGAGGCTGCGTGTTCCTTCAGCACCGCGTCGGTTGCCGGGTCGATCTCTTTCATCAACACGTTATAGCCCCACAGGTCGGCCAGGTGCTGCAACACCAGCCGGGCGTCCTTTTCATCCAGCAGCACGCGATTCAGCGCGCGATGGTGCAGGATCAGGCGGCGATCGCCGGCCAGATTGACGTCCACCACCTGGATATCGGCGCTGTTCCACGACACGTCGTAGTGCCTGGCCAGCGCCTGTTTGATCTTGCGGTAGCCGCGTTCGTCGTGGATCGCCTCCACCCGCAGGTTCGGTTCATCGGCGTCGTCCATGACGTGGAACAGACCGAAATGCCGCACCAGTTTAGGACTGAGGTATTGCAGGATGAAGCTTTCGTCGCGGTAGTTCGCCCATACATCGCGCAGCACGTTCATGTGGTCGTTGCAGCCGGCGATATGGGGGAACCATTGCTTATCTTCGGCCGTCGGCAGCGTGCAGATGCGTTCGATGTCCTGCATCATGGCAAAACCGAGCGCGTAGGGGTTCAGGCCGTTGTAGCGGCGATCGTCGAATTCGGGCTGGAACACGACGTTGGTGTGGGATGACAGGAATTCCACCATGGCGCCGTCGGTAAGCAGCCCCTTTTCGTGCAGCCGGTTCATGATGGTGTAGTGGGTGTAGGTGGCGCAGCCCTCGTTCATCACTTTGGTTTGCGATTGCGGATAGAAATATTGCGCGATGATACGGACGATGCGCAGGATTTCGCGCTGCCAGGGGGCAAGCCTTGGGGCGGATTTCTCCATGAAATACAGGATATTTTCCTGCGGCAGTTCCAGCAGGGCCTTGCGCTGTTCGGCCGCTGTGGGGTCGTGGCGGGCGTTTTCCTTGCCCGGCACCGTGCGCCACAGGTCGTTGAAGACTTTTTCGTCGTGTTCGCGGCGTTCGCGTTCGCGCTTTTCCTCCGATCGCAGGTCTGCGGCGCGTTTGCGCGGATATTTATGCACGGCGTGGCTCATCAGCGCATGGGCCGCGTCCAGCAGGCGTTCGACGGCGGCTTCGCCGTGCCGTTCCTCGCACGACGTGATATAGTCCTTGGCGAATTCCAGGTAGTCCAGAATGCCGTTGGCGTCGGTCCACTGCTGGAACAGATAATTGTTCTTGAAAAAATGGTTATGCCCGAACGCGGCGTGGGCGATCACCAGGGTCTGCATCATGGCGGTATTTTCTTCCATGATGTAGCTGATGCAGGGGTTGGAATTGATCACGATCTCATATGCCAGCCCCTGCATGCCGGCTCGGTACATGGTTTCGTTGCGCGAAAAATGCTTCCCGAACGACCAGTGCTTGTAAAACAACGGCATGCCGATGGACGAATAGGCATCCAGCATCTGCTCGGTGCCGATGACCTCGATCTGATTGGTATAGACGTCGAGACCCATTTCCTTCAGGGCGATTTTCTCGATTTCGTCGTGGCAGCGCTGAATGGTGCCGAACTCCCAGTCGGCGCCCTCGAATAACGGACGTTCGGTCCGGATTAGCGTGGAACTCATTCGGCAGCGGCCTCCGCCCCGGTTTTTTTCGCGAACAGGTCCCGGAACACGGGGTAAATGTCCCGGCGATGGCCGACTTTCCGCATCGCCATGGGCGCGCCGTTGCGGATGATCGCCGTGTAGGTCTGCCACAAATCGCTGTCGCGGCGGATGAAGCCGGGCGGGAAGTGTTCAGCGTCGCGCCCGACCTCCAGATAGGCATAATACTGGCATTCCGGCAGGATCGTCTTGGTCAGCAGCGCGGCCGTTTTTTCGTTGTCGCTGGCCGTGTTGTCGCCATCCGATGCCTGCGCGGCGTAGATATTCCAGTTGTCGGGGCTATATCGATCCAGGATCACGCGCTGCATTTCCTCCAGCGCGGTGGACACAACGGTGCCGCCGGTTTCCGGGCTGTTGAAGAAGGTTTCCTCATCCACTTCCGACGCCTGATGGGTATGGCGGATGAAGACAACCTCGACATTTTTGTAGCGCCGCTTCAGGAATATGTACAGCAGCACATAAAACCGCTTCCCCAGATCCTTCATGTGTTCGGTCATCGAACCGGACACATCCATCAGGCAGAACATCACCGCCTGAGCCACCGGCCTGGGGTGCGATTCGAACCGCCGGTAGCGCACATCCAACGGGTCGATATACGGAATGATACCGGTGCGGCGTTGCTTGCGGGCCAGTTCCTCCTCCAGCGCCGCCCGCTTAGCATCTTCGGAGGGGTCCAGCGCCTCGATCGCGTCGCGCAGTGCCTGCAATTCCTCCGGTTTGGGCCGGTGCAGCGCGATGCGGCGGGACAGGCTGTTCCGCACCGTCCGGTTCAGCGCCAGATTGGCCGGCGACCCGCTGACGGAATACCCCGCGCGATGAAACACAACGGCGTCCGCGTTGACGACACGGCGTTTCGCCAGATCGGGCAGTTCCAGGTCTTCCAGGAATAGTTCGATAAATTCGTCGCGCGACAGGGCGAAGCGGAAGTCGTCTTCGCCTTCCCCGTCCGGGCTGCCTTCGGACCCGCCGCCGCCATCGCCGCCGGGCGGCCGGGGGATTGTATCGCCGGCGATGTATTCCTTGTTGCCGGGCAGCAGATGATCGCGGATGCCGCCGGTACCGCTGCGCCGGAACGACGGTTCGTGAACCCCCTGCGCCGGCAGCACGACCTCCCCGCCCTCATCGGCGTCCTTGATGCCCCGGCTGCCCGCGCTTTCATGCACCGCCTTGCGGATTTGCGACTTGGCGCGGCGCATGAACCGCTGGCGGTTCGCGAGGTTCTTGCCGCTTGGGTTCAGACGACGATCGACTATGTGCATCGTGTGCCTGTAGCGTTTCTGGAAAAACCGGCGCGCATCTCAGCCCGCCTGCTTGACGCGCATATACCATTCGACAAGCCGCCGGACCTGGCGTTCCGTGTAACCGCGGGCCGTCATGCGTTCGACGAAGTCGGTATGTTTCTTTTCGGTATCGCCATCCTTCTTCGATCCGAAACTGATGACCGGCAACAGTTCTTCCACCTGACTGAACATACGGCGTTCGATCACATCGCGGATTTTTTCGTAGCTGGTCCAGGACGGGTTCTTGCCGTTGTTGTTCGCACGCGCGCGCAAGCTGAACTTAACGACCTCATTACGGAAGTCCTTCGGATTGGCGATGCCGGCGGGCTTTTCGACTTTCGTCAACTCCTGATTGAGCAATTCGCGGTTCAGCAACTGTCCGGTATCGGCGTCCTTGAAGTCGATATCCTCGATCCAGGCGTCGGCGTACGACACGTAGCGATCGAACAGGTTTTGGCCGTAGTCGTGATACGATTCCAGATACGCTTTCTGGATTTCGTTGCCAATAAATTCGGCGTAACGTGGGGCGAGTTCGCCCTTGATGAACTCCAGATAGCGTTTTTCGGTATCCTGCGGCATTTGATCGCGCCGGATGGATTGTTCCAGAACATACATTAGATGAACCGGATCGGCGGCGATTTCCGTCGTATCGTGGTTGAACGTGGCGGCCAGCACCTTGAAGGCGAAGCGGGTGGATGTGCCGTCCATACCTTCCTCGACGCCCGCCGTGTCCTTGTATTCCTGCAAGGACCGCGCGCGCGGATCGGTTTCCTTCAGACTTTCGCCGTCATAGACCCGCATTTTTGCATAAAGCGTGGAGTTCTCGTGCCGCTTGAGGCGCGACAAAACCGAAAACCGGGCCAGCATTTCCAGCGTCGCCGGTGCGCAAGGGGCCGCACCGAGTTCCGAGGTGGACACCAGCTTTTCGTAAATTTTCTGCTCTTCGGTTACGCGCAGGCAATAGGGAACCTTGATGACGTAGATGCGGTCGATGAAAGCTTCGTTATTTTTGTTGTTCTTGAACGACTGCCACTCCGATTCGTTGGAATGGGCCATAATGATGCCCTGGAACGGAATCGCGCCGATATTTTCTGTTCCGATATAATTGCCTTCCTGCGTCGCGGTCAGCAACGGATGCAGCATCTTGATCGGCGCCTTGAACATCTCGACAAATTCCAGCATGCCCTGATTCGCTCGGTTCAGGCCGCCGGAATAGCTGTAGGCATCGGGATCGTTCTGGGCGTGCATTTCCAGTTTGCGGATATCGACCTTACCGACCAGCGACGAAATATCCTGGTTGTTTTCGTCGCCGGGTTCGGTCTTGGCGATGCCGATCTGGCGCAACCGCGATGGCACCAGTTTCTGCACGCGGAATTTGGAGATGTCGCCGTTGAATTCGTCCAGGCGCTTGATGCACCACGGGCTCATCAGGCCGGTCAGGCGCCGTTTGGGAATGCCGTAGCGGTCTTCCAGCATCGATCCCATGCGATCGGGGTCGAACAGGCCCAGCGGGCTTTCAAACACCGGGCTTAAATCGTTGCCGGCTTTCAGCACGTAGATGGGAAAGCTCTCCATCAGCGCCTTCAGCCGTTCGGCCAGGGACGATTTGCCGCCGCCGACGGGGCCGAGCAGATACATGATCTGCTTGCGTTCCTCGAGACCCTGGGCGGCGTGGCGAAGGAAGCCGACGATCCGTTCGATCGTCTCTTCCATGCCGTAAAATTCGCTGAACGCCGGATAGGCCCGGATTGTCCGGTTCATGAAGATGCGGCCAAGGCGCGGATCTTTGGACGTATCGACCATTTCCGGTTCGCCGATCGCGGCGAGCAAGCGTTCGGTCGCGGTCGAATAGACCAGCGGGTCTTTCTTGCAGGCGTCCAGGTAATCCGCCAGCGATATTTCGGCGTCGCGATGCGACTCGAAGGTCTTCGCATAGGCGGTAAAGATATCATCGACCGTATTCATGCGGCCGCTCCATTGTTAAGGGTGGTGCCACGGACAGCCAGCCTTGCATATATTGGTCCATGCAAGATGGGTGCAACCGTCGCGAAAACAGGTAATATGGCGAGATGTATTTTATGAAAGCGCATCATTGCATGGCCCGCGCCCAAAGGATCGACTTACGGATTGAAAGCAAAAGGGCAGTTTCGAGCATTATTCTTTCTTCCGCCGGTTTGAAAACGCGACCGGCCCACCAGGGTTGAAGCCGTTGTCATCACTCCGTTGTGCACGCGCATCGGTGGCGTCGATCAGGAGATCGAAAACCGGTGCTGTAGTGTTCAAGGAACCGCGTCCGCCGTATTCGCTGGCCGGCACGTCGGCGGATGCGACGATACTGAAAGCCGGGGCGGCGCATTTCAAGATAATTCGCCGTTATGCAGGCACTGGCAGCCCGATGCGGTGTAGCCGGCCGGTGCACTGCCCGGCAGGCCGGCGATCGACGGAGCCGCCTTGCGGCGGTTATCGCTGTAGCGGCTGTCAGGTGCATCATGCGCCTCTCCAAGCCTGCGGTGGGTCCGGGACGTCGTCACCGAAGGCCCGGAATACACGGATAATATTAACAAACCGTTAACACGTATCGCTTTCGTTCCCGGCTTTCTGTCCACCCATGGAACGCTACACCAGCCGGCCGGCACGATGGCTGAAAATCGTCGTGTGATCCGTCCCTGTGCAGCCGTTGCCGAATCGGAAGGCACGTGCCCATGCAACGCGCGCGCCGGGTCCGGCGCAATACTCGAACATATTGATTTTCAGCGCGTTAGGGGATAACCGCGATTTGTGTCTATTGCCTGCGCCGGGCGGTGGCCCGATTCGATAAGGTCTCTTCGCATGCCATGGGTGTGACCAAAATGTCGCCTGCTCCCGCTATCGCACACTGGGCCGGCTTCCCGCTCGTCCGGGTGCTGGTGATGGGCATCCTCAACGTCACGCCAGACAGTTTCAGCGACGGCGGCCGCCGGATCGGCGCGGCCGAATCGGTTGCGGCCGGCCTGGCTATGGTGGCGGACGGGGCGGATATCGTCGATGTGGGCGGCGAGAGTACCCGGCCCGGTTCGGCGGCCGTATCGCCGCTTCAGGAACAAGACCGGGTGCTGCCCGTCATCGGCGCCCTGGCCGCGGCAGGCGTGTGCGTGTCGGTGGACACGCGCAACGCATCCACCATGCGGCTGGCGCTGGCGGCGGGGGCGCGGATTGTTAACGATGTGTCGGCGCTGGCACACGATCCGTTATCGGCCGGGGTGGTGGCGGACAGCGGATGTCCCGTGATCCTGATGCATATGCGTGGTACCCCGGCGACAATGGCGGCGCAGGCTGCATATGTGGATGTCGTCGCGGAGGTAAAATCGGAACTATCGGCGCGGATTGACGCGGCGATCCGTTCGGGGATCGGGCGGGACCGGATCGCCATCGATCCCGGAATCGGTTTCGCCAAGCACGCGGCGCAGTCGCTGGCGGTGCTGCGCGGGTTGTCCGGTCTGACAAGTCTGGGATTTCCGGTGCTGGCGGGACTGTCGCGCAAAAGCGTCATCGGCGCGCTGGCGGGCGAACCCGATCCGGTTCGGCGGCTGGGCGGATCGCTGGCCGCCGGCCTGTTCGCGGCGGCCCAGGGCGCGTCGATTCTGCGTGTACACGATGTGCGAGATACCGCGCAGGCGCTGCGCGTGTGGCAGGCCCTGCGCGACTAAGGGTAACGTCGGTGCGCGACTTTATCCGCGAGCATGCGAGCCTGCCCGTAATTCTGTGTGCGGGACATAACCAACGCCAAGGAGGCGTATTATGATGAGCAGAGCTAAAAAGCTGGACCGCGCTGTCGCGAAGCTGCCCTCGATCCCCACGGAACTGGTCGCTTAAATCCTGACCGGCCCGATGACCGGGGAGGCAATCAACGCGGCGGGGACCGCGTTCAAGCAGGCGCTGATCGAGGCCTCTCTGAACGCCGAGATGACGCACCACCTAGGCTACGCTCCGGGCGCGGAGCGGCCGGAGGCCACGACCAACAATCGCAATAAGTTCTGGATGAAGGCGTTCAATAACCTGAAGACCCGCGGCGTCATCGACATCTTGAGTGCGGCAGACGCCTACCGGCACATCGGCTCGCTTCGCGAACCGATCGCGGTGACAGATGGTCTGACCGGCATGCCCGCCGGTTTGGGTGCGGTGTTCCCGCGGACAACGTTGCAGACCTGCATCGTGCATCTGATCCGCAACAGCCTCGATTACGCCAGGTGGAAAGACCGCAAGACGTTGGTCGCGGCCCTTCGCTCGTTCTACGCGGCGGTCAGTGCCGAAGCCGGGTTCGCGGCGCTGGATGCGTTCGCGGACGGCGAATGGGGGCGCAAATTCCCCACCGTCGTCGCCGCGTGGCGGCGGGCCTGGGACCAGGTGATCCCGTTCTTCACGTTTCCGCCGGAGATCGGACGGGTGATCTACACCACCAACGCGATCGAGAGCGTGAACGCGCGGGTGCGCAAGATCATCAAAACCCGCGGCCATTTCCCGACCGACGAGGCGGCGAGCAAACTCATATGGTTGGCGTTGCGCAACGTCACCGCCGATTGGGGCAAGGCCGCGCACAACTGGAAGGAGGCGATGAACCAGTTCGCGATCTTGTATGACGACCGCTTCAACGCGGCCGGCTGATCCCCCTGTTCATCGTTACGTAACGGAGAACAGCCATGCCCAGAGGCCGTATGCCCGAAGGTTCCGCCGCGCTGAGCAACGCTGAACGCCAGGCCCGCCATCGCGCCAAACAGCTGACGGTTCAACCGCCGCTCGCCATCAAACGCGCTGCGGTGGCGACGCGGCGAAGCCGGTCGAAGCGCTGGAATGATGCTTTGGCCGAAATGATCGCGGTCCAGGCCGAATGCGCCGCCTGGTTCGACGCCTTGCCCGAAAGCCTGCTCGACAGCGCCACCGCAACGGCGCTTCAGGACATGATCGATCTCGATCTGGACGCCATCGCCGCGGTTCAGCCGCCGCGCGGATATGGCCGTGACTGAGCGGCGCGCCACGACCGATGCCCGAAGCGTGGCGTCGCGCGCGAGCCGTGGCAAATCGTGGGTCCTCGCCATGCTCGCCCCGAAGCCGGGGCTGTGCGTGGCTCCGGTCCCGCCGAAGACGGCGGATTTGCCACGGCTCACGCGCGGCCGCCGGGATCATGGCAGGTCGGGACGAAGGAACAGGCATTTTGATCGAACCAAGGAACAACCACGCCTGCGTCATGGCCTTGCCGGCAGGACCATCCCTCGCTTACAGTCGTTCACTTAATTGTGGGCGAGACTGAATAAGCCCCGCGCACAGAAATTCGGACACGCCCCTTGACGCGCGAACGCCAGATCACTCCTACCTCGAGCATCTGCCGCAAGCAGCGGCGGCATGAATTCCGACGCCCCGATAATGGCCTACTACGAAACCAAACGGCGGGTGATCCAATTATCGAAAGCGAAACGCTGTCTCGTCCAAGCCGACTACCTTTAAGCAACTAATTACGCAAGCTACCGGAACGCAAACCTCACCGCCCACTGGTTGCTCCCGTTCATCTACTCCTATAATTACGCATGAAGTGAAGGAACTACCATTTGAGCGAGGACAAATCTGCCAACCCTCTGATTGCTGGCGCGATCCGACTCGTCAGGGGCATAGCGAACGGCAACGAGATTCTCGCGGGCGACATCAGGGTTCTGGACGCGCACCGCAAGGATTACGCCATCACACTCAATATGGTGGTCACCATCGGTTGGCGGACTAATGCTGCGGTAAACAACGGGGCGGGTCACCCTGCCGGGTCGAAGCATGTTTCAGACGGGCCTGCCGGAAGCGGGTGGCTTAAAAACAGCCTGGACGCGCTGGCGGCCGACGTATCGGTTGCGGAGGCACTCGCAAATGTAGGCAGCTTGAACCCGGCCGTCTGGCTCGGAAAATTGGCGGAAAAGGACCGGATCGGTTCCGCCGAGCGCAAGTGTCACTACCACGTAGGCTGTAGTAACTGCCGTAAGTCGGGAGAGGTAACATGCGGCAATGTGATGAACGCCAGGTCCAGCGCCAAATCATATACGCCCCATCAGTGCGTAACTTCCTGCTATCATTGCCAGCAGACAGGAAAGCAACGTTGCCCGTGCGGTGATGGGTATGAAAATTATACGGAATATTTTTACGATCCCTACATCAAAGGTCAGAATTCCCGCCGATTGAGGCGCACCTGTAGGCAGTGCAACGGGACAGCACGCAGCTACTCGAATTGCCCTATATGCACCGGGACCGCCGTAGTCGCGTGCTCGGCGTGTGGAGGATCGGGGAAGGTACGTTGCAGGAGTTGCGGAGCGACCGGGTGGTTCACCCATGTCATAGTCGGCTGGCTTGAGGCGCGGCCGAGCAAGAACTTCGAATACGAGAAGGGGATGTCTCCGACCGCAATTTCGGCCCTGAAATCAATGTCCTCCGCCGAGAGGGTCGAGCAATGCGTCACCGGATCGGCCGGGATCAGCCACAAGCCCGGGGAGGTGCATGTAAGCATTCCCGCTAAATTTCCCGAGGTGCTTCTCGCACTGGATATCGGAGCTGCGGGAAGGCAAGGGTTTGGCTTCGTAGGTACGGGCAATCTAATCAGTCAGATGCCTGCCTTTTTGGACAAGCTGCTTGACGATCGCATAGGCAATATCCTGCAATCTGCTGCCGCGAAGGATTGGCTGGGAGCCATGAACTCGGCCAAGGGCGCACATGTTACCAGTGCCGCTTTGAGAGCCATTTTCGATGGGAGCGCAGACGCAGAAACTCTGACTACAAGATATAAGGGAGCGATCTCTTCGCATCTGGTGTCTTCAGTCATTGAAGCTCTCAAAATCTCATATGGCAGGCTTGGATCGCAGTCTACGAGGCGATTCTGGCAACTCGCGCTTCTGCCCTTGGCTGCTTGGTCCGGAGCCGTCCCCCTCTTTTCGGTCGGAAGGACGATCGCACTAGCTGGCTTGCGAGCCGGTCTTTATCAGGCGCCGGCTCTCGGTCTTGCAGATGGAGCGGCCCTGGCTGTCCTGTCCGGGTTACCCCTCATCGCGGCCAGACTGACCGCCAGGCGGCTTTCCAGGCGGAAGCTCGCCACGCTAACGGGCCATGTCGCACGACGCCCGCCAACTTGGGGACATTGGGGTGTCGCGGTCTTGCTGCTTTCCGCCGTCTCGTTCTGCGTCGGCTTGGCCGCAAACCGCTGGTCTTACCAGATTCCTCCTGACATCCATGCTGCGATCGAGCGCGTAGTTCCAATGCTCCAGCCGCAGAATGCTCACCTAGCGGATACGCAGGCTCCGCGACTGACCTTCGTGGCCGAGCCTGGATCTGGCGAGGTGCGCGGCAACCCGGCCATTTACCGCCTCCAGTTTGGATTGGCGCAGATCGGCCTGTACCGCGGTGCGCTGGACGGCCAGGCCGGCGCACGGGTTCGGGATAGCTTGGCGCAGTTCGTTGCAGAGGTGCCCAGGGAGCAGCAAGTCAAGTACCATGACGCACCCGCAGAGATGCTCGCAAAAGCGATGCGCAATGAATTTCGGCTGAACCTTCCTTCGAACGATAGCCCCGCCTGGTCACTGTCGAATTTCGCAAGATCGATTATCAGCCGAGATGATCAGGCCCGGATGCAGACTGCCTTCGAAGCTGCCGTCCGGCTGCCCGGTCAAACTCAGGTGGCGACGAGCGCGGACGGCAAACAGGGGTTCTCCGTCATATCCTCTCTTGTAGGGCAGAGCGGGTGCGTCACGTTCGAGCTAGAGCTACGGCAGGGGCAGTCTGTCGAGCGAACCGGCGTACGCACGATGTGCAAGCAAGGAAGTGCTTGGATTCCGAGATAACTGTCACCATCCCAATGAAATAAGTGCTAAGATTCGGAACGTGTCAATGACTTTGATACAGTCGGGTTTAGAATTTAAGCTCTGGTGTTTGGCGTTAGTCGGTGGCTTGGTGGATTGGTGGATTGGTGGATTGGTGGGATGTATCCATTCGGGGGGAAGCCCAAGCGGTTCAAGGTCTGTCCGGTCGTGGCGCCGGTCCATGCGGCGAAGAGCGGCATGGCGATGGAGACTGTCGATATGCGTGACGCAGCAATGACGGAGTAAGGGCACGGGATCGGATGATCTTGAGACCAGGGCAGCATTCTGGCGGTTTGTTGTAACCGTTCGGTCAGCCCCGCCTGGAAGCAGGTCCAGGCGGGGCTATTATCCCCCCTCAGGCGGCGTTTCGCTGATCCAGCCTTTCGCGGACCCCGGCGAGGTTCCACGGCAGTAATTCACGGACCCGTTTGACAGGATGATCGGCGATCGGTTCCAGCACCTGGCGCAGATAATCCGTAAGCGTCCGGTGATCACCGGACGCTTACGCCGATCCCCGGATCGCATTTGGTGCGGGCTCTCTTAAGTCCCAGAACGGCGCCAACCACAACCTCCGCCATTTGGTTTCCTCCGCCGATGCGATGCAAATTCCCGTTGACATATATATTCGTATCATCGTAGATACGCAGTATGGAAAATACAGCGCCCGATCTGATCGATCCCAGGCAAATGGCCGCTGCCGCCGGCGCGGCGAGCGATCTGCTGAAGGCCCTCGCCAGCCCGCACCGGCTGATCATTCTATGCCAGTTGACCGAAGGCGAGCGGTCGGTTGGCGACCTCGCCACGTTCCTGGGGCTGCGGGACTCGACGGTCTCCCAGCATCTGGCACTGCTGCGGCGCGACTGGCTGGTACGGGCACGTCGCGACGGACAGACCATCTGGTATTCCGTATCCAGCCAGGCCGCGCGACAGGTGCTGGGCGTGTTGTTCGATATTTTTTGCAAACCCGTCCGGCTCTGCGAACCCGCGTCCGGCGCACACCCGCAGCCACGCGGCGCGGATTGAGTCCACCCGGCCGAGCCGCGACGCGCATGGCGCCAAATGAACGCGCCGTCGCGACAAGGCCGGTCGTCTATCACCGCGAGAACGCGGCGTTTGTCCTTTAAAATCCACAGGAGAAGACCATGCCGACCCAACAAAGCCTCCGCGAACTGACCCCCGCCGAAGTTCATGCGGCGATGCAGCGCAACGCCATCGTTCTGATCGATGTGCGCGAACCGGCCGAATACGCCACCGACCGGATAAGCGGCGCCCTGCTATGCCCGCTGTCCACGTTCGATCCGTCGGCGCTGCCAGTGGGTCCGCGGACGATCGTCTTGCATTGCGGGTCCGGCAAACGGTCGGCGACAGCGGTGGCGAAATGCATCGCCGCGGATGTTGCGGTCACCACCCACATGGCCGGCGGTATCGGCGCCTGGAAGCAAGCCGGCTTGCCCACCGTGGCCGATACCGGAACCGCCGCGACGCCGCGTTAAGCCACCACTTCGTTTTCGGGAGAGTTCGATGAAGTCCGGGTTCCTGCCGCTCGCGGCCGGGCTGATACTGGCCGCGTCCAGTGCGCACGCCGAAACCACGTTCGCTGTCCGGCTGGATACCATCGCCGACCAAAAGGCGGTGTTCGCAACGGTTGAAAGTCCCTACGTCGTCCCCGCTCGTTCCCGAATCGGCGGCACCGTTGCCACATTGTCGGTTCGGCCGGGCGATCTCGTAACGCAGGGTCAGGTCATCGCGGTGGTGGCCGATGAAAAGCTGCTGCTACAGATCGCGTCCCTGGACGCCGAGATCGGCGGCCTGCAATCGGCGCTGGCGGGTGCGAAGACCGATCTGAACCGGGCGGAAACACTGGCACATGAAGGGGCCGGGCCGCGGGCCACGATGGATCAGGCGCGGACCGCGGCGGAGGTTGCCACCTCCACGCTCCGATCCCGCACCGCCCAGCGTTCGGTGATGCGGCAGACCCTGGACGAAGGTCAGGTACTGGCCCCGGTCGCCGGCCGTATCCTGACGGTTCCGCTGACCACCGGATCGGTGGTGATGAATGGCGATATGGTCGCGACTGTCGCGGAACAGCCGTTCCGGCTGCGGCTGCGGGTTCCCGAACGGCACGCGGTGACGCTCAGGGTTGGCGATCCCATCCGGCTGGACGCGCGACAACTCGGGGCCGGTTCGGCCTCCTCCGGCACCGTCACGCTGATCTATCCGCAAATCGAAGGCGGGCGGGTCGTGGCCGACGCCACGGTTGACGACCTGAACAGCTATTTCGCCGGCGACCGCGTGTTGGTCTGGATCGGCGCGGGGGAGCGGAAAGGCTATGTAGTGCCCGCCGGGTTCGTCGAAACCCGTTTCGGCCTTGACTATGTGCGGCTGCGCGGTCCTGACGGCGGTACCGCCGAAATTCCCGTTCAGCGCGGCGAGGAAACCCCGATGCCGGAAATCCAGGATGGACTGGAACTTTTGTCGGGGGTGCGCGCCGGCGACATTTTGGCGAAGCCATGAATTTGGGTCTGTCCGGCCGTCTAACGCGCGCAACGATCCGCTCGCCGCTGACGCCGCTGTTCCTGCTGGCCGCGCTGGCCGCCGGCCTGATCGCGCTGTTGACCATCCCGCGGGAAGAAGAACCGCAGATCAGCGTGCCGATGGTGGATGTCATCGTGCAGGCCAACGGTCTGAAAGCGCCGGACGCGGTAGAACTGGTGACCAAACCGCTGGAGGCGTTGGTCAAGCCAATCCCCGGCGTGGAACACGTCTATAGCCAGACCCAGGACGATCGGGCGATGGTCACCGTTCGGTTCGATGTAGGAACCAACGAGGACGACGCGGTATTGCGGGTCAACGACAAAATCCGCGCCAATCTGGACAAAATTCCGATCGGTATCCCGGAACCGCTCATCGTCGGTCACGGCATCGACGATGTGGCAACAGTGGTGCTGACCCTGTCGCCGCAACCGGCCGCGGCGGCACGCTGGACCGATCCGGAACTGTACGATCTGGCGGACAAGCTGCGAACCGAACTGGTAAAGACCGAAAACATCGGCACCACCTTTATCGCCGGCACGGGTGCGGAGGAAATCCGGGTCGAACCGGATCCGGAAAAGCTGTCGCTGTTCGGCGTCACGCTCCAGCAACTGATCGGTAAAGTACGCGATGCCAACCGCGAATTTGTTGCGGGATCGGTTCGCGACGCCGGACGGACCCTGACCCTGGCCGCTGGCCAGACCTTGCGGGGCGTGCCGGACATCGGGCTGCTGTTGCTGACAACGCGCGACGGCCGGCCGGTTTACGTACGCGACGTGGCACGCGTGGCGGTCGCGGCCGGTACAGCGGACCGCGCGATCTGGAACCTTACACCGGCCGCCGACGGCGCACATCCCTGGGACCGGGTACCGGCGGTCAGTCTGGCGTTTGCCAAGCGGGCCGGTTCCAATGCCGTGGTGGTCGCCCACGATATCGTCGCCAGGGCGACAGCCCTGCAAGGCAGCCTGATCCCGTCCGATATCCGCGTTCAGATCACCCGCGATTACGGCAAAACCGCCAACGACAAGGCGAACGAGTTGCTGTTGCACCTCGGTCTCGCTACCGTATCCATCGTGGTGCTGATCGCCCTGGCGATCGGCTGGCGAGAAGCCGTGGTTACCTTGGTGGTGATTCCGACAACCATTTTGTTGACGCTGCTGTCGGCCAAGCTGATGGGATACACGATCAACCGTGTCAGCCTGTTCGCGCTGATCTTCTCGATCGGTATCCTGGTCGATGACGCCATCGTCGTAGTGGAAAACATTGCCCGCCATTGGGCGATGTCCGATGGCCGGGGGCGCATGCAGGGAGCGATCAAAGCCGTGGCGGAGGTCGGAAACCCCACTGTCGTGGCGACAATGACCGTGATCGCGGCGTTGCTGCCCATGCTGTTCGTTTCGGGAATGATGGGGCCGTACATGGCTCCGATCCCGGCCAACGCCTCCGCCGCAATGCTGTTTTCGTTCTTTGTCGCGATGGTCGTGGCACCCTGGCTGCTGCTGAAGCTTTCCCCCGGCTCCGGCGTCGCCACCGCCCACCACCACGAGGGCTGGATCGGGCGCGGCTACCGTTTTGTCGCCGAACCGTTGTTACGAACCCGGACGCGGGCCTGGATCTTCCTGGTCGGCGTGGGCATTGCGACGATCGTGGCATGCCTGCTGTTCTATACCGAATCGGTCACTGTCAAATTGTTGCCTTTCGATAATAAGTCGGAACTGGCCGTCGAACTGAACCTGCCCGAAGGCAGCAGTCTGGAAGACACCGAACAGGTCTTGTTCGCGGCAGCCAGCATTGCCCGGACAATACCGGAACTGCGGTCCGTGCAGGCCTATGCCGGCACCGCCGCGCCATTCGATTTCAATGGCCTGGTCCGTCATTACTACATGCGTCAGTCGCCGGAACTGGGCGACCTGCAACTCAACCTGACCGACAAGACCGAGCGAAGCCGTTCGAGCCATGCCATCGCCCTGGATCTGCGCACCAGGCTGCGCGAACTGGCATTGCCGGCGGGGGCGTCAACACAGGTGGTGGAAGTGCCACCCGGCCCGCCGGTGCTGGCAACCCTGCTGGCCGAAATCTACGGCCCGGATGCACAGATCCGCCGCGCCGTGGCACAGGAGGTGAAATCGCTGTTCAAATCGGTTCCGTATATCGTCGATGTCATCGATTCCTATGGTCAACCCCGGCCGCGCCTGCGGATCGGCATCGACCAGGACGAGCTTGAATATTTCGGCGTCGAACAAAGCGACGTGTACGACACCATCCAGGCTTTATTCGGGGGTGTGCCGGTTGGCTATTCGCATCGCGGCGACGAGCGCGAGCCGATCGAAATCCGCGTCGGGTTGCCGAAGCGCGACATGACCTGGGACGACCGGCTTGCCGCTACGCCGGTCGCGGCAAACACGGTGCCCGGCAGCAAGACGGTGGTTGAACTGGGACAGGTGGTGCGCGCCGAAACCGAACTCGGTACGCCGGTACTGTACCGCCGCGACGGAACGTTCGCCGATATGGTGATGGGCGAACTGGCCGGCGCATTCGAATCGCCGGTGTACGGCATGCTGGCTGTCGATAAAGCGGTGGCGGCCCATGACTGGGGCAAACTGCCCAGACCCGAGATCGGTTTCCGAGGCCAGCCGCTGGACGAAACAAACCCGACGCTGCTGTGGGACGGCGAATGGGAAGTCACGTATGTGACGTTCCGCGACATGGGGGCGGCATTCGGCGTGGCGATCCTGGGCATCTACATCCTGGTGGTGGCACAGTTCCGCAGCTTTCTGGTGCCGCTGCTGATCCTGACCCCAATTCCGCTGACGCTGATCGGGATCGTTCCCGGCCACTGGCTGTTCGGCGCACCGTTCACCGCCACATCGATGATAGGGTTCATCGCGCTGGCGGGGATTATCGTGCGAAACTCCATCTTGCTGGTGGATTTCTTGCGCCACGCCGCGACGCCGGGCCAGACGCTGCGGCAGGCGCTGCTGGATGCCGGCGCCACCCGGTTTCGCCCGATCCTGCTGACAGCATTATCGGCGATGATCGGTGCGGCCACGATCCTGACCGACCCGATCTTCCAGGGGCTGGCGATCGCGCTGCTGTTCGGGCTTGCATCGTCCACCTTGCTGACCGTGCTGGTGATACCCGCGATCTACGTGGTCATGCGCGACCCGGATCGGATCATCGGATGAAGCGGCCCGTAAAGTCAGGGAACGGACTGCGATATGGGCGATATCGAAGGATACGCGATGGCAGGCGCTGCCCGCCATCGCGTAGGACGAACCGGTTACGGATCGATACGCGCCGTCGCCGATCCGGCGACAACTTCCTTCCCGTCCTGGTTCGTGGTCGAAAGCGTCAGATCGACATAATGCTGGCCGCCTTCCTCACGCACCGCGGTCACGGTCGCCTTCGAATCGAGTGTGTCGCCCGGCCATACCTGGTTGGTAAACCGGACGCCGAATTTCGTCAGG
The DNA here is from genome assembly GCA_021805565.1 of Pseudomonadota bacterium. Lineage (GTDB taxonomy): Bacteria > Pseudomonadota > Alphaproteobacteria > Acetobacterales > Acetobacteraceae > Rhodopila. Next base: position 41,001 of record JAJZFA010000036.1, read on the forward strand.
GTGCCGTCGCCGACATAGTTCGTCAGCATTTTACCGGTCAGGCCCATGGTCAGCATCCCGTGCGCGAAGACGCTGGGATAGCCTGCGACCTGGGTCGTATAGACCTCATCGGAGTGCAGCGGGTTGTAGTCGCCGGATGCGCCGGCATATTGCACGATTTGCGTGCGGGACAGGTTTTCCACTACGCGTTCGCTGTGACTGTCGCCGGCCTTCAGGGCGGATGCTTTTAGTGCCATGATCTTTTCCTCCCCTCAGCCCTGATCCACGGGACGTTCGGTCGTGACGCCGACGCCGCGCGCGGTGATGACAAGCTCGCCGTTCTGGTCGCGGTATTCGGTGACCCGTTCGCGGAACGTCAGTTTGCCGGCGCGCTTGCTTTCCTTTTCCCAGGTCTTGCCGGGTTTGGTTTCCACCGTCAGCACGTCGCCGGGCCGGATATGGCGGTGATATTCATAATGCTGTTCGGCATGCAGCCCGCCCGAGGACGTCGGCTTGGTATCGATGCCGGTCGGTCCCTTCGCGGAACCGAACCATTTCTCGTTCGGCTTCGGGCGCAGGAAATAATCCGGATCGAACTGAGCGACCGCCTGCGCGAAGCTTGGCGGGGCGATGATGCCGGTGTCTTTCGCCGCCGCCGCGTCGTGATACACAGGATTGCTGTCGCCCACCGCTCGGGCGAACATCATGATGTGGCTTGCTTCCACGGGAAATGTAATTTTGGTCAAGGGTTCCCTCCGATTGCTCTTACCCGCACAGATTAGCAGGGTTCGCGAAAGAAGAAACAGGCGGGCCGGCGGATGAGGCGCCCGCTGCGCCGCCCGGCCATGCGGGCGGCGCTTGATTCCACGGCGATTCCGACATTCAGCGGGCTGCGGCCGATGGCTGGATCGGCTGGGGCGCTACAATTCATGCGCGCGCCGGGGCGAATGCCGCCGAACCGGCGCGTTTATGCGATCGGCGACATTCATGGGCATCGCGATAAGCTGACGGCGCTGCATGCGCTGGTCGCGGCGGACATGGCGGCGCGGCCGGTCCGGTCGGCGGTGCTGGTGCATTTGGGCGATTATATCGATCAAGGGCCCGATAGTGCCGGGGTGGTGGCGTTGCTGTTGGCGGGGTCGCCGGTCGCGGGCGTTACTATTGTCAATCTTTTGGGCGACCATGAGCGGATGCTGGTCGATGCGCTGGATGGCGACCGAGCGGCGGCGACGGATTGGCTGTGGGCGGGGGGAAAAGAGGCGTTGGGCAGTTGGGGGCTAGACGCGACGCTGCCGCGGGAGGCGTGGGAGGCATCGCTGCCGACCGGCCACGTGGCCTGGCTGCGCAATTTGGCGTTAAGTCATCGAGAGGGCGATTATGTATTCGCGCATGCCGGGATCCGTCCGGGCGCGCCGCTTGCGGAGCAAACGCGCGACGATTTAACCATGGTGCGGCAGACTTTCTTGTCGTCGGAGCAGGATCACGGGGCCGTTGTCGTGCATGGTCATTCCACCGTTTCGTCGGTGACGATCGCGCCGAATCGCATCGGGTTGGATACCGGTGCGGGGATCGGCGGCCGGCTGACCTGCGCGGTGCTGGAAGACGACCTGATTGGATTGCTGGCGGTTTGAGGCATATGCGTGCGCGTGTTTTTGGGTCGGTGGAGGACGACCGGCGCGCCGATTAAGGATGTCGCGGTGTTTTGGCGAGGGTTTGTGGGGGTTCAGGCCGCGGATTGGGGCATGGCCGGGTTGTGCCTTCCCTGGATGGTTGGGATCGCGGCGTTGGCCTGGGCGGCGAGCCGGGCTTCCATTCTTTTAAGGCCGGCGGCGATGCGGAGGTCTCTCTGGCGTTCTTCGTAGGCTTGCGTCCAGGTCTGATTGTTGGCCCTGGCGGCTTTGGCGACGACCGCTGTATCCCGGATCAGGGCGACAGCTTTTTCGATTTTCGGCGCGGGTTCGGGCTGGAGTCCGGGGGCGGATTCCTGGGCTTGTATGCCCTGCTGGCGGGCTTTTTGAAGCTGGTAGAGACGGTGTTCGGCTTTCGCGGATTCCCGGCTGAGGCCGATGGCTCCGCTGCGCAGGCGCATAACCCGGTTCAGCGGCATATCCGGTTCGGCGGCTTGCTTGAGGGCTTCCAGCGCCTGAAAGCTGAACGCGACGATGTTGGCGGCGAGGAGGAGTTCGTCCGTGGTTTGCGCGTTGTATGTTGCAAGCATCGCGGATGTCGCGTCGCGGGCGGCGGTTATGTCCCCGCCGGTGCCACCGAGGAAGATGGCCGCGAGGCTGGCCAGGACGGTTTCCATGACGGCGGCCGGGATGGGCATCGGGTTGCTCCTTGGGGTGGTGTTCGGTGTTTGTTCGTTTTAGGGGAACATTCTCCTTATTGCAAGAAAATTTTCTATGGCGCGGGTGGTTTTTAATGCTGACACCGTTCGGGCACAGCTGATACTGGCCGGCATTTTAGGCGATTTTCCGACCGAGGCATTACTGTTAGGCCGATGGATATTTGCCACCCGGCTCTTTCTTCGCGCAACAACATTCATAGTTAACTTGGCAAACCTTAGCCACAAAAAACAGGAGGCACGCCGGGTAGCCGGTGCGCAAAATGTGGCGATTACAAAGTTGGCAGATTAAGGATAAAATCTTATTTCGGGTGAGATGGGTCGGCGTTTAATAACAAAGTCACAATAGTTCCAACGGCATTCTTATCGAGCGTCAGCTCGATTTTGACACCGCGATCCTTTTCGGTTTCTTCGGCTGCAATCAATAATCCTGTTGAAGTGACCGTAACGGATTTGATGATTGTTGGGGAACTTTGGGACCGAATGCCAGGCTTTCTAGGTGACGTCCAGATTTTTACCGCCTGTTGGACTACCCGGCACAAATCGTCCTGCTCATGCTTTCGTTCTGCGACACGCGCAACTTTGTCCCGAAGCCGTTCCAGGGTTTTGGACCTCTCATCAATCTGAAACCCGTTCATAAAAAAATCCCCTCTGTTGCCGACGTTTGCGGTTTTTCATTTTTTGCTTGACATCCGCGATCCGCCTCGGCCTGTGCTAAGTGATCACGCTCTGATCGACTACTGCAAGAAGCTATTTCCACTAGTCAGCTTTCGAAGCAAAATAGTTAGCGCCTTTAAGATCGCGAAAGAAGGTTAAGAATTTGCATAAAATTCATATACCGATTCCTGCCCTAACAGGCTGCTGAAAAAGGGTAAAACGATCTGACAGACTATCATATCAAGTGGTCAAATTGATAAATTATCACCATGTTTAGTGTTTTAATTTCCCGCTTCGGGGCTTTTTAGCAGCCTGCTAAGAGCGAAAATCATGCGCGGAAATCGGTTAAAACGCTCTATACAACACGTGATCGAACTGACCGCGCATGTCAACTGCATAATCGTGGCTCCTGGCGCCGTAGCGACAATGCCGGTCATAATAGCGGGAGATGGACTAGCGCCCGGCATCGCAGACTTTTCTCGTTCGGCTCCGTTGTCTCAATGCCGACACTCCGGCGGTATGATGGAGACCAGGAAGTCTGCTTCGACCCGATACGCCGCAAACGTAACTCAAACACCTCCGATTTGGCGCCGCTGCGAACCGCCCACACTGCCGTCAAACTCGGCACGGTACGCACATTCCATAATCACCGCCGGTACAGCCCCTCACTATTTGGGGAATTTCGCGGCGCTTCGTCGTTGACCGCACCCGCCATCCTGTCCTTAGCTTCGCCCATCATACGCGGCGTCCATATATCCGGGCGCCGCCGCGAAAGGACTGGCGGAACGATGCGCGACACACTCCATTTCCGCCTGGGACCGGAACCGCGGACGCTGCGGCACGTGGACCCGACGATGACCGTGCTGGAGTATCTGCGCGGGGCCGAGCGGCTGTGCGGCACCAAGGAAGGCTGTGCGGAAGGCGATTGCGGCGCCTGCACCGTGGTCCTGGTGGACCGCCAGGGGCATCATCGGGCGGTGAACGCCTGCGTGCTCTTTATGCCCGCGCTGGACGGGCAGCAATTGCTGACTGTGGAACATCTGGCGGCGGCGGATGGCACGCCGCATCCGGTGCAACAGGCGATGGTCGATTATCATGCGTCGCAGTGCGGTTTTTGCACGCCGGGTTTCGTCATGTCGCTGTATGCGCTGCACACCGGGGTCAAGCCCGACCGGACGGCGGTGAACGAAGCCTTGGCCGGCAATTTGTGCCGCTGCACCGGATACCGGCCGATCGTGGACGCGGCTCTCGCGGTCTGCACCGGGGACGCGCCGCCGCCGCCGCCGGACGCTGTGCCCGCGACGGATGGCATGCTGGCCCTGGCGCATAACGGCCGGCAATCGTTTTCCCCAAGGTCGTCCGGCGAACTGGCGCGCGTTCTGCTGGACCATCCGCAAGCGACCATTGTCGCGGGCGGCACCGATGCCGGGCTTTGGGTGACGAAACAACACAAGACCTTGCCGGTCACGGTCTTTCTGGACTCGGTTGGCGACATGGCCGATGTGCAACTGGCGGGTGGCGTTATTCAGATCGGCGCGCGCGCGACCTATCAAGACGCACTGCCGGTTCTGGAGGCGCATTTTCCGGATTTCGGCACGACAATCCGGCGCATCGGGTCGCGGCAGATCCGCAACCGGGGCACGATCGGCGGCAATATCGCCAACGCGTCCCCGATCGGCGATACACCGCCGGCTTTGCTGGCGCTGGACGCGGCGCTGGTACTGCGCCGGGGCGACACGCGGCGGACGGTGAAACTAGACGATTTTTACGCCAGCTACCGGAAAACCGTGTTGAAACCGAGCGAATTTATCGAACGGATCGATATTCCGGTGGGGGCGGATGGGATGCTATTTCGTTGCTACAAGGTGTCGAAGCGATTCGATCAGGATATCTCGGCGGTCTGCGCGGCGTTCCGGTTGCGGCTGCAAGACGGGATTGTCCGCGATATCCGCATCGGATTCGGCGGCATGGCGGCCACGCCGGTCCGGGCGCATACGATGGAAGCGGCGCTGACGGGGCGTCCCTGGACCGAGGCAACGGTGCGGATGGGGCAAGCGGCGATGGACGAGGCGTTCTCGCCGCTGTCCGACATGCGGGCGAGTGCGGCGTACCGGCGCGTTGTCGCCCGTAATCTGCTGTTGAAGTGTTTCCTGGAAACCAGCGGGAAGGCAGCCGCGACGCGGCTGGTGCCGGCATGAACGCGATCGCTCCGGTTGGGTTATCGGTACCGCACGACAGCGCAACGAAACATGTCGCCGGACAGGCGGTGTATATCGACGACATGGCCGAACCGCCGGGATTGCTGCACGCGTTTCTGGGTCTGAGCCCGCACGCGCATGCCAGGATTCTGTCGATCGACTTGAGCGCGGTGCTCGCGATGCCGGGCGTGGTGGCGGCGATGACGGCCAGGGACGTTCCAGGCGTCAACGATGTCGGGCCAGCGTTCCTGGGCGATCCGATTTTCGCCGACGGGCTGGTGGAGTATCATGGCCAATCGATGTTTGCCGTCGCCGCGACCAGTATGGCGCTGGCGCGTGAGGCCGCGTCCAGGGCGGTCGTGACATACGAGATCTTACCGCCGGTTTTGACGATCGACGAGGCTCTGGCGGCGCAAAGTTTCGTGCTGCCTACTCAGACAATGCGGCGCGGCGATGCCGATGCGGCGCTGGCGGCGGCGCCGCTGCGGTTGTCCGGGCGTATCGACGTGGGCGGGCAAGAGCATTTCTACCTGGAAGGCCAGGTCGCGATGGCAATTCCCGGCGAGGACGGGGACATGCTGGTGCATAGTTCCACTCAGCATCCGACCGAGGTTCAGCATCTTGTGGCGCGGGCGCTGAAATTATCCGATCACTCGGTGGTGTGCGAGACGCGGCGAATGGGCGGCGGTTTCGGCGGCAAGGAATCGCAGGCGTCGGGAATTGCGGCGACGGCTGCGCTGCTGGCGCAAAAGACCGGGCGGCCGGTCAAGCACCGGCTGGATCGCGACGACGACATGATCCTGACCGGCAAGCGGCATCATTGCCGGATCGATTACGATGTGGGGTTCGATAAGGACGGCCGCATTCTGGGCATCGTGTTCGCGCAGGCGATCGGCTGCGGGTTTTCCCCCGATCTGTCGGCCGCTATCGCCGACCGGGCGATGTTTCACGCGGATAATGCGTATTATCTGGACCACGTGCGGATCGTTTCGTATCGCTGCAAAACCAATACCGTGTCCAACACCGCCTTCCGGGGCTTCGGCGGCCCGCAGGGCATGGTAGGTATCGAACACGTCGTGGACGAAATCGCTCGGTTTTTGCGTATCGATCCGCTAACAGTACGAAAACGCAATTTCTACGGCAAGCGGGAGCATAACGTCACGCCGTATGGCATGACGGTGGAAGACAATATCATTGCGGAACTGACGGCGGAACTGGAACGCGATGCGGGTTACGCGATCCGGCGGAAGGCGGTGAAAATATTCAATGCGGAACAGCCCTGGATCAAGCGCGGACTTGCGCTGACACCGGTAAAGTTCGGCATTTCGTTCACTCTGACGCATATGAATCAGGCCGGCGCGCTGGTGCATGTCTATACCGATGGCAGCGTGGCGTTGAATCATGGCGGCACGGAAATGGGTCAGGGCCTGTACCTGAAAGTGGCGCAGATCGTGGCGGCGGAATTCGGCATCGGGCTGGACCGGGTGAAAATCACCGCGACCACGACAGGGAAGGTGCCGAACACGTCGCCGACCGCCGCGTCTTCGGGTACCGATTTGAACGGCAAGGCGGCGCAACTGGCGGCCCGGGCCATCAAGCAGCGGATGGCCGCCGTCGCGGCGACCGCGTTCGACGTGCCGGCATCGTCTGTCGTGTTCGCCGGCGGGCGGGTGGCAGGCGGCGGTCAGGACATGGGTTTCGGGGAACTGGCGAAGCTGGCGCACCGGTCCCGCGTCCAATTGTCATCGACGGGGTATTACAGCACGCCGAAAATCTATTACGATACAACGACCAAGCAAGGGCGCCCGTTTTATTATTTCGCTTACGGCGCGGCGCTGTCGGAAGTGGAAGTCGATACGCTGACCGGCGAATACCGGCTGCGGCGGGTCGATATCCTGCACGATGCGGGGCAGTCGCTGAATCCGGCAATCGATCTGGGGCAGATCGAAGGCGGCTTCGTTCAGGGCATGGGCTGGCTGACGACCGAGGAACTCTGGTGGGACGATAAAGGGCACCTGCGGACCCATGCGCCCTCTACCTATAAAATCCCCGCCTGCGGGGACGTGCCGGCGGCGTTCAACGTCGCCCTGTTCAAGGCCGGGCGGAACAAGGAAGACGTGGTGTATCGGTCCAAAGCCGTGGGCGAGCCGCCGCTGATGCTAGGCATCGCGGTCTTCCACGCGCTGCGCGATGCGATCGCCGCGTGCGGCGACGGTTGGACGGTGCCACGGCTGGATGCGCCCGCGACGGCCGAACGGGTGCTGATGGCGATCGAAACGCTGCGCGCCCGAGCGGCGGAACCGAACGCCAGGGCGGCCGAATAATGGGCGCGTGGCTGGATGCGCTGGCCGCGGCCGAACGCGCGGGCCTGCCGGCGGTGCTGGTGACCGTGCTGGCGGCGAAAGGATCGACACCGCGCGACGCGGGCGCCAAGATGGTGGTGTCGGCCGATGGGCTGGCGGGCACGATCGGCGGCGGTAACCTGGAATACCGGTGCGAGGGCGCCGCGCGCGCCCTGCTCGCCTCCGATGCCGAAGGCCCATCCACTCAAGACTTTCCGCTCGGTCCCGCGCTGGGTCAGTGCTGCGGCGGGCACGTGACGGTGCTGTTCGAGGTATTGCGTCCGCCGGGGCTGCATATCGCCCTGTTCGGCGCGGGCCATGTCGGGACAGCGTTGGTCCGGCTGCTTGCCGATTTGCCGGTGCGAGTCGATTGGATCGATTCACGGCCGGACGCGCTGCCGGCGCATGTGCCGGACAACGTGGTGGCGGTGCGGACGGCCGATCCGGCTCGCGCGGTCGCCGATTTGCCGGCCGGAAGCCTGGTGCTGGCGATGACGCACGACCATGCGCTGGATTTCGCGATTGTGGCCGCCGCGCTGGGTCGCCCCGATCTGCCGTCGGTGGGGCTGATCGGATCGGCCACCAAACGGGCGCGGTTTGTGACGCGGCTGGTCCGGCTGGGCCTGGATACGGACAGGCTGGTCTGCCCGATCGGGGTGCCGGGGATCGTGGGGAAGGAACCGGCGGTGGTCGCGGTTTCGGTCGCCGCGCAAATCATGCGGTTTCAACCGGCGCAACGGAGTACGAAGCCTATGCCAATACGAGTGAAAGAGTGCGGCGACTGTGTTTGCCCACCGACGATGGATCGGATGCAAAGCCAATGACCGAAGCGGATCACATGCGGCGTGCCATCGGGCTTTCGCTGGAAATGATGCGTTCGGGGCGCGGCGGCCCGTTCGGAGCGGTGATCGTGAAGGACGGCGCGGTCGTCGCCGAGGGGTTCAATCAGGTCACGTCCACCAACGATCCCACCGCGCATGCCGAGGTGGTGGCGGTGCGGCTGGCGTGCCAGGCGCTGGGGACATTCGATCTGACCGGCTGCGAAATCTACACCAGTTGCGAACCCTGCCCGATGTGCCTCAGCGCGATCTACTGGGCCCGGCTGGGGCGGATTTATTACGCCAACGACCGGCACGACGCGGCGAAAATCGGGTTCCGCGACGATTTTTTGTATCATGAGATTCCGCTGCCGCTGGACCAGCGCGCGATTCCTGCAACCCGGCTGTTGCAGGCCGAGGGTTGGGCGGCGTTTGAGGAATGGGACAAAAAGCTTGATAAGGTCGCCTATTAGAAGGGCCGGACGGACCGCGATGCGTCGCCGGCCTAATGGCCGCGGTTGCTGGCCTCGTTTTTGCGTGCATTATTCTCGCGAATCGTCCCGGACTCCGGCGGATCGTTCGCGGCGACGAAAGGGCAAACTGCCGGTATGAAACGACGCCTTCCCGCCTGTTACCCTCCGGTCCCGCCGGGTGTGGCCACCGTACTGCTTCACCCCGGCGGCCCGCGGATGGCGATATGACACCTGTGCGGATGGCAGAGGCGACGATCGCCGCCGACCGAACCCACGCCGATCCGGCGATCTGGATCGTCCGGCGCCCCGACGATGCCCTGCGCGCCGACGCTCGGGCGCTTGAAGCCGAAGGGCCAAGGGGCCGGCCATTATGGGGCGTGCCGTTCGCGGTAAAGGACAATATCGATGTGGCGGGCGTGCCGACCACGGCCAGTTGTCCAGGCTTTGCCTATACGCCGGACACAAGCGCGGTGGCCGTGCAGCGGCTGCTGGCGGCCGGTGGCCTGTTCGTCGGCAAAACCAACCTCGATCAGTTCGCCACCGGCCTGGTAGGCACCCGCAGCCCCTATGGTATTCCGCGCAACGTGTTCGATGCGGCCTTGGTGCCGGGCGGATCGTCCTCGGGGTCGGCCTGTGCGGTGGCGGCCGGGATCGTCCGGTTCGCACTGGGCACCGACACGGCGGGGTCCGGTCGGATACCGGCGGCGTTTGGCAATATCGTCGGGTTGAAGCCCACCCCAGGCAGTGTGTCCGCGCGGGGCATGGTGCCGGCCTGCCGGTCGATCGATACAATTTCGGTGTTCGCCCGTTCGGTCGATGAGGCACTGGCGGTGCAGCGCGTCATCGCCGCGTTCGATGCCGGCGATCCTTACGCGCTTGAAGCGCCGTTTCCGCATTTGCGGCGCGGTGCCCTTTTGCCTCGCCCGGAAATGGCCAGGGTCGCGATGGCCGACGCCGCCGCCTTATGCGAACCGGACGTTGCAGCGGCCTATCAGGCGGCCGGAGCATTCCTGCACGCCGTTGCGGTTGGGATCGGGCCGTTTCTGGAACTCGCCCGGCTGCTGTACGAAGGGCCCTGGGTCGCCGAACGCACCGCCGCCCTGCGATCGGTTTTAGACGTGCGGCCGGACATGCTGTATCCGGCCACGCGGACAATCCTGGAACAGGGCCTGACGCGGATGGCTGCCGATGCGTTCGATGCCTTCCATATTCTGCGCCAGACCCGCCGCCATGCCGAAGCCCTGTTTGCGCGGCACGATGCCCTTCTGGTGCCCGCTGCGCCGTTCTGCCCGTCGCTGGAGCAGGTTGCACGCGATCCGTTCGGCCCGAATACGCGGCTGGGCACGTTCACCAACTTCGCCAATCTGTGCGGTATGGCCGGGTTCGCCGTTCCCATCGGTTTTGCGCCCAATGGCACGCCCATCGGCGGCGTTCTGCTTGGCCCCGCCTGGTCGGAAGGCCGTCTGGCCCCCATGGCCGACGCGCTGCACCGGCACTTCGCCAGTACTGTCGGGGCCACGGGGCAGGCCCTGCCGCCGCAAGCCGGCGCGGACACGCTGGCGCCCGGCGAAACCAGCCTGTTCTGCCTTGGCGCGCATATGGCGGGATTGCCGCTCAATCATCAGGTGGTCGCGCTGGGCGGCCGCTTCGTGCGGGAAGCCAAAACCATAACCGGGTACCGGCTGTATGCGCTGGGCAACCGTCCCGGACTTCTGGCCTCGCCGGGTGGCGATGCGGTCGTCGGCGAGGTCTGGGCACTGCCGACTTCGGCGATCGGCGCACTTCTGGCACAAGTGGCCCCGCCGCTGGGGTTCGGGACGGTGATATTGGACGATGGCCCGTGTCTTGGGTTTCTGGCGGAATCCGCCGGTATCGGATCGGCTCGCGACATTACCCATCTGGGCGGCTGGCGCGCCTGGCTGCGCACTCAATCCGGGAGCTAACGATGGACGAAGCCGCCATGGATGCCCTGATCGACGCCGGAACCGCCCTGGCCGGTATCGAGATAAAGCCGCACTGGCGGCCGGCGGTGCGGATGCACCTGTCGGTCAATCTGGCTCTGACCGCCACCTTGATGACGATGGACCTGCCTGACGATATCGACCCCGCACCGGTATTCCAGGCATGACCGCGACCGAGATCGCCGCGGCCGTGGCATCGGGGCGCATGACCGCGCGCGCGGCGATCGAAGACTGCCTGAGCCGGATCGAACGGCTGAACCCCGTGTTGAACGCGTTTACCGCCGTGCTGACGGAACGGGCGCTGGCGAAGGCCGGGGCGCTGGATGCCTCCGGCGCGACGAAGGGGCCGTTGGCCGGCGTGCCGTTCGCGGTCAAAAATCTGATCGATGTGGCGGGGCTGACAACCCTGGCCGGGTCGAAGATCAACCGCGACAACCCGCCCGCCATGGCCGACGCGCCGTTGATCGTCCGGCTGGAAGCACAAGGCGCGATCCTGGTCGGTGCGCTGAACATGGGCGAATACGCCTATGACTTCACCGGCGAAAACGCCCATGACGGGCCGTCGCGCAACCCGCACGACACCGCGCGCATGACCGGAGGATCGTCCGGCGGCTCCGGCGCCGCGGTCGGCGGCGGATTGGTGACGCTGGCACTGGGATCGGACACCAATGGGTCCATCCGCGTGCCCGCATCGTTCTGCGGCGTGTTCGGCCTGAAACCCACCTACGGGCGGCTGACGCGGGCGGGCAGCTTTCCGTTCGTGTCCAGCCTGGATCACCTGGGACCGCTGGCTCGCACCGTGGCCGATCTGGCGGTGACATACGACGCGATGCAAGGCCCCGATCCGGCCGATCCGGTCTGCGCCGCCCGCCCGGCCGATCCGGTTTCGGGGGGGCTGGACGAAGGCATCGGCGGGCTGCGGATCGCGTCCGCCGGCGGGTATTTTCGCGCGGGCGCGTCGCCCCAGGCGCTGGCCGCGCTGGATGCCGCCGCCGCCGCGCTGGGCGTTACGCAAACCGTCACCGTACCCCAGGCACAACAGGCGCGCGGTGCCGCCTATATTATTACCGCCGCCGAAGGCGCGGCCCTGCACCTGAACCGGTTGCGCACCCGTCCGGACGATTTCGACCCCGACGTGCGCGACCGGCTGATCGCCGGCACTCTCATTCCGGCCGCCGCCGTCGTGCAAGCGCAGAAATTCCGCCGCTGGTTCCAGAACGCGATGCGGGCGCTGTTCGCGGAATACGATGCCATTTTGGCACCGGCCACCCCCTGCGTCGCCCCCACGATCGGACAAAAGACGTTCGTGCTGGACGGCAAGGACGTGCCATTGCGCCCGAATATCGGCATTTATACGCAGCCGTTTTCGTTCATCGGCTTGCCGGTCGTGGCCGTGCCAGTACCGCTCGCGGCCCGCCTGCCCATCGGGGTGCAAATCGTGACCGCGCCCTGGCGCGAGGATCTGGCGCTGCGGATCGCACGCACGCTGGAAGTCCAGGGTATCGCCCGCGCGCCGTCGCCTAACCACAAGGCCTGATCGATGGACATAAACCTGCCCGATGTGAAGGCCGAGGTAGAAGCCGCCTTCGCCCGGTATGAGGCGGCGCTGGTCGGCAACGATGTGGAAGCCTTGCAGGCGCTGTTCTGGAACAGCGCGCATACCATCCGGTATGGCATCGGCGAAAACCTGTACGGCTACGACGAAATCGGCGCCTTCCGGTCGGCCCGCTCCCCCGTGGGCCTCGAACGAACAACGTCCCGCACGGTCATCACCACGTTCGGCCGGGATTTCGCCACCGCCGCCACCTTGTTCCATCGGACAACGGCGCCGGACAAAACAGGACGCCAGATGCAAAGCTGGGCGCGCATGCCGGATGGCTGGCGCGTCGTGGCCGCGCATGTCAGCGTGATACCGGCGCCATGACCGTCTGGTTGCGCGACCCGTTAGCGATCCTGGCCGCTGGGGCGGAGCGTGGGGTTGTCGTCAGCGATGGCCGGATCGCCGAACTGGTGCCCAAAGGCGCGGAGCCGATGACGCCTTATACCCAGATCTTCGATGCCGGCCGGCATGCCGTGCTGCCCGGACTGATCAACACGCACCACCATTTCTATCAGACGCTGACCCGAGCAAGCCCCGCCGCGCTGGGGCGGACGCTGTTTCCCTGGCTACGGGCCCTGTATCCCATTTGGGCTCGGCTGACGCCGGACTTCCTGGACTCGGCGGCGACCGTGGCGATGGCGGAACTGCTGCTGTCCGGCTGCACCACGACCACCGATCATCACTATGTTTTCCCGGCGGGACTGGAAGCGGCGATCGATACCGAAGTCGCGGCGGCGCGCCGGCTGGGCATCCGGGTCGTGCTGACGCGCGGTTCGATGAACCTGTCCCAGCGGAATGGCGGGTTGCCGCCCGACAGCGTGGTGCAGGATGAGGACATAATCCTGGCCGACAGCGAACGCCTGATCGCGCGGTATCACGATGCGGCCGGCGACGCGATGGTGCAGGTGGCGCTGGCGCCCTGCTCGCCGTTCAGCGTGACGGCATCGCTGATGCGCGCGACCGCCGCGCTGGCCGGACGAACCGGGGTGCGGCTGCATACGCATTTGTCGGAAACCGCGGATGAGGACACGTTTTGTCTGGAAAAATTCGGCTGCCGCCCGCTGGATTATCTGGAACAATGCGGCTGGCTGACGGATCGCACGTGGCTGGCTCACGGCGTCCATTTCAATGCGGCCGAATTCGGCCGCATGGCGAAAGCGGGCGTATCCGTCACGCATTGTCCGTGTAGTAACCAAGCCCTCGCGTCCGGCACCTGTCCGGTGTGCGACATGGAACGGGCCGGAATGCGGATCGGCCTCGGGGTGGACGGGTCCGCGTCCAACAACGCGTCCAACATGATGCAGGAAGTCCGGTCGGCCTTCCTGCTGCAACGCGGCCGCTATGGCGTCGAAAGGGCCGGCCATCTGGACGCGCTGCGCTGGGCGACCGAGGGATCGGCGGCTTGCATCGGCCGGACCGCGGACCTCGGCCGCGTCGCCGTGGGGATGCAGGCCGATCTGGCGTTGTTCACTCTGGACGATTTGCGGTTTTCCGGCGCCCAGGATCCAATTGCCGCGCTGGTGATGTGCGGCGCGCACCGGGCGGACAGGGTCATGGTGGCCGGGCGGTGGGTTGTGGAGGACGGCGCTATTCCGGGGCTGGACATCGCGGCCCTGGTTCGGCGACACACTGCGGCGGCGCACGCAATGCACGCGGGATAGGGGACGCTTCGTCATGACCGATTACGATCTGGTGGTTGCCGGCGGCACGGTGGTTACGGCGTCGGATATGTATCGCGCGGATGTCGGCATCGTCGATGGCCGCATCGCCGCGGTCGGGACCGGTTTGCGCGGACAACGCACCGTGGACGCGCAGGGGCTTCTGGTCATGCCCGGCGGGGTCGATTCCCACTGCCATATCGAACAGTTGCAGGCGGGCGGCGGCGCGGATGAGGAAACGTTTATCACCGGCAGCACCTCCGCCCTGGCGGGCGGAACCACAACCGTCATTACGTTTTCCACGCAGTTCAAAGGGCATGGCATCCTAAAACCGCTCGCGGAATACCGGCGCCGCGCGGCCAAGGCGATGGTGGATTACACCTTCCACCAAATCATCACCGATGCGACGGATGAGGTGATTTTCAACGAGGTGCCCCAGGTCGTGGCGTCCGGGGTCCGCAGCCTGAAGGTGTTCCTGACCTACGACCCGCTGCATCTGGACGACCGTCAATTCATCCGCGTGCTGGCCGCGGCTCGGCGCACCGGCGCGCTGGTGACGGTGCATTGCGAAAACTATGAAGCCATTCGCTGGCGGACCGCGGCCTTGCTGGCGGACGGCCGGACGGAACCGAAATATCATGCCTGGTCGCGCCCGGCCGTGGTGGAGCGGGAGGCGACGCACCGCGCGATCGCGCTGGCGGAAATGGTGGATCAGCCGATCCAGATTTTTCATGTGTCCTGCCCCGAGGTCGCCGATGAGATTGTCCGGGCGCGGGCGCGCGGCCTGAAAGTGTGGGGTGAGACCTGCCCGCAGTATTTCGTTCTTTCCGCGGATCATATGGATCGGCCCGGGTTCGAGGGCGCGAAATTCATGTGCAGCCCGGCACCGCGCGACGCGGCCGCGAGCGAGGGATTATGGAAACTGGTGCGCGATGGCGTGCTGGACGTGGTGTCGTCCGATCACAGCGGCTGGAGCTATGACTCGCCGGTTGGCAAGCGCGCGAACGGAACCGGCGCGCCCTTTCGCGACATTCCGAACGGGGTGCCGGGATTGGGCTCCCGGTTGCCGATTTTGTTCAGCGAGGGCGTTTCCAAAGGGCGGATCGACGCTTGCACCTTCGTGCGCCTGACGGCATTCAATCCCTCCCGGCTGTTCGGGCTGTATCCGCGCAAGGGCACCATTGCACCGGGCGCGGACGCCGATCTTGTATTGTGGGACGCCGCCAAGCGCGTAACGATGACCAACGATCTGATGCAGCATATCATCGACTACACGCCGTACGAAGGAATGGAGGTGACCGGCTGGCCCGTAACGACCATCCGGCGCGGAGAGGTGGCGATGAAAGACGGTATCGTGCAGGCCCAACCAGGCAGCGGCCAGTTTTTGGCGCGCGGGCCCTATGACATGATCAGGCCCACCGGGAACGTACCATTTGGTTTTGATGCCAGCACATTTCTAGTATAGGATAAAGACCTTCCATGACCCTGATCGATATCGCCGCCGGTCCTTTCACCTTCAAGGCTCGGTTTGAGGAAGTCAACGCGCCGAAAACCTGCGCGAAGTTCAAGTCGCTGTTGCCGTATCGGGAACGTATCATCCACGTCCGCTGGAGCGGCGAGGGCTGCTGGATTCCGCTGGGCGATCTGGACCTGGGGTTGCCGTTCGAAAATCACACCAGCTATCCGGCGCCTGGACAATTCCTGCTGTATCCGGGCGGGATTTCCGAGACCGAAATCCTGCTGGCCTATGGCGGTGTTCAGTTCGCCAGCAAAATGGGACAGTTGGCGGGAAACCATTTTCTGACCGTGGTCGAGGGCGCCGAAGACCTGACGGCACTGGGCAAGATGGTGCTGTGGCACGGTGCGCAGGATATCGTATTTAAGATGCCGTAACCCCCGCTTGCCGCATCGCACGGCGGCGCCAATGCCAACCGGTGACGCGCCGCCAGTCTGAACAGCATGATTTTATGCCATCGCGCGGCTTCGGGCAACGCTTTGCGGGCTACAAAATAGGCATTTTGTAGATATAAATGAGGCAATTTGTTTATTCGAGCGACGGGTAGTTAGCTAATGATCAAAACGTTATCGATTTTTCTGTCATGATATAAATTATGCCTAAATTTCTTACAAGTCCGATTAATAAATAATCTGTTTAATGCGATCTTTTTGCCCAATCTTGGCCCACGGCCTTGGCGTCCTTGGACCCGGCCGGCTGGCACATGTGTTGCTACAGGTGTCATGCAATCGAGCGAGGTACGGCTATGGATATCGGCGTCTTTATTCCCATCAACAACAATGGGTGGATTATATCGGCGAACTCCCCGCAATACATGCCAAGCTTCGATCTCAACCGCCGGATTGTTCAGAAGGCGGAAGCCTTCGGTATGGATTTTGCGCTGTCCATGATCAAGCTGCACGGGTTCGGCGGCGAGACGGAATTCTGGGATCATGGGCTGGAAAGCTTCACGCTGATGGCGGGGCTGGCAGCGGTCACGTCCCGTATCAGGCTGTATGCCTCGGTTGCGGTACTGACGATTCCGCCGGCGATCGTCGCCCGCATGACAAGCACCATCTCCGATATATCCAACGGGCGATTCGGCGTGAACATCGTTTCGGGCTGGCACAAGATCGAATACAGCCAGATGGGCCTGTGGCCCGGCGACGAGTATTTCAGCCGCCGTTACGACTACAGTACCGAATATGTGCGCGTCCTGCGCGACCTGTGGGAAACCGGAACGTCCAGCATGCAGGGCGAATTCTTCCAGATGGATGACTGCAAGCTCAGTCCGCGCCCGGCCCACCCGGTGAAGGTGGTGGCGGCGGGGCAGAGCGATCGCGGCATGGAGTTCGCGGCGCAATACTGCGACTTCAATTTCGCGTTCGGAGAGGGCGTGAACACCCCGACCAAAGGCGCGGCGGTGCCGGCCCGCATGTTGGAACATGCGCGCAAAGCCGGCCGGGATGCCGGGTCTTACATGCTCTACATGGTGATCGCGGACGAAACGGACGCTGCCGCCATGGCAAAATGGGATTCGTACAACGCCGGAGCCGACATGGGGGCGATCGGTCACTTGCTGGGCAAGGCCGCCGAGGACACAGCACCCTCCGCCACGTCCATGGCATCCACGATTCAACGGTCTCCCTCGCCGATCAATTTCAGCATGGGCACGCTGGTCGGGTCGTACGCGAAGGTGGCGGCCATGCTCGATGAGGTGGCGACCATGCCTGGGGTGAAAGGGATCATGTTGACGTTCGACGACTTCCTGGAAGGGATGGACGCTTACGGCAAGCGCATCCAGCCGCTGATGCGCTGCCGTGCCGAACGGCTGGATGCGGTCGCATAACGGGGTATCCAGCGTTTACGGCACGTTAACCTTTCGGCCCTACCATCCAGCGCGGAAGGGTAAGGACCGATGGTGCGATTGCTGCTTGCCGACCGGGTCAAAGGGCGCGAGGACAGTTTCCTCGCCCCGCTTATGCCCGCGCTCAGCCAATTTTACGAAACACGCTTTATCAGCGCCGGCCCTGGCGAGGCGCTGGCGGCGGCGATCGGTTGGGCCGATATTGTCTGGCTGGAATGGTGCTGGGACCACGCCGTCTGGGCCACGCGGCACGCCATTCCGGCCGGTAAGCCGTGTATCGTGCGGCTGCATTCGATCGAGGCGCTGCAAACCGGCTATCCGGGTCAAATGGACTGGAGCCGTGTGTCGCGGTTGGTGACCGTGGCGGACGACATTACCGAGGTGCTGCTGGCGGCGTTCCCCGGTATCGCGGACGCGGTGCAAATCCAGACGATTCCGAACGGAATCGATATGACGCGGTTTCGCCCTGGCACGCCGGACCGGTTTCGCGTTGGCTGGGCCGGGCATTTGGAGCCCAAGAAAAATCCGATGCTGATGATGCAGATCGCCAGCCGGCTGGTACAGCGCGATTCCCGATTTACGATCCATGTCGCCGGCGCGTTCACCGATGCCCGGACGGCGCGCTATCTGAAACAAATGCAGTCTCTTTTGGGCTTGGCCGGGGTGGTTCATTTCGACGGCCATGTGACGGACATGCCGGCATGGTACGCCGACAAGGCCACGCTGCTTTCCACGTCCATGTATGAAAGCTTCGGCATGACCATCGGGGAGGGGATGGCGACCGGTGCCTTCCCGGTCGTGCATGCATTTCCCGGCGCGGACCGGTTATGGCCGGCGGCGTGCGTGTTCGCCTCGGTGGATGAGGCTGTGGCGCTGATCCAGTCCGGCAGGTTCGGCTTGTATCGCGACTGGGTGGCGGAACGATACAGCCTGGGCATGCAGGTGGACCAGGTGCTGGGTTTACTGCGCGCCGTTTCAGGCTGACGCACGGGCTTTCAGCGCATCGAACGCGGCCAGGCACAGCGCCGGGGCATCGGGCTGGGACCGGTGGCTGAAAGCGCGCAGCACGTGGGCGTATCGGTCGTGGTCCAGGCCATACGCGCGTGCCACCACGGCGTCGATTTTTGGGCGTAACAAAGGATCGCCGGTGCGCGCGGCGTTGCCGTCCGCCATGTCTCGCCATAAATCGTCGTATCCGGAACGATTGCACGACAATCGCAAGGCCGCCTGGGCCAGGAAGCGGCTTTCCGCCGCGGTGAAACGCGGAACCGGCAGCGCGTTCAGTATATACAGGCTAAGATGTGTCGCGGCTTTCTGGCGGACCAGCCAGTCGAACGGGAAGGAGTTGAACAGCGCGCACAGTATCAGCGCGTCGGCCGGGTCGCGGCACCAGGGGGTTTTCTCGGCGGTCGCGGTGTGACCGAACACCGAACCGGGCGGTGCGATGCAGGCAATCGCGGTGCGTTCATCGTTGGACCGGGCGATATCGCGAAAGGCCAGGCGATAATGCCGGGATGCCTCGGCCAACCAAGGCGGCAGGGCGTCCGGTGCCACGCTGTAACGGGGTTGGGTGTGCCAGCGATCGGTGTACTGGTGAAATGTCTTGCCTTCATGCAGGGCCAGTTCGGCGGCGCCGGCGGGCTGAAAGCAGCCGGCATCGGCGGTCATGTGCAGATCGCAGCCGAAACGGATATGCCGGTCCTCGCACCATGTTTTTAGCCGTTCCGGTTGCGCGAAGAGTTTTTCCGCGATCGCCAGATCGGCTCCGCCGCGTAGTTCCAGCGGTGTCAGGCCCGCACCGCCGGTTCGTTCGAGAAATTCCTTGCTGTAGGTCATGATTTTATCGGGATCGTCGGCGTCCTCGATCCGGCCGAGGTAAAATCCGCAGCGCACGGCGCGCGCCGGGCCGGGACGCTGGGCGACAATCAGATCGAATTTGAACCGGCTATCGATATCGAAGATGCGCCGCCGATTTTCGAACGACAGGCACCATCGTAAATCGGTTTCTTCGAGGTACAGGCGCCGGATTCCGGTTGTGCCCTCATTGGCATGGAAGGCCGACGGCATCAGCACGCCGATTGCCCCGGCGGCGGCGGAAAGCTCTATGTTCCGTTCCGCGAACAGCCGGAACAGGTCCAGATTGCCGGCTGTCGCGGCCGATCCTGTCCGCACGCGCTGATGCCGGTACAGCCGGTTGGCGACGCGTTTCAACCGGTCGAAGCCGTCGCGATAATCCTCGAACGCGGTCGCCACACCGGGCCGATCCAGCACCGCGCGCCCGATCGCCGCGACCTGGGTCCGGGTGCGGGCGTCCAATATCGCTGGATCGTACTCGGCGACGAAATCCTTCGTGTTGGGCAGCACGACATCCCAGGGCGGATTTCCCAGCACCACCGAAAAACCGCCCGGAAACACCTCGGGGAATACCAGATCCCAGGGAACCGCGTCCGCGCCCGCCGCCAGCAATCCGGCCTGCGGCCCGGTCAGTTCCGCGGGCCAATCGCCGGTCCGGGCGACCCCGGCGGCAAGGCCCAGCCACACATCGTCCGAATCGCGGCCGCGCAGCATCGCCGCGCCCGCCCAGGCGCGCGCGAGCCGGCGCAGCGGCTTCAAAATCCGGTCCAGCCGATCTTTCGCCGCTTGTTTCGCCTGGAGTTCGAATAAATCGCGGCCGATGGAGCCATTCAGGTTCGCGACCTGCCGCCGGGCCAAACTCAGCGCCGCGGTCAGGCAATCCGCGACTCCGCGCGCAAGCAGAGGATCGAGCGGGCCGCCGGTTACGGGCAAGGTACGGAGCGATTCAAGGAAGGGTCCGGTCAGGGCATCGCCATGCACAAGACGATGGTCCAGGAACGTCAGCGGCAGGCCCTCGGCATACGATTCAAGCCACAGCGACAGTTTCGCCAGTTCCACGGCGAGCTTGTTTTTGTCGCACCCGTACAGGCAATGCACCGCCACCAGACGCCGGCAAATCGCTCGGGCGCGCGGTTCCGCGTAGCCCCGGCTTGGCAAATACGCGGCGACGGTGTTGTCCGGGTCGGGCAACGCGGCGATCCGATCGTGCAGCCCGCGCTCATCGCAAAGGCGGCACGCCGTCAGCAGGGCCTCGCCCAGATAGCGGCAGGCCTCGACAAGGAAATGGCCGCTGCCGGCGGCGGGATCGACGATCCGCAGGGTCAGCAGCCTCGCGGGGTGGGGATCGTCCGGCGGACTAAGGGACGCGATCCTGGGTTCCAGGGTTTCGCGCACCAGGAACTGGACAAATTCATGCGGGGTGTAGAACGAACCCGACGCTTTGCGGCCCATGCCGGTGCGCAAATAGAACTGGCCCGGCACGATATCCGGCGCCGCCGTTCCGGCCGGCACAACGGCTTCCCGCTTGCCGTGCCGGACGCGGATCAGCGGTTCCGTCGCGATTCCGGGTTCCTGTTCCAGCAGTCCTTCATAGACACTCCCCAGATCCTCCACGTCCAGGCCGCCGTAGTGCAGCCGCACCCGCTCGCCCTGGTCGGAGCGAATCCAGATCAGGCGATCCAGCAGGATAGCCACCGCCGGATCGCCCCAAACGGCGCGGTCCAGCAACGGCGTCGTGTCCGCGCCGAACAGTGCGCCACCGAGCGGGGCGATCGTCAGTTCGGAGCAGGACAGGCCGGAGCGGAATGCGGCGAACAGCGCGCGCAGCCCGGATTCCAGCATGCGGCCGGTATCGTGGCCCTGGTCCAAATGCCGGCGTACCAGCGGCCCAAGGGCGCTGTTGGGCGACAGGGCGGTGCGCCACAGCCGCGCCGAGGCGAAGCTGAACCCGCCACCGGGTTCGGTGGGGCTTTCCAGTTTCAGGATGAACAGCAGCCGGTAAACCAGGATCAGGCTTTCATGCCATAGCGACACCGCGTCCAGCCCGGTTCGGTCCGGCAGGGCGCCGATGAAACCGGCGATCGCTTCCTTCGCCTGACGGCGCAAGGCGATCGTGACTTTCGCTTGATGCAGCCGCGCCGCATCCAGCACGGCCGGCAGGAGGGGCAGTCCCCGTGGGCCGGCTAGCGCGGCCAGAACCCGGAATGAATCGGGTGGCAGCGGCTTGTTTCGCCAGTCGCCGACGGGCACCGACAGGTGGCTGCCGGCGCGGGATGGGTCGCACAGCAGCAGGCGCAGCACGTCGCCGTTGGTGACCAGCCCGGCGCGCTCCGCCCGCGCCATCAGCACGCGCTGGGCGATGCGGGTGGGACTGGTCCGGGCGAACCGGCCGGCCGCGTCCAGATCCGTATCGCTGCCGACGGACCATGCCCTTAGCCGGACGCCGTTGGGCGCCCGCATCAGCCAGCCGCCGTCTTCCGGCCCTTCGCGCGTGGTCACCGCGTCCTGGCGCTTCGGGTTATCGTAACCGAGGGCGGTGGCCAGTTTCACCGTGACCTGCCGGTGAACCCGTTGCGCGCCGCCGCCGCGTAACGATGCCCGCAGCGTGTCCCAGCCGTGGTCCAGCCCGTCCGGAAGGTCCAGCACGCGGGCCAGGCCGTCGTGCAGGAACGGTGCGGTCATAGCCGGACCGGACAGCACGCAGTCGTCCAGATCCAGCGTCATGGCACCAGCATGAGCATACCGAGCATGCGGTGGGACGCGGGTGGGAGCGGGGTGCGATGGGAGGTGGCGCGGACCCGCGATAGCGCCTCGGCGGCATCGCGTCTTTGCGCGGCGGGCACCAGCGGGTCGGCGACAAAGCCGGCCAGCCGATGTTCCGCTGTTCCGCCGGATCGCCAATCGTCCGGCGACGGTCCGGTTTCGAACAGGTCGCCTGTCCGCG
Source organism: Pseudomonadota bacterium (assembly GCA_021805565.1). Taxonomy (GTDB): domain Bacteria; phylum Pseudomonadota; class Alphaproteobacteria; order Acetobacterales; family Acetobacteraceae; genus Rhodopila. Next base: position 63,191 of record JAJZFA010000036.1, read on the forward strand.
ATTCGGCCGGACCGCACAATTCGCCGGCACGAAGGCGCAGCCATGCGTTTGCGGCGGCGGCATCGCGAGCGGTGCGGTCACGGTGTCCGGTGAGCGCGGCCGCGGCGATGTTATCCGCGATCGCGGCCGCCAACGGTTCCGCCGCCGCGATCGCACGGGGCGCCCAGCCGGCGAACCGCCGGTCCCACAGTCCGTCCGGATTGGCCGCACCGTCCGGCAGCGCGAATAATTGTTGCGCGATAGAACCATCCGGGCAAAGCCGCAGCGCGAACATGTCGTTCAGTTCGGCCTCGATATGCACGGCATAAGTCAGCAACAACGACAGCCTGTCGCCGTGTGCCGCGCCGACACGGCCTGTCCGCACCGACGCGATGGCGCGCCGCGTCAGGGGGTGGGCGCGGCCGGGATACAGCAAATCCTGCCCCCGCGCGTCGCGCAGCCGTTCCGGATCGGGCGTCAGGCGCACCGTCCCCGCGACGCGGTCGAAGCCCGGTAAACCGGTCAGGTCCGGTTCCCATCCGGCCGGCACACGATACCCGTTCCGGTGGGGGACCAACACGGAGGCGACGAAGGCCGGCACGTCGATCTCGCCGGCGGAGCCGGTTTCCGAAGGCGATGCCGTTTCGCCGCCCGCCAGCCACCCGTGCCGCACCGCCATCCGGTCGAAGCTTTGAAACGCGCGATCGATTTCCCGCAGCAGGTCGCGATAGGATTCGCTGTTGGTATCCTCGGCCGCCAAATCCAGCGAATGAACCAGGCGGGGCATGCCGCCGAACAAATCCTCGGCCAGACCGCCGAACAGAGGTTCGCGCAGGCTGGCCGGATCGGCGCCGGCGCCCAGCGTGTTGGGCATGACGGACAGACAGGCGCGGGCTTTTTCGTATTTGGCGATCAGCCGCAGCAGCAATCGTTCCTCGAACGTGCCGGCCAGGAAGAAATAACGGATTTCTGGATTATGACGCTGGCCATAACGGTCGATACGGCCATTGCGCTGTTCCAGCCGGTTTGGATTGTAGGGCAGGTCCAGGTGGATCAGCCGGTGGCAGCGCTGGTGCAGATTGAGGCCCTCGGCCAGCGAATCGGTACTCACCAGCACGATTCCGTCTTCGGCCGCACACCGCTCCGCCGCGCGCGTCCGTTCGGATTCGGGATCCGTCCCGCCGATGGTCAGGATGGTGCCGCCGGTCGCCGCCAGCGCGGCGGCCGCCACACGCTGGCTGTCGGCGTATTCGGTATAGACGATCACGTTGGCACCGGGATCGTTCAGGCGGATCAGGCGGATTTCCAGCACCAGCGCGGCCAGTTTCGGATCGTGCGGTTCCGCTGCCTCGCCCAGGCGGATCAGCGCCCGTAAATCGTTCGCCGCCGCCTCGCCGGCCAACGACGCGGCCATTTCCTCGGCTTCCAGTTCGGCCATATCTGTTTCGTCGGCGGCATTCAATACGCCGAATTGGGCGACGCGGCGGCGATAGGCCCGCAAGGTCCGGCGGCGTTCCCGCAATGGCGGCGTGTCGTAACGATCCGCCACCACGCGCAACGTGGCCACGCAGGCGGCGATGGTGGACATCGATCGTTTCAGCAGGCTGACGAAAGCCAGCGCGTCGTCCGGTCCGGTCCGGCCGCGGGGCCGTTGCAGCCGGGGCGCGACCAACGCCGATAACGCCTTGTGGAAATCGCGCACCGCCGGGGTATCGGTTACATCGATCCGGACGGGCATGACGATGCGGTCTCGGAACGCCGGCGCGCCCGACGGGGTGCGAATATGGCATTTCAACCGCCGCACGATGTGGCGGCGATAGGCCGAACCGATCAGTTGCCCCGATCCGTCCACCAGGCTGGGGTCCAGCAGCGCCATCAACGACGCGAAATTCTTGTCGTGGCCGTCATGGGGTGTTGCCGTCAGCAGCAGCAGCCCGTCGGATGTTCCGGCCAGCACCTCGGCCAGCCGGCGGCGCTGACTTTCGTCCCCGGCGCAGTGATGCGCCTCATCGATGATAACCAGATCCCAGGCGACCCGTTCCAGTTCCGCCAGCACTTGGTCCGCTTTCGCGAAGTCGATCGATGTCAGGCAAAGCGCGATTGCCTCGAACGGGTTGCCGCCCAGTTCCAGCCCGTTACGAGCGTCCCGCAATCCGGCCGCATCGGCAACGACGGTAAATCGCAAGCCGAACCGGATTCGCATCTCCTGCTCCCACTGACGCAGCAGCGGCCCGGGCGGCGACACGATCAGGATGCGATGGGTCCGGCGGCGCACCAGCAATTCGGCGGCAATCAGGCCGGCCTGGATGGTTTTGCCCAGCCCGACGCCGTCCGCCAGCAACAGCCGCGGGCGGGCCATATCCAGTGCCCGTAACAACGGAACGCGCTGATATGCCTCGATGGTCAGGCGACCCGGCGGGGCGGGCGCGCCGGGGATGCGTTCCAGCAGGCGGGCGATGTGGTAGCGGCGCCAATCCGCAAGCGATCCGGCCTCCGCCGGGTCCGGATCGGTGCGCAGGATGGACAAGGGTTCGGCGGGAAACAGCACGTCCCATTCAAGGCCCGCCATATCTCCGTCGCGACAGGCCAGCCGGACTCGCTGTTGCGGACCCAGAGGTTCAACCTCGGTGACATCCCATTCCAGCCCCCGAGCGGCAACCTTGATCCCGGCCGATATTTCCATGCACGCTTCCCATCGACACGCGGGCACGGAAACATGAAGAAGTTGCTAAACCATTAACGAAGCAGAGGGGGACACGTATGATGGCATCGAATGACCGATTCGCCGGGACGGTGGCGGTGGTAACCGGTGCCGCTTCGGGCATCGGGCTGGCGATCGTCAAACGGCTGCTGGCCGAAGGGGCCAAGGTGGTTGGTTCGGATGTCCAGCCAATTCCGGACCTCGGCGCGGGCTTTGCCGGGATCGAGGGCGACGTGACACAGGAATCCGCCGCCGTGGCCCTAGTTGGCACCGCGGTTGACCGATTCGGTTCGGTCGATGCCGCGTTTAACGTCGCCGGGGGGTCGCGGGCGGGCTATATCGTCGATCTGGCGGAGGGCGACTGGGATTTTACCGTCGATCTATGCCTGAAAGGCGTTTTTTTGGGGATGAAGCACCAGGGCCGGCAGATGATGCGGCAAGGGTGGGGCAGCATCGTGAACATCGCCTCGCTGAACGCGCATGTGCCGATGCACGCCGGATCGGCTTATGTCGCCGCCAAGGCGGGCGTCGAGATGCTGTCGCGCAACGGGGCGCTGGAAATGGCGGAATTCGGCATAAGGGTGAACGCGATTCTGCCGGGCCTGGTGCAGACGCCGCTGACCCGCCGCCATTTCGGCAATGCCGACGCGCTGGCCGCATTCGAGCAGCGCATTCCGATGGGCCGGCCGGCGCAGCCGGAGGAAATCGCGGCACCCGCGCTGTTCCTTGCCAGCCCCGATGCGAGCTATATCAATGGCGCCAGCCTGTTGGTCGATGGCGCCTGGGCTGTTAGCGGCTATCCCGATATGCGACCTTTCCGCGGCCCTGTTAACTGGAACCGAAGGACTTAAACATGAACGACGTCATCGTCCGCCGTGAAGGCGGTGTGGCCACCATCTCGATCGACAACGCCGGTCGCCTCAATTGCCTGGGCCGGTCGCAAATCGTCGCGTTTATCGATGCGGTGACCGCGCTGGCGGACGATCCGGACTTGCGCGTCCTGATCGTGACCGGCGAAGGCAACCGGGCGTTTATGGGCGGCGCGAACTTGCTGGAACTGGGGGAACTGAACCCGGCCCGGGCGCGCGATTTCCTGATCCTGATCCACCGGATGTGCAAAGTGCTGCGCGATCTGCCGGTTCCGGTTATCGCCCGTGTCAATGGGTTCTGTCTGGGCGCGGGGCTGGAGGTAATGGCAGCCTGCGACATGCATATCGCCAGCGACAATGCGGTGTTCGGCATGCCGGAGGTGAAAATCGGCCTTCCGTCGGTGGTGGAAGCGGCGCTGTTGCCGCAACTGATCGGCTGGGGACGGACCAAATTGCTGGTTTATACCGGCGACAACATCGACGCGCGCACCGCACTGGAATGGGGTCTGGTGGAAAAGGTCGTTCCCGCCGCGGAACTGGACAGCGCGCTGGGACGATGGGTGGAATCGATTGTCGAATCCGGTCCGAAAGCGATCCGGTTACAGAAGGAACTGATCCGGGACTGGGAAGCAATGCCGGTGAGCGATGCAATCGAGGCGGGCATCCGCACGATTGCCAAAGCGTACCAGTCAGATGAGCCGGTACGCATGGTAGGCGCGGCGATCCAGCGGTTGAAGGATCGCAAGCGCGGCTGAGCCTGGGTTTTATCGCGGGAAGCGTCACGCTTCCCGCGATACCGGCGTGGGCGTCAGACCAGGCGCCACTGCACCAGGCTAAACGGCGGCGTGGCGGTTCGGTGGTGTTCGAACACCGCTTCTACCGCAGCACCGATCGGCACGTCCTGTTTCGGATCGCCCAGAAGATTGCCGACCATCCGCACATTGCCGGCGTCAGGCAGTTCCACCAGCACAACGATGTACGGCCCGTGCCCGTTCAGCGCCGGATGCACCGGATGCCAGACCCGTTCATAGCTATAGACCGAACCGCGACCTTTCACCTCGCGCCAGTCGAGATCGAAGCTGTTGCAGCGATGACAGATCGATTCCGGTCCCCACTGCCAATGGTTGCACCCGCGGCAGAACTGAATCAGCAGTTTCTCCTGTTGCGTGGCTTCCCAGTACGGGGCGGACAATCCATCGGTGCCGGCCGCCGGGACAGGCAGGCCTTCGGGCAGATACGACATCACAGAGTGGCCTCCGAACCCAGGATCAAGGAACTGACAGGCGTCACCATCGGGCCGCCGACCACGATAACGGCGTCGTTCCTTGGCGCCTGATTGGTGGATTCCCCGCGTATCTGCCGCACCGCCTCGATCACCAGTTCCAGCCCGTGCATATAGCACTCGGCCAGATTGCCGCCGCTGGTGTTCAGCGGCATCTTGCCGGTCGAGGCAATTAGATTTTCCAGCCGCAGCAGATCGTTGGCTTCTTCGGGCGCGCAGAACCCATGCTCCACCAGGCTCATCAACACGCCCCCGGTGAAATTTTCGTAGCACTGGACGACATCGATATCCTTGGGGCCCATTTTCGCCATGGCGTAGAGGTTCGGCGCGACGGTGGCGAAGTGGGAACTGGCGTAGTTCGGCCCGTTATGCACCGGTGCCGCGCAGCGATGATCCGACCCGGTGGCAACCCCCAGCAGATAGCTGGATTTGTGCGGCAAGTCCTTTGCCCGGTCTGCCGGCATAACGATGACCGCCGCGGCGCCGTCGTTCTCCAGGCAGCAATCGAACAAATGAAACGGTTCCACGATCCAGCGCGAGGCATCGTACTTCGCTTCATCCAGCGGCCGCCCGTACATAACGGCGCGGGGGTTGTTCTGCGCGTGGTGGTAGGACGCCAGCGAAATCGCCCTTAAGGCGTCTTGCTTGACACCATGGTCGTGCATGAAGCGCACGACTTTCATGGCGAATTTCTGCGCCGGGGACATAAGACCGTAGGGGATGGTAAACGCATCGTCGCCCGACGCCAGGGGCGCGCCGCTGCCGCGCCCGAACCTGGCGAACTGGCCTTGCGCCAGCGCGCGGAATGCCACGACGCAGTTTGCCATGCCGGTGGTTACCGCCGCCGCCGCATTGCCGACCGCCGCCGCGACACCGCCGCCGCCGCCGCCCCACTGCATGTTGGAAAACCGCAATTCCTTGATGCCCAGCGCCGCCGACAGCCGCGACGGGTCGTTGCGGTCGTTGGAATAGGACGTGAAACCGTCGATGTCTTTCGGGTCGATGCCCGCGTCTTTAGCGGCCGCCAGAATGGCCTGAAGGGTCAGTTTGAACTCGCTGTGGGGGGATTGGCCATGCTTGTAATACTGCGTCTCGCCGATGCCGGCGATGACGGCCTGACCGCGTAAGGTTCGTTCTGCCATTGTGTGCGTCTCCTTGGGCAAAACCATTACCGCCTTCGCCGGCAATGTCCAGCACGCGCCGTGGCAGCGGGCATTCACCCCGGCGCCCATTGGACGGGCCTGGATCGGTTTCTTGAAGGGCATCGTTTGCAACTGCGCAACAACGGAGGTTCTGCTAACGATAAACCTCGTAATTCTGTGAATCAGCGGAATCGGCATGAACGATCCAGCCAATACTTTCGCGCTATCGCCGGAGTAACGCGACACCGCGAGCTTGATCGACGATCTGCTGGGCAAAGCCATTGACGTTCGGTACGAGGATTTTTGCCGTCTATCATCTGGCGCGTTCCTTATTAACGTATCCGATCCCATGGCCGAGCATGCGCTGCGCGCACTCAATTTGATTCCGCGCGGCGTGCTCGCCGTTCCGAATCAGGCGGGCGCGGCCGATGAGGAAGATGTCCGAGACAAACTGGCGGGCGCGCGTAAATATTTGACAGGCTGGGGGAACCTCTAAAAATCTCCCTTGCCAGGACGCACGAACCTCGATTCTATCTGGCAACCAACGACCTGCCGCGACGGGTTCGCAAGGCACCAGCCCGGCTTTTTCGACCTTGGCCGCCGCTATGACAGCCTTAACGCCAGGCCCGATCCACTGGTGGCGATCAATCGACCATCCCCTGGGAGTGCTTGCGCGACACGCTGCGCGCCGCATTGGAACAAGCCGGCCAGCGCAACACCGCCAACACGCCGCGCGAGGTCTAAGCCGACAGCGCCTGTCGCTCCGAAGCGACCGAGGCGAAGCTGAAAGACCCGCGCTACCGCGGCCGCATCCACAAGAAGGGCAATCGCGACACGGCGCTGACGAAACGCGAGCAGGCGACGAACAAGACTGCCTCGAAAGTGCGCTCGCGGGTAGAGCGCGTGTTCGGTCATACCGTGTCCTCGATGGGCGAGGCTGGCCAAGGTTCCGACGGCGTAGCGGTTGGAATGCCAGAGTGGGGGCAAGCTGGTGCGCACGATCGGGTTCGTCCGGGCGAAGGCGAAGATCGGGCCGCGTGACGCGCCACACCCTATGCGGGTTGTGGGGCGCCGATGCCAGGTTTGACCAATCGGAGCGTGCGATTAGCCCCTTGGATAGGGCTGAACCGCCTTGCCCAAATCATGGAGGCCGCTCACACTGGCTTGGAAAAGTCGATTTTTAAAGGTTCCCAATGTATGGGTCCGGTCACCTCCGGCCACCCGCAACAACAGCCGCGCCATTCGGTCGAATACGGAAAGCCGAACTGGCTTTTGTGTGCTGGCGAGCAGGGCTTTTGCGCAGATCCGGGTGAATCGTGCCCCCTCCAACAACACTCACGGCCGCGCCGGTATCGCGGGCACGCTGCCTGTGCCTAAGCCTTCTTCCCGCAGCAATTGCTTGTCCGTCTTCTCCAAACGCCGGTCGGTCGCCCTCTGTTCGGCGGCCGGGGGGCGGATGCCCTTGGCCGCCTCGCGCCCGTCCACCTCGTTCGGTGTCGGCTGGTAACTCAGCCCGTTGGACCGGTTGCCGATCTCGGCCGGCGGCGTCCCCGCCCCAGGCGTCTGCGCCACGGCGGAGGCTGTCACCACAAAAGCCACCATCGGAACCATCGCCAGCAAACGCATCGTATCCTCCTCAGGGTCCGGCTTATCGCGGTCAGCCCGCCGTAAGGATGCCCAGTTCCAGCCATGCGTAAAGCCCGGCCTTCGCGAAGCGGAACGGCAACAAGGCATCGGCTTGTCACGTTCGCCGCATGCCGTCAGCATCGCCCTCCGGATAACCCTTACGGTGGCAGCGCGAACCGGATGACCGCGACACACAACGAAAGACCGCCCACCGCCGCGCGCATTGCCATCGCGGGTGCGGGGGCGATCGGCTGCACGCTCGCTGTCCGGCTGGCGATGGCGGGGCACCGGGTCCGCCTGCTCGCGCGCGGACCAGCATTGCAGGCGGCGCAGGCCGGCGCACTCCGGCTGGACGATCTGTCGGGCACCGCAACCGGGCAAGTGACCGCCAGCGAGCGGCCGGATTTCGGTGTGCAGGACATTTTGTTCCTGTGCGCCAAATCGCAGGATCTGCCGATCCTCGCCGCCACCGTGCAACCCTTGATCGGGCCGGACACGATCGTCGTGCCAACGCCGAACGGCGTGCCGTTCTGGTATTTTCACGGCGAAGGCGGCCGGTTCGCGGGCCGGCCGGTACTCTCCGTCGATCCGGAAAACCAAATCGCCCGTTCGCTTCCGTCCGGGCAAATCGTCGGCGCCGTTCTGTTCATGTCGGCCGAGGTCGTGGCGCCCGGTCATGTCGTGTCGCGCACGCCGCACCGCATGATGCTGGGCGAACCCGCCGGCGGATCCTCGGAACGCCTGCGCCGCCTGTGCATCCTTCTGAACGGCGCCGGCATCGCCGCAACGCCGGTGGACCAAATCCGCGACCCGCTCTGGACGAAGATCGTCGCCAATCTGACATCCAATCCGCTATCCGTGGTGTCCGGCGCCACGCTTGGGCAGATTTATACCCGTCCCGATCTTCTCGCCATCGTCCGGCCGGTCATGCACGAGGCCATGCTCGTTGCCGCCTGCCATCGCGCCCGCCTTACCGCCGACCCCATCGGGATCGTCGCGCTCGGTGCCTCCATGGGGGACGTGCGCACATCCATGCTGCAGGATTACCAGCGCGGCAAACCGCTGGAACTGGCGGCGATCGGCGATGCCGTGATAGAATTGGCTGGACATTACGACCTGCCGATGACGGCAACGCGGGCGTTATTGCGGCGCGTCCGCGAGAAAACGTCTTCGTCCTGAAAGGAAACCGCGATGAACGCCATGACCGATGCGGCCAATGTCCGGCCCGCGACCTGTCCGGAGGCAGAATGGGCGCTGCGCCGCCAACTGGCGCAGGCCTACCACCTGATCGACTATTTCGGCTGGACCGAAACGATCTTCAATCACATGTCCGTCCGGCTGCCCGGCGGCGAAGGTCATTACCTGGTCAATCCATTCGGCCTGAACTACGACGAAGTCACCCCGGCCAATCTGTTGAAAATCGATCTGGACGGAAACCTGGTGGATGCGTCCAACTATCCGGCCAACCCCGCCGGATTTGCGCTGCACAGCGCCATCCATGGCGCGCGCGCCGACGCCCATTGCGTCATTCACACCCACACCACGCCGATCTCGGCGATCGCGCTCAAGCGGGCCGGGTTCGGACACGACGATTTCTATGGGGCACAACTGACCGGGCGAATCGGCTATCATACGTTCGAGGGCATTACGCTTTACGCCGAGGAAAAGACCCGCATGCTGGCCAGCCTCGGCGACAAGCACGTGCTGGTGCTGCGCAATCACGGTGTCGCGGTCTGCGAATCCACCATCGCCCGGACCTTCTTCCTGTTATGGACGGTGCAGCGGGCGGCGGAGGTTCAAAGCCTCGCGTTGTCGATGGCGGGCGACAACGTGGCGCTGCCCGAGGCCATCGGACGGCATTGCGCCGAACAGACCCAGCAGTTGATCGCACATAACGATTTCGCCGAAAAATGGTTCGCGGCGATGGGGCGGCGCAGCGATGTTCGGCGGCGCGTGCAGGGACTACAGGCCTAAATTCGTAACGAAAGTCGGCGCAATGAATGAAAATCCTCATGTCGTCCTCGACCCCCGTTTCAGGAAGCTGATCTTCGGACATACAAAGCTGGAAAAGCTCTGGACCGGCGCGCGCTGGGCCGAAGGCCCGGCATATCTGCCCGCCGCCCGGCATCTGATCTTCTCCGACATCCCGAACGACCGCCTGATGCGCTTCAACGAAAGCGACAACACCGTGTCGGTCTTCATGAACGGGTGCGGATTCCAAAACGGCCACACGGTTGACCGGCAAGGCCGCCTGATCGCCTGCGAACATGGCGGACGGGCGGTGTCGCGCATCGAACACGACGGGACGCGCACCGTGCTTGCGTCGCACTACCAGGGCAAGCGCCTGAACTCGCCGAACGATGTCGTGGCGAAGGCGGATGGCTCGATCTGGTTCACCGACCCGACCTATGGGATCGATACCGAATACGAAGGCTATACCGCCGAGTCCGAAATCGGCGCGTCGTACGTCTATCGCATCGATCCGGACGACGGATCGGTGGCGGCCGTCGTAACCGATATGTTCAAGCCGAACGGCATTGCATTTTCGCCGGATGAGAGCCTGCTATACGTGGCCGATACCGGCAGGTCGCACGACCCGTCGTTCGCGCCGGTCATCCGGGTCTATCCGGTCCAGCCGGATGGAACGACGGTGGACGAAGGGCGGCTGTTCGCGACGTGCGATGTTGGCCTGTTCGACGGGTTTCGCGTGGATATGGCGGGGCATGTCTGGACTTCCACCGGGGCCGGCGTCAGTTGCTACCACCCGGATGGAACGCTGCTGGGAAAGGTTCAGGTGCCCGAGATTGTTGCGAACGTGACGTTCGGCGGGCCAAGGCGCAACCGGTTGTACATCATGGGCCAGACATCGCTGTATTCGCTGTTTCTGAACACGCAGGGACCGAAATACTGCTGAACCAGCGGGATCGAACCGGTTGTCGGCAACCGTACTATATGAAAAAATTCCAGTAATGGGTCTTGTCTAGGATATAAATCGACACAACCTGTGCCGGTATGATCATCGCCGCGGCACAGGCCGAACACAGCCAGGGTTTTACGCTCCATCTGCATGGCAGGCTCGATGCCGCGGAACCGTTTTACCGCAAGGCCCTTGCGCTCGATCCGGATTTCAAGGAGGCCTGGATGAACCTGGGTCTGGTCGCGCTGGCGCAAGGCCGGCGGGACGAAGCCCAGTTCTGTCAGCGCCGGGCGCTGCGTCTCGATCCGGAAAGTGCCGATGCGCACAACAATCTGGGGATGGTTCACCACGCGCAAGGCCATATCGCGGAGGCCGAAAGCTGCTTTTACGCGGCATTGCGGCTGCGGCCCGATCACGCCAATGCCACGCTGAACCTTGGCGCCACGCGCCAGATCCTGAACCACGCCGAAGACGCCGATACACTGTTCCGCCGCGCCCTGGCCCTTGGTTCGGACCCGGTGCGTACCAACAGCAACCTGGCACTGGCGCTGCTGGAACAGGTCCGGCCGGAAGAAGCCGAACAGTGCTGCCGCCAGGCCCTGGCGCTGCGGCCGCACGATCCGGAGGCGCGCGCCAATCTCGCCCTTGCACTGCTGACGATGGGCCGTATGGAGGAAGGCTGGCGCGCTTACGAATCCCGGTGGGAGATCGAGGCGATGGCCGGTCCCGCGCCCTGTCTGACGCAGCCGCGATGGACCGGCCAGCCCCTGAACGGCGAGACTGTCGTGCTGCATGCCGAACAAGGCTTCGGCGATACGCTACAGTTCTGCCGCTATGCCCCGATGGTCGCCGCCGCCGGCGGCCGCGTTGTGCTGGTGGTGCCGAAGGCGCTGCGCCGGATCATGGCAACGCTGGATGGCGTGGCTGGGGTGCTGTGCGAGGAAGACGGGCTTCCGCCGAACTTCGATTATCATTGTCCGCTGCTGAGCTTGCCGTTTGCCTTCGGGACGACCATAGCGACGATTCCGGCGGCGCAATCCTATCTGCGCGCCGATCCGTCGGCCTGGGCGGGTTTCGCCGGCGAACTGCCGGGATTGAAGGTGGGCCTGGTCTGGGCGGGCAAATCGCGCACCGAACAGCCCCATGCGGTCGCGATCGATCGGCGACGTTCGATGCGGCTGGCCGATATGGCGCCGCTGCTGTCCGTTCCCGGATGCAGTTTCGTGTCGCTGCAACTAGGCCCCCCCGCGTCCCAGATCGGGGCGCTGCCGTCCGGGCCGGACCTGCACGACGTGTCGGGTCGGTTGAATGACTGGGCGGATACGGCGGACCTGATCATGGCGCTCGATCTCGTGATCGCGGTGGATACCGCCGTCGCCCATCTGGCCGGGGCGCTGGGCAAGCCGGTGTGGATGCTGAGCCGGTTCGATGCCTGCTGGCGCTGGTTGCTCAACCGCCAGGATACGCCTTGGTACCCCAGCATGCGGCTGTTCCGCCAACCCCGCCGTGGCGATTGGGCGCCAGTTATCGGGCAGGTCGCGGAGGCTTTGCGGCTACAGGCTGGAGGATAGCGGCCAACCGGTCGTGCCGAGTGGGCCGATTTGCACATGTCGTCATCACGCGCCGGGACATAAGCTTTTTGGGTAGTGGGTCAGTTTCAAGAAAAAGATTAAAACAAGGAATATTTTCTTTTAGAGTTTAATCATGGTTGCCAGAGTCTGTCCTGCCGAGCCCACTTCCAGAGACGCCCCCGGCGTTGGCGTCCATCTTCGCCCTATCGATTGGTTGCGGTCGAGTGGGAGGATAGCCAGCGGCCATTATCAGCTTGGCAATATCGTTTGTGGATGATTGTCTTTTTGATAGATTAAAACTGCGTGATACGTTCAGCCTACGCTTGCAGCATAATTGGATTTGATATATATGTCAATTGGTCAAGCGATAAAGGAACTGGATGCTTCACACGAGATTTATCCCTACCATCCCTTGGGTACAAAGAGAGTGGCGCGTCGGTGCGCCTATCTCACCAAGGATGCCGCAAAAGATTTTAACGATCCGCAGTCCGCAGTAAATCTCCTATGCGGCCCGGCACCCATCGCTGGCGCCCTGACCCGCTGGGTGCTTGGAGAACTGATTTATGGAGACGAAAGGCGAGGACGCTTTCTCGTCATGCTTCAGCCGCCACCTCCCGACGTTTGGGAACTGAGGGTTACCGAGCCGGTCATTCAGGCAAGGATTTTCGTTCAATTCGCGGCACCCGACACTCTGATAGTGATGAGTTTTCACACCCGCCGGCTTCTTGGCGACAAAGGGTCGGCCGGCTGGAACGATGCGATGGTGGATTGCGAGCGACAATGGAACAATCTATTTCCTGGCATGGTCCCTTTTTCGGGGAATTCCATCCACGCCTATGTGACGGAGAATTGCGATGACTTCCCCCTCCTCAGGCCTCTCCCCACTTCTCGGCCGCGACCGCGCCGAATACGGCGTCATTAGGCTTCGGGATCAGGCATTTGATGCGGTGCAAAAGCTATGGCGCAAGCGCCGCGATTCTGGCGTGACTCAAAAAGCCCTTGCTGACGTGATCAACCGCGATCAGGGCTGGGTTTCCAAGAATCTCCGCGCGCCTGGAAATTGGACTCTTCGCACCATCGGTGAATTAGTCCAGGCGCTTGATGGAGAGATTGAAATCAAGGTCATAGGCCTCGAAGTTCCGACGGAACCAATTCCGAATTTTGATGCCTATAAAGAATATTGCCCAACACGGCGTATCGTTAGCCCGGCAAACTTTGTCGGCACTATCGCCGTTAAAAATCCGATGACGACCAATTTCGAAATCGGCCGGCGAGACACCAACGAAATCATACTCTCCAACCGCATGCTGAATGCTGGAGAATCGAGGATTTAACCATGAGCGACTTTTCACAGCCTCCGATACCACCAGCCGGACTATCTACCGCGTCAGCACAGAGATCGTTGGGGGGAGGCGCCGTCCCCGAAGTATTCGCGAACCAAATGCGAATGGGTGTCACTGTTACGGATTTTACGATTGTCTTTGGAATTGCAGTAGATGGTGGGTCAGACACCGCTATGTTGGCGGACAAAGTTTCTATTCACGTAGCACCCGGAATGCTTAAGCAAATTCTGCTAAACATCGAATCGGCTTTATCTGCGTATGAAGAAGTGATGGGAGAAATCAGAGTGCCAAATTCTTTAGTTGCGAACGTTGCAGGAATTAAGACGCATCTGGCCATGATGCTTCGCCAACAAATGGACGGACCCGAATCCCCAAGGAATGCCTCTCCTATTTCCTAATTCTGGGGTTTCCCAGAGCGGCGCTTGCTGACTGCAAGGGCGGCGATCTCGCTTCGTCGCGCCGCACTTAAACTTTTAGCGCGCGCCCTTCCACCCTTGAGGCCGCCGCGCCTGCCTAACTCAACAGCCGCCTCGTTCTTCCCATCCTCCACCTGTCCGGTGGCGATGTCACCGATCAGCTTGGCTAGCGCCAGGGGGTCGCGGGGGCGGGGGATACGTTTGGTTGCCATGTATGGAATATGGGCATCGACGCTAGATCGGTCAATTTGAATGAGTAGGAAAATAAGTCTTTGGCATTCAAACTGACCCACTATCGCTCTTTGTAGTCAGTGTCCTGCCCCTGAAATGGGTAGGCATTTCAGGGGCAGGACACTAGGTCCGGTGAACCCGGCCACCGATGTCCCGCACCGCTCCATCCGCTCGATAATAATCCGGCCCAACCGGCACTTTCCCGTAACCCCCAGGGATATCCAGCACATAGGTCGGCCACGCCAGACCCGTCACCCGGCCGCGCAATTGTTCCAGCAGCATCCGGCCTTCCTCGACCGGCACGTAAAACCGGGCGGTGCCGGGCGCGGAGTCAAGCTGATGCAAATAATACGGCTTCACCCGGTGCGCGATCATCGCCCGGAACAGCGCTTCCAGCGCCGCGAGCGTATCGTTCACCCCGCGCAGCAGCACCGATTGGCCCAGCACCGGAATGCCCAGCTTTTGCACGCGCCGCAGTGCCGCGCCGGCCGCCGGCGTGAATTCCCGCGCATGATTGGCATGCACCGCCAGCCACACGGACGGTTCGGCATCCATTGCAGACGCCAATGCGTCCGTCAGCCGATCCGGATCGGCCACCGGCACGCGGGAATGGATGCGGATCGTCTGAATATGCGGCATCGCCGCCAGCGTTGAAACGATGCCGCCCAGCCGCCGGGGCGACAGCATCAGCGGGTCGCCGCCGGTCAGGATAACCTCGGTCACCGCCGGATGGGCGGCGAACCAGGCATAGGCCGCCTGCAATTCGGTGTCGGTCAACAAGCCGCCGTCCGGACCGACATGTTCCCGCCGGAAACAGAACCGGCAATAGACCGGACAGATCAGCAGAGGCTTCAACAACGCACGATCCGGATAGCGGTGCACCACGCCCTTGACCGGCGACAGCGCGTCGTCGCCGATCGGATCGGAATGCTCGTGCGGCGCGGTCGTCAGTTCGGACACATCCGGAATGAACTGGCGCCCCACGGGATCGTCCGGCGTGCGGATCAACGCCCGCATCGCCGGAGAAATGGCAACCGCATACCGCGCCTGGGTTGCCACCACGCCCGCCACCGCATCCGGCGCGATCAGTCCTGCCGCCAGCAGCGCGGCCGCATCCCTCAGCGTCAGGTTTTCGGGAGTGTGCAGCCCAGCGTTTCCATCGACTGGAATGCCTTGTCCTGCGGGATTGTCGTCAACAGCGTGTACTGGTCCCATGCGCCTTTCGACTCGGCCGGAGTTTTCGTGCGCCACACACGGTTGGCATGGATGAACTTGCCGTCCGCCCGCACATAACCGGTTCCATACAACGGATCGGCGACCGGCAAAGCCTTCATCTGTGCGATGGCCGCCTTGCCGCTGGCTTTTGCCGCGTCCGGCCCCATCGCCGCGACCGCTTTCAGATAGTGCCAGACCGCCGAATAGGATCCGGCGTGGTAATAATCCGGCAGGGCGTTGTGGTATCGCGGCGCGAACCGGGCGGCAAAGGATCGGGTATCGTCGTTCATGTCCCAGTAAAATGGCATCGCCCCGACAATGCCCTGTGCCAGTTCCAGCCCGACGGAGCGGGTTATGTAGTCCTGATACACCAGGGCCGCGATGCGCACGCCGCCTTGGGGCAACCCGAATTCATGCGCCTGCTTGATGCAGTTGGACGTGTCGTCGCCCGCATTGGCGAGGCAGAGTACCTTCGCCTTGCTCGCCTGTGCCTGCAAAATATACGCGGAAAAATCGGTGGTGCCGGGAAACGGATAGAACGCCGAACCGGCGACCTTGCCGCCGAGTTGCTCGACGATGCTTGCGGTGTCCTGGACCATGGTGTGGCCGGAGATATAGTCCGGCGAAATGAAGAACCAACTGTCGCCGCCGGCTTCCACCAACCCACGCGTGATGGCGTTGGCGTTGCCCCACAGATCGTAGGTCCACTGGATCTGGTTCGGTGTGCAGTATTTGCCGGTGAGGGCCGGAATACCTGCCGCGGTGAAGATAACGGCCTTGTCTTTTTCTTTCGCCACCTGGCCCACGGCGATCGCCACCGCCGATTGCGGAATGTCGAAGATGGCATCGACGCCGTCCTGATCGTACCAGCCGCGGGCAATCGAAGCGCCGACATCCGGTTTCAGCAGCATGTCGCCTTGCACGACCTCGACCTTGATCTCTGGGCGGAGCTTCATGAAATCCTCTGCCGCCATCTGGGCCGCCAGGAAATCGCCCGGCCCCGACGCTTCGGCGTACGGGCCGGACATGTCCGACAGAACGCCGATCTTGATGGTGGAGGCGGCGTTGCCGCGCCGGATGGCGGGCAGCGACAACGCGGCGGCGCCGGTGAGCACGGTTCGGCGGCGGATTGGCATGGATATCTCCCGGATGGTTTTTGCTTGTGTCCTGCTTTGGCGGGCGGCGGAATGAGTGTCAACCGTGACGCGGGACGGCGACCGGGCACGTCAGTTTAAGGCGCCTGTGCCCTGGGCGTCGGGCGAACCGGACACCAGATCGAGGCGCAGCTGAGCCACGGTCCCGAAATGAGCCCGGTGGTGGTGGGTGGGGCCGAGGCGCCGCAGCGCGAGCCGGTGCGCCGATGTCGCGTATCCGGCGTTCGCATCCCAGCCGTACCCCGGAAATCGCACCGCCAGCCGAGCCATCGTGCGGTCGCGCACCACCTTGGCGACGATCGATGCCGCGGCGATCGAAAGGCATAGCGCGTCGCCGCCCACCACGCACCGCACCGCGCAGCCCAGTTCGGGCGGATAATTCCCGTCCACCAGCGCCAGATCCGGCACCGGACCAAGGCGGGCGACCGCCCGGCGCATCGCCAGCATGGCGGCGTGAAGAATGTTCAGGCGGAAAATCTCGGTGACGGAGGCAGCGCCGACGCCGATTTCCGCGGTGGACGCTCGCAGCGCCAGAAAAGCCGCCAGCCGCCGCGCCGGGGTCAGCTTTTTGGAATCATCGAGCAGCGCAAGCAGCATGGGCGGGGTATCGGCACGCAAAATGACCGCCGCCGCCACCACGGGTCCGGCCAGCGGTCCCCGGCCTGCTTCGTCCACGCCAGCCACACGCCCGGCGAAGGCCAGTTCCATATCGAAAGTAGGCATGAACGGGCGATATCAGACCCATGACGAGTCGCGGAAGCGAAGCATCGCCCAGCAACCATGATACCGCTCGGCTCTACCCGGCAAGCGCCAGTTGCACCACCCGGACAACCACCATACCGACCGCCAGCAACAGATAACCTCGCAACACGATCATCCAGACCCGGGTGCGCCCAGTCAGGCGGTTGGGAGTCAACAGAGGTAGCGGCGGCATCCGCCAGACGGGTCGCGTGGCACGATCGATCGGTGCCTCCGCCGATGGCGTTCGCATCGCCAGGGTTATGCCGCCGGCCACCGCCGCCAACACGCTTCCGCCGCCAAGAATTCCCAAAATCCAGGCCCCGGAAATCGCCGGATACAGCACTGAAGCGGTCAGCACGATCGACAGCATGACCAGCACCGCGATCACCGATCCGGTGAACAGGTTCGTCCATCGTCCATTGGTCCATGGACCCAGGACCGCCGTGTCGTTGCACAACAGCAGCAGGAACACGGTCGCCGACGGCAGCAGCACGCCCGCCAGCGTTTGCACCGCCTCGGTGATCAGTCCCAGCGGCGCATCCGGAATCAGCACCACGGCGGCGGATATGGCGATCAGGCCGCAATACACTAGGTAAAAGCCCTTCGCGTCGGTCGTCCGGCGATGTAGCGAATGGTTCAGCGACAACGTATCGCCGAGCGCATAGGCGGTCGAAAGGGATACCGCGGCGGCGCCGATAATGCTGGCATCGATCAGCGCGATAGAAAACAGAACCGCCGGAACATGGCCGGCATACTTGCCCAAACCCGCCGCGATACCGCCGGCATCGGTGAAGTTACCCATTTCCGGATGCCCGGCGAAAGTGGCCGCACAGAACGACATCATCGCCACCGCACCGACAATCGCCATGACGATTCCGATCCACAGATCGACTTTCTCATACGGGATAAACCGGGGCGTAATATGCTTGTCGATCACGTAGCTCTGCTGAAAGAACAATTGCCAGGGCGCGACCGTGGTGCCGACGATGGCGACGATCAGCAGCAATACATCGGACAGGTTTCCGGTCCCCGGAATGCGTGGAATCGTCAGATCGCGCGCGATTTGGCCGATCGGCGGATGCACGGTCAGAACCACCGGCACCAGCAGCAGGCTTCCCAGGCACAGTATCAGCGCAAATCGCTCGAACCGGCGGAAATTGCCGGTGGCGGCCGCCAGCATGGTCACGCCCGCCGCAATAACGACCCCCCAAAGCCGGGGAAGCCCGAGGGCGTCCAGGCCCAGGCTAATGCCGATAAACTCGGTTACGATGGTCAACCCGTTCAGGATGAACAGGTCGATGACGCTGAACGCGCCCCAGAACTTGCCGAACCGTTCGAGAATAAGGCGCGCATGGCCGACGCCGGTGACGGCACCCAGGCGCAACACCATCTCCTGATTGACGTACAGCACCGGCACCAGCAGCAGCAGCGTCCACAACAGCGCGGTGCCATAGTTCTGCCCGGCCTGCGAATAGGTGGCGAAAGCGCCGGCGTCGTTATCGCCAACCATCACGATCACACCCGGACCCACGATGGCGGCGAGCGTCTTCAGCTTCGATTGCCAGCCCCGGCGGGTGCGCCGGTCGCCTTCGTAAATCGTGCCCAGCGCGCCTTCGATGTCGCCCGCGTGGGCGGCATCGAGGATCGCGGTGCGTTGTTCGGCCGGGGGAACAGCCAGAGCGATATCGGACATGGTGGCCTTTGGAGATCGGTCTTATACGAACGTCATGCGAAACGCCGCGCGGCTTGACACAACCGCGGTGCGGAGGGGCCGTCAGCCAGACTGGTCAACGGATGCGGAACCGTCCTGTTCGGCCAAAGCCCAGGTGCACGCGGGGCGACCATCTGGGCCGGACTGCCAGACGGCGACAAGTCGCGGGCGGCGGCGTGCATGACAAAACCAGCGAAGATCGAAATCCAGGCCGGCTACAGCACAAGCCGGCAGTGCATGCCGGTACAAATCGGTACGGTGAAGAAGGGCGGCCATTGGCTACCTCCTGTTGCTCAAGCGTTGACTTAAGCTCGGGAGGCCTGGCCGCCGGAGGGTTCAGCGCGTTACCGGCGCGGACCCCCAGGGCAGGACATGCGATCCCGAACACGGGTCCAGTCCGGAGAAGCCGTTCCAGTAAACGCGAAGCGCCTACTGTCGCCTTCCAGGGACTGGCTGCTAGATTGCGGGGTCATGGGATCCCTGTGCCTGATTGCGGGACCGGCCGAGGCCGGTGGCGAATGGTTGTAAACGGCAGAAGACAGGCTTCTACCTACATTGACGCCCTTATACCTGTCATTTCGCCGGGACAAGCGTTAAATCATGCCGTCGGCGCCCGTTGACCCCGGAACACGGGGCTTTGAAAAACTGGGCCGGACGGCCCGCTTGCATGGCAGGTATCGCTTCGCTTCCAGCGGAGGGGCTGGTATGTCGGCGCCATGAACGCGATTGCTTCCATGACCGGCTTCGCCCGCACCGAGGGCACTCAGGACAGCATCGCCTGGACGTGGGAACTGCGCAGCGTCAATGGCCGAACGCTGGAACTGCGGTTCCGGTTGCCGAACGGCTGGGACAGCCTTGAAGCCGGCTGGCGGGATTTGGCCGGCAAGGCGCTGAAACGCGGTAACGTCACCGCCAACCTGACGATCAAGCGTCCGTCGGAAACGCGGTTGGAACTCGATCCGGCGGCACTGGAACAGGTTTTGGCGATCGCCATGGATGTGCAGCGGCGCATCCCCGGAAGCGCCCCGCCCGCGGCTGAGGCGCTGCTGGCACTGCCGGGGGTGTTGCGGCAGGCGCAGGCTGACCAGCAAGAGGAAAAGGCTGCCGTGGGTGCCGCGGTACAGGCCGGATTTGCCGCAGCGTTGGCGGGCCTGATCGCGTCCCGTCAGGCGGAAGGCGATCGTTTGGGCACCATCCTAAGGCGGCAACTGGCGGAAATCGCAGCCCTTTGCGAGACGGCCGCGATCCAGGCCGCCGGACAGCCGGCCGCACAGCGCGCGCGGATGCTGGACAATCTGCAAACGCTGCTGCGGGAACTGCCAAATCTCCAGGAAGACCGCATTGCCCAGGAAGTCGCCGTTCTGGCCAGCCGGTCGGATGTGCGGGAAGAACTGGACCGGTTGTCCAGCCACATCGCCGCCGCTCACGCTTTACTTGGAGAAGCGGCGAACATCGGCCGCAAACTGGATTTTCTGATCCAGGAATTCAACCGCGAGGCGAATACCTTGTGTAGCAAGTCCGCGACAGCCGCGCTGACCGCGACGGGGCTTGGTTTGAAGGCCGCGATCGAGCAGGTGCGGGAGCAGGTGCAGAACATCGAATGATCGAAATCGCGCGCCGCGGGGTCTGTCTGGTTCTGTCGGCCCCGTCGGGGGCCGGCAAGACGGCGATCGCCGATGCGCTGCTGGCGACCGAACCGGAGCTTGAACGCTCGATCAGCGTCACGACGCGGGACCGGCGGCCGCGGGAAACCGATGGCGTACATTACCATTTCATGACCGAAGCGGGGTTTCAGCAGGCCTTGCGCGACGATGCGCTGCTGGAATGGGCGCGGGTGCTACAAGGCACGCACGCCTATGGCACACCCAGGGTGCCGGTGGAACAAGCCCTGGCCGCGGGCCGCGACGTGGTGTTCGACATCGACTGGCAAGGCCATCGCCAGTTGCGTGAGAAACTGCCGGCCGATGTTGTCAGCGTGTTCGTTCTGCCGCCCAACCTCGCGGCCCTGCGCTCCCGGCTGGTCGGCCGGGCAGGCGATCATGGCGCGGAGATCGATCGGCGGATGCGGGTGGCGACCGAGGAAATCCGTCATTGGGTGGAATTCGATCATGTCGTGGTCAACGAACAGCTTGCGGTCGCGACCGAAGCCGTGCGCGCGGTTCTGCGCGGCGCGCGATCCGCGACCGGGCGGCTGACCGGGCTGGCGGGCTTCGTCGCGGGGTTGGACTAGGCCGCCCGGGCGGCACTGGCAACGCTGGCCCCGGCACGCAAGGCCGCGCCTCAGGCGGATCGAGCCCCGGCCATGCGGAGATTATTCGCGACCGGGGGCCGTGGCCGAGGATGAAAATCATTTTAATAGACAGTACCGGGGCGTATGTTAGGTTGGCGTCGATTTTGTTCTTGCTGTGTTCGGCGCTGTAATACTCCAGGATCAAACATACATTAAGTTTTTATTAACGATTTGGGCTGTTTCTCGTATGAATGTACTCGAACCGAGCCTGGATTCACGCGGTGACCCGAATGATAGTTGTCGTATTCTTCTGATCGAAGACGATCTGGAGATGGCCGACACGATCCGCCGCGACCTGTCGGATAACGGTTACGATGTAGCGCATGCGGCGTCCGGGGTGGACGGCCTGATCATGGCCGAAAGCGGTGGTCCCGACCTGTTGATCGTTGACCGGATGTTGCCGGGGATCGATGGACTGACGATCGTGCAGCGTCTTCGCGACCGGAATATGCACATGCCGGTATTGATACTCAGTGCCCTGGGGGAGGTGAACGAACGTGTTCGCGGGTTGAAAGCCGGCGGCGACGATTACCTCACCAAACCTTTCGCCCTGTCCGAATTGATGGCCCGGGTCGAAGCCTTGCTGCGGCGGCCCAGCGAAAACCGCGCCACGGAGCTGCGCATTGGGTCGCTGACGCTCGATTTGATCGAACGTTCGGCCAAGCGCAACGACCGGTCGATCGATCTTCTGTCGCGCGAATTCAAGCTGCTGGCCTATTTCATGGCCAGGCCCAATCAGGTCGTCACGCGCGGGATGTTGTTGGAACATATCTGGGATTGTCATTTCTTACCGCAAAGTAACCTGATCGATGTCCATATCGGTAAACTTCGTCGTAAGCTCGACAGCCCCGGCGAGCCGCAGCTGATCCAAAGCGTGCGCGGTCAGGGCTTCATTTTGCTGCCCGATGCTTAGCATCCTTGCGTCCTCCGCGTTTCGCCGGGTGGCCGTCGTCGCGGTCGCTTTCTGCGTCGCGGCATTTTTGCTGTTCGCCTTTATTTACTGGCAAACCGCGGTGTTCGAGACCCGCCGGATCAACGGGCTGGTGGAGCGGCAAAGCGCCACGATCGCCAAAGCCCCTGGCGAACAACTTCTGTGGACGGTCAACACACGAAGCGCCCACGATCTTCACTGGGTTTCATTTGCCGCCGTGTTCGGTGCGTCCGGCGATCTGGTCGCCGGCAACCTGCGTCAGGTGCCGCCCGGCCTGCCGCTGGATGGAAAGGCGTACCGGCTGGATTTGACGCAACTCGATCCGTCGCGCCCGGACAATGAGCCGGTGATCGTCGTGGGACGGATTTTGCCGGACCGGCGGGTGCTGGTGCTGGGCCGCAGCATCGAACAACTGGCGGAATTGCGGGCCGTGGTCATCCGGGCCTTAGCGCTGGGGGTGATTCCCGCGCTGATCCTGGCGCTGGGTTTCGGGATGCTGCTGGGTCATCGAACCAATCTGCGGATCAAGGCGATGCAAGTCGTGCTCGACCGGGTGCGTCGCGGCCATCTGGCCGAACGTCTGCCGGCCCGTGCCAGCGGCAGCGACTTCGACCAGCTTGCGATCGACGTGAATCACATGCTTGGCGAGATGGAACGTCTGGTGAATGAACTGCACGATGTCGGCAACAACATCGCGCATGACCTTCGCACGCCCTTGTCACGGGTGCGGGCACTGCTGGAACGGGCCGGGCGGGTTTGCACAACACGGGAAGACCTTGGCCAGGCCGTCGAACGCGCCGTGGTCGGGCTGGATCAGGCATCGGGGATCATCACGGCCCTGCTGCGCATCGCCGAGGTCGAACATTCCCAGCTTGGCGCATCGTTCGGTCCGGTCGATCTGAGCGAGGTGGCCCACGAAGTGCTCGAACTCTACGGCCCCATCGCCGAGGCCAAGGGAATCGAGGTTCGCCTGAATCTGACTTCCGCCGCGACGGCCAAGGGCGACCGTGGGCTGCTGTTCGAGGCGATCGCCAACCTGCTGGACAATGCGATCAAATTTACCCCGGACAATGCCTCGGTCGAAATGGCGGTGTTCGATGCCCCCGCCGGGCCGGCGGTGCGGATCAGCGACACCGGACCCGGTATCGCACCCAAGGATCGCGACCAGGTCTTCGCCCGTTTTCACCGGCTCGACCAAAGCCGCAGCATTCCGGGCAGCGGCCTGGGATTGAGCATGGTTCAGGCCATCGTCCGGCGTCACGGCTTTTCGGTCTCCCTGGCCAACGGTGCTACGGGCGGGTGCATCGCCACTCTGCTGTGCGCGACGGAGTCCGGCACGATCGATGCGGAACCAAAATCGCTCGGGTTGCCGGCCCTGCCCGATCAAACGCCCGCACTCCAGTCCGGATAGTTCGTTGCATGCCTGCTTGTTCCCTTAACGCTGCCTGGCGTGCGATGCCGTGCCGCCTGGGCGGTAGCCTGAATATGCGTCTTTCAACATCGCCTGGCCGCCCCGTCGTGCCAGCCAGAAGCCACGGATCGTAGAGACCATGAACGAAATCGTCCGCATCGCGCTGCGCCGGCCCTATACGTTTGTTGTCGCGGCCATGCTGATCGCGCTGTTCGGCGTGCTGTCCTGGTTTCGTACCCCGACCGATATCTTCCCCAATATCGGCATCCCGGTGATCAGCGCCGTTTGGACCTATAACGGCCTGCCGCCCGATCAGATGTCCGGACGGATCGTGTATTTTTACGAGCGTTACCTGTCGGCTCAGGTCAACGACATCGAGCATATCGAATCGCAGTCCTTGGCCGGGTACGGCGTGGTGAAGATTTACTTTCAGCCGGGTGTGAACGTGAATGGCGCGCTGGCACAGGTGACGGCGGCCTCGCAGACCGTCTTGAAACTGCTGCCGGCCGGAATCACGCCGCCCTACGTGCTGACGTTCAATGCGTCCAGCGTGCCGATTCTACAGTTGGCGCTGTCGAGCACCACGTTGTCGCAGGCCCAGTTGTTCGACTATGGCCAGAATTTCATCCGTCCGCAGTTGGCGACGATCCCTGGCACCGCGATTCCGTCGCCCTACGGCGGCAAGGTCAGGCAGATCCAGATCGACATCGATCAGCAGAAACTGCAGGCCTATCACCTGTCGGCCCAGGACGTCGTCACCGCGCTCAGCGCCCAGAATCTGATTACGCCGGTCGGCACCGAAAAGATCGGCATGTTCGAGTACATCGTCAACCTCAACGATGCCCCTGCGGAAATCTCCGAACTGAACGACCTGCCGATTAAAAAGGTGAACGGCACGATCGTTTATATCCACGACGTCGGCTTTGTGCGCGACGGTGCGCCGCCGCAAACCAACATCGTGCGGGTGGATGGCAGCCATGCGGTGCTGATGACCATTCAGAAGTCTGGATCGGCCTCCACGCTCGACGTAATCAACGGCGTCAAGGCGCTGCTTCCCAAGATACGCGAATCGCTTCCCGACAGCCTGGTGCTGCACGTGGTCGGCGATCAGTCGGTGTTCGTCAGCGACGCGGTTTCAGGCGTTATCCGCGAAGGCGTGATCGCCGCCGGCCTGACCGGCCTGATGATCCTGCTGTTTCTGGGAAGCTGGCGATCGACCCTGATCGTCACCATTTCCATCCCGCTCGCTGTCATGTGTTCGATCATTACGCTCTCGGTGCTCGGTCAGACGATCAACGTGATGACGCTGGGCGGCCTTGCCCTCGCGGTCGGCATCCTGGTGGACGAGGCAACCGTAACCATCGAGAACATCTATTACCATTTGGAAATGGGTAAGGAGATCGAGCCGGCCATCCTGGACGGCGCCGCGCAAATCGTGGTGCCGGCAACCGTGTCCCTGCTTGCGATTTGTATCGTCTTCGTGCCGATGTTCGGTCTGGGCGGCGTGGCGGGCTACTTGTTCCGCCCGCTGGCCGAGGCGGTGATCTACGCGATGATCGGCTCGTATTTGCTCTCCCGCACGCTGGTGCCCACCATGGCGCGCTATCTGCTGCGGGGGCAGGTCATCGTCCATGCGGGGGGCGACGGTCACGATCCGCATGCCAAGCCGCCAACCCGCAATCCGCTGGTGCTGTTTCAGCGCGGCTTCGAACGCCGGTTCGAGCAGCTTCGTGCCAGTTACCTTGGGTTGCTCGAAATCGCCCTCGGCCTGCGATGGATTTTCGTGATCGGCTTTCTTGCCGTGGTGCTGGCGTCGTTCAGTCTGGCGCCTTTTCTTGGCCAGAACTTCTTTCCATCGGTCGATGGCGGTCAGATCAAGCTGCATATGCGCGCCCAGGTCGGTACCCGGATCGAAGAAACGGCAAAGCAAGCCGACCAGGTCGAAAGCGTTATCCGCGATGCCATTCCGGCAAACGAACTGGATAACATCGTCGATAATATTGGCCTGCCGATCAGCGGCATTAATATGGCCTACAGCAACTCCGGCACCGTCGGCGCGAGCGACGTGGATATCCTGATATCGCTGAAGGAAAATCACCATCCAACCGAAGACTACGTCACCCGGCTGCGTGAGCGCCTGCCGGCGATGTTTCCCGGAACGGTGTTCTCGTTCCTGCCCGCCGACATCGTAACCCAGATTTTGAACTTCGGGTTGCCGGCACCGATCGACGTGCAGGTCTATGGCAACAATCTGACGGCTAACCGCACCTATGCGGACATGCTGCTGAAGAAGATATCGCGCGTGCCCGGCGTCGCCGATCCGCGAATGCAGCAGGCCTTCGACTCGCCGACGCTGAACGTCAATGTCGATCGAACCTTCGCCAGCGAAACCGGACTGACCGAACGCGACTACGCGACCAGTATGCTTGCCAACCTCGCCAGCAGCATTCAGACCGCGCCGACGTTCTGGCTGAACCCGCGAACCGGGGTGTCATACCCGATCGTGGTGCAGATGCCGCAGTACCGGATCGATTCGATGTCCGATCTGAACAACATGCCGATCACCGGGAATGGTTCGACGCAGTTGCTTGGCGCCACATCCAATGTCGTGCTGGGCCCGACGCCCGCGGTCGTGTCGCATTATAACGTGCAGCCGGTCATCGATCTGTATGCCACGACCTACGATCGCGACCTGGGCGCCATCGCTACCGACATCCAGCAGATCTTGCACGATACCGCTTCCCAGGTTCCACGCGGGTCGAGCGTGGTGCTGAACGGCCAGATCGTGACCATGACCGGCGCCTATGCCCAGTTGATCGAGGGTCTGGGCATGGCCATCGTGCTGATCTACATGCTGATCGTGGTGAACTTCCAGTCGTGGCTGGATCCGTTCGTGATCATCACGGCGCTGCCGGCGGCTTTGGCGGGGATTGTCTGGATGCTGTTCCTGACCTCCACCACACTGTCGGTGCCGGCGTTGACTGGTGCCATCATGTGCATGGGCGTGGCGACCGCGAACAGTATTCTGGTCATCAGCTTCGCGCGGGAGGTATTGTCCAATGGCGCCGATCCGGTGGAAGCCGCCCGGCAAGCCGGGGCGACACGGTTCCGCCCGGTGCTGATGACGGCGGGCGCGATGATCATCGGCATGCTGCCGATGGCACTCAGTGCCGAACAGAACGCCCCGCTCGGGCGGGCGGTTGTCGGCGGATTGTTGTTTGCGACGTCGGCGACATTGCTGTTTGTTCCCGTCGTATTTTCCATCGCGCACGCCAGGCGCGCGAAGACACCGAAACAGGAACACGTTGGCGGACCAGAGGTTCATTCGCATGCTTGATAAAACACTCGATACAGTGCCCCGGGATACCGACACGGAGCATCAGGGCAGGCCCCCCCCACCGCGGAAACGCCACCGGGTGCTAGGGCTTGTCTTGCTGGTGGTGCTGATCGGAGCGGCGGCGCTGGGTGCGAAAGGAGTCCTGAAGCGGCAGGACAACGACGCGAAACTCGCCGCGTGGACGGATGCCCAGGCGATCCCCACGGTCAATGTCGTGTTGCCGGCAAAAGGCGCGAAAGCCCAGGATCTTATTCTCCCCGGCGATATCCAGGCATTTTATGAGGC
Organism: Pseudomonadota bacterium; assembly: GCA_021805565.1. Taxonomy (GTDB): domain Bacteria; phylum Pseudomonadota; class Alphaproteobacteria; order Acetobacterales; family Acetobacteraceae; genus Rhodopila. The sequence continues at coordinate 90,343 of JAJZFA010000036.1, forward strand.
CCCGATCTACGCGCGCGTCCCTGGATACCTGAAAATGTGGTATCAGGACATTGGTGCGCGGGTAAAAGCCGGACAGTTGCTGGGCGAGATCGATACTCCGGATCTGGATCAGCAACTGGCGCAGGCCAAAAGCGATCTTGCCAGTGTCGAAGCGGATTATCAGCTTGCGGTGGTGACCGCGAAGCGATGGAAGGCCTTGGTTGCGTCGAATTCCGTGTCGCAGCAGGTGACCGACGAAAAGGTTGCCGCGGCGGTGGCCAAGAAGGCGCTGGTTGCCGGATCGCAGGCGAATGTCGATCGTCTGAACGCCCTGGAAGGCTTCAAGCGCCTGGTCGCGCCGTTCGATGGCGTGGTGACCGGCCGTGAAACCGATGTCGGTGCCTTGATCAACGTTGGAAGTGCCGACTCGAACGCGGTTTTGTTCAAAGTCGCCGATATCCACGAAATGCGTGTCTATGTGCGTGTTCCGCAAGCATATTCGAGCCAGCTGTATCCGGGGATGACGGCGGACCTGAAGCTGGCGCAGTACCCGCATGACATATTCAAGGCGAAGTTGGAGACGTTATCGAACGCTATTACCGAGGGATCCCGCACGGTGCTCGTCGAATTGCTCGCCAAGAATCCCGAGGGGAAGCTGTGGCCAGGCACGTTCGCCGAGATTTACTTTCATCTGCCGCCGGATGCCGACATCTATCGTTTGCCGGCCAGTTCGATGGTGTTCCGCCAACATGGCCTTCAGGTGGCGACCGTCGGTCCCGATAATAAAGTGCTGTTGAAGCCCATTACGCCCGGCCGCAATCTTGGGGTCGAACTGGAGGTATTGTCCGGCCTGTCGCCCTCCGACAGGGTGATTGCCAATCCGCCGGATTCGATCGACACCGGCGATGAGGTCAAGGTGGCGGCCCCTGGCACCGGTACCGTCCGGAAGGTGGCCAGCGATAAACCCGCAACCGGGAGCGCGGAATGAGATCTGCCGCGCGTCTGCTGACGATGAGTTGCATCGCCTTTCTGACAGGATGCGATCTGGCGCCGAAATACAGCGCCCCGGTCGTCGCGACTCCGCCGATGTTCAAGGAAGCGACTGTTACCCCGACCGAATACAAGAATGCAGGCCAGTGGGAGAAGGCGACGCCAGGCGACACGACACCGGCCGGTCCATGGTGGGAAGCCTTCGGCGATCCTGTCCTGACGACCCTGGAGGCGCAGGTCGATACCGGAAACCAGACGCTGGCCGCCACGCTAGCCATCTACGATCAGGCCCGAGCCTATGCCAACGAAGCGGAAGCGGGTTTGCTGCCCGCGGTCGGCGTCGGCGGAACCGTCACGAACAACAAGCAATCGCTGCAGCGGCCCTTGCGCCGTCGCACTGAGCCGAATTATTATGGCAACGACACGCTGAACGGATATGCGTCCTACGAAGTCGATATTTTTGGCAGGATTCGCGATCTGGTCGCAGCCGGTCAGGCGGCGGCGCAGGCAAGCAGCGCCGATCTGGCCGCGGTCAGTCTTGGCTTGCATATCGAACTGGCCAACGATTACGCCGCGCTGCGCGAACTGGACCAGGAAATACAGCTTTATTCGGCGACGATCGTCGCATACCAGTCCGCTTTGGCCATCGTGCAGCACAGGTTCCAGGGCGACATCGCGTCTGGCGTCGATGTGGCACAGGCCGAGACGCAACTGGACACGGTGAAGGCGCAAAAATCCGTCATTACCGGACGCCGGCAGCTTCTGGAGCACGCGATCGCGACGCTGATCGGACAGCCCGCCCCGGTCTTCACGCTGGCTGAGTCGGGTGTACCGATGCCGGTTCCCGAGGTTCCGCCTGGGCTACCCTCCACTTTGCTGCAACGGCGACCCGACATCGCTTCGGCCGAACGCCAGGTAGCCGTTGCGAACGAACTGGTGGGTGTGGCCAATGCGGCCTTCTATCCGGTTTTTTCCCTGGGCGCGCTCGGCGGTTTCAACGGCACCAGCGTCAGCCTGCTAAGTCTTCCGCTCAGTTTCTGGACGATCGGTCCGTCCATGTCGCTGCCGCTGTTCGAGGGCGGATTGCGGCATGCCGAACTGGCGGCGGCGATCGCGGCGTTCAATGAGGCTGGGGCAACGTATCGCCAGACCGTGTTGAAGGCTTTTCAGGATGTCGAGGACAATCTGGCGGAGTTGCGCTGGCTCCGTCAGGCGATCAAGGATCAGGATGCCGGTGTCGTGGCCGCCAAGCGGTCGGTTGCGTTGGCGATGACATTGTACAAGGATGGCGCGGAAAATTACTTGCAGGTGATTGTGGCACAGGCGGCGGAACTGACAGCCGAACAGAGCGAACTCACGCTGCGGACAAACCGGGTTCAAGCCAGTATAGGCTTGATCGGTGCCACCGGTGGCGGCTGGACCACCGCCGATATTCCGCCGGAGAATTCCCTGTGATCCGAACCGCGAACTGTGGCGAATGCGCGTTCTGGCAGCGGGACGCGGGGCGCAACGGGAGTTGCCGCCGCAATGCGCCATCGCCGGGTGCTAAACCCGATGAGGTCTCGCACTGGCCGGCCACGTCCGAACGGCAATGGTGCGGCGACGGGGTTGCCCGATCCGGCCAGCCACCGGCCTTGGTCTCGTGCGGCGCGTGCAGGTTCTGGCAGACCAATCCAGGCGGCGGACTCGACCCGCAGGACCGGAAAGACGAATTTCGCGAATGGTGGAATGCGGCGGGCCATTGCGTCCGGCATGCCCCGCAACCATCGTTCGAGGCGGGTTGCCGCGGTTTTTGGCGTGCCACGCACGTCAAGGACAGTTGCGGCGAGGGGGAAACCGCCTGACCGTGGCGGCGTCCCCAAATGGCTTGCTCAGTGGTTGTTACGCGATTCGCCGCGGGTTTCGATGACGTTCAGGAACAGTGTCGCCGGTTCCAGGCAGGCGCCGGAACCCAACTGTCCCACCATCGATCGGTAGATTTCCTCCCAGGGCGTCATCGTGACCAGCTTCGGCGGTGTCCACGCGGCCCTGCGCCCTTCCAGTTCGCCCGGCGGCAACAGCACATCGACCTTACGGGTATTCAGGTCGATCCTGATCCGGTCGCCGGTTTTCAGCAGCGCCAGCCCGCCGCCAACCGCCGCTTCGGGCGACACGTTCAGGATCGACGGCGAACCGGACGTTCCCGATTGCCGCCCATCGCCCATCGTAGGCAGCGTATTGATCCCACGCTTCAGCAATGACGCCGGCGGCTGCATGTTCACCACCTCGGCACTGCCGGGATAGCCGACCGGACCGCAATTGCGGATGATCAGCACCGACTGATCCTCCACCCCCAGGTCGGGGTCTTCGATGCGATGGTGGTAGTCTTCCGGCCCCTCGAACACGATGGCCTTGCCTTCGAACACGTTGGGCCGATCCGGGTTGGACAGGAACCTGTCGCGGAAATCCTTGTCGATGACACTGATCTTCATCACCGCGCTGTCGAACAAATTGCCCGACATCACCACATATCCGGCCGCCGGCAACAGCGGCTTGTCGTATGCTCGTATTACCTCCCGGTCGCCATCCGGCACCTCGGCCAGATCTTCGGCCAGCGTGCGCCCGGTCACCGTACGAACCCCGCCATGCAGCTTGCCCGCCGCCATCAGTTCTTTCATCACCGCCGGCACCCCGCCCGCGCGATGGAACTTCTCGCCCAGGAACCGCCCGGCCGGCTGCAGATCGACAAGCAGCGGAATCTCCGGCCCCAGGCGCTGCCAGTCTTCCAGATCGTGCGCCACCCCCATATGCCTGGCGATGGCGATCATGTGGATCGGGCAGTTGGAGGAGGCGCCGAGGGCGGCCGCGGCGACCACCGCGTTTTCGAACGCCTGCTTCGTCATGATGTCGGACGGACGCAGGTTTTCCTTCACCATGCCGACGATGCGTTTGCCGGTTTCGAACGCCATCCACCCGCGCTCCCGATACGGCGCCGGAATCGCGGCGCAGCCCGGCAGCGACATGCCCAGCGCCTCGGCCAGTGAGTTCATCGATGTCGCCGTGCCCATGGTGTTGCAATGCCCGACCGATGGGGCGGATGACGACACCATGTCCATGAACTCGTCATAGCCGATCTTGCCCTCGGCGAACTGCTTGCGGCCTTCCCATACGATGGTGCCGGAGCCGGACAGGCGGCCCTTCCACCACCCATCCAGCATCGGCCCGCCCGACAAAACGATGGCGGGGATGTTCACCGTCGCCGCACCCATCAGCAGCGCGGGCGTGGTCTTGTCGCAGCCGGCCGTCAGCACCACGCCATCCAGCGGGTAGCCGTGCAGCACTTCCACCAGCGAAAGATAGGCCAGGTTACGGTCCAGCGCCGCCGTTGGCCGCTTGCCGGTTTCCTGAATCGGGTGGCAGGGAAATTCCAGCGGCACCCCGCCCGCATCGCGGATGCCGTCGCGGATGCGGCTGGCGAGTTCGATGTGATGCCGGTTGCAGGGCGACAGGTCGGACCCGGTCTGAGCGATGCCGATAATCGGCTTGCCGCCGCGCAATTCGTCCGGCGTGATGCCGTAATTCATGTAGCGTTCGAGATACAGCGCCGTCATCGCCGGATCGCCCGGTTCGTCGAACCAGCGCCGGGAACGCAGGCGTTTGTCTTCGCTGCCGGTGTGGCTGGTCATGGCTGGTTCCTCCGGTGGTTCGCTTGCGGCGGAGAGTGGGATCGCGGGGCGGACTTGGTCAAGCGCCCCGTCGAACGCCGGTTCGGACGGTAGCGACGAAGGGCGACGACCGGTCATGGATGCCGAACAATCGGAATGCGCCGGAGCTTGCTTTTGTTGGCCCCAACCCGCGGCCTGTCGAACCGTTTCGTGCGTCCAGACCGGCGGATTTGGGTACGGGAGAGCGCGGAAAATACCGAAGCGGGTTCCGGTTAGCCCATGGTGCGCCCGGTAGGACTCGAACCTACAACCGAGCGGTTATGAGCCGCCAGCTCTAACCAATTGAGCTACAGGCGCGCACCGCGCTTTAATGCCCGCACCGATGGCCCCGCGTCAACGCGGGGATCGGCCGATCCCCGCGGTGCGGTCGAACAAGCCCGGTTACGCCTTCTCGCGCGCCCTGGCGATCGCAGCCACGATCATGGCCTTTGCCTCGGCCGCGTCGCCCCAGCCCTGCACCTTCACCCACTTGCCGGGTTCCAGATCCTTGTAATGCTCGAAAAAATGCCGGATCTGCTCCAGCGTGATGGCCGGCAGATCGGTGTAATTGTGAACGTGCATGTAGCGCTGGGTCAGTTTCGGCGACGGCACGGCGATGATTTTCTCATCGCCGCCGCTTTCGTCCATCATCTTCAACACGCCGACGGGGCGAACGTTGATCACCGCGCCGGGGATGATGGGGCGGGTGTTCGCCACCAGCACGTCGATCGGGTCGCCGTCATCGGACAGCGTATGTGGCACGAAGCCATAGTTCCCCGGATAGCGCATCGGCGTGTAGAGAAACCGGTCCACCACCAGCGTGCCGGCGTCCTTGTCCAGTTCGTATTTGATCGGCTCGCCGCCGATGGCGACCTCGACGATGACGTTGATGTCCTCGGGCGGGTTCTTGCCGATGGCGATCGCGTCGATGCGCATGACTGTGTGTCCTTTAAGCCGGAATTCGCTCGATATCCACGCCGCACGCCGCCAGTTTCTGCTCCACCGCCTCATAGCCGCGGTCCAGGTGATAGACCCGGTTGACCATCGTTTCGCCCTGCGCCGCCAGCCCGGCCAGGATCAGCGACAGGGATGCGCGCAGATCGGTCGCCATCACCGGCGCGCCCGACAGGCCAGGCACGCCGCGCACGATGGCGGATGCACCGTGAACATTGATACGCGCGCCCATGCGGTTGAGTTCCGGCACATGCATGAACCGGTTTTCGAAAATTGTTTCGGTCACCATGGACGCGCCCTCGGCCACCGACATCAGCGCCATGAACTGTGCCTGCATATCGGTCGGGAAGCCGGGATATGGTTCGGTCATCGCATCGACGCCGTGCAACCCATTCAGCCGCTTCACCATCAGGCCGCCGGGTTCTTCGGCGATATCGACTCCGGCCTCCCGCAGGATCCGCACCGTCGCCCCCAGATGCTCCAGCCTTGCGTCGCGCAGGAACACCGATCCGCCGGAGATCGCGGCGGCGCAGGCATAGCTGCCGGTTTCAATGCGATCGGGGATGATGGCATGTGTGGCGCCGTGCAGGGTATCGACGCCGTCGATGGTCAGCTTATCGCTGCCGATGCCTTCGATCCGCGCGCCCATGGCCACCAGGCAGGCTGCCAGATCGCCGATTTCCGGTTCGCGCGCGGCGTTTGCCAGCACCGTGCGGCCTTCCGCCAGGGAGGCGGCCATCAGCAGGTTTTCGGTGGCGCCGACCGACACGAACGGGAACACGATGGCCGCGCCCTTCAGGCGGCCGTCGATCCGAGCATCGATATAGCCGCCTTCCAGTACGATTCGCGCACCCAACTGCTCCAGGCCCTTCAGGTGCAGGTCGATCGGGCGGGCGCCGATGGCGCAGCCGCCGGGCAGCGATACCCTGGCCTCGCCAACGCGGGCCAGCAGCGGTCCCAGCACCAGGAACGACGCGCGCATTTTGCGCACAATATCGTAGGGTGCCTCGGTGTTGGTGATCGGGCCGCCCAGGGACAGGGTGCGGCCGTCATTGGTCACGCGCTCCACCGCGATGCCGTGCTGCGCCAGCAGCAGGCTCATGGTCTGGATATCGGCCAGTTGCGGCACGTTGGACAGCACCAGCCGTTCGTCGGTCAGCAGGCCGGCGACCATCAGCGGCAGGGCGGCGTTTTTCGCGCCGCCGACCTTGATCTCGCCGGACAGCGGGCGGCCGCCGCGAATACGAATACGGTCCATTTACATCCTCGGCAGTGCGGTGCCGCGCTGCCCCATATATTTGCCAGCCTTGTCGGCATAGCTGGTTTCGCACGGTTCGTTTCCGCGCAGGAACAGAAACTGGCAAATCCCTTCATGGGCGTGGATTTTCGCCGGCAGCGGCGTGGTATTGCTGATTTCGATCGTCACCTGCCCCTGCCATTCCGGCTCCAGCGGGGTGACGTTCACGATAATGCCGCAGCGGGCGTAGGTGGATTTGCCCAGGCAAATCACCAGCACGTCGCGCGGAATACGGAAATATTCGACCGTGTGGCCCAGCGCGAAGCTGTTCGGCGGAATGATGCAGACGTCGGTCTTGCGGTCCACGAAGCTGGCCGGGGAAAACGCTTTGGGATCGACCACGGCGGAATCGATATTGGTGAAGATTTTGAACTCGTCGGCGATGCGGGCGTCGTAGCCGTAGCTGGACAGGCCGTAACTGATGACACCGTCGCGCTTCTGCGCTTCCACGAAGGGTTCGATCATGCCGTGTTCCCGCGCCATCTGGCGGATCCAGCGATCGGACAGGACAGGCATTGGGCGGGATTCTCCGTTGGGCGCCGAACAGGGCGGTGTGGCGCGGATGCCGGCCGGGCCGAACCGCCCTCCGGTCGGTCAGAGCAAGAACCAGGCCATCCCGACCAGCAGCACAACCAGGAAGACGACCATGCCGGTAGTGGCCGACGTGAAGCTTCCCCACATTCTTTGCCGGTCGGCCGTCAAGGCTTCGATGGTGGTGGGCCCGGTGTATCGGGCAGGGGCGTGGCTGGCCATTTGTATCCCTCGGGGTGACGACACTGACTACGCGGGTTCTATGCCAGCCCGGCCCTGCGGGACAAGGGGTGGTAGCGATCTGGCGAAAGCCGACACGGGCAGAAGCCCGCCGTGTGGCCTATGCTTGCCGCATCTGGCCGGATTGCCCGATAATTCGGTCGCCACGTTGTGCGGACATTCGAACCAATCCACGACCGACGGGCGGGTCGTCCCCGGTTCGAACCAAAATTCCAGGACGACCGACCTCGCTCGATCCGGTGAATTTCGGCGCCACCGGAAGCCGGATACGGCAGGGGCCGCGAACTCGCGGTGCTTCGCGTCCGCGATCCCTAAATCCGCCCCCCGGCCGTGTTGGGCAGCCAAACGGCGGGGGCAATGTATCCCCCGCCGATTAGCAGCCTGTCAGGCCTGGACTACGATCCCGACCCTTCGATCACGTTGCCGAACCGTTCCCACGTCGTGCCGGTCCATTTTTGCAACTGCATGGCCTTGATCGGGTGATAGTTGGTCGGGCTGGTGTTGACCGTGATTCCGGGCAGCAGGACCGGATCGTACGCATCGTGCAGATTTGTCGCCTGCTTCATCACGTTCGCGCGCGAAAAATCGCCCTCGCACTGCTTTAGCACCTGCAACATCACCATGCTGACGCCATAGGCAAAGCTATAGTTCCCATCCGTCAGATCGGCGCCCGGAATGTATTTCGCCATGAAAGCGCGCCATTCGTTCATTCCGGTATCGTCCTTGAACGCCGGATCGGTCGGGTCTTTCATATAGCCGCTGGTGATAATCCCGACGCCGTTTTCCGCGCCCGCCGGCTTCATCACCGAACCGACCGAGATGGACACATTCGTCAGAAAGAAAGCCGGGTGCCATCCCAGATCATGCACCTTCTTGATCGCCTGGGCGGCGAATTTCGGCGTCGCGCCCACCAGCAGCACGTCGGCCCCCGACGCCTGCAATGCCGTAATCTGGCTGTCGATGGTGGCGTCCGATGTCTCGTACGTGGCTTCCTTGACGACAACGCTGCCGTATTTATCGCCCAGCACGTCTTTCACGCCGGCCGGGTAATCCTTCCCGAAATCGTCGTTCTGATACAGGATCGCCAGCTTTGCGTTGGGTATCTGTGCCAGCATGTATTTGGTATAGATTTGCGCTTCCGTCCGGTAGCTGGGCTGATACCCCATGGTCCACGGGAAGTGCTTGTAATCGCCCCATTTATCCGCGCCGGTCGAGATGAAAAGGTTCGGCACCTTCTTCATGTTCGTATAGCGTTCGATCGCGGTATTGGTCGGCGTGCCCAGCGGCTGGAACAGGAAATCGACCTGGTCTTCCTCGATCAGGCGGCGAACCTCCTCGACCGTTTTCGGCGGGCTGTAGGCATCGTCGTACGAAATGAAATTGATCTTGTGACCGGCCACGCCGCCCTGGTCGTTGACCATTTTGAAGAAGGCCGACTCGGTCTTGGCGATCACGCCGTACGCCGAAGCGGGGCCGCTATAGGCGTCGGTGTTGCCGATTTTGATCTCGGTTGCCGTCACGCCGGGAGTCTCCTCGGCGGCCACCGCGGGCGCGGCACTGCTGGCCAGAGCCGTCAGCAGCAATGCAGCCGCCGCCGATCCTGCCAGCTTACGCGGCCCACGGCCGGCGGAATTGTGGTCTGTCAGCCTGGTCATTCGTTCGCTCTCCCGTTATGCCACCGTTTTCTGGCAGAATAATCCAGGGAGTGGAAGCCTCGCGCCCCCAGGCGAAGACGGCGATTCACATTTCACCGTGGATTAAGAACGCTGCCTCTGTTTCATCGGCGTTCGCGTGCTATGTCCGGTGCATGGTTGCACCGCTCCATCGCCGGCCTGGCATTTAATGGGCGCGCCTGCTGTCGTTACGGCGCCGCGCCTGCATGAGTGCCGCGATTGCGGACAGATGCAGATCATACCGGCGCTTCTTCCCGGCGCCCGCGCGGTGTGCGAACGCTGCGATGCCGTGCTGCGCCAGACGCGCCGCGATCCGCTGCTGCTGCCGCTGGCCCTGAACGTCAGCGCGCTGATCCTGTTCGCGTTGGGCACGTCATTGACCCTGATGTCTGTCTCCGCCGCCGGCCAGCGGCGGGTCGCGGACCTGATCGCCGGCCCGCTGGAACTGGAACAATACGGCGTGTGGGAGATTGCGCTGGTCGTCCTGGCCACCACCGTCGTCGTGCCGCTCGCCCGAATCCTGTGCATGCTGACCGTGCTGACCGCGCTGTCGCTGGACCAGCGCCCGGCCTGGCTGCGTTCGGTCTATGCCGGGGTGGAGTATCTGCGTCCCTGGTCGATGGTGGAAATCTATCTGCTGGGCCTGTTCGTTGCCTATGTCCGGCTGAGCGGGATGGCGGCGGTCGAAGTGGGACCGGCCATTTATGCGCTGGGCGGGCTGATGGTCGTTATGGTCCTGGCCGACTTTACGCTGGACGATCAGGCGGTATGGGAAGCGATGGACCCGGAAAATCGTCGCCGTCGTCGTACCCTGGACACCGGACCGTCCGGTCCCAGCGGCCCCGCGGCAAATGTCAGCCGGCGGCGCATCGGTTGCGACACATGCGGCCTCGTCAGCCGAACGGTTCCGGACGCTCGGTGTTCCCGCTGCGGGTTCCGTCTGCGGGTCCGCAAACCGGACGCCATCGCCCGAGCGTGGGCGTTGTCGCTGGCGGCGTTGGTGCTGTATGTTCCAGCGAATATTTATCCCGTGCTGACCGTGGTCCAGTTCGGGTCGGGCGACCCAAGCACCATCCTTGGCGGTGTGCGGGAATTGCTCGACGCCGGCATGTGGCCGCTGGCGGCGCTGGTGTTCTTCGCCAGCGTGGTGGTGCCCGTCCTGAAACTGATCGGACTGAGTGTGCTGCTGATCTCCACGCAAATGGGAACGGGATGGGCGCTGCATGACCGTACGACGCTGTACCGGATCGTCGATGCCATCGGCCGGTGGTCGATGATCGATATCTTCATGGAATCGATCCTGGTCGCGCTGGTGCGGTTCGGGAAGGTCGCCAGCATCTATCCCGGCCCCGGCGCGATCGCCTTCGCCGGCGTCGTGATCCTGACCATGATGTCCGCCCACAGCTTCGATCCGCGCCTGATGTGGGACAACGCCCGTGGCAAGCCGCGAAAAGCCGCGGCGGTGTTGGCATGAGCGGTCAGCCCCCGTCCGCCGTCGTCCGGTCGCCCGTCGATCGCCGGCGTCGGCTGCCGCTGATCTGGGCCATTCCGGTGGTTACGGTCATCGTCGGCGGCTGGCTCGCCTGGTCCACCGTCTCCCGCCGCGGGCCGTTGATCACCATTTCCTTCGAGACGGCCGAGGGCCTGGAAGCGACGGTGTCGCACGTCAAGCACAAGGACGTGGATATGGGCGTCGTGCAGAAAGTGCGGCTGAGCCCGGACCTTAAACGCGTGACGGTGACGGTGCGGATGAACCGCGACGCAGAGCCGCTGCTGAACGATAAGACGAAGTTCTGGGTGGTGCGACCCCGGTTCTTCGCCGGCGCGATCAGCGGCCTGCAAACACTGGTCTCCGGTTCGTACATCGACGTGCTGCCCGACAACAGCGGCGGCGAGCCACGCCGCGATTTCGTAGGCCTGGAGACGCCGCCGGTGCTGCAATCGGACGTCCCCGGGCGCACATTCCTGCTCAAGGCGGACCGGATCGGATCGTTGAATCTTGGTTCGCCAATCCTGTTTCGCGACCTGGACGTGGGCGAAATCCTGGGCTGGGACGTCGGCCAGATGGCGGAAAATATTGTTGTCCATGCGTTCGTCCGGGCGCCTTTCGATCGCTATGTGCATGATGATTCCCGGTTCTGGAATGCATCCGGGGTAACGGTGCAGATCGGTGCGGCGGGGCTGCAGCTACAGATCGAGTCGGTGCGGACGGTGATCATGGGCGGCATCGCGTTCGAAACCCCCAGTGGACCGTCTTCCAGCGGGCCGGTTGCCAGCGGCCCGTCCACCAGTGGACCGTCCTCCAGCGGATCGCCGCAAAGCCCTGAAAGCGCGACCGACCATCAATTCCCGCTTTACAGAAATCAGGATGCGGCGGACGCTTCTACCTACAAACGCACCATACCGCTCATGGCCAGATTCACGAGTTCGGTGTCGGGCCTTACGTCCGGGTCGAAGGTGACGTCGTTTGGGATGAAAATCGGCGAGGTGACGGGCGTTTCGCTGGTGTACGACCCAAAGTTGGATCGCGTCGTCGTGCCGGTGGAATTCGTGTTCGAACCGGAACGCATCGCGCAACTGGATCTGCCGAGGGACGGAGATCTGGACGCCAGGATGCGCGATCTGGTGCATCGCGGCCTGCGGGTGAAGCTGGAAAGCAGCAACCTGCTGACGGGCCAGAAGCAACTGGCGCTCGATCTTTACAAGGACGCCGGCCCTGGCGAACTCGAAAAGGTCGGCGATGCGTATGTCATTCCGGTTTTGGGCGGCGGTTCGGACGATATCGCCACGGCCGCCAACAATCTGATCAATCGGCTGAACAGCATTCCCTTCGATTCCATCGGCAAAAACCTCGACCAGACCCTGGCCGGCGTGGATGCACTGGTGAACGACAAGGATGTCACTGCTTCTGTCGCCGCGCTGAAATCGACGATCGCCAGTGCGGAAACCCTGATCAAAACGCTCAACCAGGGCATCGTGCCCACGATGCAGCGCCTGCCCGTCATTGCCAGCGGACTTGAATCGTCGGTTCAACGCACCGATAAGCTGATCGCGTCGCTACAAACCGGCTATGGCGGCGATTCTCATTTCAGCCGCGATATCGCACGGCTGACGATGCAGTTGACCGACGCCGCCCGGTCGATCCGGGTGCTGGCCGATCTGTTGTCCCGGCATCCGGAGGCATTGATCCGCGGCCGTACCGACCAGGGGGTCCAATGACGCTGTCCAGGCGATCCGCACTGCTGATGCTGGCGGCCCTGCCCGCTGCCTGCGCGTCGCCGGACCCGGTGCTCTACGTGCTGGCACCGGTTCCCGGCTCCGTCCGGACCGGCGCGCCGCGCGCGATCCAGCTCCGCACTGTCGGCGTTCCGCATTATCTGGAACGATCGCAGATCGTGCGATCGTCGGAGGGCTATCGCATGGACGTGCTGTCCAACGACTGGTGGGGGGAACCGGTCGGCGCGATGATCGGCCGTATTCTGGCGCAGGACCTGGCTCAGCGGCTGACAGGAAGTTCGGTTTATGCCGACAACGGCGCCATTTCCACGCCGCCGGACGCGACGGTGGAAACCGACCTGCAACGCTTCGATCTCGATCGCGACGGCGCCCTGCGTCTGGCCGCGCAAATCGCGGTCGATGGCCGGCAGGCGGTGGCCGACAGTTTCACGGTCGCCGTGCGGCCGACGGATGCAACGACCCGGTCGCTGGTCGCGGCCATGAGTGTGGCGACCGGACAACTGGCGGATAGAATGGCCGCGATGCTGACCGAAACCCCGCCGCCCCGGCGGAGCAGAAGCCCATAGACCGTGTTCGGCGCGTATCGCCGGCGCGGCGCTAATCCCGCAACCGCCCCGGATCGGCCGTGACGGTGTGATCCAGCGGCCCATGGCCGCGCCCGAAACCCGGCGCCGAGGCAATCGCCGCCCGCACATACCGGCGTGCCCGCACCACCGCATCGCGTAGCGTCATGCCCTGTGCCAGCCCGGCCGCGATGGCCGAGGCCGTCGTGCATCCCGTTCCATGCGTATGCCGGGTCTGAATCCGGGGCGCCGAAAACGCCTCGATCCCCGCTGCCGTCGCCAGCAGATCGGTCACCGTATCGGAGTTCAGGTGGCCGCCTTTCAGCAGCACCGCCGGCACGCCCATCGCCAGGATCGCCGCCGCCGCGACCCGCATGCCGGCTTCGGTGCGAATGGTCAGCCCGGTCAGCGCTTCGGCTTCCGGCAGGTTGGGTGTTATCACGGCCGAACGGGGCAGCAAGTGCCGCCGCATTGTGTCCACCGCCTGTGCCGCCAGCAAGGATTGGCCGCCCTTGGCCACCATCACCGGGTCCAGCACCACCGGGACACCGGGCGCATACGCCGTCAGGGCATCGCACACCGCCTCGATCGTGGCGCTGTCGCCCAGCATGCCGATTTTGATCGCGTCGGCGCCGATGTCGGTCATGACCGCCTCGATCTGGCGGCGAACGAAGTCCGGAGGCACCGCCATCGCCGCATGCACGCCCAGCGTGTTCTGCACCGTCAGCGCCGTGATCGCCGTCGCGGCATAGGCGCCCAGCGCCCCGATTGTTTTGATATCGGCCTGAATGCCAGCCCCGCCGCCGGAATCCGATCCCGCGATGGCCAGCACCCGCCCGTGGATCACAACGCGCCCTCGGTCACCCGCGCGACATCGGCGATCAGCGCACACAACGAATCGACGACGTCGGCGACAAGCGCACTGTCCTCGCCTTCGGCCATCACCCGCACCAGCGGTTCGGTACCGCTTTCCCGGATCAGCACCCGGCCGGTGCCGGCCAGGCGCGCCTCCGCCGTTCGGATCGCCGCCTGGACGCGATCCTGCCGCAGCGGCGAGACACCGGCGAACCGGACGTTCTTCAATCGCTGCGGCAGGCGTTGGAACACCTGCAAAACCTCCGACGCCGGACGGTCCTGCTGCACCAGCACCGCCAGCACCTGAAGCGCGGCCAGCAGGCCATCCCCGGTGGTGGCGAAGTCCGACAGGATCAGGTGCCCCGATTGTTCCCCGCCCACATTGATCCCCGAGGCCCGCATATGCTCCGCGACATAGCGATCGCCGACCTGCGTGCGGTGCAGCGTCAGGCCCAGCCCGGCCAGATGTCGTTCCAGTCCCAGGTTGGACATCACCGTGGCGACGATACCGCCCCCGTTCAACGCCCCGTTGCGGTGCCAGGATCCGGCGATCAGCGCCAGGATCTGATCGCCATCGACCACCTCGCCGGTTTCGTCGGCGATAATCACCCGGTCGGCGTCGCCATCCAGCGCGATGCCCAGATGCGCGCCATGTTCGGCCACCTGGGCGCACAGATAGGCCGGTACCGTCGATCCGCAGCCTTTGTTGATGTTGAAACCGTCGGGCGCCACCCCAACGGGAATGACTGTCGCCCCGAGTTCCCACAACACGGCGGGCGCGACCTTGTAGCCCGCCCCGTTGGCGCAATCGACCACGATCCGCAGCCCGTCCAGCCGCGACCCGCGCGGAAAACTGGCCTTCGCCGCCTCGATATACCGCCCCGCCGCATCGTCCAGCCGGGACGCCCGCCCCAACAAATGGGATTCGGCGAGCCGGCCGGCGAACGCGCTGTCCATCAGCGCCTCGATCTCCAGTTCCACCGAATCCGACAGTTTTGTCCCGTCCGGGCCGAACAGCTTGATGCCGTTGTCTTCGTATGCATTGTGCGACGCCGAGATCATCACCCCCAGATCGGCCCGCAGGGATCGGGTCAGCATCGCAACGGCCGGCGTCGGCAACGGTCCCAGCAGCGTGACGTCCATGCCGGCGCCAACAAAACCGGCCGTCAGCGCGGGTTCGATCATGTAACCCGACAATCTGGTGTCCTTGCCGATCACCACGCGATGCCGGTGATTGCCGCGCGTGAACAGCAGCCCCGCGGCCTGACCCAGACGCAGGGCGATTCCCGCCGTCATGGGTTCGGTATTGGCTTTGCCCCTGATGCCATCCGTGCCGAACAGGCGTCTTGTCTTGGTCATTCGGATTCCATCGTTTCGTCCGCTTGCTGTAATCGAAGGCCCGGCGTAGTGGAAGTGCCACCGTATTTTAGTCTCTTATCGCCTGACTCTTGACGCTTTCCGCGCAAAAAATTCGTTGCGATTCACCCGGCGTGGTGCGAGGCTTAGTACACCGTAATGGCCTGAACCTACAGGGTTCCTATGCTTTTCACCCGCTGATGCGGGAACAACCGGGCGGATGTGAATCGGCGGATCATCCAAATTTGCCCGCACGGCCGAGAGAACGGCTTTGCCTCCTTGGTTCCGGCTCGTCTGGCTTAGGGATTGCTCGGCGCTGCCGCTTGTAGCGATTATTGTTGAGCAATCCCTAAGTTCATGTTTTGCACGGCAACTTTGCTGGCGTGCTGACGCACTTATTTGCCAGCGTCGCCTTAGAGTCTGACTCGAATCGGTCCTGCAATGTGCTGGCGCTGAAAAGCTCGAAGTTTGCACCATTTCGTCGCCTCACGCCCGGGCGAGCCGCCGCGACATCAGCTTGACGCTGGCGATGTAGAGCCAGG
>JAJZFA010000019.1 GCA_021805565.1 Pseudomonadota bacterium
CCAAGGCCACGATGCCGGACATGCTCGCGCGCAGCTTGTCTGGCGAGCAGCCGCACCAGAGTACTCAGAGTATCGGCTCCGGACACCCGGCCCCCTTCCAGTCCAGGCCCATTTCGTTGCCGTGGGCTGGACTCTGCGTTTGCCGGTGCTGGGCTCATTGTCATTCCGCTTGATGGCAATTTCCCGCCCTGGCTACCGGTCCTGTTCGTCGCAGATCCGCTTGCACCCCCTGCAGGTGGATGCCCCATGTGACCGGGAGTGCTGCCGCGCACATCGCCGCCATCGCCCAGAAAGCGGCGGCCCCGAAATGCCCGTACAGCGGGCCTGCCCCCAGCGTCACCAGCGCCGAGGTCGCTCCCATGGCTATGGTCGCGTAGAACGCCTGCGCCGTGGCTGCCAGGCGCGCGGGTACCACGCGGCCGATCATGTCCATGCAAGCCAGGTGCAGCAGGGCGAAGGTCAGCCCATGCAGCGGCTCGACCAGCGCCATGACCGGGAACCACGCCGTCTGGGCCGCGGTGCCCCAACGGACTATGCCGGCCAGCGCCGCCAGGGTCATGGCCCGGCCAGGGCCAAGGCGCTTCAGTATCCGGCGCCCGAGAAACAAGAACACCACGACCTCGGCCGCGACGGACACGGCCCATAGCACGCTGGCCTGACCCGCCGACATGCCGGCCGTGCGCCAGCGGATCACCTCGAACCCGTCATGCAGGGCGTGGCTGCCGCCGACCAGTGCGGCGACGATCATGAGCCGGCGGAACGCCGGGATGCGAAGGAGCGCCATGAAGGAGCCGGAGGCGGCCGAAGTTTCCTCGGCGGTCCGGATGCCCGCCACGCGGTTCGGGACGAACCAGGCGAAGCACGCCGCGGCAGCAAGCAGCCCGGCATTGAGCCAGATAATCGCGCCGAGCCCGGCGCGCTCCACAAACTGGCCGGAGGCAAGCGTGCCAACAATAAACGCCGCGGAGCCGGCCGCGCGCACCGTGCCATACCTGAACCCCGGTTTGTTCTCCGCCGATCCGAGCACAAGCGCGTCGGCAATGGGCGTCAATGGCGCCAGCACAGCGGCATGCGCTATGCTCACCAAAAGTAGCAGGGGAAGCCCTCTGGCCGGGACGTATCCAAGCGCGATGAGGGCGGACGTGGCGGTGAAGCCGCCGAGCACAGCGGCCGGCAAGCCGGTTCGATCCGCCAGCCGCCCGCCAAGCGGACCTGTCAGCAGCCTGATGCCCGTGCCGCCCGCCAGCACGATGCCGATGGCGCCCGGTCCAAGGCCATCCTGTTGCAGCAGCCCCGGCAGGAACGGCGACGCCACGCCGAAGGCCGCGAACAGTGCCCCGTATAGGGCGAGGAAGCGGGGCAAGGGCGAACCGGTCAGCATGCTGGGTAGCAGTAGACCGCTCCTCCCTGGCGGGGGGACCACCCGGCGGGCGCCCCGGTCATCCTGGTCCTCTGGTCCAGCCCATGTCGATGCCGCCAGCCACGCTGGGTGCCACCACCAGGAGCGACACCCGCCAGACCACCGGCAGGCCGAAGCCGAGCAAGGAAAGGGCATAGTCTGCCGGCCGCTGGGCGGCGCTGGTCCAGAGCGTTGCCGGCGTGCGCTGTGTGGGATCGCGGTGCCGGTTCACGCGCGCGACTATGACGCCCGCGGCCAGCAGCGCGCCAAAAAAACTTATACCAAGCCGCGTTGATCCATCCTTCATGGGCCGGCCCCTAAGCGGGTTGGTATAAGACGGCGATCGCCGAACGTTACGGCCGCCGTCTTGTCCGCACACAAGACACCCACCTTCGCGACGCTCGACACCGCTTGGAGGCTCGATTTCACCATAAACGGGCAGGCCGCGCAGTCCGTGTTTTGCACAGCGAGCGGTTTGCCCCGGTAGGACCCGGCCGGTCGCCAACTTGATGGTGCCGTTAGGGCGCCGGCTGAAGCAGAACCTTGATCGAATCTGGCGAATTGGCCATTGCGATGGCGTCATTCCAGTCGGTAAGGGCGTAATGATGGGTTACAATTCCAGTTGAGGTCACCAGTCCGCGCCGTAGCAGGTCAATGGCCACCGGGTAGCAGTAGGGACCGAGATGGGAGCCACGAATATCGAGTTCCTTGCGGTCGCCGACAATCGTCCAATCGACCGAGGTTTCCTTGCCGAACACCGAGAATTCGACAAACCGGCCCAGCTTGCGAATCATGTCGAGGCCCTGGGTCACGCCGATCGGGGCGCCCGTGGTTTCGATATAAACATCGCATCCGTACCCGCCGGTCAAGGACCGGACGACGGCGGGCGCGTCCTGCCGCGTTGGGTCGATCGCCGTATCGGCGCCGAAGCGCATTGCGAGTGTACGCCGTTCCTCGACGGGATCCACGACAATCAGTTTACCCGGCGTTTTCAAGCGGGCCACTTGGGTCATCATCAGCCCGAGCGGCCCGGCACCGGCGATGACGACCACGTCATCGAGCTGAATATCCCCCCGGTTCACGGTGTGTATCGCACAGGAGAGCGGTTCGATGATGGCGGCATCCGCGAGCGAGATCGAATCGGGAATCTTATGCACAATGGCGTTGGTGGACAAACGCATGTAATCGGCCATGCCGCCGTCGGCGACCTGACGCTGGAAGCCGTAGATGTTATGAACCTCGCACATCCAGTATTTGCCGGTTTGGCAATAACGGCAATCCCAGCATGGCACGATCTGTTCGGCTATGACGCGATCCCCGGCCGCGAACTTGCCACTATGGCCGAGTGTTCCTGCCCCGACTTCATCGACGACGCCGAAAAATTCGTGACCGGGGATGACAGGGGCTTTCACCCAGGGGTTATCGCCCCAAAAAGTTTTTGCCCCGGACCAACACTTGCAGTCGCTGGCGCAGATCCCGCATGCGTGAATTTTGATAACGAGTTCCCCTGGACCGGGACTTGGGCGTTCCACCTGTTCCACGCGGTAGTCTTCGGGGCCATGGCAGACGATCGCTGTCATCCGCCGGTTGTTTCCGTTCGTCATACACGGGATCTCCTTTGTCGTCGTTTACGCTGTAGGATGCCGTGCCCGCCCTGGTGTTTTCATATCGCCGCGTCCGCGGCGGGCCTGTCCGCTTCCGGTGGGTGGCCTTTGATTGCACCGTCAGGCCGCGGCCTCGGCGAAGGCTGCGTTTACCGCATGAATGCCGCGGAATTTCGACGGCGGTACCTTCTTCAGTAAAAGAAACTGGCGATTGAAATTCGATATGTTGTTGAATCCGGTTTCATAGCAGATTTCAGTCACGGACAGCTTTTTTTGCATGAGAAGCTCGCATGCCAAATCGATACGAATACGATTTATATACCGGACGAAATTCATTCCTGTATGCTTGCGGAAACGGCGTGAAAAAGCGCTGGTGCTAAGGCCGCTCAGCTTCGCCAGATCGCTCTCGTTCAAAGCCGACGCGAAGTTTTTGTGGATATGCACCAGAACGTGGTTCATGGCGCCCGACATATACTTCATGGGTTCGGCGTGAAATTCGCCGCTCGCAAGCGGCACGCGGCCCTGGCATTGGCCCAGGAGATTGAGCAGCGCGACAAACAGTTCGATCCGGCGCGCGCCGGTGGCGGCAATCAACCCGGTCAGCAGCGGCTTGACGTCGCATGCCGTTGCCGCCGGAAAGCCGATACCGTGCTTAGCCTCCTCTAAAAGCGCCGCAACGAATCCGAGTTCGGGAAACAAGGCCACGCAGCCCCGGATGAAATCGCCGGTAAACTGAAGTACCAGACAACGCTCCGGCACCGCTTCGTTGGGTGCCACGTTGCTGATCCAGTTATGCGGAAGGTTCGGCCCGGTCATTACAAGATTGTTCGGCTCGAAACTGCCGACGTAATCGCCTACCAGGAAAGACCCGCTGGTTGCGGTCACCAAATGCAGTTCGTATTCCGGATGAAAATGCCAGCGAACCGTACGATACGGATAGCCGTGAGACCAGACTTTGAACGATTCGTTTTGGCGCACCTGGACGAGTTCGAGGTCGGGAGGGCGCACATCGTCTCTCGCGGGCCAAGCGGCCGGTGGCGATCCGGATGGAGGTGTGCCAGGCGCGGATCGGGAGCCGGTACTGCATCGGTTGTCCAGCCGGTCTGTCTCCGGGCAAATACGCTCCGTCGGCGATTGCGAAAAAACCTGCCCGGCCGGTGCGCTCCATGCCACTTGTTTTCCGATGCCGGTTCGATATGGTTTTACCCCCGGCGGAAGCTTCGTCGGTGGCGGCAAGGGCGGATGCCCCGGATATGTGCGGGTCATCCGGTTTTCTCGCTGCTATGATCCTGAAAGCCGGACAGGGTTGCCATCAGGTCGCGGTTCCGGTCGTACAGGGCACGGTAGATCGCATACTGGCGGTCGTATAGGGACTTGACCGGCTCGCCTTGAGGTTCCCGTGGGTTGGCGGCCTTGTTCCATTGCTCGATATCGGTGCGCTGGGCGTGACCGGTCGCCAGTGCCGCAAGGAAAGCGTCGCCCAGGCTGGCACCGGTGGTTTCCTGGCGCAGCACCTGCGGCCGTCCGGCGATGTCCGATACGGCCCCGAGCCAGACCGGGTTTTTGGTGCCGCCGCCCACCGCGACCAGGCGCGTTGGCGGATGTCCGGCTGCCTCGAAGGTTTCCACGATGTGCCGTACCGCGTAACCGATGCCCTCCAGCGCCCCGCGGTACAGATCCGCGCGCGAATGCGTCAGATCTAGCCCGAAAAACACCCCCTTGGCTTGCGGATCGTGGATGGGCGTCCGTTCCCCGGAAAAATAAGGGAGCACGATCAACCCCTTGGCACCCAGCGGTGACCGGGCCGCGTCCTCCGCCATCGCGCCCAGCACCGTGCCGGCCGGCAGGTCGCGGTAGATCTCGCTGGCAAACCAGCGGGTTAGCGTCCCGCTGGTCGCCAAGCCCGCCTGGCTGGTGTGCAGCCCCTCGAACAACCAGGGCGCGTACCAAAGACGAGGGTCGCGCACTTGTTCCGCGGTGATCTGAATGATGAAGATCGTCGATCCGTACATCACCATCATGTCGCCCGCGCCAGCCACACCGACGCTGAGCGCTTCGGCGGCGGCATCGATTGTGCCGCACACAACCGGCGTTCCCACAGCGAGACCTGTTTCCGCCGCCGCGGCCTGCGTGACACGACCGGCGATCTCGCTGCTCCAGAGCAGTCTTGGCAAACAGCCCGGGTCCAAGATGCCACGGGCGAATTCATCGCTCCAAGCCTGTTTGGCCGGATCGTAGAGCGGAGTGAAACCGGCCGCGGTAAAATGGTCCATCGCGTGAACGCCGGTCAGGCGGAAGGTGATATAAGGGGCGGCCGAGGTGAACATCCGGGCCTTGGCATACAGGTCCGGCCGCCGGTTTTTCAGCCACAGGATTTTCGGGCCCACCGACTGGCTGGTCAGGCTGCTGTTGCAACGCGCCAGCAGCGTTTCTGAGCCGATTTTTTCGGTTAGGGCCGCGATTTCGGCCACCGCACGGGTATCGACACCGTAAAGCACGCCGTTCATCAATGGAGTGCCGTCCGCGTCCAGCGGCAGCATGCAGGGTCCGATGGCACTGGCCGCAACCGCCTGTATATCTTCAGCGGCCACCCCGCTCGTCACCAAAAGCGATCGGGCGATGACAGTGAAATCGCCCCACCAATCCTGCTCCGGACGATGTTCCGCCCACCCGGGCCGAGGCACGATCATCTCATGCGGACGTGTCGCCCGGGCGATAATCGTTCCCCGTGCGTCGGTCATAACCCCCTTCGATTCGAAGGTCCCGATGTCCACGCCGATGAAGTATGCCATTGCAGCCTTTCAGCCTGTCAGCGTTCGCGAGGCCGTTCAGGCCCGGCCGTGGGACACCCGCGATCTGCGCGCCAGCGAATCGACAATCACCGCGATAGCCAGTACGGCGCCCGTGATCATGTACCGCAACGACGACGACAGATCGAGCAGTGTCAGTCCGCTGGCGATCGACTGGATGACGATGATGCCCAGCAATGCGGAATAGGCACTGCCCCGGCCGCCGAACAGGCTGGTGCCGCCGATCACCGCGGCGGCGATCGCGTTCAGGTTAACGTCCCCGGTACCGGCTTGCTGGCTGGCGGATGCAAGACGGGCGGACGACAGCACGCCCCCGATCGCGGCGAGGACCGAACAGGCGACAAAAGCACTCGTGTAGATCAGGTTGACATCGATGCCGGCGCGCCGGGCCGCTTCGCGGTTCCCACCGATGGCGGTCATCGACCGGCCCCATTGTGTCCGCGTCAGCGCGTAGTTCATCGCGACCGTCAGGCCGACGAAGAAGCCGAACATCCAGGGGATTCCCCGGTCTTGATTTAAGTAGGACACAATCGCTTCGAGCAGCAGCGTCAAGGCGCCCGTCCGGAGGAGCAGGCTTTTCATCGATTGCGCCGATAGGCCGGCCTGCCGTCTGCGGGCGGCGGTGCGAACGCCCGCGGCGAACATCGCGGCTCCCGCGAGAGCCGCGAAAACGTATGCAAGGATGTGGGGTATAAACAGGGACTGGCCGAAATTCACCATGTCCGAACCATAAGGCAGGTTGATCGACCCGCTGGCGCCGAGGATGTAGAGCTGCATCCCTAGGACCGCAAGCAGGCCCGCAAGGGTAGACACGAAGCTTGGCATGCCCAGCCGATTGAGCAGCAGCGCATATAGTAATCCAATCGCCGCGCCAACCGCCATCGCCGCGGGGATCGCAAGCCAAACCGGCCATCCGAGGTTGACCCACAGCACGCCGACCATCGCTGAGGCAAACCCGCTGACCGAACCGACCGAGAGATCGATTTCTCCCACCATCAGGATGCAAACGATGCCCAGCGAGATGACGCCCACGGTGGAGCAATCGAACAGCAGATTAACGAGGTTGTTGGTCGCCAGGAAGACCGGGTTGAGGCTTTGAAAGACCGTCCAGATCATTGCCAGTCCGACGACCACGGGCAACGATCCCAGATCGCCCGTTCGCACCCGGCCGAGGAAGGCGCGGATCGAGCCGCCGACACTGTCTTGCTGTTTAACCCGTTCGTCGCCGCGATCGAGAAGTGGGGCGCCTGTGTCGCCGGTTGTCATGCGCCTGGTCCTCACGAGAGCGTTTGTCCGGCCTGGCGCCGGCCGGATCGGCGGGAAACCGAATTGTCCGATGCGCCGGTAATGGCGGCAATCAGATCGTGGTCCGATGCGTCCGCATGGAACACGCCGTTGTTTCGCCCAAGCCGCAGAACGACGATTCGGTCTGCGACAGCGCGGACATCGGCCATGTTGTGGCTGATCATAATCACGCCCAGCCCGCGGTCCCGGACTCGCTCGATCAGGTCCAGCACTTCGGCGGTCTGTGCCACGCCAAGGGCCGCGGTCGGCTCATCCAGCAGGATAAGGCGGGGTTCGAGCAGCAGCGAGCGTGCGATGGCGACGGTTTGGCGCTGGCCACCGGAAAGCGATGCAACCGCGACGCGCACGCTCGGTATGCGGGCCGACAGTTCGTTCAGCAGTTTCCAGGCTCGCAGTTCCATCGACACCTCATCCAGGCGCAGTGGCTGGAGTTCCTTGCCGAGGAAAATATTAGCGACCACATCGAGGTTGTCGCAGAGTGCCAGATCTTGAAATACGGTGGCGATACCGAGTGCCAGGGCGGCACTCGGGTCTGAAAGGGTAACGTCCTTGCCGCGAAAGGCGATCGTGCCGGCGCTGGGCCGGTGTACGCCGGCAAGGATTTTCACCAATGTGGACTTTCCGGCGCCGTTATCGCCGACCAGCGCCACGACCTCCCCCGCCCCAATGTCCAGATCGATGCCGGTCAACGCCGAGATCGCCCCGAAATTCTTGGAGATGCCGCGCAGACTGAGCACCGTTTCGGCTATCGGGGACCCATCCTGCCGGGTGTTTGTCATGCGTACGGTACTTTCCTCGGGTAACGTTGTGTCGCATCCAGGCATTGGCCGGCCGTCCACCGGTTATGGGGAACGGCCGGCCGCATTCAAGTCAAGGTTCAGGGGGCGATACCGATTGCCTTGCATCCGGCTTCATAACGGCCGGTACAGAGAACGGCGGCTGGTTCGATCGGCTTGCCGGCAACGGTTTTGTCCACGATCTCGGCTTTAAGGTTGTTCCTGGTAACCAGGGCCGGTGTGAAAAGTTGCGTCGGAGTGTTGAACAGCGTCGTGTCGGCCTTGGGTGTCTGGCCCGACAGTAGTTCGAACACAACGTTTGCCGCCGCCGCGGCCACAACCTCGCTCGGCTTAGAAATAGTGTTGTACTGGTCGCCGGCGATAATAAGCTGCAGGCCGGCTATCGTGGCGTCGTTGCCGGTGACCGGCGGAACGGGGTCCACGCCAGCTGCCTTGAAGGCCGCGATGGCGCCACCCGCGGTGCCGTCATTGGCCGCGACGACACCGACGATCTTCTTGTTGAAACGGGAGATTTGGCCGCTGGCCCATTCTTGTGCCTTCGACGGCACCCAACCGGGGGTGTCATACTCGGCGAGGGTTTGGTAGCCGCTGCCTTCGAGGCCTTCGTGAATGCCTTTCTTGATCAACCCGGCCGCGGCGTCGGTCGGGGAGCCGTTGATCTCCAACACACCGGTATCGCTGCCTGAGATATGGCTCGCCTTGAGGTGTTCCACTAGCGACTGTGCGATCGACTTGCCGATTTGCTCATTGTTGAACGAAACGTAGTAGTCGGCGGGGGTCGATGGGATCGGCCGGTCATAGGCGATCACCTTGATCCCCTGGCTTTGCGCCTGCTTGACCAACGATGCCGCGGCGGCGGAGTCCACCGGATCGATAACGATCGCCTTTGCGCCTTGCGAGATGACCGAGTTGAACTGCTGCTGTTGGCGGGACGCATCGGCATCGGCGTTTTGATAAAGAACCTTGCAGGTTGGGCA
The DNA here is from genome assembly GCA_021805565.1 of Pseudomonadota bacterium. Taxonomy (GTDB): domain Bacteria; phylum Pseudomonadota; class Alphaproteobacteria; order Acetobacterales; family Acetobacteraceae; genus Rhodopila. The sequence continues at coordinate 8,893 of JAJZFA010000019.1, forward strand.
AAGCTTCCGCATTTCGGCCACGAAGCCAGGATGGTCATGTTCCTCATAACGGGTCGAGCTTTGGTCGGGCATCAAAAATGCAACAGTTACGTTAGAGACGGTCGCGGCCGAGGCGGCCGCCCCACTTGCGAGGCACCAGTAAAGCGATGCGGCGCCGATGGACTTCCATGCAACTACAGTCATTCGGTGTTCTCCGGTTTTGCGGAAACGGTTGAGGTTTGCCCCCGGCGATGCCTGACAGGCCGGTGGAGCAAGTGATGGACGGCGACAGCCAAATTGACTGCGTCACCTAGCGGCACGGGTCACGGCACGGCCGGTGCAATCCGGTTTTACGATTGCCCTGGGCAGTTCTGCCTTGGCTAGCGGCCAGGTAGGCTACGTCATAAGAATTTGCTGATTTCGCATTGGTTTTCTCTCCCTAGTTTCGACATTCAGTCGATTTGGTTGGCTTATTCCAACTCCATTCTCATCGTATGGACTGCCGAAACCGCGCACTACCGATTTTTTGACGCCGCTCCGATACTTTTTTGCGGTTCGCACTGTTCCTTCATCTTGTGACAATACCCGGACTGAGGCGGCCCCCGAAAATAGCGAAGAGAGAGTCCAGCCTTGGAACTGTCGGTTGGCCGGAGGCGAGACTTGTCGAATACACGGTAGAAACACAGCCCCGAGTTTAAGGCGAAGGTGGCGCTTGCGGCGATCCGCGAGGAAGGCACGGTAGCCGAGCTGTCGAGCAAGTTTGGGGTCCATGCCAGCCAGATTTATGCGTGGAAGAAGACGCTGCTGGACGGCACTGCGACGCTGTTTGGGCGGGACAAGCCATCGGCGAGTAACGGCGACGCGGCGGAGGCTCAGCCAGCACCCTTATATAAGAAGATCGGCCAGCTGACGGTGGAGCGGGATTTTTTGCGGAAAAGGTCCAGGCAATGAGCCCGGAGAACGTCGCGCGTTCGACTCTGTATTATCAGCCGGCGCCGATGCGACGGATGGACGAGCTTTATACGAAGTGGCCGTTCTACGGGTCGCGGCGGATGGTGGCGGCGCTGCGTCAGGACGGCCTGAACGTAAACCGAAAGCGCGTGCGCCGGCTGATGCGGATTATGGGTCTGGAGGCGATCTATCGAAAGCCCAACACCAGCAAGAGGCATCCGGACCACAAGGTTTACCCTTATCTGCTGCGTGGGCTGGCGATCGCGCGGCCGAACCAGGTTTGCTGCGCCGATATCACACATATCCCCATGGCCAAGGGCTTTGTTTATCTGGTCGCGGCGATGGGACTGGTACAGCCGCCGGGTAGTGGCCTGGCGGATGTCGACCGTCGCGCAACGCCTGGATCTCGCGGTTGTCATCGCCACCATAAGCCAGCCCGGAATAGCCGCCCGCTCGGTATCGCCGTATACGATCCGCTACACCACCGCCATGCACATGCTTCAGTCCGGCGTGGACATCGTGGCGATCGCTCTCTGGCTCGGTCACGAGAGTCCGGTCATGACGCACATGTATCTGGAGGCGGACCTCTCGATGAAGGAGCGCGCACTCGCCCGGCTGCAACCGATCGACACCACGGCCGCACGATATCGGCCGCCGGATCAGCCGATGCGCTTCCTCCAAAGCCTCTGAATTATTATGTCCAGGCCGTCGGCGCGATAAAGCGCTGTCGGCGTTGGATCTTGTGGGCCTCCGCCAGTACGAACTCCGCATAATCCGCGACCGGACATAGTTCCGTTTACGGATAGGTGGTCAGAAACGGAAAAAACTGGCTGTTCGCCGGATCGGACGCCGGTGGCGAGCGGGTCGCGGCAATCTATTCGCTGACCGGGACGGCAAAGCTCGACAGCCTCGACCCCGAGGATTATCTGCGCCAGGTGCTGGAACGGATCGCCGATCGTCCTGTCAAACGAGTCCTTGAATTACTGCCGTGGAACCTCGCCGGGGTCCGGACAAGGCTGGATCGGCGAGATGCTGCCTTAGGGGGATTGTAGCCCCGCCCGAACCTGCTTCCAGGCGGGGCTGACCGAACGGTTACCTTTTTCTTGCCGGAATAATGCTTCCTCTAAATTGCCTCCTCGCCGGGGTGCTCGATGGGCTGCTCCGTGCAATCGATCGTCACCGCCTTGACCTCGCGCCGGGTCCGCCGGGGGGCGCGGCGCACGCCATACAGCGGCTTCGCCATCGCCTCGGTTCGCTCGATCGCCCGGCAAACGGCGCCGCGGTCGGCCTTGTAGAACAAACCGAAGACCTCCTGCGCTCCATAGCAGCGATCATACACCGACATGACCAGCAGGTGGTCCGCCAGACCGCCGATCTCGTGCGGACGCCCCTTCTTGACCTTGGCACGCTGCGTCGCCTCCCAGGGTGCGCGCGACCGCCCAGGCATCGCATCGAAGGCCGCAACGCCGATCCCGGTCAGGCGATGGACGCTCGGACCGCGGCGCAGGCGCGCGGCCGAGAATGGGCTGGGCATGGGCGCAGACTCCTTCGCGTTGAAGGAGTTCCTAGGGATTATACGTGCCCGTGGCCGGGGAATCCCCTTATTTGCGGTAAACAGACTGCTGGGGGCGGACTTTCGCAACAGGACTATTGGCACGGAGGGGCTCGTGAGCGCACACTAGGGTTTGCTTGACGACTATTGCTTCGAATTGTGGCGTCGCCGATGCACTCGGCTTTTGTTCGATCCGGCAGCTTTATCGGCGTGCTAACGCACTGATTGCCGATGCTGCCAGCTTTTGTTTGAGCGGGCAGCTTTATCGGCGTGCTAACGCACTGATTGCCGATGCTGCCCTTAGTTTAACGACCGATCGCAGCATGGCGCCAACAGGGGTTCTGCTTTGATCCAAACAGTATCGATCGTCGGCGGAGGCCCGGCGGGCCTGATCGCGGCCGAAACGCTCGCCACCGCCGGCGTGGCCGTCACTTTGTATGACCAAATGCCATCCGCCGGCCGCAAACTGCTGATGGCCGGGCGCGGCGGCCTGAACCTGACCCACGCCGAACCGCTGCCGGACCTGCTGTCGCGTTACGGCACCGCGCGGTCTTGGCTGGAACCGACGATCGCCGGCTTTCCGCCCGAAGCGCTGATCGCCTGGTGCAATGGCCTGGGCCAGCCAACCTTCACCGGTTCCAGCCGCCGGGTTTTCCCGGTGGCGATGAAGGCCTCGCCGCTGCTGCGCGCCTGGTTGCGGCGGCTGGACGCTCTGGGCGTGCAAATCCGGGTGCGGCATCGCTGGACCGGATGGGACGCGGAAGGCTGTCTGTGCTTCGACACGCCGGGCGGCACCCTGCGCGACCGGCCGGATGCGACCATCCTGGCGCTGGGCGGCGCATCCTGGCCGCGCCTGGGGTCCGACGCCGGCTGGACCGCCCATCTGCCCGGTCTGGTAAACCCGTTTCAGCCCGCCAATTGTGGCTTCGTCGCCGACTGGTCGCCGCATTTCCGCGACCGGTTTGCCGGCCGTCCGCTGAAGCGCCTGGCGATCCGGTTCGGCCAGGACATCGTCCGCGGCGAGGCGATGATCACTGGCTCCGGCCTGGAAGGCGGCGTTATCTATGCCTTGTCCAGCCGCTTGCGCGATACGATCCAGGCGGACGGGCACGCAACCATCGCCGTCGATCTGCGTCCGGACCTGAGCACGGCCGAACTGGCCGACCGGCTTGGCCGGCCGCGCCGCGGCCAGTCGCTGGCGAACACGCTGCGCAAGCAGGCGGGCCTGACGCCGGAAGCGATCGGGTTGGTGCATCAGGCGCTACATAGCGGCGCCAAGCCGGACGATCTGGCCGCGCTGATCAAAGCCCTGCCGGTCCGGCTGGTCGCGCCGGCACCGATCGCGCGGGCGATCTCCTCGGCCGGCGGCGTGCGGGCGAATGTCCTGGACCCGGCCTTGATGCTACGCAACCGCCCCGGCGTTTTCGTCGCCGGCGAAATGCTGGACTGGGAAGCCCCGACCGGCGGATATCTGCTGCAAGCCTGCTTCAGCACCGGCGTCGCGGCCGCCAACGGCGCGTTGGCCTGGCTGGCCTGACGCCCGAACGGGTTGCACAACGGGCGGGGTTCGTCCAAATCAAGCGTCTTGGGCCGTACAACCACCGGGAGTTCCTATGTCCGCCAGCAGGCCGCGCACCCTTTTCGACAAGATTTGGGACAGCCACGTCGTCGAGCGTCTGCCCGACGGCACCTGCATCCTTTATATCGACCGGCATTTGTTGCACGAGGTGACCAGCCCGCAGGCGTTCGAGGGGCTTCGCCTGGCAGGCCGCGGACTGCGCCGCCCGGACCTGACTATCGCGGTCGCCGACCATAATATTCCGACCCTTGGTTCGCGTATCCCGGCCGATATCAAGGAAGAAGATAGCCGCATCCAGGTCGAAACGCTGGAAAAAAACGTCGCCGCGTTAGGGGTGCCGTATATTCCCATCATGGATGTGCGCCAAGGCATCGTTCACATCATCGGGCCGGAACTCGGCCTGTCGCTGCCCGGCACCACCATCGTATGCGGCGACAGCCACACCTCCACCCACGGCGCGCTCGGGGCCCTTGCGTTCGGCATCGGCACGTCGGAGGTGGAGCACGTGATGGCCACCCAGACCCTGCTGCAAAGCCCGGCCAAGAACATGCGGATCGACGTATCCGGCACGCTGGGTTTCGGCTGTTCGGCCAAGGACATCGTGCTGGCGATCATCGGCAAAATCGGCACGGCCGGCGGCAACGGGCATGTCATCGAATATACCGGCGATACGATCCGGGCGCTGGACATCGCCGGGCGCTGCACGGTCAGCAATATGTCGATCGAGGCCGGTGCCAAGGCGGGACTGATCGCGCCCGATCAGACGACGTTCGATTACGTGAAGGGCCGCGAGTTCGCACCCAAGGACGACGCCTACGAACAGGCGCTTATCTATTGGAAGACGCTGCCGAGCGATGAGGGGGCGCAGTACGATACGGTGGTGCGGCTGACGACCGGCGAGATCGCGCCGATGGTGACGTGGGGGACAACGCCGGGGCAGGTGGTGCCGGTGACCGGTATCGTGCCGGACCCGGAACATGAGCCGGATGAGGCAAAGCGCGCGCAGTTCCGCCGCATGCTCGATTACATGGCGCTGACGCCCGGCCAGCGCATGGAAGATCTGCCGATCGACGTGGTGTTCATTGGGTCCTGCACCAACGGACGGATCGAGGATATTCGGGCTGCGGCGGCGGTGGCGAAGGGGCGCCGCGTGGCGGCCGGGGTGCAGGCGCTGGTGGTGCCGGGGTCGGGGCTGGTGAAGCGCCAGGCCGAGCAGGAAGGCCTGGACCGGGTGCTGCTGGAAGCGGGTTTCGAATGGCGCGATCCGGGCTGCTCGATGTGCCTGGGTATGAATCCCGACAAGCTGACACCCGGCCAGCGGTGCGCCAGCACGTCGAACCGCAATTTCGAGGGGCGGCAAGGCCAGGGCGGCCGAACGCATCTGCTGTCGCCGGCGATGGCGGCGGCGGCGGCGGTGACCGGGCGGCTGACGGATGTGCGGCAGTTGGTTTGATGCGGTAAGGCGCACATCGCTCTTATGGCAGACGAGGGTATAACTGGAGCATTGTTCGACGCGGCCGATTCGGTGCTGGACAGGGCGGCGGCGGCGGCCTTGACGCGGACTGCACTGGGCCTGCCGCGACCGAAACCTGGAACACGCGCCAACGCGGCGCTTTTTGCCACGGAGGACGACAATGAACCGTCAGCCTGACCTGTTTGCCACCACCGCCTCGGTTCATCAGCCCGTCGCGCTCGACCGGGCGAGCATGGAAAAAAGGGTACGGCCAGGGCTCGAAGCGATTATGCACGCCGCCCGTACCGCCGATAGCCTGCCCTGGGACGAACGCCAGACCCGGATCAATTGCTACCTGATTCATCAATCCTCCAATTGGCTTCCGGTGGAGGAACGCGACGCCATGCGCGCGGAATTCATTAGGGAACTAGAACGGCTCGGCGCCCCCGAACCGAACCTTGCCGTCAATGAAGCCGTGGCGTCCGCTGCCCGGAGAGCCGCCAAACTCTAGTCAGGATCGAACCCATGGACGCCTTCACCACACTGACCGCCGTCGCCGCGCCGATGCCGATGCAGAACATCGACACCGACAAGATCATTCCGGCGCGCTTCCTGAAAACCATCAAACGTTCCGGCCTTGGGGTGCATCTGTTCGATCCGCTGCGCTTCGACGAAGATGGCAAGGAAAAGCCGGATTTCGTCCTGAACCAGGAGCCGTTCCGCAAAGCCCAGGTCATCGTCGCGCATGAGAATTTCGGCTGCGGCAGCTCGCGTGAGCATGCCCCCTGGGCACTGCTGGATTTCGGCATCCGCTGCATCATAGCACCGGATTTCGCCGATATATTCTACAATAACAGCTTCAAGAACGGCATCCTGCCGGTTCGCCTGCCGCGCGCGGTCTGCGACCAACTGATGGAAGACACCAAACTGGGCGGCAATGCCCGCGTCACCATCGACCTCGCCCGTCAGGTGGTGATCCGGCCCAATGGGGAGGAAATCGGCTTCGATATCGACCCGTTTCGCAAGCACCTGCTGCTGAACGGACTGGACGATATCGGCCAAACGCTCCAACACGGCGCCCAGATCGACGGGTTCGAGGCGGAACGCCGCCAAAGCCAGCCCTGGCTGCCCACCACCATTGCCTGAAGGAGGCACGATGCCGGCCAACAAGAAGCTTCTCATCCTCCCCGGCGACGGGATCGGCCCGGAGGTTATGCGCGAAGTCCGCCGCGTCATCGACTGGATGGACCGCAGGCGCATGGTGACGTTCGATGTGTCCGACGATCATGTCGGCGGGTCCGCTATCGACGCCTATGGCACGCCGATCGCCGAGGATACCATGGCGAAAGCCAAGGCGGCCGACGGCATCCTGTTCGGGTCCGTCGGCGGCCCGAAATGGGACAAGCTCGGGTTCCAAATGCGGCCGGAGATCGCCATCCTGCGGCTGCGCAAGGAACTCGACCTGTTCGCCAATCTGCGCCCCGCGATCGTGCTGGACCCGCTGGTCGATGCGTCCACCCTGAAAGCCGATGTGGTGCGCGGCCTGGATCTGATGATCGTCCGCGAAAGCACCGGTGGCATCTATTTCGGCGAACCGCGCGGCGTGGAAACCCTGCCGGACGGGCAGAAGCGCGGCTTCGACACGGAAACCTACACCACGAATGAGATCGAGCGGGTGTCCCGCGTTGCCTTCGGCCTGGCCCGCAAGCGTCAGAACCGCGTGTGCAGCGTGGAAAAGGCCAACGTGATGCAGTCCGGCCTGTTCTGGCGCCAGACCGTCACGGCGCTGCGGGAGCGCGAATTCCCCGATGTCGAGTTGACCCATATGTATGCCGACAACTGCGCCATGCAGCTGGTCCGCAATCCCCGCCAGTTCGATGTGATTGTCACGTCCAATCTGTTCGGCGATCTGCTGTCCGATCTCGCGTCCATGCTGACCGGCAGTCTGGGCATGCTGCCGTCGGCGACGCTCGGCGCGGTTCAGCCATCCGGCAAGCGGCATGCGCTGTATGAGCCGATCCATGGCAGCGCGCCGGATATCGCCGGCAAGGGCGTTGCCAATCCGATGGGTCAGTTGCTGAGTTTCGCGATGCTGCTGCGTTATTCCTTCGACATGGAGGAAGACGCGGTGCTGATTGAGAAAGCCTGCGTCAACGCGTTGAAAAATGGGCTGCGCACAGCGGATATCATGGCGCCCGGCAGTGCCAGGGTGGGCACCGGGGTCATGGGCGAATCCATCCTGCGGGAGTTGGATAAACTGGCTGCGTAGCTGAGGTTCGCGGTCGCTGGTATCGGGGCAGCATCGGCGATAAATGCGGCAGCGTGCCGGTAATGCTGCCTGCTCGAACACCCCGTCCCGGTCGCGGTTCGGTGTTCCGCGAAGAACTACCCGTCCTGAAGCAGGCGCCCCCGGCCGGACGCCGCGTGCCGTTACCGCTTGATCAGCGTGCCGGGACCGGCCTCGGTGAACAGTTCCAGCAGGCAGGCATGCGGCACGCGGCCATCCAGGATGACAGCGCCCTTAACGCCCTGACGCACCGCCTCCACGCAATTTTCGACCTTGGGGATCATGCCCCCGGTGATGGTGCCGTCGGCGATCCGATCCTGAACCTCGGCCAGCGTCAGCGACGGGATCAGTTTTTTGTCCTTGTCCAGCACGCCCGGCACATCGGTCAGCATCAGCAGCCGCGTTGCGTTTAGCGCCCCCGCGACGGCGGCCGCGACGGTGTCGGCATTGATATTAAAGGTTTGGCCATCGGCATCGACGCCGGTTGGTGCGATCACCGGCACCAGGCCGCCACCGGTCAGCGCGTGGATCACCCGAGCGTCCACGCCGGCCGGTTCGCCGACGAAACCGAGGTCGAGCACCTGTTCGATATGGCTACCCGGATCGATCCGTGTTCGTTGCAGTTTGCGGGCGCGGATCATGCCGCCATCCTTGCCGGAAATACCGACAGCCAGCGCCCCGGCCCGGGTGATCAGCCCGGCTACGTATTTATTGACGGTGCCCGCCAGCACCATCTCCACCACTTCCACCATCGCCGCGTCCGTGACGCGCAACCCGTCGATGAAAGTGGACTGGATGGCGAGGCGTTTCAGCATCGCGTTGATCTGCGGCCCGCCGCCGTGAACCACCACGGGGTTGATACCGACCTGCTTGAGCAGGGCGATGTCGTTGCCGAATTGCTGCGCCAGATGTTCTTCGCCCATCGCATGGCCGCCGTATTTCACCACCACCGTCGCGCCGGCGTAACGGCGCAGGAAGGGCAGCGCGTGCGCCAGGACGCGGGCCTGTTCGGTCGCCGCGGCGATGTCGGGTGCCGGCATGGATGGTTCGCTCATGACCCGGCTTTAGGGCGGGGCTGCCAGGATGGTCAAGCGGCCGGTTGCCGCGGGCTGGTCCGCGTGGCGGAAATTCCTGGAAGAAAACAGGCCCGCGTTAACGGTTCGGTAAGGCTCTGGCTCTAGCGTCGCCATCGTTGTGGCTTTGGATGCTTGGGAGGCAGTGTTGCGGGAACCATGGGCGATGCGGGCGCCGGACGGCCTGGGAACAGCATTTTCCACGCCGCCGGCGAAAGCCGTGGCAGCGGGTCGCGAACGGGGCGAGGGCAACCGGCTCGCGCAGACACTGCTGGCGCATGTGCCGCTGGCGGTCGCGGTCATCGATGCGGAGCTGCGGCTATCGTTCTGGAACCAGCAGGCCGCCATCCTGTTCGGGGCGGTGTCCGGGCGGGCGGCCGGCCTGCCGCGTTTGGCGGATATTCTGAAGGGCATCGAAACGCTGACGCCGGTACAGCGAGACCGGATAACGGCGTTTGCCGCCTCGCACATCGCGTCAGGCGACCGCACCGAACCAGACGGCAGCCTGCGGGTCTCGCTCGGGCGGGATCGCCGGATCGTTATTCAGATCCGCGGGATTGGTTTGCAACGATGGATGGTGCAATTTTTCGACGGCAAGATGGCGCTGGCAGCCGGATTGACGGAAGGCTCGCGAGACAACGGCGATGCATGGCTGGATGCCCTGACCGGGCTAAGCAACCGCCGGCACTTCAACCAGATACTGCACCGATTGGTGGACGACGCAGCGGCGGATGCGACCGCTGCCCTGGTCATGATCGATCTGGACCGGTTTAAGCGGGTCAACGACACTCTGGGCCATCCGGCCGGCGATGCGCTATTATGTCTGGTTGCCCAACGAATGCGCCGGGAAATCAGGGAAGACGATGTGCTGGTGCGCCTGGGCGGCGACGAGTTCGTTATTTTACTGCCGCGCGGCGAACGCGCCGAAATACTGGCGGCACGTCTGGTCGATGTGCTTTCGAGTCCCTTCCTGGTAGAGGGCCAGGTGGTCAACATCGGGGCAAGTGCCGGCGTGGCCTACTTCCCCGAACACGGACCGTCGGCCGACGATTTCGTGCGCCATGCCGACCTTGCGCTGTACGATGCGAAATCGGCCGGTGGCGGCACGGTTCGGCGCTTCGATCCCGCCATGGCGGAGGAAGCCAGCGCCCGCCGCGATCTGGAAACCGACCTGCGGAAAGCGCTGGCGCTGGGCGAATTTTCGCTTGCGTATCAGGCGCAGTTGAACGTGAAAAATCAGACCCTGACCGGATTTGAGGCGCTGCTGCGCTGGAACCATCCAGTGCGGGGGATCGTGCCGCCGGCGGTGTTTATTCCCGTGGCCGAGGAAATCGGCTGTATCGTCGCCCTGGGCGAATGGGTGTTGCGAAGCGCCTGTCATGAGGCGGCGCGCTGGCCGGAGCCGCTGTCCCTCGCCGTGAACGTGTCGGCTCGTCAGTTGGAAGATAGCGAGCGACTGTTTAGCGTGGTTCAGGCCGCATTGGTTGCGTCCGGGCTTCCAGCAGAGCGCCTGGAACTGGAAGTCACCGAAAGCTCCCTTTTAGCGAAGGACACGCATGTGGTGGACACGCTGCACCGGCTGCGCGCGGCCGGCATCCGGATAACAATGGACGATTTCGGTACAGGGTACTCTTCGCTCAGCCAGTTGCGGTCGTTTCCGTTCAGCAAGATCAAAATCGACCGCAGTTTCATCGCCGGGCTGGGAAGCGACGCCCAATCGACGGCGGTGATCCGGGCGATCGCCGCATTCGGCGCCGGACTGGGCATGACCACGATCGCCGAAGGCGTGGAAACGGCGCAACAGGCGGCATTGGTGGAGGCGGACGGATGCACCGACATCCAGGGATATCTGATCAGCCGTCCAATACCGGCGAGCGAGATCGACGCATTGCTGCGCCAGCATCCGGCCGGGACCGAAACCACTTCAATCGCAGGATGAGACTGGAAGACCATGAGAAAGACGCATGTGAACGCATCCCTGTACAGGCTGATCTATTGTAGCCGCAATGTCATTGGGCGGGTCATGCCGGGTGCCACCGTTGACGACGAATTACGCACGATTCTGGCCGTTGCACGTCGGCGTAACAAGTCTGACGGTATCACCGGGGCATTGCTGTTCACCGCTTCGGGTTTCGCCCAGGTGCTGGAAGGGCCACGCGAAACCGTCGAAGTAACATTCGAACGGATTACCGCCGATCCGCGTCATGCCGGCGTCACGGTCCTTAGCTTCACACCGACTGAACGCCGCAGCTTTCCGGATTGGTCGATGGCGTTCACCGCGCAGGCGGCGAAGGGCAAACCCGATCCGTTGGAACACCTGTTGGCCGACGCCACCTTCGCGGGTCCGCGGGCAACCACTGGCAGCGACGTGTTGCGGCTGCTGGAAAAAGTGGTTCAGCGCGAGGATGCATGGATAGCGGCGTAGGAATTGCCCGACAATAATCGCTACAAGCGGCAGCGTCGAGCAATCCCTAAGCTCATGTGTTGCACGGCAACTTTGCTGGCGTGCCGGGCCATCACCAGCCCCCCAGTAGTTTCGCGCGCACGGACTGGGCCGCGATCATTGTCATCGCGGGAATGCCGCCGATCGGGACGTCGCCTGTCAGCGCATGTGCGATCAACATCGGCCCGCGAGACGGCGACCGGGTTCCGGGGGAGGCGGCGCACCACAGCGCCAGCATCAGAAACCGTTCCGCCCAGGCTGCGCGCTTTGTAGGCAAGACATCGTTGATCACCGCTGAAATCATGCCGGCGTAGTCGGTACGCGAGAATGTGGCCAACGCCTTTTGCACATCGGGGCCTTCCTCGAACCACGACCCGAACGCCGGGTCCGATGCCATCCATTCCGCTGCCGACACCAGACCCGCTTGCACGGCGGCCGCTGTCCGGTCTGCCGGAGCCTGCGCCGCGAACAGCGCCCCAGCCCTGGCCGCGACATCGATCCGGCGATCCTTCCAGTCTTCCCCGCCGATCAGTTCGGCGAGTTCCAGCAGCAGGGCGGGCGGGACCGTAGCCTGGTCCACCATCGTGCCGAGTGCATGCTGAATCATCGAATCGGCGTAGGATTTCTCCACCGCGGCGATGGGCGCCTCCATCTTTGCCTCCCGCAGCAACTTATTGATTTTCCCGCGCGACAGAGTTGTATCGCCCCAGGTGTCGATGACGCCGACGCCATAGCGCAACAGCACGCCGCCGAAAAAGCATGTCTTGCCCGACTCTCCGGTGGCGAGGATGCTTTGCGCGGCCGATCCGTCGATGGTGGATGCGTGGAATGCCAGGCTGGCCACGGGTTTGGGCCATGCGCCGATTTCGACACCGGCGCGGCGGGCCTTACGGATAGCGGCGTCGAGGGCGGGGCGATCGGCGGCGGGAATCCAATTCCGTATGGCAATCGCGCGCCGCAAGGTATCGGGGGACATGGTTTCCGGCTGGGCGGTCTGCTCCAACGCCGCGGCCGCACTCCGCCGAACCGCCGCATCGCTGTCCAGCAGCATCAGCGGCACCGCCTCGCGCAGCACCGGATGCGACGACAGCGCTAGTTCGGTTGCTATGAAGCCGCGCAGGATCGCCGGCATCATTGCCCTGGTGCTTTCCAGGGAATGGATCGCCTCAAACGGCGACGACACCATCCGGGCAAGCTCGTCCATGATGCCGCGCATGCCGGTCAGCAGGTCTTCGGGCGGTTCGGAGTCCTCTGGCTGGTTGAATCCGGCGTTTGCGAGCGCCGCTTGAACGGCGTCGGGGACCGGAACGCGAGCTTCGGTCAATGCCTCGCACATCGTCAGCCAGTCGCTACGCCTGATCGCCGGGTCGGATCCGAGGGCGATCAGGCGTGTCTGGAATGCTTCCAGCATGGCGTTTGCCCAGTTCCAGCCGCGATCCTGACGATAGCGAACGAACTCCATCTGCAACGATAGCATAAGTTGGTACGCTTCGATCAGTGCTTCGTCGCGTTTGGCTGCACCGATCGCGGCGATCAGCAAATCGGCGATCGCCGGCAAGACCTGCGGTGTTTCTTCCAGCCAGCCCCGATCTTCCACCGGCAGGACGGTGCCCGATTTTCTGCCGAGCCGCCGAGCAATTGCAATCAGGTGCTTCCGATCCGATGCCGTGGCTGGGGGCGGTTCGGTTGGGTCGTCGCCGATGAGCGAAACTTCTTCCGCGTCGTCGTCCAAGGCGTTCATGAAGCTGGCGAAGTCCTCGTCGCCTGGGTCTTCGTCCTCGATCTCCGCAATCATCGCGTCCGTTGCGGCTTCGATCGTGGCCAGGTCGCCGGAGCGAATGACCTTGATCCGGTTCAGTGCTTCGTTGTCGAAATGCCAGGCGCCTTCCACCGTGGCGGTGAATGCGCGGTGCGATAAAACGACCCGGAAATGGGTCCAGATCCGCAGCGCCTCGATCCGGATGTCGCAGGTGCCGCCGGGAAACGCGATCGTGTCTGCGTGCAGCAGCACGCCCGTTGTTCCGGCTGGCCGGTTCTCCGATAGTTTCTTTTTGTAGATATGCTCCCGATCCGGGTCGAAGAAATGATCGCTCAGCAATAATTCGGCTAGCACAATCAGCGACAGATCGCCGCCTGCCGGGTCCGCGGCGGTGGGCGAGTTGCCGCGCCTGGGCATCGGTTGTTCCCCTTCGGTTGTTGAGGCCGCTATACGTCCGCCAGCGAAGCCAATTCTGCCCGCAAGGCAGGAATTCCGGCCCCGGTTTGGCTGCTGGTTGAGAGCAGTAAGGGAAACGCCGCCGCGTGTTTGGCGACAAGCGCCTCGGTTGCCTCGATTTTCCGGGTCAGGGCAGGGGGTTTTACCCCGTCCGTTTTTGTCAGCACGACTTGAAAGGTCACCGCCGCGCGGTCCAGCAGGTCCATCACGTCGTGGTCGGCTTGCTTGAACTCGATTCGGGCATCCATCAGCAGCATGACGCGGCGCAATGTTGGGCGGCCGCGCAGATACTCGAACATCATCCCCTGCCAGTCAGCCTTGATGTCCTTGGATGCCCGGGCATAGCCGTAGCCCGGCATATCCACCAGCGTCAGCCGCCCGCCCAGATCGAAGAAGTTCAGTTGCCGCGTGCGTCCTGGTTCGGATGAGGTGCGGGCGAGCGAATTGCGGCCTGTCAGCGCATTCAGCAGCGACGATTTGCCGACGTTGGACCGTCCGGCGAAGGCGATTTCCGTGCCGGCCACGGGGGGTACCTGCTCCAGCTTCTGGGCGCCAAAAAAAAACTGGCATTCCGCCGCGAACAGCAACCGCCCAGTCTCCAGCGCGGCTTCCGCGGCTTCCTCCGGCGTCAGGATGGGGGCGGCGGCCCCGGTCAAGTGCGTGCCAGGGATGGCTTCGCCAGGCGGGTGCGGCGCTGGATCAGCCATTGTTGCGCGACCGACAGCGTGTTGTTCCAACTCCAGTAAATGATCAGGCCAGCGGGGAACTTCGCCATCATAAAGGTGAAGATAATCGGCATGAACTGGAACAGCCTGGCCTGCACCGGGTCCGGCGGCGGCGGGTTCAGCTTCTGTTGCAGGAACATGGTGCAGCCCATGATCAGCGGCCACAGCCCCAGATGTAGCAACGGGATGTAAGCTGACGGATCGAACGGGATCAGCCCGAACAGGTTGAACACGTTGGTTGGATCGACCTGGGACAGATCGTGGATCCAGCCGAAGAACGGTGCCTGCCGCATCTCGATCGTGACGAAGATCACTTTGTATAACGAGAAGAACACCGGAATTTGTACCACCATCGGCAGGCAGCCGGACGCCGGGTTCACTTTTTCCTGCTTGTACAGGCCCATCATCTCCTGCTGCATTTTTTGCGGGTCGTCTTTCAGCCGTTCCCGCAGGGCGGTCATCTTCGGCGCCAGCAGCTTCATCTTGCCCATCGAGCGATAGGAATAGTTGGCAAGCGGGAAAAACAGTGCCTTGACGAAGACGGTGAACGCCATGATGGCCAGACCGAAATTGCCGAGCAGGCCGTTCAGGAAATCCAGGGCGAAGAAAATCGGCTTGGTCAGGAAATAGAACCAGCCGAAATCCACCGCCTTGTCGAAGCTGGGGATATGCAACTGACTTTGGTAGCGATCCAGCAGCGTCACCACCTTGGCGCCGGCGAACATGTGGCTGACGGTGGTCATGGTGCCGCCAGCCGCGGCCGTGGTCGCGTCGGCGGCGACGTAATCCACTTGATAATGGTTACCGCCGTCCTTGATATAGCGAAAATTCACCTTCGAGGCGACGGCCTGATCCGGGATCAGCGAGGTCAGCCAGTATTTGTCGGTGATACCCGCCCAGCCGCCCGCCGACGTTGCATCGTAGGCGATTCCGCCCTTCTTTTCGCCCTCGGACTCGTCCTTGGCATAAGACGTTTCCTGCAACGTGCCATCGACGACGCCCAGAAGGCCTTCGAACAACACATAATAGCCGGAAATTTCTGGCTTGTAGTCGCGGCGGATCCGGGACCACGGAAACAGCTTCACGTCTTGGCCGGTGGCGTTCCTGACCGTCTGGCTGACCGAGAACATGTAATCGTCATCGACGGTCAGGCCGATTTGGAACGTGATCCCGGCCTGATTGTCCCACGACAGAGTGACCGGTTTGCCAGGCGATAACGTGCCCGGCGACGCGGTCCAGATCGTGTCGTTGTCCGGCAGTTTCAGTGTCTCGCCGGCGGCGGCGGTCCAGCCGTATTGAATATAATACGGATGATTGCCTGACCGTGGCTCCAGCAGGCGGACCAGCGGGGAATTGGGGGAGATGTCCTCGCGGTAGTCTTTCAGGGTCAGGTCGTCGAGCTTGGCACCGAGCAGATCGAACGATCCCTCCAGTCTCGGGGCGACGATTTTCAGGCGCGGGGCGTCCGACGGTTCGGCGGCCGGGGCTGGCGGTACGCCGGCGCCGGGAGGCCCCTCGCGTGGCGTGGCCAACGGGTGTTCGGCGGTCAGCGCCAGCGTCGGCGGCGCGGGTTTCGGCAGATGCGGCGCGATCAGCACCTGAAAGCCCAGCAAGATCGCCAGCGATACCGCGATTGCCAGGAAGAGCCGTTTCTGGTCCATCAGTGCCCCATATTCCGGTCAAGCCCGGTACTATTCAAACCCGGCACGGGATCGACGCCACCTTCATGCCACGGGTTGCATCGTAAAATACGCTTCGCCGCCATCGCCGAACCTCGCGCCGCGCCATGCACGCGCAACGCTTCCACGGCGTATTCGCTACAGCTTGGCCAAAACCGGCAGTTCGCGCCGATCAACGGACGGATCGTCCATTGATAAACACGCACGGCCCCGATACCGAGATGGGCTGCCGGTGTCATACACACGTGCGGTCCAGGGCGCGCCCGATATCGGCTTGCAGAGCGATGAAATTTCGTTGTCGCGTGCTGGCGCGCCCGATCAACACCAAATCCACCCCGGAAACCGGACGTTCGGTCAGTAACAACCTGGCCGCTTCCTTAAGTCGCCGCCGGGTGCGGTTGCGAACGACCGCATTACCAACCTTTTTGGTGACAGTGAATCCCACGCGGGCTGGGCCGCTATCGTTGCGGGCCAGTGCCTGAAGCACCACCCCGCCGACGGCGGCCTTCTTGCCGGCAGAAGCCGCACGCAAAAATTCCGGCCGTCGCTTCAGCCGGCCGGGCTTTGCAATGGTCAGCGGCAGCACCGGGGCTGGCATGGAGGTCACACCAGCGGTTCGGGCCCTAGGCAGACAGCTTCTTACGGCCCTTGGCGCGGCGGTTCGCCAGCACCTTGCGCCCGCCCACCGTCTCCATACGGGCACGAAATCCATGCCGATGCTTGCGGACCAGCTTCGACGGTTGATAGGTGCGCTTCACGACTACTCTCCGAAAACCTTTTGGACGGCGACCATCGCGGTCCGTCCTTATTCAAGCCTGCCGGCGGGTGCACCGGTTATGGCGACCCGTCGGAAAGAGCGGCTTATACGGACGCGGCCGGGGCGCGTCAATTGTCTGGTGATCTGGTATTAGCGATCTGGCTGCGCCGCGATTGCAACCGGTCGTTGCGATGATCCTCTTGGCCGCGCTACCGGGCGTGAACCGGCTGAATCCGTTTGCTCCGGCGCGGGCCGGCATGGCAGGAAGCTTTGTATGCCAACACGCCGTTTCCTGCTTGCCAGTACAGGCTCCGCGATTCTGTCCGCGCCCGCGTTCGCGGCCCAAGGCGATAGTTTCGCCGGTTTTCTGAACGATGTCAGGGCGGAAGCCCGCAAAGCCGGCATCCGGCCGGTCACGCTCGATAGTGCGTTCGCCGGGGTGACCGTGAACCAGAAAGTGCTGGATCGCGACCATCATCAGCCCGAATCGACCATGACGTGGACGCGGTACCGCGCGCTGCTGATCACCGACAAGCGGATCGCCGACGGCCGTCAGGCCATGAACGCCAACCGCGCGCTGTTTCAGCGCGTGGAGCAAAGCTATGGCGTCAGCCCCGGAATCATCGCCGGCATTTGGGGGCTTGAGTCCAGCTTCGGCACCGGCACCGGGGATTTCCGCGTGGTGGAGGCGCTGGCCACGCTCGCCTGGGAAGGCCGGCGCGCCAGCTTCTTTCGCGGCGAACTGATCGCGGCGTTGAAAATCCTCGATCACGGCGATGTGGCGCCCGGACGGATGACCGGATCGTATGCCGGTGCGATGGGTCAGCCCCAGTTCATGCCGACCAGCTATCTGCGATACGCCGTCGATTTCGAGGGCAACGGACGCCGCGACATCTGGACCAGCGTGCCCGATGTGCTCGCCTCGATTGCCAACTATCTGGCTCGGTCTGGCTGGCGAGCGGGCCAGACCTGGGGGCAGGCGGTGACGGTTCCCGGTGGACTTGACATCCAGGGCCGGGACGTCAAGCGGCCGCTATCCGAATGGGCACGCGCGGGCGTGCGGCCAACCGCCGGGCCCTGGGCCGCGACCGGCGACACACCGGCTGCCCTGGTGGCGCCAGACGGAGCGGGCGGCGATACGTTCATGGTGTTCGACAACTTCAACGCGATCCGGCGTTACAATCCGTCGGACTACTATGCCATCGCCGCCGGTCTGATCGGCGACCGGGTGGCGGCGTGAAGGCCACAGCCCTTACCGGTGCCTATGCGGCCAGCCGATCGGGGAGTCTCGTCCTGGCCGTGCTGATGGCCGGCTGTACGCCCGCGCTGAAACCGGACCTGCATTATGTTCTGGGCAACCCGTACCAGGCCGCGAACGTGTGGTACTATCCGCGCGAAAGCTACGATCTCGACACCACCGGCCTCGCCGCCGTCTTCAAGGGCGACACCGAGCGCCTGACCGCCGATGGCGAAGTGTTCAGTCAGACCGGCCTCGCTGCCGCTCATCCCACCGTTCAGCTTCCAGCCATTGCCCAACTGACAAACCTGGAAAACGGCCGCGCCGTTGTCGTGCGGCTGAACGATCGTGGACCGGCCGACCCGCACCGCCTTGTGGAGATCACCCAGCGCACCGCCGACCTGCTCGGCATACCGCAAGGCGGTGTGACGCGCGTGCGTCTGCGCGTGTTGTCCGCCGAGAGTCACGCCGCCGCCGATGCGCTGCCCGGCGCGCCGTCGCTGGCGCTGACCGCCGCCCCGCGCGGGGGCGTTCAGGTTGCCGAACTGGCGCCGCCCCCCGGTGTCCGCCAAGGCAACGGGCGGCCGTTGCCCGCCGCGCCGGCGGCCGCCGCGGCCGATGGCGTGGCCGCGGCCCCGTCGTTGCGATTGCCTGAAGCCGTCACCCAGACGGTGCCGATGGCAGGCCAGTTGATGGTCGAACTGGATACGTTCGAGGAGTACCATTACGCTGCTGTCCAGCGCGCCAGGATGGCCGGTTACGACGCCCGGATCGTGTCCATGCTGGACGGCCGGACCCGCCGGTACCGGGTCATGGTTGGGCCGCTGGCCGATGTTGCCCAGGCCGACGCAGTGCTGGACCATGCCCTGGCATCGGGCATCCCCGATGCCAGGATCGTCGTAAACTAGAAAGGACCGCCGCCATGCTGACCCGTCGTCTTGGCTTGCTGGCATCCAGCCTCGTGTTCGCGGGCCGGGCGGTGCATGCCCAGCCGAAGCATCCGCATCCGGCGCACAAGGGCAACGACCCGGCCGCCCCGTCCGGCCGTCCGGGGGATACACCGCTGGGGCCGGTCGATACCGCCGCGCGATGGGGCTTTATCCAGGATTTCGATACCGGTGCCAGCCTGTTCGAGAAACAGGCGGACGACGAAATGCCGCCGTCGTCGATGACCAAGCTGATGACATTGTATCTGGTTTACGACCAGCTCAAACAAGGCAAGCTGAAACTGGAAGATCAACTGCCGGTCACCGAAAAAGCCTGGCGCATGCAAGGTTCCAAAATGTTCGTGGCGCTCGGTAGTTCCGTCAAGGTGGAAGACCTGATCCGCGGCGTTGTCGTGCAGTCTGGCAACGATGCCGCCATTGTGCTGGCCGAAGCGATCGGCGGTTCGGAAGAACAGTTCGTCGAGAAAATGAATGCGAAGGCCAAGGAACTCGGCATGACGCACACATTTTTCAAAAACTGCACCGGATGGCCCGATCCGGAGCAGCACATGAGCTGCCGCGATATCGCGACGCTGGCCGGCGATATCATTCGCCAGTTTTCGGAGTATTATCATTACGATGAAGAAAAAGCATTCCGATACAACGGAATCGAGCAGGGCAATCGCAATCCGATGGTGCAAAAGGGCACCGCCGATGGGTTGAAAACCGGCCACACCGATGCGGGCGGTTATGGTCTGGTCGCCAGTTCCAAGCGCAATGGACGCCGGGTTATCCTGGTGCTGAACGGGATGGCGACGATGCGCGAACGCGCCGAGGAGGCCGAACGGCTGATGGACTGGGCGTTCTTCAATTTCGAGGATGTGATGCTGTTCAGTGCCGGCGACGCCGTCGAAACCGTGCCGGTCTGGCTGGGCACGTCGCGATCCGTGCCGCTGATCGCGGGGCGCGACGTAATGGTGACGATGCCGCGCAACTGGCGCCAGAAGGCTTCGATTAAGGTCGCATATAATGCGCCGCTGAATGCGCCGGTCGCCAAGGGGTTTGTCGCCGGGAAGTTAACGGTAACCGGCGACGGTGTGCCGCAACTGGATATTCCGCTGATGGCCGGGGCGGATGTGCCGCGGCTGGGGCTGCCGGGGCGGGCGATGGCTGTATTGTCGAAATATGTCACCGGGACGTGACCTGCAAGTGATGTGCAAGTGACGTGCAAGTGACCTTGGGGCGATTCATCACGCTGGAAGGCGGCGAAGGCGTTGGCAAGACAACCCAGTCGGCATTGCTGGCGGAAGCCTTGGCATCGCGGGGCATCGCTGTCGTGCGCACGCGCGAACCGGGCGGATCGCCCGGTGCTGAATTGCTGCGCGACATCCTGCTGAGTGGGGCAACCGACTGGGCGCCGGCGGCCGAGATGCTGCTGCACTTCGCGGCCCGAGCCGAACACGTCGCGAAAACCATCCGGCCGGCCATCGCCGCGGGTCAGTGGGTGATATGCGACCGGTTTTTCGATTCCACGCTGGCCTATCAAGGCTACGGCCAGGGTGCCGACAATGCGTTCATCGGGTCGTTGATCGGTATGGTCGGCATCGTACCGGATCTGACGATCGTGCTGGACGTGCCCGAGGATATCGCGGCCGGACGGATGCGGCTGCGCGGTTTGGCGGCCGACCGGTATGAACGGCTGGACGCGGCGTTTCATGCGCGCGTCAGGCAAGGTTTCCGGGAGATTGCGATGGCGAACCCTTGCCGGTGCGTGCTGGCCGATGCGTCCGGCGCGATACAGGCTGTCCACACCGCCGTCGTGACAGCGGTGCTGACGCGGTTTGCGGCCAGTTAGTAAGCCAGCGCGCTTTGCTCCACCGGCACCCAGCGGCCATCCTTGACCACGGTCAGGAACGAATGGGTGGATGCGTGATGTTGATCCGGCCCAAACGACAGTTCGGAGCCGAAGATGTCCTTGTAATCATGGATGCTTTCCACTCCCTTGATGAAACTGTCCACGGTCAGGTCGCGGCCCGCGTTCTTCAAACCGAGCAGAACGAGTTGTGCGGCGGTGTAACCGACCTCGCCGTGGAAGTTGGGATCGCGGCCGAAGCGCGCCTTATATTTTTTGGCGAAGTCCTGCACCGCGGGGCGCGGATCGTCGGGATAGGCATACAACGCCGGGGTCATGCAGAAAAATCCCTCGGTCGCACCGCCCGGAAGCGTGGCAACGGCCGTATCGTATGACGCGAACTGCCCCACCATATCCACGTGCCAGTCCATCTTACGAGCGGTCTGGATGATGATATTGGTATCGCGCACGATGGTGCCCATCATGATGATGTCGCAGCCGGCATCGTGCAGCTTTTCCATGGCACCGTTAAAATCGGTGTCGGTGGGGCGGTGCGCGGTCGTGGCAACGACTTTCAACCCCAGCGCGGCGGTCTCGTCCACCACGCCGGCCAACACGTCCTTGCCAAAATCGGAGTCCTGATAGGCCACGCAGAATGCCTTGCGGCCCTTCGCCTGGGCGAAGTATTTCACCGCGGATCGCATTTGGTCGTAATACGATGCGAATTGTCCGAATTTCAGCCGGTTGTACGGCTGGTACATCGACCGCGCGGAGGTCAGCGGAAACATGTTCGGCACGTCCTTGGCGAACTGCGCCGGCATGTTCGCATCGTTCATCGGCGTGCCACCGTCATCGATGGTGGCAAAAACGTTGTCGTTGTTCAGCAGCTTGTTCATTGCCTGCACGGCGCGCGGCACGGTGTATTGATTGTCCTCGACAATGAATTTGATCTTGCGGCCGTTCACGCCGCCGGCCGCGTTGGCTTCGTCGAATGCCATGCGCACTGCATCGCTGTTGTTGACGCCCTGCACGGCGGTGACGCCGGACAGATCGGTAATGCTGCCGATGACGATTTCCGTGTCGGTCACGCCGCGCACGGCGTCAGCCGCGTTGGCGGATGTGGCGGCGATCAGCAGCCCGCCGGCGATAGCCGGTAACCAGCCCTTCCTAGGCGTAAAGCGCATGATGTATTCCTTCCCTGGCCCGGCTGTTTCGTCGTCCGGATCGCGCAACGTTAGCCGGGTCCGCGCGCTCGGCAAAGCCCCGATCCGGTTGGCAAGATCTATAGGGAACCTCGAAATATCTAATTTTCGCGCTTAATGGCAGCGGATGGGGTCACGACAAGGCCGCCCAGCACAGGCGGCATGGCTGCGGCCGGGCAAATTGCCCGTCATGGTAGTTTCATTCCAAGTAAATCAGCCAATTGCCCG
>JAJZFA010000017.1 GCA_021805565.1 Pseudomonadota bacterium
GTGGAGAGTGCTGTCGCGGAAAGCGCAACAGTAAGCGCGCTTGTTGCGCCGAACGTGGCGCTTACAGTCGTGGACGATCCGGCGCTTGAACCGGCAAACGATAAGCCTTGCGTCAAATTGCCTTCAGCAACCAGATTTGAACTCGCACCGCCGGCGAGAGGGCCTGTGATTAGTCCGTCGCCTCTGGTGCCAGACGAACCCAACAAAGCCTGGGTAAACACATTTTGACCGGGAAATGGCCCTGCTCCGGACGTTGACTGCAGGACGTCAGCGCCGCTTATGATATTCCCTCCCGTGCTTTGGCTGGCTCCCCCGAACCCAGGATAGTTTGCAGAGTCAGTCATCGTAACATTGGTGTTGAGGTTAGTGACACCAGTGGCAGCTTGGCCCTGCGCATTAAAGATACCCGACAGGGTGAACTTCGTAAATCCAAGACTGGCATAAGCGTATGCCGGCGTCGCCTGCGCCGTTCCGCTCGCGCCCACGGCCAGCAACGCGCCGATCGCCGCTGTAGCGAGATACCTACTCTTTAACGACATTCTAGCCCCCTTTTGAAACAATAGAAGCGCCTGAAACACATCAAAGCAGATGATGAGTATTTTCGCCGGGCTTTCACCGCCCCGCGAAATCCAGGTATGCAATCACTGTGCCAAAATTAAAGCCGATTGGAATTATTAAGAAATTGCTCTCGTGAGCACAAACGGAAAAGATAGGGTGTAAAGATTCCTGACAGTTTGCTGTCTTGTATAGGCGCGGTCAGGTTGCAAATCTGTTTCGTACGCTAAAATTCCGGAAAAAATCGCCTAAATCCCGCCCTGGCGGCTCCTTCGGACACTTGGCGGCGTGAACATAGAATGAACATACGAACAGACCCGCAAAAACCCAGGCCATCGCCAGCCTTCGCTGGGACTCAATGTGTAAAAATTTCCGACAGGACTTATCGCACGCTACCGCGCGAACGGCCGGAGAATGGCTGGCGCACGACGGAGTGCCCTCGCCATTCCGGGCTGACGTTTGCTGCTTCTCTATCCAGAGAGGCTACCGTACCAGCTAAAACACTGAATGTACGATCCGCCGCATCAACCCTGGGGATTGCGCCCTTTCATCGGCGCTTCGCCATCGAGCAAGGTCGCAGCAACCCGATACGGCAATCTTGCAATCGGCGAATGCAACCGCACACCGCCCGATGGGCCTGACCTGCCGCACGTCGCCCAGGATGGCCAGAAGGCTTTGGACCAGGCATGCTAATCTGGGACCAAACCGGTCAAGCCGTAGGGCAACCGAGCGTGGCTGGTTCGGAATCCATCCGGGCTAAGCGACTTCCGCCAAACGCTGCTGGCGTCCGGCCAACAGCCCGCCATTTGTGATGAAGTCCCATACCGGAAAAGCCTCCCGCCGGATGTGATCGAGCACTGGCTGGACCACGCCGACCGTTGGTTGCCGCACGCCATGATAGGACACAAGCGGCCCAACCGAATCAAAGCAAATCGAGTGTCTCGCGTGTAGCCTTATATTGCTGGGTTCCACGATAGCCAGCCAATGCGTCAAACCCATTTCGCCGCTCAGTTGCAGAATGCCGCGCCACAGCGCCAAGCGAAGCAGCATGGCGCTCGAACAGCTCATTCTCCTGTGCTTGGAGATGGCAAACCGCGACATTTCCCCGGTGGTATGAAGCGGGAGGTCGCGAAGCAACGACGGGTCGCAGAGCCGTTGCATCGGAAAGCTGTCTCGCAAATTTATGAAGTTTGGCATGATGACACGGACGGTGCCCAAGGCGGTGCCATCCTCGAGGTGACGCACCAGCACATGCCGGGAACGGCAATCGAATTCATCGGACTCTTCCCCGTCCGCACCGGGTTCATAGCCGCGCTCAACGCAATAAACTTGATGACGTAACCTAAAGACTTCGCGAAGTTGCTCGGATTTGTCAACGATCTCTACCGCGAATTGCTCTTGGACGCGGATAATTTCGTTTGTTAGTACATTGATATTCATAATTTATCTCACTCCAGACAACTTGATCACGGAAGCGTGAAACAGGTCACGGATACACAACCGCCCCATGCCGCGCAATGAATATTCCAACAATGGTTGCTTATTTCTTAATATTACAAGTACATTGGCGTGCAAACCCTAGACAAAGGCCACCGCCGCCATGTCAATCTGGATCGACAACATCCCCGGCGATAGTCCAGTGCACCGCAAAATAAGAGACGCGCGTCTTTGTTTGCCGTGTCCGAGGATCTGCTGAATTGGTTCATTATAATATTATCCTCGCTTTTTCGACGCCTCATCACCGCGCCCTTGGCGTTCGTCCTTCAACCACCCTGAAATTAAATACCGCCAGCCGTTGCACATTGGTTGCATAATCAGAAGATAATGAAATCTCGTTCGTGCCGGCGCCCCGACGCGAAAAAAGCGACAGGCCGGCCGTATGAACACATCGTCGGCCGTCGATGACGATTCGCGGCCGCTGTGTGGCATTTTCTAAAAGCCGCATGATATTCGGGTAACCGTGATGACTGGGATATGTCAACCGCCCGGCAAATGTTTATTAACTACAATAAAGTCGATTTAGTATAAAAAATTACTTGCAACAATCCAGGATTGTATTTGGTTCTATATGCGATCGCATGCTCCGGCAGCCCCAATTCAGACGCTTAGCCGCGGCGCCGGATCAAGTTACCAGCGCAACCGGCTGTACGAAACCGCATCGAGAAGCGGGCAGTCCGCGGCGCCAGAGGCCTCTGCCAATGACGCGGCCTGACAAACCGCGGTGTTGACGCCCCGCGCTGGTTGCGGCAACGAAGCACCGTGTTCTACCGGCAGAAACATCTCCTGGCGATCGAAGGGCTGGAACCGCCCGCCATCGGCCAATTGCTCGACCTCGCGGACAGCTATGTACTCCTCAACCGCTCGGGCAAAACCCAGCGCGACCTGTTGCGGGGCCGCACGCTGATCAACCTGTTCTTCGAGGACAGCACCCGCACCCGCACCAGCTTCGAACTGGCCGGAAAGCGGCTCGGTGCCGACGTCATCAACATGTCGGTCTCCACATCGTCGGTCAGCAAGGGCGAAACCCTGATCGACACCGCCGCTACCCTGAACGCAATGCACTGCGATCTTTTGGTGGTGCGCCACGACCAGTCCGGCGCTCCGCACCTGCTGGCCCAGATCGTCGATGCGGCGGTGATCAACGCCGGCGACGGCACGCACGAACACCCCACCCAGGCGCTGCTTGATGCGCTGACCATCAAACGCCGCAAGGGACGCATCGCCGGCCTGATCGTGGCGATCTGCGGCGACATCGCGCACTCCCGCGTTGCCCGCTCCAACATCCATCTGCTGACAACAATGGGATGTCAGGTACGCGTGGTCGGCCCGCCCACCCTGATGCCCGCCGGGATCGCGGATCTTGGGGTGACCGTGTTCCACGACATGGCGGCGGGGCTGGATGGCGCCGACGTGGTGATGATGCTGCGCCTGCAACGCGAACGCATGTCCAAGGGACAGGTCCCCAGCGCTCGCGAATATTTCCGCTTTTATGGTCTGGATGCCGGCAAACTGGCAGCGGCCAAACCGGACGCCATCGTGATGCATCCAGGCCCAATGAACCGGGGGGTCGAGATCGACAGCACCGTCGCCGACGACCCGATCCGCAGCGTCATCAAGGAACAGGTCGAGATGGGGGTCGCCGTTCGCATGGCGGTGCTGGACGTGCTGTCGCGGGACCATCGCCGCAATGACTCCTGACACACTGTTTTCCGGGGTTCGCATCCTCGGCTCCGGGATCGATCTCCGCGGCGACCTTCTGGTGCGCGACGGCCTGATCGCCGATTTCGGCCCGTCGATCGGACGACCCGGCGACGCCACGCTCATCGAAGCGGAAGACGCGATCCTGTGTCCTGGCCTGATCGATATGCGGGCGGCGCTGGGCGAACCCGGATTCGAATACCGTGAAACCATCGGCTCCGCGGCCCTCGCCGCGGCGGCGGGCGGCATCACCACCCTGGCATGCCTGCCAGACACCAGACCCGCCATCGACGACCCCGCCCTGATACGGTTGCTCCGGGCCCGCGGCGAGGAAACCGGCAGCCTTACCATCCTGCCCTATGGCGCCGTCACCCGCGGATGCCGGGGCGAGGAACTGGCGGAAATCGGCCTCCTCCGCGAAGCTGGCGCGGTCGCGTTCACCGACGGATGCAGGGCCATCGCGTCGGCGAGGCTGATGCGGCTGGCATTGTCCTACGCCAGCGGGTTCGGCGCGCGGATTGTACAACATCCCGAAGAGCCGTCGCTGGCCGAGGGCGGGGTCGCGACCGAGGGCGAACAGGCCACACGCCTGGGCCTGTCCGGCATTCCGGCCGCGGCCGAAGCCATCATGGTCGCGCGCGACATCGGGCTGGCGGAACTGACGGGCGGGGCGGTTCACTTCGCCCATGTCTCTACTGGCGAGGCTTTGGCCCTGATCCGGTCCGCGAAAGCCGCCGGCCTCGCGGTCACCTGCGATACCGCCCCCCCCTATTTCGATCTAAACGAAACGTCGATCGGCGATTTCCGGACATACGCGAAACTATCGCCACCCTTGCGCAAGGAACATGACAGGAAGGCCGTCATCGCCGCCCTGGCCGACGGCACGATCGATGCAATCGCATCCGATCACCAGCCGCGCGATGCCGATGACAAACGCCTGCCGTTTGCGTTGGCATCGGCCGGCGGTTCCGGTTTGGCGACTCTTTTGGGTATTACGCTCGCGCATGTTCACAACGGATCGATCCCGCTCGCGGCGGCAATCGATCTGCTGACGATCCGGCCGGCCGCGCTTTTGGGCATCCAGGCCGGCCGGATCGCCAAGGGTGCCGTGGCCGATCTTTGCCTGTTCGATCCGGATCGTATCTGGAAGGTCGAAGCGGGCAAACTGCCGGGCAAGGCGCAGAACACGCCGTTCGATGGGCGGGCGCTGGAAGGCGTGGTGTTGGGAACCTGGAAGCACGGCAAGCGCGTCTTCGGCTGAAGCCCGTCGATCCCGCGCGCCTGTAATCCACCCTAACGGGCCGTATCCGCACAAAAAAAAGGGTGCCCGAAGACACCCTTTTTTCCACCATCGGATAGCCGAAGCTACTTGATGACGATTTCGACGCGACGGTTCTGCGGCTCACGCACGCCCTGGCCGGTCGGGACCAGCGGGTGGGTTTCGCCGAAGCCCTGGATGGAGATCGCGCTCTTGGGAACGCCATCCTTCACCAGCTCCGCGGCAACAGCCTGGGCGCGCCGCACGGACAGGCCCTGGTTGTACTGCGGCGTGCCCGACGAATCGGTGTAGCCGTTGACCTCAAGCCGTGTGTACTGAACCTTGGTGGAGTTCGACGCCGCTTCGGACACGATCTGACGCGCACGATCCGTCAGGTTGGCCTTGTCCCAGTCGAAGAACACGAGATAGGAACGAGACACCGGGGACGGCGGAACAGCGGCCGCCATCGGCGCCATCGGCGCCATCGAAGGAATGCCACCCAGGGAGTAGATGAAGCCAACCGTTACAATATGATTGTAATCCTGGTTGAACTTGTTCGCACCCGGCGCGCCATTCACCGAAGCATTATAGCTGCGGCTGCCGGTCAGGCCCATGAACCGGTAATCGGCGGTCAAAGCCAGACCAGGCGCGGCCGCAATCGGGAACGCCACACCGGCAATACCCTGATATGCGAAGCTACCCTGCGTAGCAGCCGGCGACAAAGACCGGAAGCCAGGGCCATTTACAGCCAGTTCGGAGTCCGTAACCGCCTCATAACCGACGCCCGCGCCGATATAGGGCCGGACATACGGCGACAACCCAACGAAATCATACAGAACATTGGCAAATACGCCATACTTCTGCTCACGTCCGGTGGCACCGAAACCTCCTCCGTTTCCGCCATTGAACGAGTTCGTCATGTAGTTGCCTTCGATTTCGGCCCGGACACCATTCCCGAGACCGTAACCAAGGCTAAGATCGACTGCCGGACCGGCGCTGGTCGTCGCATTGCCGCTCGCGCTTCTTTTGCCCGAGGTAACCGTGGTCGGCTGGTCTTCCATGATATTGGCGCCAATGTTGCCGCCAATATACATGCCGGTAATCGGCTGGGCGTTCGCCGCAAGCGGAAGTGCCAAGATCGTGGCGGCTGCCAAAGCATAGCGGAAATTCATATTAACCTCTCCTTCGTTTTTCAATTCGGTGCGACACAGAACGGACTAGCGAATTCCCGACTGATCTCTCGCTGACGACCAACATAGCGACCTCCTTCCACATTAGCGAGAGGGCGAACTATCGAAGGGGACACACCGTTGCGAAAAAGTCACAGCCAAACATCCCGCAACAGACACATCGATCCCGGCAGCGGCGGAAGAGAGCAGGAGTCGAACCTGCCCGGGACCGCTCGGCAGCCCCAACCGGGTTTGAAGTCCGGCCGGCCCACCGGGGCCGTTTCTCCTCCACATATCAGTCTCGCTCAATCATGCGATCTGGGCAATGAACGCGGCTTCGTCGGTTGCTTCCAGGCATCGGCAATCGAGTATAAGCCTTCCGCGCGACATCCGCCCAATCACCGGACGCGGCAGATCGCGCAGGGTTTTAGCGAGCACTTCCAACGATCCGCCGCCCAGCGTCACGGCCGTCGACGGCAGCATATCCCGCGGCAGGGCACCCGATCCGATCTGGCTCCGGCAGGCCTCGACAGCGACGCCGCGATCCGGCCAGCGCGCGGCGATGGCAGGCGCGATCCGTTCGGACGTCGCCCGGATTTCAGCCTCCGGCCGGACCAGCAGGCGCAGCGCCGGCACCCGTTCCGCCAGCCGGTCAGGGTCCAGATATAACCGCAACACGACTTCGAGAGCGGCGAGCCGCCCCTTATCAACGCGCACGGCTCGTTTGAGCGGGTTACGGCCGATCGCCGCTATCACGTCTTTGTGACCCACGATCAGTCCAGCCTGCGGTCCGCCCAGAAGCTTGTCGCCGGAAAACGTCACCACATCGGCGCCAGCCATCAGCGATTCGCGGGGCGTGGGTTCGTGCGGCAGCCCCCATCGTTCCAGATCGACCAGACTGCCGCTGCCAAGATCCTCGATCAGCGGAATGCCGCCGTCGTGGGCGATCGTGGCCAGAACGCCTACCGGCACCGTCGCGGTGAAACCGGTAATGGCATAGTTCGCGCGATGCACCCGCATGATCGCCCCCACCGGCGCGGCGATCGCCTCGGCGTAATCGCGGGCATGGGTGCGATTGGTGGTACCGACCTCTTTTAGGATGGCGCCCGAACGGCTCATGATATCGGGCAGTCGGAACGATCCGCCGATCTCGATCAGTTCGCCGCGCGACACCAGCACCTCCTTGCCCAGCGCCAGCGTGTTCAGCACCAGCATCACCGCGGCGGCATTGTTGTTGACAACCGTGCAGGCCTCGGCGCCGGTCAGTTCGCGCAGTAAGCCGCCGATATGATCGTCGCGCTCGCCGCGCCGGCCTGTCGCCAGATCGAATTCCACGGACGTCGCATGGCGCAGCGCCTCGGCCGCCGCCTCGGCCGCTTCCGGCGGCAATGGCGACCGTCCAAGGTTGGTATGCAGCACTGTGCCGGTCATATTGAAAACCGGCCGCTGGGATCGGGCGAACCGAGCGGCCAGACGATCCGCTGTTTCCCCGAGGATCGCGGCGGTCGCCAGTCCGAACCGCGCGGCGGCGCGATGAACCGCCAGACTGTCGCGCAAAGCGGCGGTGACGGCGCTACTACCAAATCGCGCCAGCATTACGGCGGCTTCCGGGGACCGCAAAAGCGCGTCGATCGAAGGAAGCGGGCTGGCGATGCCGGTCATGGACAGCAGTCTAACCGGGCGGCGTAGAGCATGTCCGACAATTATCGCTCCGGATCGCGGCGTCGTGCATGGCCTGAAGCGACGGCGAGAAAACGATCGCATTAGTACAATGCGACGCTCCAGTTACTATCATTTCATTCCGCATGGAATGCATCGCATTCGATAGCCGGGGTTTTCCTCGCCGCGTCGCCGGCACCGGGCCCGCCGGTTGCGACTTTTTAGTTCGATCTGAATCGCCCGCTGGCCGGCAACCAGGGTGGCGACGATCGAACCATCGATGTGGCCGAACCGGGCGCGACGGTGTCGGTTACGGCCGCCGCCGCCAGACCGCGGCGAGACCGTTCGCCGCCTGACGATGTGCCGGTTTTCGCGGGAGTCCGGAGTGAATTTGAACGCGCCGGTCTCTCCCGCACCCCCGATTCTGTAGCTGCACGCCCGCGACCCAGTCGTTGTTGGTCGTCGCTATGGGCATGCCTAACAATTATCGCTTCGGATTGCGGTGTCGGGCATGGCTTTATTTCTGTTTTGCGGCTGGCAGGGGTTCCGTTCCGGACTCTTGCGGGGTTGGCCGTGCCGCGCTGAACAGAAACCGGCTCATGTCCGTTTCACCCGGCCCGCCGGTCCCCAGGGTCGCGAGGTGGGCGCTCACCCACGTCTCAAAAGCCACGTCATGAGAATTTATCTCATTTTGTGAGATAGATTCTTCCGGTGCCACTGCCGGCGCGGCCACCGAAGCCGCCGCCGGACGGGCAACCGGAGCCGCCTCCGGCGCCTGTTGCCGCCGGATCGGTTCGGCCGGTTCGGCTTCGGGCTGCGCCAGCACCACATCCAGCATCGACCGTTCGGCGATATACCGTGCCCAGGCGTCCTCGTTCTCCGTCACGGGATCGGCATCGCGCTTGCGGCGCTCCGCCTGCGCCTGCCGCAGCCGAGCGTGAACCGCCATCCATAGCCGCATCATTGAGGCGTACTGTGCGTTCAGTTTTACCATCAATTCGGGGTCATGATCGTTCCTGCGAACCAGCCGCAGCATTTCCTCCGCCTGCGCGCGGGAGGCGATGCAATGGGCGGCGATATCGGCCTCATCGGCATTGACCGGGGCCAACGATGCGACTTTGGCGATGGCGGTCAGATTCCTGGCCCGTACTCCGGCGGGCGTGTCATCCAGCGGCGGCGGTAACAGGTCCATGAGGGTATAGACGAGTTGATAATACAGCGTCGGCATGAGGTCGATGGCCGAACGGGGCGGGGATGAGGTTTCCATTCCTTGGTATCTAGATTATCATAGGAAATATGTCAATATAAACGACAGAACCGACCGGAGAAATATCGTCAGGCCTGGCTGCGTATTTCTCGATCGGGGTTGGGCCGTTCGACGATAGCCGATTTGATTGACAACTCGAGAATCCAGCTTTGCAAAGCGCCGGCCCCACGATAATTCGGCGGCACGTCGCGCGCGCCGCCCCGTTGCGCACCGGAAGACCCCGATGCGCCCAATATCCCGATTCAGCAAAATTTGTGCGCAGCCTGTTAGGCGACGCCCAAAGACAAGCGGATCGCGTGAGGTGAGATGGCCCTGAATGTCATGGAGGAAGAGTCCGTTGCTGGCTGGGTTTTGTTAGACTCCGGCGACGATAGCCACACCGGCCATGCGCCCCCGTTTCATGGCGCTTGACCGTGACATGAACCGACGGTCTCACCGCGGCGTCGGTTCGAACGGTTCCCGTTTGCGCCTGTTCAAGATTGAGTTGCCGCATTTGGCGGACAAAACCGGCGTGGCGCTTCAGGCCTAACATTATCCGCCAGAAACCTCGAAGCGGACCCGGATCGAACACCGTCTGTGCTGCCGCATGACCCAATCCTGGCGCCGCAAGCCTTTAACCAGCCACGAAATAGCGGTTAACCTGATTGCCTCCACTACAAACCAGACTGGTCTGACGGTGCCATGCGAACTCGATAGGCGCGACACCCTGAACGGCGTCAAGGTTAGCGGTGCGGAGACGATGACACGCGATATCGGGGGCAACACATTCGATCCGGAATGGAATTGTACGATTTCGCCGAGAAGGCCGGTCTGAAGCGGTAGTCTTGGGGTGCTGCCTAAGTGTAGGGAGCGTCCAGCGATTTTATCCCCTATATATAGTAGTCCAACGGATCGTTTTACCCTTTTTCAGCAGCCTGCTAAGTGTTCAAGCGATTGAGGAACCAACCGAGATCGACCTAATGGGAGGAATAAAGATGGCAAAAACAGGCCGCGGCGGTAGCGTTCAACCCGCTTCCCGTTCGGGACCGGGTTTGAAAATCCGGTCCGCCGCCAAGGCCGCTGTGCAGCAGCGCGCATTGCCGGCACCGGCACGGACGGGTTGGGCGACGGACCTTGTGTTCGATGTGCGAGAGCCGAAACTCGCCGTCAGCCTGCGGCTGGACGCGGACGTGCTCCGTTTCTTTCGCGGCTTCGGCGGAGGGTACCAGACCCGCATCAATGAAGTCTTGAAGGCATTCATGCAGGCACGCGGCGGCGCGGACCCGGTTAGCTCGGCCGTCGCAGGCGGGCGTCCAGCCAGGGCGCAGGCGGCAAACGGAAAGCGTGCGAACCGCTGACGCGGCCGGGACTGGCCTGGCCTGGCGGAATTGACCGAAACGCGGGCTGTTTGTGTCGCCGCTGGCTGTTTCCGGCAGAGCGGGGTCGCTAACCTGTGAGCGTGCCGAGCGTGCGGATTGAGGCGGATGAGCTTCGAACCGGGCGATCGGGCCGCGGGCACCGATGGCCTGGATTAGCCAGGCTGCCACGGGGCGGCATCGCTGACGTACCGGGGCCGTTGGTCGCTCCCCGGGTGCTGGCGTCCTCATCCGGGTATCTTGTAATCATCGCCGCTCGATACGGTAGAATCCGATAGTCAGGCTGAAATAGCTTCGAAACGCACTTTGAACCTGTCAGATCGCAGGCCCGGTGAGGACGCCGGAATGCATACTATCCGGATGTGATTAACAAATTGCTAACAGTCGGCGGCCGACCGAGGCGCATTGTGTGTTAAATGGCGCCCCCGAGTTGCTGTGCACGCCGCCAGGACGAGCGGATAATCGCAATTCCCCGGCCGCGGAGGTGTTAGCGGATGCGGACGGTTTAACCCTGACCCCGCGAGGTAACACCGTCCGCGCCCGCGCCGGGCTCGCAAACCTCGATGCCAGCGACCGGTGTTTGCGTCAGTCTGCCGCGTCGGCGACGTCGTCGGCTGGTTTTTTGCCTGCGCGGATGCGTTTCAGCGCGGTTTCGACGTGGCGCCCAAACACATATTCGGCCGGCCTCTGATTCTCCAGCGAGATGTCCGGCGCCAGCGCACCCTCGGTTCGGATACCGCGCAGCACCTGAGCCGCCGCCCGCCACGGCTTTCTCACGGTTTCGGCCACCGCGCTGGCCTCATATCCCGAATGGACCATGCAGTCGGCGCATTTTTCGTAATTGCCCGTGCCGTATTTGTCCCAGTCGGTGGTGTCCATCAGTTCCTTGTAGGTCTTGGTATAGCCTTCCCCCAACAGATAGCAGGGGCGCTGCCAGCCGAAATAGGTGCGGGTCGGGTTGCCCCAGGGCGTGCAATGGAACGTTTGGTTGCCGGCCAGAAAGTCGAGGAACATGGATGATTGATTAAATGACCAGTTCTTCTTCCATGCGCCCTTACCTTGCAGCCGGAAAATGCCCCGGAACAGCTCCTTGGTTTTGGATCGGTTCAGGAAGTGTTGCTGGTCAGGCGCGCGTTCATAGGCATAACCCGGCGACACAGAAATGCCATCGACGCCCATCGCCATCGCGTCGTCGAAGAAAGCGGCGACTTTCGCCGGTTCGGCATTGTTGAACAGCGTTGCATTGATAATGGTGCGAAAGCCGCGTCGCTTGGACTCCGCGATTGCCGCGACGGCGCGGTCGTACACACCGTCCTGGCAGACCGAGATATCATGTTCCTTTTTGCCGCCATCCAGATGCACCGACCACGAGAACCATTTGGACGGCTTGAACAGGTCCATCTTCTTTTCGAGCAGCAGCGCGTTGGTGCAAACGATCACGAATTTCTTGCGTGCGATGGCGCCTTCGACGACCTGATCGATTTCCTTGTGCAGCAGCGGCTCGCCGCCGGCGATCACCACCACCGGGGCGCCGCATTCGTCGATCGCCTCCAGGCATTCGGCGACGGACAGGCGCTGGTTCAGAATTTCCGCCGGATAGTCGATCTTGCCGCAGCCGGCGCAGGCCAGATTGCAGCGGAACAGCGGTTCCAGCATCAGCACCAGCGGATAACGCTTGCGGCCGATCAGGTGCTGCTTGACGACATAAGCGCCGACGCGAAGCGCCTGGTTTAACGGGACAGTCATACTATTTCCTTATGCATCGACAAGTTGTGCGGGAAAACGGAACCGCACATCCTCGGCCACCCCGTCCTGGGTGGAGATTTCGATCTCGCCGAACTGGCGCAAGCCATCCAGCACGCCTTGTACCAGCATTTCGGGCGCCGACGCACCGGCGGTAACGCCGACCGAACCGATGCCGTCGAACCATTCGGCCCGCAGCGAACTGGCGTCGTCGATCAGGTAGGACGGCTTACCCAGTTCCTCGCCGATTTCCCGCAGACGGTTGGAGTTCGAGGAATTCCGGGAACCGACCACCAGGATCATATCGACCGTGCCCGCCAGATCGCGCACCGCCTGCTGGCGGTTTTGCGTGGCATAGCAGATGTCGCGCACATCTGGGCCGACGATGGTTGGGAAACGCTGTGTCAGCGCCTGTATGATGCCTCGCGTATCATCGACGGACAACGTGGTCTGCGTGATATAGGCCAGCTTGTCGGGGTCTTTCACGATCAAGGATGCTACGTCGCTGGCGGTTTGCACCAGGTGCACCTTGGCTGGCACCTGCCCGATAGTGCCTTCCACTTCGGCATGGCCGGCATGTCCCACAAGCACGATCTCGCGATCCTGACGCGCGTAGCGACGACCTTCGTTATGAACCTTTGCGACCAGCGGGCAGGTGGCGTCGATCACCGGCAGACCGCGTTCGGCCGCCTCATCCTCCACCCGCTTTGCTACGCCGTGGGCGGAAAAAACGGTCATGGCGCCGGGTGGGATTTCATCGAGTTGATCGACGAACACCGCCCCGCGCGTGCGCAGGTCTTCGACGACATGCCGGTTGTGTACGATTTCATGACGCACATAGATTGGCGGACCGTATTTTTTCAGCGCGCGTTCCACGATCTCGATGGCCCGCTCCACACCGGCACAAAAGCCACGGGGCTGGGCGAGTACGACGCGAATCATGCCATCAGTCTCCGAGGTGATGCCGGGCCGATCCAGTAAGCCGGCCTGACCAGACAGAAATGAACAACGCGGCATATGGCAGGCGGGGCGGTTTGCCGCAACGCCGCATCGCCGGGGACAGCCCCGCGTTTGCTCCGCCAGTGGCATTTCCGATACGGGCGGACAGCATGTACCCGACGCGCGGGCGGGGAAGACGTGTACACAAGCTTTACATGGTCATGCCGGCCGTATCTGCCATGGTCGGTTGCCCGGAGTGTTGACGTTGGGCGGCGGTGCCGGCGATCAACCGGAGCCCGCCGTGGTAAATTAGCAACAAAAAATCGGAACACTTGCCTTTGAGCGTGTGCATTGACGTTTGGGATGTTATCTACCGCAGAATCAGTTCCGGTTTCGCGGGGCCGATTTAATGTCGAGGCAGCGTGTGACGTCTGTTGATTTCATGGATACGATCGATCTGTCCCAGGAGATGGCGCGTGCCGCCGCCGTTGTCGAACAGGCCCTGGACGTTTTATTGCCGCCGGTCGAAGGCGCGGAAGGACGGCTGATTGCGGCCATGCGGTACGCGGTTCTGGGCGGCGGCAAGCGCTTGCGTGCGTTCCTGGTGATGGAAACCGCCGGATTGTTCGGGGTGAACGAAACCTGTGCCGCGCGCGTCGCTGCGTCGGTGGAAATGCTACACGCCTATTCGCTGGTGCACGACGACCTGCCGGCCATGGACAACGACGATTTGCGGCGCGGCAAACCCAGCACGCACAGGGCGTTCGATGAAGCGACAGCCATTTTGGCCGGCGATGCGCTGCAGTGCCGCGCATTCGAGATATTGGGCGAACCGGACACGCATTCCGATCCGCAGGCCCGCTGCGACCTCGTCCTGGCGCTGGGGGCCGCCGCTGGCGCGCGCGGCATGGCGGGCGGACAAATGATCGACATGGCTACCGAAGGTCAGGCTTTGGACGGGCCGGCGGTCACCCGGCTACAGGCGCTTAAGACCGGCCGGTTGATCCAATACAGCGCGGAAGCGGGTGCTATCCTTGGCCGGGCAACAGCACAACAGCGTCACCTTTTGGCGGCGTATGGACGCGACCTGGGGGCAGCATTCCAGATCGCCGACGACGTCCTGGACGTGGAAGGGGATGCCACGGAGATTGGCAAAACCGCCGGAAAGGATGCGGCGTCCGGGAAAGCGACGATGGTATCGGTGCTGGGATTGGAATTGGCCCGGTCGCATGCCGATATGCTATCTCGGCAGGCCGCCGGACATTTGGCCGGCTTCGGCGGTCAGGCTGAAAATCTGCGTGCGCTGGCGGCGTT
Organism: Pseudomonadota bacterium; assembly: GCA_021805565.1. Classification (GTDB taxonomy): domain Bacteria; phylum Pseudomonadota; class Alphaproteobacteria; order Acetobacterales; family Acetobacteraceae; genus Rhodopila. Next base: position 14,458 of record JAJZFA010000017.1, read on the forward strand.
TGTGGTGGTTCGGCGGCATTAACCGGGATAGCCCGGTTAAAATGGCGCGGAGATCGCGCCAATACCATGGGGGAAGACCTGAAGCCGCCGCGATCCGGGTCGCGTCGTTCATGGTCTGAGCGAGAACAGGAGTTTCGATGAGTCCGATCACCACCCCGTTACTCGACCGTGTTCGATATCCGGCCGACCTTCGTAATTTTTCGGCCGAACAGTTGCGTCAACTGGCGGACGAATTGCGGGCCGAGACGGTGGATGCGGTGTCGGTGACCGGCGGCCATCTGGGCGCGTCGCTGGGTGTCGTGGAACTGACTGTCGCGATACACGCGATTTTCGACACGCCCCGCGACCGGCTGCTGTGGGATGTCGGGCACCAGGCCTATCCGCACAAGATTTTGACGGGACGGCGCGACCGCATGCGGACGCTGCGTCAGGCCGGGGGATTGTCTGGCTTCACCAAGCGATCCGAAAGCGAATATGACCCGTTCGGGGCGGCACATTCGTCCACATCGATTTCCGCCGGTTTGGGCATGGCGGTTGCCCGTGACCTGAAGGCCGCACGTTATAAGGCGGCGTCCCCAGCGGAGCGGGCTGGGCTGCCGCCGGACGACCGCAACGTGATATGCGTCATCGGCGACGGCGCCATGAGCGCTGGGATGGCTTACGAGGCGATGAACAACGCCGGGGCGCTGCATTCGCGCCTGATCGTGATCCTCAACGACAACGATATGTCGATCGCCCCGCCGGTCGGAGCCATGAGTGCGTATTTGTCGCGATTGATGTCGTCGCGCAGTTTCCTGTCGCTGCGGGAACTGGCCGGACGCATGGCGAAGCGCTTTCCGCGCGGTATCGAACGGACGGCGCGCCGGGCGGAGGAATTCGCCCGCGGCATCCTGACGGGCGGAACGCTGTTCGAGGAAATGGGATTCTATTACGTCGGGCCGATCGACGGACATAACCTGGATCACCTGTTGCCCGTGCTGCGCAACGTGCGCGAAGCCGAGGAAACCGGCCCGATCCTGGTTCATGCCATCACCCAGAAGGGCAAGGGCTACGCTCCGGCCGAACGGTCGCCGGACAAATATCACGGCGTTTCCAAGTTCAATGTCATCACCGGCGAGCAGGCGAAGGCGCCGCCCGGTCCGCCCGGATATACCAAGGTATTCGCCGACGCCCTGATCGCGGAGGCGACGAAAGACCCCGCAATCGTGGCGATCACCGCGGCGATGCCGTCGGGCACCGGTCTCGACCGGTTCGTCAGGCTGTTTCCAGACCGGTGTTTCGATGTCGGCATCGCCGAACAGCACGCGGTAACGTTCGCCGCCGGCCTGGCGACCGAGGGCATGAAACCATTCTGCGCGATTTACTCAACGTTCTTGCAAAGGGCGTACGACCAGATCGTGCATGACGTGGCGCTGCAGTCGCTACCGGTGCGTTTCGCGATGGACCGGGCGGGATATGTTGGGGCGGACGGTGCGACTCATGCCGGCAGCTTCGATCTGTCATATCTGGGATGCCTGCCGAACATGGTGATCATGGCACCATCCGACGAGGCAGAACTGGTCCATGTCGTCGCGACCTCGGCGGCTATAGACGACCGCCCCAGCGCTTTTCGCTACCCTCGCGGCGAGGGTACCGGTATCGCGCTGCCCACGGCCGGCGAAGTCCTGACGCTGGGAAAGGGCCGGATTATGCGGGAAGGTAACAACATCGCCATCCTGTCGTTAGGGACCCGGCTTGGCGACGCGATGAAGGCGGCGGACGAACTCGCCGCGCGCGGCTTTCCCACCACGGTGGCCGACGCGCGATTTGCCAAGCCGATCGACACCGCGCTTATCGAACAGCTTGCCCGCGATCACGAGGTTCTGATCACGATCGAGGAAGCCGCGATCGGCGGATTCAGCGCACAGGTGCTACAGCATCTGGCCTGGAAAGGACTGCTCGATTCCGGCCTGAAAATACGGCCAATGACGATGCCGGACAGTTTCATCGATCACGACTCCCAGGCCAGACAACTGGCCGAAGCGGGCCTGTCCGCCCGCGACATCGTGGCGGTGGCATTACGCGCGATGGGAATCGAGGTTCCCGGCACGGACGCCGCGAAGGCGGTGATTTTGCGATGATGCCCGGCGGGAAACCGAATTTGCCGCGGCGAGCGTTGCTGTGGTCCGCCGCATCGGTGGCAGCGATGATGGCCGGCCTGCCGGCCTGGGCAGACACGCTGGATCAGCCGCTGCGTGCGCTTTATGCTGCGTTGGAGCAGGCCATGCGCGACGGCCGTTCGGTGCCATTTCCACAGCGGTTCGACGCGTTGGCACCCGCCGTCGATCAAGCCTTCGATCTGGAAACTGTCCTTAAAGTCTCGGTCGGATCGCGCTGGGATGCCATGGATTCCGGCGTCCGGGCACGCCTGCTGACCGTCTTCCGCCGTTTCACGGTCGCGACCTATGTGTCCAATTTCGACAAATACGGCGGCGAACATTTCCGCATTCTGTCCGGATCGCGGGATCTCGGAGCGGATCGCATTGTCGGCACCGAGATTGTAAGCGAGACCGGCGATCCGGTGCGCATGGACTACATCATGCGAGACGACAACGGCACTTGGCGGGCGGTCGATGTGCTGCTGGATGGCTCCATCAGCCGGGTGGCCGTCCAACGGTCGGATTTCCGGAAAATCCTGGCGAACGGGGATGCCGACGGGTTGATCGCCAGTCTGCGGCGGAAGATCGCCGATCTTTCGGGCGGCACGCTGAATTCATGATGACGATTCTATCCGGCGTGGCCACGGTTCTAACTGGCATCGGACTGGCGGAAGCACTGGCAGTGTCACGGCTGGTGGCATCATTTGCCCGCACCCGTTTAGGCCCGCCGGTGGACAGGCCTCCGGTAACAGTAATGAAGCCGTTGCACGGCAACGACCCGCTGCTGGAAGAGGCCCTGACCACGCTGTGCCGCCAGGACTATCCGGTATGGCAGATCGTGTTCGGCGTGCAGGATGCGAACGATCCGGCGATCGAGGTCGTACACCGCCTGCGGCAGCGGTTTCCGGACCTGGACATCGCCCTTGTGGTCGATCCGGGGTTGCATGGGCGCAACCGCAAGGTCGCTAACCTGATCAACATGATGCGGGCGGTTCGTCATGACCTTCTCGTAATAGCCGACGCCGACATACACGTGCGGCCGGATTATCTGGACCGGCTGGTCGCTTCGCTGCTGCAGCCAGGGGTCGGGCTTGTGACCACGCTCTATGCGGGGCTGCCCGTTGTGGGCGCCGATCCGGCCCAGGATCTGCGTGCCCGGTTGGCATTGCCGGCCAGGCTCGGTGCCACCCATATCACCCACGGTTTCCTTCCCGGCGCCGTCCTGGCCCGAGCGCTTGGGCGCCAGGACTGTCTTGGGGCGACGATGTGCCTGCGCCGATCCGATCTAGACGCGATCGGAGGATTTTACGCGCTGGCCGATCATCTCGCGGACGACAACGTCCTGGGCCGCCGGATTGCCGCGTTGGGCCTGCGTGTCGCATTAGCGGACACCGTGCCGCTGACGACCGTTCCGGAAACCAGTTCGATCGCCCTGTTCCGGCACGAGTTGCGTTGGGCTCGCACGATCCGGGCCCTGGAGCCGGCCGGTTTCGCGGCGTCGGCCGTTCAGTATCCGTTGGCCTGGGCCCTGCTGACCGTTCTGCTTGCCGGCGGGGCGCCTTGGTCCTTCGGATTATTTTTTGCTGCCTGGGGTTTGCGTGCCGTGGCCGCCCTGGGGGTGGATCGCGCCCTGGCGTCGCTGTGGCCGAACGACAGCAACGTGGCGACGATGCCGGCCGGGCACGACGCCGCCGATCTTGCATTTTCCTGCCCTGTCTGGCTTCTGCCATTGCGCGACATCTTGTCCGTGGCGGTGATGATTGCCAGCTATGCAAGTCGCCAGGTTGACTGGCGCGGTCACGAATTGCATGCGGATTCGCCACCGTCCTTCGCCGGGCAGACCATGACACTGGCGGCCGCCTCGGCCATAAGTGCGTCGGTACGCCAATAAAGCCGCCCGCTCAACCAAGGCTTGGGGCATGCTCGACGCCGCAATCCGAAGCGATAATTGTCGGGCCTACTCTAAGCCGGATCGAGAGAAGCACCGCCCTATGATGAAGACCTTATTCCTGCAGCCCCCCTCGTTCGACGGTTTCGACGGCGGTGCCGGCTCCCGTTATCAGGCCAAGCGGGAGATCAAGTCGTTCTGGTTTCCCACATGGCTGGCCCAGCCAGCGGCTATGGTGCCCGGCAGCAAACTGATCGACGCCCCGCCGACGCGGATTGGCCTGGATGAGGTGGTCCGCCAGATTGGCGGCTATGAGTTGTGCGTTATCCATACCTCGACGCCGTCGTTCGCTTCGGACGTGAAGGTCGCGGCGGCGCTGAAGGCGGCCAATCCGTCGTTGAAAATCGGCATGGTGGGTGCCAAGGTCGCGGTTCAGCCAGCCGAGAGCCTGGCCCAGGGCGCGCCGGTCGATTTTGTCGCGCGTAACGAGTTCGATTTCACCATCAAGGAAATCGCCGAGGGCCGCGACTGGGCGTCGGTGGATGGTATTTCATACCGCGATGAAACCGGTTCGATTGTCCACAACAAAGACCGGGCAACGCTGGAAGATATGGACACGCTGCCGTTCGTGACGGACGTGTACAAACGCGACCTGCGGATCGAGGATTACTTCATCGGTTACCTGATGCATCCGTACATATCGTTGTACACTGGGCGCGGCTGCAAATCGCACTGCACATTTTGTCTATGGCCGCAGACAGTCGGCGGGCATCGGTACAGGGTGCGATCTCCGGAACACGTCGCGGAGGAAATCCGTCGGGCCAAGGCGATGTGGCCGCAGGTGAAGGAATTTTTCTTCGACGACGATACGTTCACCGACAACCTGCCGCGTGCCGAGGCGATCGCCCGGCTGCTGGGTGAGATGGGTGTAACGTGGTCGTGCAACGCCAAGGCAAACGTGCCGCGCGCGACGCTGGAAGTGCTGAAGGCCAACGGGCTGCGGTTGCTGCTGGTTGGCTACGAGAGCGGCAACCAGCAAATCCTGCATAATATCAAGAAAGGCATGCGGATCGAGGTGGCGCGCAAGTTCACGCAGGACTGCCACGATTTGGGTATCAAGATCCATGGCACGTTCATCCTGGGCCTGCCGGGCGAAACCCGCGAGACAATTCAGGAAACCATCAAATTCGCCACCGACATCAACCCGCACACCATCCAGGTGTCCCTCGCCGCCCCCTATCCCGGCACGTTCCTGTATAAGCAGGCGGTGGAAAACGGCTGGCTGGACGCCGCACACGCGGAACTGGTCGATGACAGCGGCGTCCAGATCGCCCCGCTGCACTATCCGCATTTGTCGCACACCGAGATATTCGACAACGTCGAAGTCTTCTACAAACGTTTCTATTTCCGCGCCCCCAAGATCGCTTCCATCGTCAACGAAATGGTGCGCAGCCCGCAAATGATGAAACGCCGCCTGCGCGAGGGCGTGGAGTTTTTCCAGTTCCTGCGGGAGCGACACCACGCGGCCTGAGGCGCGGCGCTATCGTACCTCGCCGCCGGAGAAAGCGATCGAGGCCGTTGGTATGCGCGCCGGGTTGGCGGGCGGCGGCGCGCTAAACCGCGACATTGCGCCGGGTTGGCGGGCGGCGGCGCGCCATCCAGAGATAATACCGACGGTCAGTCTTTATGGCCGTTGGTATCGATTGCGCGGATCGGCGATTTAACCGGCCATCGTCAACCCACCGGACACGCTGATGACCTGCCCGGTGATGAACGCGGCATCGTCGCTGGCGAAGAACAGGATCGCGCCGGGCAGATCGTCCGGCTCCCCGATCCGGCCCATCGGAATGGCGCGCCGGAAAGCATCTTCCAACTTATCGGGATTGGCGGCGCCCTTTTTATATTCGGCAAACAGGTTGGTGTTGGTCGCCCCCGGACAGACGACGTTGACGTTGATCCGGTGCCGGGCATGCTCTCGCGCCAGGGTCTTGGAAAAGCCGATCAGGCCGGCCTTGCAAGCGGCATACACGGCCTCGCCGGAAGATCCGACGCGCCCCGCGTCGGACGCAATATTGACGATCCGGCCACCGCCTTTGGCTATCATACCGGGTAGCACGGCGTGATGCATATTGAGCGCACCGACGAGGTTGATGGCGATCAGGGTCTGCCATTCGGCGGGAGTGCTGTCCTTGAACAGGCGGAAGACGTCCCAGCCCGCATTATTGACCAGAATATCGACCCGTCCATGGATCGCTTCGACCGAAGCCACCGCTTTCGCAACGGCGTCATGATCGGCGATATCGCAGGTCATGGCGATTGCATGGCCGCCGGCCGCCGTAATGACACTTGCCACCCGCTTCGCGGCGGCCTCATCGATGTCGAAGATCGCCACCGCGGTTCCGGCCTCCGCGAATCGCCGGCAGGTTGCACCGCCGATTCCGCCGCCGCCGCCGGTTATGATGGCAACCTTGTCCTTTAGGCCCCGCATGACTGTCTCCTGTCGCCGATATCGCGGCGTGGTCCGCGCTCACCGCCCTGGGGCATCCGCTCAGTGCGGCTCGATCGGCATCCGAGCGATGCTGAGCCAGGCTACCGGTGCGCCCGCCGCCTCGGCCGCCTGCAACGGGGCAATCGACACATCCCAGTCCGCGGCGATAAAGCGTCTGCCGTTGACCGCGGCCGCCGCATCCGAAACCAGCCACAACATCGGCGGCACCATGATGTCCGGCCGCAACATCTTCGCGCGGTCGCCCGCATCGCCCACCAGAGGCGTGTCGGTCACACCGCCCGGCACCAGCACATTGGCGGTGACCGCGGTGCCTTTCAGGTCGGCCGCAAGAACGGCCATCGCGGCCTCCGCCGCCGCCTTGCTGGCGCCGTAGAGCAGATAGCCCGCTCGCACCATAGTCCCCAGACTGGTGGTAACCGTGACGATCCGCCCGCTGTTGGCCTTCAGCATGTGCGGCAGCACCGCCCTGGACATCAGGATTGGCGCCGTCGCGTTGACGGTGAGGAAGCGGGTCCATTGTTCCGGTGTTACGTCCCAGAACCGGATCGGATTAGCGCGCTGGTCCGCCCGGACATCCGCCTGACCGATACCGGCGTTGTTCACCAGGATATCTATGCGGCCGAATGCTTCCATGGTTTGGGTCGCGATCGCGTCAAACGATGCCGGGTCCGCCAGATCGGCGGTGACGGGTCTGATCGGGGCGGGCAATGTCGCCAGATCGGCGGCGTTGCGATCGACGGCGGTCACGGCGATTCCGGCTTGCGACAGTCCCAGGGCGATGGCGCGCCCGATACCGCTCGCGGCGCCAGTGACGATGGCGATTTTGCGCGATGTTGGCATTACGATGTTCCTCCGTTGCCGACTGTGGGACGAACCGACGCGGATGCCAACTGGGCGGCCTACGTCATGCTTCCGGCTCCAACAGGTCCAGCAGCGGGGTTCCTGTTCTGGGCGGTTTCAACGCAAGGTGCGTCCAACCGGGTTCCCCCAGCATCCGGCCCCGGCTGGTCCGCAAGATAAGCCCTTCCTGGATCAGATACGGCTCGATCACGTCTTCCAGCGTGTCGCGCGCCTCGGCCAGCGCCGCCGCCAGCGTCTCCACGCCGACCGGTCCCCCCGCGTGATGTTCGGCGATCCGCCGCAAATACCGCCGGTCCATCGAATCCAACCCAAGCCGGTCCACCTCCAGCCGGTTCAGCGCGGCATCGGCGATCCCGCGATCGACCGGCGAATCGCCTTGAACCAGCGCGAAATCCCGGACCCGCCGCAGCAGCCGGCCGGCGATTCGCGGCGTGCCGCGCGACCGGCCAGCGATCTCGGCCGCGCCTTCCTCGGTCAGATGCAGCCCCAGAAGCCGGGCGCCGCGGACAATGATCCGGAGCAATTCTTCGGGTGTATAGAACACCAGCCGCAAGGGAATCCCGAAGCGATCGCGCAACGGGGTCGCCAGCAGCCCGGCCCGCGTGGTAGCCCCGACCAGGGTGAACGGCGGCAGATCGATCCGGACACTGCGCGCCGCCGGCCCTTCGCCGATGATCAGATCGAGCTGAAAATCCTCCATCGCCGGATAAAGCACTTCCTCGATCGCCGGCTGTAACCGATGGATCTCATCGATGAACAACACATCCCTGGGCTGCAGGTTTGTCAGAATCGCGGCCAGATCGCCCGCCTTGGCGATCACCGGCCCAGAGGTCGCGCGAAACCCAACGCCGAGTTCCCGCGCCACGATTTGCGCCAGGGTCGTCTTGCCCAGGCCGGGCGGCCCGTGCAGCAGCACATGGTCCAACGCTTCGCCGCGAGACCGGGCGGCCTGAATGAAAATCGCCAGATTTTCCCGTGACGCCTTTTGGCCGGTGAAATCGGCCAGCGTCTGCGGCCGCAGCGATGCCTCGGCCGCGTCCTCTGGCTGACGAGCGGCGGAAACCTCCCGATCGTCGCTCATCCGGCCGTCCTTTTCGCCAGTTCCTTCAGGCTGTCGCGGATCAGCGCATCCAGTGTCGCGGTATCGCCGAGGCGATCGAGCACCAGCGCGACCGTTTGCTGCGCCTCCGGCCGGCGATACCCGAGGTTGACCAAGGCCGACAGGGCATCGCCGGCCGGGGTGGGCGCCGCGATGGGCGTATAGGCGACCCCGGCGGACGATGTGGGCATGGTCCCGGTTTTGTCCCGCAGTTCCGTCAGCAACCGCACCGCCAGACGCGGCCCAACACCCTGCGCCCGCGTCAGGCTCGCCTTGTCACCGGCGGCGATGGCGCCGATCAGGTCGCGCGGCGACAGCGCCGACAGGATCGCCAGCGCGACCCGCCCGCCAACACCCTGAACGGTTGTCAGCAGCCGGAACCAATCCCGTTCCGCCGAATCGGCGAACCCGTACAAAACGATGGCATCCTCGCGCACATGCGTTTCGATCAGAATCTTGGCCGTAATGGGCGGTTGCGGCAAAGCGGACAACGTGCGCGACGACGCCTGGACCAGATAGCCGACGCCGCCCACGTCGATGACGCAGGTGCCTTCCGAGAGCGCATCCACCCGTCCGGTGAGTTGGGCGATCATTTCGATCCGGTTCTGCCTTTGGAGGAAACTTGGCGGCGACCGCGAATCGGACGCTGACCACCTTATACCCGATCGAGCGGGCGTTGTGGGCACCCACTTGCGGGTTTGCGCTGCGATGGCATGAGATTTGCGATTAGTTTCATTGAACCGACATCCGGAACAATCGCCATCGGGTTCAGGATGCCAGCGCCGCTTTCTTCTCCGTGTTCGCGTGTTCGGCGGTGCCGCGCGCGCCAACGCATAGCGGTTTCGCGAGGTTCAAGACGAAATCCGAGTTTAAGCCGACCGGGTCAGAGAACACCTAACCGGGCAGCTCCAGCACGTTTTTTGCAAGGATATTCCGCTGAATTTCGTTCGATCCGGCATAGATCGAAGACGGTCGCGATTGCAGAAACAACCCGGCGGGATTGAGGTCCCGGTTGCCCTCCATCGGTCCAAGCCCGGCGCCGTATTCGCCGGCGATGTCGAGCATCGCCTCGGTGATTCGTTGATATAGTTCGGTCTGATTTATTTTGAGCATCGAAACGTCCGGACCCAGGCTTTCGCCGCGCCGGACTTTTTCGACGAAGGTTTCGTACAAATCCTTGTGGTCTTCCAGGTCGAGGCGCAGGCGTGTGTAGCGATCCTGGAACTGACTATCGTCCCACAGCCCCATGCGTTCGGCCAGCAGTTTCAGGCGCTTTAACGCATAGGCCGACTGGCGCGGCGATCCGGACCCGATACGTTCGAAGCCCAGCAGCGCCTTGGCCATCGTCCAGCCCTTGTTGATCTGGCCTACCAGATTGTCCTTGGGAACGCGCACATTGTCGAAGAAGGTTTCGCAGAATTCGTCCGCCATATCGATGTTGGTGATGGGGCGGACGGTGATGCCGGGCGTGTCCATGGGAACCAGCAAAAAACTGATACCGTCTTGCTTTTTCGCCTGCTTGTCGGTGCGGACCAGCAGGAAAATCCAGTTCGCGTCCATCGCCAGCGACGTCCATATCTTCTGGCCGTTCACCACCCAGAAATCGCCGTCCAGCACTGCTTCGGTGCGCAATGCCGCCAGATCCGATCCGGCGTTCGGTTCGCTGTAGCCTTGGCACCAGATATGTTCGCCGGACAGTATTTTCGGCAGGAAGTGCTGCTGTTGCTCCGGCCGGCCGAACTTGATCAGCAGCGGGCCGATCATCGTCATGCCCATGTCGTTGACGCGGGCGCAGCCGTATCGTTCTTTCTCCTCCAGGAAGATCAACTGCTTACTGGCGGAAATGCCCATGCCGCCGAATTCCTTTGGCCAGTTCGGACACAACCAGCCTTGTTCGGCCAGTTTCATGTACCAGGGCTTGTTGTCCTTGAAATGCAGCCGCTGCGGCGGGTTGCGAATGTCCGCCGGGTAATTGGCTTCGATCCAGTCGCGCACATGGCTTCGGAACTGGTCGTCGGACAGATTGTCGAGATCGGTCATGGCACCGCTTCCTACACGAACGGGGCGGGTTTGGCTTCGCGGAACGGCGTACCGGTTTCCGCCAGTTCGCGCAGCAGCCGCGACGGTGCCCAGCGTTCGCCGTATTGCTGATGCCAGGACGCGATCTGGGCATAGACATCCTTCACGCCGATGCCGTCCGCCCAGTACATCAGGCCGCCGCGATAGCGCGGAAAGCCGAATCCGTGCAGCCACATGACATCGACGTCGCTGGCGCGATAGGCCTTGCCTTCCTCCAGGATACGGCATGCTTCGTTAACCGAAGAAAACAGCAGCCGCCGCAAAATTTCGGTATCGGTAAAGGTTCTTTGCGGAACGCCCAGTTCGGCCGATATCGTTTTGATCAGGATAGCGACCTCGCTATCGGGGTGCGGCGTCCGGTCGCCCTTTTCGTAACGATACCAACCGGCGCCGGTCTTCTGTCCGTAGCGGCCCAGCTCTACCAGTTTGTCGGCGATCGGCAGCATCCGGTAATGCGGATTGGCGGCGGCGCGGCGTTTCCGCCCTTCCGCGCCGATATCCAGCCCGGCAAGATCGCCCACCGCGAACGGTCCCATCGGATAGCCGAAATCGACCATTGCCTTGTCCACTTGTTCCGGCAGGCATCCTTCTTCCAGCAGAATAACCATTTCGCTGTTGAACGGCGCGCGCGAACGGTTGGCAACGAAACCATCGGTATTGCCGGCCATCGCCGATATCTTGCCGATCTTGCGGCCCATCGCCATCGCCGTCATCAACGTTTCCGGCGATGCCTTGGACGGCCGCACGACTTCCAGCAGTTTCATCACGTTGGCGGGCGAGAAGAAATGCGTGCCCGCGACGTATTCCGGACGCTTGGTGACCGAGGCCAGTTCGTCCATGTCCAGCGCGGAGGTGTTGGAGAATAGAAACGCCCCCGGCTTCATGACTTCGTCCAGCTGGGCGAAGACCGGCTTCTTGACGTCCATGCGTTCGAAGATGGCTTCGACGACAACATCGCACTGGGCGATGTCTTCGTAGCCGCCGACTGGGTGGATGCGCGCGAGGCGGCGGTCCATTTCATCCTGGGCCAGGCTGCCGCGTTTGACGGAAGTCGCGTAGTTGTTGCGAATCCGCTCCATCCCGCGATCCAGGCCTTCCTGCGAGGCGTCCATGATTTTCACGTCGTAGCCGAAATCGGCGAACGACATGGCGATGCCGCCGCCCATCGTGCCGGCGCCGATGACGGCCGGTTCCTTGAAGTCATACGGCGCGACAGCGGTAGGCAGGTCGGGCAGCTTCGCGACTTCCCGTTCGGCGAAAAAGGCATAGCGCAGGGCTTTGGCCTCATCGGCGGTTTCCAGTTCGCCGAACAATTCGGCCTCGCGCTGGATGCCCTGGTCGAACGGCAAGGTGCAGGCGGCTTCGACGGCGGCGATGCAGCTATAGGGCGCCTTCTGGTTACGGGCCTTGCGGGCGATCGACTTGCGCATGGCATCGAAAATGCCGGGTTCGGCGGTCACCGCCTTATCGCGGACGCGCGGCAGCGGGCGGGCGGCGGCGATCGAGCGGGCGTAGGCGACGGCGGCATCGCGCAGGTCGGCGCCTTCCGGAAGCACTTCGTCGATTATGCCCAGTTTCACGGCTTCGGGTGCCGGGACGTGGCGGCCAGAGGTAATCATGTCCAGCGCTGTTTGGGCGCCGACCAGACGCGGCAATCGTTGTGTGCCACCGCCGCCCGGCAGGATACCGATCAGCACCTCCGGCAACCCGACTTTCGCGGACGGCACGGCGATCCGGTAATTGCATGCCATGGCATTCTCTAGCCCGCCGCCGAGGGCGTAGCCATGAATCGCGGCGACAACCGGTTTCTGGCTGGCGTCCAAAACATCGTAGGTGCGTTCGCCGATCGCCAGGCGCTTGCGGTTTGTGCCGAAGCCGCGGATGTCGGCCCCGGCGATGAAGCTGCGGCCGGCGCCCATCAGCACCATCGCCTTTATGGACGGATCGGCATTGGCGGCGTTCAAGGACGCGATGATGCCCTCCGACACGCCAGGACCGAGCGCGTTGACGGGTGGGTAATCGACGATGATGACGCCGATTTCGCCGTCTTTTTCCAGCCGGACAACCTTGGGGTCTGACATGAAGCGTGTTCCTCTCGTGGTTGCCTGGCAAGATAGGCGGGGCCGCGGGCGCCGTCCATGTCCGGCCGGCGGTCGCCGCGGTTTGACAATCCGGTGCGGCGATGCAATTGCCGGTGCGAACAAGTGCTGGAGCGGGATGTGAACGATGCGCTGCCGCTGGGGAATGCGCCCCTGCGATCGATCGATGCTGTCGAACTGGGCCTGAGCGAGGCCGGGTATATTGCAAACCGCCAGATTTCGACCGCGATTTATATGGCGCATCACTTGCAGAAGCCGATCCTGGTGGAAGGGCCAGCCGGCGTTGGCAAGACCGAACTGGCGAAATCGGTCGCGTCGTGGCTGAAACTGCCGCTGATCCGCATGCAATGCTATGAGGGGCTGGACGAGTCCAAGGCCTTGTACGAGTGGAAATACGGCAAGCAGTTGCTGTACACGCAAATCCTGAAGGACAAGATCAACTCGGTCATTGGCGATGCGGACGACCTGACGACGGCGCTGGACAAGCTGCATTCGTTCGGCGACGTGTTTTTCTCCCACCAGTTCTTAGAGCCGAGGCCTTTGCTGCGGTCGTTGCAGGAGCCCGGCGGTTCGGTGTTGCTGATCGACGAAATCGACAAGTCCGATCAGGAGTTCGAGGCGTTTCTGCTGGAAATCCTGTCGGATTATCAGGTGACAATTCCGGAAATCGGGACGGTCGGCGCGTTGGTGCCGCCGATCGTGTTGCTGACGTCCAACAGCACCCGCGATCTGGGGGATGCGCTGAAGCGCCGTTGCCTGCATTTGCATATCGGATTCCCGGACGAAAAGCTGGAAGCCAAAATCATCGCGTCGCGGGTGCCGGAGATCGATGCTCGGTTGCTGAAGCAGCTCGTCAGCTTCGTGCAGCAGTTGCGGAAGCTGGATCTGAAGAAAGTGCCCTCGGTCAGCGAAACGATCGACTGGGCCAAGATCATGCTGTTGCTGCATACGTCGGTGCTGGAAGTCGATCTGGTGCGCGACACGCTGAACGTGCTGCTGAAATTCGAGGCGGATATCGAAGTCGCGGGCAAGCAACTAGCCGGGCTGACGCACAAGGCAAGGCAGGACGCGGGGGTCGTTTAGTGACGGTGGCCGCACCCGCAAGCGAGCCTCTGCGCCGGTTTCTTCAGGTTGCCCGCGGAGCCGGCCTGAAGGTTTCCGCTGCCGAGGGGATAGACGCCGCTCGCACCGTCGATCTTATCGGCTTCGCCGACAGGGCGGTACTGAAGGACTCGCTGGGTTTGGTGCTGGCGAAAACGCCGGATGAAAAGGCTGCTTACGACGAGGTTTTCGATCTTTACTTCAAGCGTGACGAATTTTCTGGCGGCGCGGCCGATGCGGAAGACGAGTCCGCCGGCGAAGACGACACAATACCCGGCGGGTCCGATGCCGCGGGCGGCGATGGGATGGGCGGCCAGGGCGGGCAGTCGCTTGGATCGCTGCTGGCGTCGGACGACCGAGCGACGCTGGCGACGGCGATGGAGCAGGCGGCACGCGAGGCGGGTATCGAAAATATCCGGTTCTTTACGCAGAAGAATCTTTATGCGCGGCGCATTTTGGATCGGATGGGGCTGCGCGGGCTGGAACGCGATCTGGAGGCGATGCGCCAGACCGGGACGCCGGAAGGCCTGGGCCGAGCGCAATTCCTGGACGGGCGGGTGGAGCAGTTGCGCGATTCGGTGCGCGATTTCGTCGAACGGAACCTGCTGCTGTTCGCCAAGGGCGATAACGAGAAATTTCGCGAGGAATTGCTGAAATCGGCGCGCCTTTCGAATTTGGAGCGGCGCGACCTGGACCGGATGCGCGTTCTGGTGCGGCAGATGGCGAAGAAGCTGGCCGCGCGCTACGCGAAAACGCGGCGGCGGCGGTTGCGCGGGCAACTGGATACCCGGCGAACGCTGCGGCGGAACATGGGATGGGGCGGAATTCCGTTCATCACCGTGTGGAAGCAAAAACGGATCGAAAAGCCGCGGGTGCTGGTACTCTGCGACGTGTCCGGATCGGTCGCCGCCATGTCGCAGTTTCTGCTGATGTTCGTGTACGCGATCAATGAGGCGCTTTCGGATATAAGGTCATTCGCGTTCGCCGGATCGCTGATCGAGGTGTCCGAAATCCTGGAAAAGGAACCGGTCGAGGAAGCGATTACCAAGATTATGTCGCTGATCGGGTTCGGGTCCTCGAATTACGGCAACTCGTTCGCGGATTTCGAGGACGGGTGGATGAAGTTCGTGACGAACAAAACCACCGTGATTATCCTGGGAGATGCGCGTGGCAATCGCACCGACCCGCGAACCGACGTGATCGGGCGGCTGTCGCAACGGTCCAAGCGGATTATATGGCTGAATCCGGAGTACCGCTCCGCTTGGGGAACGGGCGATTCGGATATGTACCGGTATGCCCCGTTTTGCGGACTGGTCACGGTCTGCAATACGCTGCGGCATCTTGAACGCGCGATAACAGATATCCTGGAAGATGCGGTTTAGCGGCGTTCCAAACGGTTATCCGGTGTTTTAGCCGCCGCACGCTCGCGGCAACACCTTGCCGCCAGTCCAATGGTTTCAGCCGGCCATGAACTGCCCTATATCGGCCGGGTGACAAGCCAAACGCCCCAGGACTACCTCATCCGCCTCAACCCCGAACAGAGGGCGGCCGTCGAAACCGTCGATGGCCCGCTGCTTGTGCTGGCCGGCGCCGGCACAGGCAAGACCCGCGTGCTGACCACGCGCTTCGCCCATATCCTGCTGACCAAGCGCGCGTTCCCCAATCAGGTTCTGGCCGTCACCTTTACCAACAAGGCCGCGCGGGAAATGCGGGAACGTGTCGCCGCCATCCTTGGCGCGCCGGCCGAGGGTCTGTGGCTCGGCACCTTCCATGCCCTGTGCGCCCGGATGCTGCGGCGACATGCCGAACATGTTGGGCTGGCGCCGAATTTCACCATCCTGGACACCGACGACCAGTTGCGCCTGCTGAAACAGGTCATGGAAGCGGAACGCGTCGATACCAAACGCTGGGTTCCCGCGGCCCTGATGAGCGCCATTCAACGCTGGAAAGATCGCGGCCTGACGCCGGCGCGGATTACACCGAATGAGGACACCGATTTCGCCAACGGCCATGCCACGGCGCTGTATGCGGCCTACCAGAGCCGGCTGCGGACACTGAACGCCGCGGATTTTGGCGACCTGATCCTGCACACGACGGAAATCCTGCGGACCCAGCCGGAGGTTCTGGCCGATTATCACCGCCGGTTCCGTTACATCCTGGTGGACGAGTATCAGGACACCAATCTGGTGCAGTACATGTGGCTGCGCCTGCTGGCCCAGGGGCATCGCAATATCTGCTGCGTGGGCGACGACGATCAGTCGATTTATTCCTGGCGCGGCGCGGAGGTAGAAAACATCCTGCGTTTCGAAAAAGATTTCGAGGGAGCGCATGTCGTGCGGCTGGAAGCCAACTACCGCTCCACCGCCGCCATCCTGGCCGCCGCGTCGGGGCTGATCGCTCACAACGAAGGCCGCCTGGGCAAGACGCTGCGGCCGGGGCGGGCGGATGCGCAAGGCGGGGAAAAAGTATCGATCGTGGAGTTGTGGGATTCGGATGAGGAAGCCCGGATGGTCGCTGGCAAGATCGAGGCGTTGCGGCGCGACGGGCATCCCTTGGCCGAAATGGCGGTTCTGGTACGGGCCGGGTTTCAAACGCGGGCGTTCGAGGAACGGCTGATCGCGATCGGCGTGCCGTATCGCGTGGTCGGCGGGCTGCGGTTCTACGAACGCGCCGAAATCCGCGACGCCATCGCTTATATGCGGGCGACGGTGCAGCCCGCCGACGATCTGGCGTTCGAGCGGATTGTGAACGTGCCCCGGCGCGGTGTAGGCGAATCGGCGCTGCGGACCATGCACGAAGCGTCGCGAGCGTGGGACATTCCGCTGTCCGCCGCCGCCGGCAGGCTGGTGGAAACCGGCGGGCTGAGGGGCAAGCTGAAGGAAGCGATCGGCGGGCTGCTGCGGAACATGGGCCGTTGGCGAGACATGCTTGAAACCGACGGACATGTGGTGACGGTTTCCGCGATGCTGGACGAAAGCGGCTACACGGAGATGTGGAAGCAGGACAAATCCGCCGAGGCTCCGGGACGGCTGGAAAATCTGAAGGAACTGGTGCGCGCGCTGGCGGATTTCGAAACGCTGGCGGGGTTTCTGGATCACGTCGCGCTGGTCATGGAAAACGAGGACCGGTCCGATACCGACAAAGTCAGCCTGATGACCTTGCACGGCGCCAAGGGTTTGGAATTCGACACGGTGTTCCTGCCGGGATGGGAAGAAGGCGTGTTCCCCAATCAACGGTCGATGGACGAAGGCGGCAACAAGGGGCTGGAGGAAGAACGCAGGCTCGCGTATGTCGGGCTGACCCGAGCCCGGAAGCGGGCGATCGTCAGCCATGCGGCGAACCGGCGGATTTACGCGAACTGGCAGGTCAGTATCCCCAGCCGCTTCCTGGAAGAGATTCCGGCCGAACACGTAGAGCAAACCGGCAACACCAGAAATCAGCGGATCGGCGCAGCGACATCGTTTTCCGGCCAGTTTCCGCTGATCGCCCGGCCGCCGCGGGTGATCGACGTGTGGGAACAACCGGGCCGTCCCGCCCGCCCAGACAAAATCCCCACGGGCGCTCGGGTGTTCCACCAGAAATTCGGCTATGGAACGGTAACGGCGGTGGACGACGACAAGCTGGACGTGCATTTCGAAACATCCGGCGACAAGCGTGTGCTCGACCGCTTCGTGGAGCGTGCCTGATGGAACATAATTGATGGCCAATCATCCGATTCCGCTGGAAACCGTCGCTGTCAGCGTCGGCGGGGACGCGCTGGAAGCCTATGAGGCGGCGTTGAGAAACGCCTGCCTGACCGTCGGGTTCTTTCTGGACGATACAACCGGAATTTGGCGGGTGGAGGGAGTAAAATCGGTCGGCGTCAACGAAGCCGAACTGGCGTCGTCGCTGGCGATCGCCGCGATGATGACCGGTGTGTCGCCTGCGTTGGAGCGCACCGCCACGGAAGCCGGCGGATGGCTCGCCCGCACCTATGCGGCGTTCCCCGAACAGTTGATCGGCGCCCGGTTCGCGGTGCGTGGAACGCATTTGACCGAACCGGCGACGCCGAACCGGATTGTGTTGACACTGGACGCGGGACTTGCGTTCGGCACCGGCGAGCACGGGTCCACACGCGGCTGTCTGGTGGCGCTGGAAACCGTCGCGCGCCGCCGCCCGAGGCGGATCCTGGATATGGGCACCGGGTCGGGTATTCTGGCGATGGCCGCGGCGCGGTTGTTGAACCGGCCTGTACTGGCGACCGATATCGATCCGTGGTCGGTGCGGGTGGCGGCGGAGAACGCCGCGCTGAACGGCGTGGCGCATCTGGTGACTGCCCGGCTGGCGGATGGGTGGCGCGACCCGGTCGTGCGCAGAGGCGGTCCGTACGATCTTGTATTCGCGAACATCCTGGCTCGTCCGCTCTGCCTGATGGCGCGCGATCTGGCGCTGCATCTGGCGCCGGGGGGCACCGCGATCCTGGCCGGGCTGTTGGCTGGTCAGGCGCGCTGGGTGCAGTCGGTCCATCGCGCGCAGGGGTTGCGGCTGGAGCGGATGTTACCGCAAGGGGCGTGGACAACGCTGGCGATGCGGAAAGCCGCCCTTCGACCTTGAAACAACGGCGCTCCCGGTGTCGATGCCTTCTCAATCGGAGGCGTGGCTTCCAGCCGCCGCGAAATGCGGCTACTGAACCCCGGAACATGCCAAACGGGCGAGGATCGAAATCATGGCGACCATTACTATTCAAGCGACGGACTCCAGCGGCGGATTCGACGCCTATGTCGTCGAACCCAAAACCAGGCCGGCGGGCGTTGTTGTCGTCATTCAAGAGATTTTCGGCGTCAACCAGGCCATGCGCGATGTGGCCGCCTGGATCGCCGATCTGGGTTTTATCGCGGTGGCGCCCGATCTGTTCTGGCGCATCGAACTCGGCATCGACATCACCGATAAATCGGAAGCCGAGTGGAAGCGGGCGTTCGAACTGTTTCAGACCTTCGATCAGGCGAAGGGAATCGAGGATCTGAAAGCCACCGTCGCGGCCTGCCGGACGCTGCCCGGCGCCAACGGCAAGGTTGCCACCATCGGTTATTGTCTGGGCGGCCGGCTGGCGTTCATGATGGCGCAGCAATCCGACGCGGACGCTAACATCTCATATTACGGTGTCGGCCTGGACGGGCTGTTGGGCGACCTGCCCAAGGTGGCCAAGCCGTTGTTGGTGCACATCGCCGATCAGGACGGGTTTTTCCCGCCGGAAGGCCGCGCCGCTGTCGTTGCGGCGACACAGAGTCATCGATACGCGGCCAGCCATGTGTATCCCAATGCCGATCACGCCTTCGCCCGCGTCAACGGCACGCATTGGGACGGGCGATCGGCGACAATCGCCAACGGCCGCAGCGCCGAACTTCTGGCTTCGGTTTTGGGTTAACAGGGGCCCGACGGCGCGCGAATATGCGCGCCGTCCGGTTTCACATTGTCGCGCCAAGCACCCAGGGCGCGAACTCCGCCGCTCCGAAATCGAATTGCTCGCTTTTGGTTCGCTCGCCGGACGCTACACGCAAGATCGCGTCGAAAATCCGCTCACCGGCCTGCTGAACCGTTTCATCGCCGTCCAGAATAGTGCCGCAGTTCACGTCCATATCGTCCTCGATATGCCGGAACATCGCGGTATTGGTCGCCAGCTTGATCGACGGCGCGGGCTTGCAGCCGAATACGCTGCCCCGGCCGGTGGTGAAACACACCAGATTGGCGCCACCCGCGACCTGACCCGTAGCCGCCACGGGGTCGTAACCCGGTGTGTCCATGAACACGAATCCGCGCGCCTTCACCTCTTCGGCATAGCGCACGACATCCACCAGATTTGTGCTGCCCGCCTTGGCCATCGCACCCAGCGATTTTTCCAAAATCGTCGTCAGTCCGCCTGCTTTGTTGCCAGGCGACGGATTGGCATTCATCTCCGCGCCCTGCTGTTTCGTGTACTCTTCCCACCAGCGCATCAGTCCGACCAGTTTCTCCCCCACCTCCCGCGACACCGCGCGCCGGGTCAGCAGATGTTCGGCGCCATAGGTTTCAGGTGTTTCCGACAGGATCACCGTACCGCCGTGCCGCACCAGAAGATCGCTGGCCACACCCAGCGCCGGGTTAGCCGATACGCCCGAGTAACCATCGGATCCGCCGCATTGCAATGCGACCGTCAATTCTGCCGCTGGCACCGCGACCCGCGTTACCCGATTGGACTCGGCGAGTATCTCCTTCACGAACGACACGCCGGCGGCGACGGTTTTGCGGCTGCCGCCCATCGTCTGGATGTCCATCGCCTTCAGCCGTCCGGCCAGACGCTGTTCTTCCATCAGCCCGCCGATTTGGTTCACCTCGCAGCCCAGCCCCAGCACAATGACATGGGAGAAATTCGGATGCCGGGCGTAGCCGGCCAATGTGCGCCGGAGAACCCGCAGCGGTTCATCCTGGGTCATCCCGCAGCCGGTTTTATGGGTCAGCGCGACCACGCCATCCACATTGGGGAAATCGGCCAGCGGATCGTCGCCGGTAAACGGATTGCGCCGAAACATGTCCGCCACCACGGCGGCGACATGCGCCGAACAGTTCACGCTGGTCAGGATGCCGACGTAATTTCGCGTCGCCACCCTGCCATCCGGCCGCCGAATGCCCTGAAACGTTGCGGCCGGTGTTATATAATCCGTCGGTTTCGCATCGGCGCCAAAAGCGTAATCCTTGGCGAATTCGCCCATCTCGCAGTTGTGCACATGCACGTGCTGGCCCGGCGCGATGGCGACGGATGCAAAGCCGATGATCTGGCCATAACGGAGAATCGCTTCCCCCGCGGCGATGGCTCGCACGGCGGCCTTGTGCCCGGCGGGAATGCGTTGCACCGCCAGCACGTTGCCGGCGACCGGAGTGCCCGGCAACAACGTTGCCCGGGCGATGGCGACACTATCGCCGGGATGGAGGCGAATGACGGGCGGCGGGGCCATGGCGGTCTCCTTGGACGAAATTTCCCTAGGGTTTAGCGTATCCGGGCGGCAACCGCCAAAACCGAGGCTATTTGGCCACCTTGATGGGTTTAGACAGTACCGAGAGCAAAGTTTTTGGCGGTTCGACGTTATGCTTCGAGTTCACGCCAATACATGAGCGCCACGGAGAGGAGCTCGAAGATTTTGCGTGCGAAACAAAAATTGCTTAAAAAATAGTTTTCAGTATAAAAAGGCTTTTTTATTTCGTGGAATTATCGAAATCCAGATCCAGTCGCTGACGGAACGCCGATGTAATATTATCTCCCCCGTTTTTACCGCGCTTAATCATTCCTGTCTGCGCTGAGCCGAAGGTTTTTTTGCATTGCGGTCGTGCGTATTCGCGGACCTACCTTACGAAGTTAGAATAAAATAGCATAGCCGGCTCAGGAGAATTTTCTCGAATCCGGTTTCTGTCGGCAAAACATAGTTCACATATCTGCTATGCAAAAAAAATAAATGAGCCGTTAGGGAACATTCATTCGGCACCCTGCGTTCTGGACGGGATAGCAAATTGCTGGACCTGGCTGACTGCTGCCAACCGGACAATTCGCTTGTTGGAGGGTCTTTCGCTGATTACAAAAAACCTTCCGGAATCCTCCGACGCTAAGTCGGATTTGGATGCTCTAACACTGCAACTCTATACCGAGGAACCCTCGGTATCGCGACGCAGCCATACCGGCGAAATCGTGCGTGTCAGCACCGTCACTCATAGCCATGAGCGGCTGATCGATGAGGAATTGACCCATGAACGGGTCGAAATCGAGCGGGTGCCGATTGGTCGCCACATCGCTTCGACGCCGCCTGTCCGTCAGGAAGGCGACGTCATGATCATATCGGTCGTGGAAGAACATGTCGTCGTCGAACGCCGCTTGGTGCTCAAGGAAGAAATTCGTATCCGGCGGGTCCGTGTTACCGAACATCATCGAGAGACTGTGATGGTGCGCGAGCAGGAAGCTGCGATTACCCGTACCCGACCAGAACCGCCCGTCGGCGAATCCGGCCCTCCGCCCGAAGAGACTATCCCAACCCTATTTGCTCAGGAGCAGCAATAATGACCGAACAAACTCTCGTTGCCGTTTACGATACCGAGGCTCACGCCGCCGCCGCGATCGCGGACTTAAAGGCGGCCAACATTCCCGCTGACGCCATCGGCCACCACGCAAAGGCCGGGTCTATGCCCAGCACCTCCCGGACGGAACCGGTAGCCGCACGGGAGCAAGGTTTCTGGAGCAGCCTTTTCGGTAGCGAACCAGATCACGATACGTCGGTTTACGACCGGAGCATCGATAGCGGATCGACGGTCGTGACAGTTCGCGTCCCAGCGGAGCGCTTCGAACATGTCAGCGCTATACTGGAACAGCACGACCCGATCGATCTAGAGGAGCGTGCCGCACAGTATGCCCCGGCTGGGGTTTCGGCGACGCGCACGACAACGACGGCCGGATCGTCCGCGACGCCGGGAATGTCAACGCGTGAAACCGCCGCCTTGGCACCGACGGATGGCAGCTTACAGTTGTCCGAGGAGACTTTGTCCGTTGGCAAACGGGCCGTCAGCGGCGGCACGACCCGTATCCGGCGGTATGTCGTGGAGACCCCGGTCGAGAAGAGCGTCACATTGCAGACCGAAAAAGTGTCTTTGGAGCGTCGTCCCGTCACCGACGGCCGGACGGTGAACGATGCCGGCTTTTCGGACAAAACCATTGAGATGACCGAGACCAGCGAGGAAGCCGTAGTTAGCAAAATCGCGCGCGTCAAAGAAGAAGTCAGTCTGCGTAAGGAGGTTACCGAGCGCGTCGAAACGGTGAAGGACACTGTGCGCCGCGACGAGGTGGAAATCGAGAAGGTTCCCGGCGATCGTATAAGCCCGGTAGCAAACCCGGCTGCGGTCACGCCCCGCGCTAAAATATAATTTGTTATTCAAGCGATCCGGGGTGCCTTTGGGCTCCCCGGACAGGAGGAGGCGACAATGTCCACTAGCACCTACAATCCCCGGCCGACCGCTCCGAGGTCGTCGGTCGAAGATACAACGACAATCTTCGGCGGGGGCGCCCATGTCCATCGGCGCATCTCATGGGCCGCTATCGGCGGCGGAGTCATTCTTGTTGTCGCCATCCAGATACTGCTCGCCATGTTAGGCGCCGGTATTGGGCTCGGCACCGTCGACGTCAACGCTGGCAACACACCGGACGCGAGCAGCCTGGGAATTGGCGCGGGCGTTTGGTGGATCGTAAGCGCCTGTGTCGCGCTGCTGATCGGCAGCTATGTGTCCGCCTGGCTCGCGGGTATCGAGACGCGATTCGATGGTGTCCTGCACGGCCTCGTTACGTGGGGCATCGCAACGTTGCTGCTGATTTGGATGCTGACCTCGGCAATCGGCGGCATTATCGGCGGCGGCTTTTCCGCGTTGGGGACTGTCGCTTCGGCAGCCGGAACCGGCGTAAGCCAAGCCGCAAAACCACTTGCGCAGGCCGCCGGCGTGTCGCCCGATATGGTTCAGCAACAGGCCCAGGCCTATCTGCAACCAACCAGTCCGGACCCGGCGACAATGAGCCCGCAAGATGCTCAGAAAGCAGTCGCCTCGAACCTGACGACGTATGAGACAGGCGGCGCGGATGCCCCCGCGGCTAAAGAACGGGTGATTGGCATCATGGCCGCGCAATTGAAGATCAGCCATGACGATGCGGCCAAGAAGTTCGACGATGCGCAAGCGAAACTGACGCAGGCCAAGGACAAGGCGGTTCAAACGGCAAAGAATGCCGCCGACGCCAGCGCCGCCGCTGCGTCCAAGGCATCGTTCGCGGCTTTCGGGATGCTGCTGCTCGGGGCGATTGCGGCCGCGATCGGTGGATCGATTGCAGTGCAACGCCGGATTTATGTCACCCATCGTACGATCGGCGACCGAACCGAGGCAGTTTAAGGGCGTGACCGCGAACGATTGCTTAAGCCACACAAGTCTATTTGCTTAATCACACACGGAAGAACGATCATGGCAACGAAATCGAAGGCTACCGAACATCATACCGCGGCTGCAACGCATCATGAAACTGCAGCTCACCACCACAAGGAAGCCGCGAAGCATGCCGAAGCGGGCAAGCACGAGACGGCGGCGCATCATGCTCAGGTCGCGAGCGGTCACACTGCTCACGCGACTCATCATGCGGCGGAAGCGAGCAAGCAGCATGCCGAACAGCACGGCACCACAAAGAAATAGAAAATACCAAGGCAAAGCGGCAACGCTTTGCTTTCTCTTTCAGGAGATACCCTATGTCGATCATCGGATGGCTTGTTCTGGGATTGATTGCCGGCTTCCTCGCCAGCAAAATCGTCAATAAGAGCGGCGAGGGCTTAATGCTCGATATTGTTCTGGGCATCGTGGGCGCCGTGGTTGGCGGATTTCTGTTTTCCCTTATCGGCGAGGCTCCTGTCACCGGTTTGAACATTTACAGCATGTTTGTCGCCGTAATCGGCGCGATCATCGTGTTGTTCATCTATCACGCCGTTATGGGTCGCCGGGTGGTTCGCTAGGTTTTATCTTCAGGAGAGGATTTTTAAGATGGGACTACTGGATTCAGTTTTTAGCGGTCTGACGAGCGGTGGTGGGTCATCGCCCATTCAAGGTGCCTTGATGAACCTGCTCGGCGGTGGAGGCCAGCAAGCCGGCACCGCTCTGCAAAATCCAGAGTCGGGAGTCGGGAAGTCTGGTGGCCTCGGAGGACTGCTGTCGAGCTTCGAGAGCGCAGGCCTCGGCCATATCGCGCAATCCTGGGTAGGCAATGGCCCGAATCAGGCGGTCTCACCGGGGCAACTGCAAAGCGTACTTGGCGACTCTCAGGTGCAAAACATGGCCAGTCAGTCGAACATGGCACCAAACGATTTTTTGTCGGAGCTTAGCCAGCATTTGCCGAACATCGTCCATGGCATGACACCTAACGGACAGGTGCCGGCCGATGGCAGCGTGTCGGTGTAGGCAAACGGTCAGGGTCCGATCTCCGATAACTCCATCACCCGTCTGGTCACCTTGGCGCGAACTGTAGTTCCACTCGCCGTGGAAGTCGTCTGTCTGGATGTTGAGGGCGGCCATTTCGGCGTGGGAGACGTTGCTTCCTTTGTCGTAGGTTTGGCGTCGATTTGGCAGGCCACGGTGAGGTCGGTAGTGGTGCGGGTGTTGGCGATCAGTTGAACGATGACCCGACGGCTGACCAGTGGCTTGCCGCGCCGGTTCTGGATGGTAAGGGGGAACAAGCAGTGCTCGATGCGGTTCCACTTGCTGATGCCCGGCGGCCGGTGGCAGACGGTGATGGCGATGCCAAGCGCATCTGCCAGGAGTTGCGGTTCACACTTCTACAGGCGCACGCGCACGCCACTGCCGCCGCCGCGGTCGGCGGCGATCGGCAACCGGGTCGCGGCGTGATAGCGGGCGGCGCGACGTTCGCGCCACCAGCGCCGAATGGACATTCCGATGGGCGAACCGTGCCCGTCGTCTCGCCCAGGACTGCGAGACCTTGATAGGTTTCTCGCGAGCCTGATTGATGTTGGCCATAAGCTGTCTAGTCATCCGAGGGATTGGAAGGACTGACGAAAAGACAGCGTGATTTCGAGTCAGGGTCAAAGGGCGGTTGGCCGTCAGCTAACCGGACATCCCCGACCAACGCTGAAACTAGTGCTGGGTTTCTGTAAATGATTGCGATGGCCCTCATCGCTCACCAGAGTCGTTGCGAGCGATCAAAAAAACATGCGCAAAACGCCTGATTGGTGCGTTCAACCTGTTACGGCCCGTTGATCTCAGCCGAAAGGCGTGTTTCGGTGCGCTATGGCAGCGTCAAAGATAAAGCATTCCGGGCCGGTCAAGACGGCGAACCGCTTGAGCATTCGCGTCGATCTTGTGTCGGGCGCCCGCATCGGCCCAGGAAAAGTCGCGGTTTTGGAAGAAATCGCCCGATCCGGATCGATCTCCGCGGCTGGCCGAGCACTGCGCATTTCATACCGCCGAACCTGGGAACTGGTCGAGGATATGAACGCCAAGCTAGGTGCGCCGGTCGTGCAAACCGCTGCCGGCGGCAGTGGCGGGGGCGGCGCAAGCCTAACGGAACTCGGGCAAGCCATTGTGACGCGGTATCGCGCGATTGAGAATGACTGCGCCACCGCCGCCCGTAAGCACATCGCCGCGCTACAGCGTCTTTCCGATCGGGAACACCCATCATAACGACCCGACGGCCAGCGTGAATACCGCGACCGGAGATTAACCGGACTGCAAGTTAACGTGTTCAGGCGCACGCTTTGGGCGGCGATCGCGATGGAAACCTTGTCTGGCCGGGAAACGGCCACGCAACCGGATGAGGTCGAGGCTGCCGAACGCAGCCTATCGCCCCGACAGCGTCCTGTTCCGATTCACTCGTTTCCGGGTCTGGACGACGCCACAATGGACATTGGCGATGTCTATGGCCGAACCAAGGCGAAGGCGGCCTTCCGCCAGTTTCGCTATGTTGATTTGGGATGATCGCGGGCCATATGCCGGAGACCAAGAAGTGGAGGTATCCGTTCTGTGCGTAAGATGTTTCTCGCGGCAATCGCGGTAGGCGCATTCGTTGCCTTATACCAACCCGCTTAAAGGCGGACCCATGAAGAATGGGTCCGCGCGGCTCGGTATCGGTCTTTTTTTGGCGCGCCGCCGCCCTCCAACCCGGCGCGCGATACCAACCGGCGGAAAGGATGGAAAGGTCATCCTTTCCGCCGGTTGGTATTAAACGGAAACCAGGCGTCGGCGGCGCCGTCCGCCGCTCACGTCCGGGTTGTGACGTCGCCGGCCGGGATTATGGCCGTCGATTATATGCACAACCACCACCGCTGGCATCATCGCCGCCGGTATCACGGCCGTTGGCAATACTGGGACTGATTGAGACGTTCTAAAACGTCCTGCGCGGCCAGACCTTCTGAGCGCATCGTGCGCAGCGTCCTGGCTTTGTCGCGCTTCGCCAGCCGCCGCCCCGCATCGTCGGTCAACAGCCGATGATGTGCATAGACCGGCGTCGGCCATCCCATCAGCGCCTGGAGCAAGCGGTGTAGATCGGTGGCGGCTTTCAGATCGGCGCCCCGTGTGACCAGTGTAACGCCCTGTATGGCGTCGTCGTGAGTGACGCACAGGTGATAGCTGGCCGGCGCGTCCTTCCGGGCAAGGACGACATCGCCAAAGCGTTCGGGGTGACATGTAACAGGGCCCTCGCCTGCTTCATGGAACAACAAGCCCGGACGCCTGGCGCTGGCCATATCGAGACGAACGGCGAACCGTTCCCCCGCCCCGATCCGATCCTGCCGTTCCGCGGCCGACAGCATACGGCAGGTACCGGGATAAAGCGGTGCACTATCCGGTCCATGAGACGCTTCCGATGCCGCCGCGATGTCGGTTCGGGTGCAAAAGCACGGGTAGGTCAGCCCACGATCCGCCAGGCTGTCCAGCACACGCCGGTAATCCGCCATCTGCCGGGATTGAACCCGCACCGGCCCATCCCAGTCCAGGCCCAGCCACGCCAGGTCTTCCTGGATCGCATCCGCGTATTCCTTCCGGCAACGGCCGGGATCGATATCTTCCAGCCGCAGCAAAAACCGGCCATTGGCTGCTCGTGCCCGGTTCCACGCATTGAACGCGGCAAAGGCGTGGCCCAAATGCAAATAGCCGGTCGGGCTGGGGGCGAAGCGTGTGACGATCATCCGCGACAAAATACAGCTTCGGCGCGCGAACGGGAGATACCATGACGCAAACACTCGACGCTATTCGCTGGGGACCCGCGTCCAAGGCCAAGCCCCGGCAACTGGTGATCTTGTGCCACGGCCTGGGCGCCGACGCGTTCGATCTGATCGATCTGGCGCCCGCATGGCAGCATGCCTGCCCGGATGCGGTGTTTGCCGCGGTCCATGCACCGTTTCCGCACGATTCGGGCCAGGGACGGCAGTGGTGGAGCGTCGGCGACCGGGCACTGCCGGCCATTGAATCGGGCGTTCGTTCGGCCGCCACCTACCTGCACGGCTTCATTGATGCGGAACTGTCGCGCTGTGGACTGAACGCCTACGCGCTGATGGGGTTCAGCCAGGGGGCAATGACGGCGCTGTTCGCCGGACCGCGGCACACCATCGCTCCGCGGAGCATCCTGGCGTTTTCCGGAGCGCTGATCGCGCCGGACACGCTTGAGGCGGAACGGACGAACCGCGCCCCGGTGCTGCTGGTGCATGGCGAGGCAGATACCGTTGTACCGGTATCCCGGTCGCATGACGCCCAGGCGGTGCTGGCCGCTTCCGGTGTTCCGGTGGAGGCGCATTATATCCCGCGACTTGGCCATGGCATCGACGATACCGGAATTTCGCTGGGGGCGCTGGCGCTGCAAAAAGGATTTGCCTGACGCTGCGATGACGCTGGCGGGCACCCCTGGTGCGCACCCCAAACATCGCTATGATACCCAACGTTTGCAGCAAATTGAATAAGGTATCCTGTCATGATTCGCCAGCCCGGCTCAAAACCCGAGGTCATGGGTCGTCGCATCCATATCCTTGCCGGACTGAGGGCCTTGCTGCCAGAAACCGGCCTGATCACCGAACCGAATTTGTTGAAACCTTACGAAACCGACGGGCTCTCCGCATACCGTCAGGTTCCGCTAGCCGTTGCCCTGCCCGAAACCACCGAACAAGTGGCCGCGGTGTTGAAATACTGTCACCAGAACGGTGTCCGCGTTGTCCCCCGCGGCGCCGGTACCTCCTTATCGGGCGGGGCGCTGCCGATGGAAGATTCGGTCGTGGTCGGCATGATGCGGATGAACCAGATACTCGATATCGACTATCCCGACCGCTGCGCCGTGGTGCAGGCCGGAGTCACCAATATCGGCATCACCAACGCCGTATCTGAAAACGGCTTTTTCTACGCCCCCGACCCATCCAGCCAGCTTGCCTGCATGATCGGTGGCAACGTCAACATGAACTCCGGCGGTGCGCACTGCCTGAAATACGGCGTCACCGCCAACAATCTGCTTGGCCTGAAGATCGTCACCATCGATGGCGACATCATCGACATTGGCGGCGCTCATCTCGACGCCGCGGGCTATGACTGGCTGGGTTTACTCACCGGCAGCGAAGGCATGCTGGCCATCGTTACCGAAGTCACCGTCCGCATTCTGCGCGGCCCGGAAGGCGCCCGAGCGATGCTTGCCGCGTTCGGTTCGAACGAAATCGCCGGCGCCGCTGTCGATGCCATTATTTCGTCCGGCATTATCCCGGTGGCGCTGGAATTCATGGACCGGCCGGCGATCCATGCATGCGAAGCCTTCGCCCATGCAGGCTACCCGCTCGATGCCGAGGCGATGCTGATTATCGAGGTCGAAGGCAGCGCCGAGGAACAGGATCGCTTGTTGGGCCAGTTGTCCGCGATCTGCCAGCGGTTCGATCCGCTCAGTCTGAAAGTGTCCCAATCGCCTGAGGAATCGCTGGCGATCTGGAAGGGCCGCAAGGGCGCGTTCGGCGCCGTCGGCCGGATCAGCCCGGATTATCTGTGCATGGACGGCACCATTCCGACCAGCCAACTGCCGCATGTCCTGCGCCGTATTCAGGAAATGTCCGACAGTTATGGGCTGAAAGTCGCCAATATCTTCCATGCCGGGGACGGCAACCTGCACCCGCTCATCATGTTCGACGCCAACGACCCGTCCAGTTTTCACAAGGCGGAGGAATTCGGCGCCGATATTTTGAAACTCTGCGTGGAGGTCGGCGGTTGCCTGACCGGCGAACATGGCGTGGGGGTGGAAAAGCGCGATCTGATGCAAGTGCAGTTTCATGCCCATGAATTGCAGCAGCAGCGCGAGATAAAATCCGCCTTCGATCCGGACTGGCTGCTGAATCCCAGCAAGGTGTTCCCGCTGCTTGAACCAGAAGCCGCTGGACTGCCGCAAGCCGCATGATCTCCGAAGACTCGATCCTCGCGACGGTGGCGGATGCTGTCCGGGCCCGCGAACCGCTGCTGATCCAGGGCAACGGCACCAAATCCGGCATGCTCCGTCCGGTTCAGGCCGCCCGCACCCTGTCCACAGCCGGGCTGTCAGGGATTAACCTGTACGCGCCGAAGGAACTGATTATCTCGGCCTGGGCGGGTACCCCGCTGCCAGAGATCGAGGCAGCGCTGGCCGCGTCCGGCCAGCACCTGATCGCCGAACCGCCCGATTTGTCCTCGCTGCTGGGGAAAACCGGAAAGCCCCAGACGCTGGGCGGTATTACCGCCAGCAATCTGTCCGGCCCGCGCCGGGTCGCGTGGGGCGCCATGCGCGATCACGTCATGGGCGTGCGCGCGGTCACCGGACGTGCTGAAATCATCCGGTCCGGCGGGCGTGTGCTGAAAAATGTCACCGGCCTGGACTTGTGCAAACTGCTGACCGGCAGTTACGGCACCCTTGGGGTGATCACCGAGGTTACGCTGAAAGTGCTACCCGCACCGGACGCAACGGGCACGCTGGTGCTTCCCGGCCTGGATGCCGCCGCTGGTACCGCCGCGCTGTCGGCCGCGCTGGGGTCGCCATTCGGCGTGTCGGGCGCCGCCTGGCTGCCGCAGGATGCGGCGGCGCGCGTGCCAGGGCTGGCCGGTATCGGCGGCCCGCTGACGCTGATCCGGATCGAGGATTTCGCGCCATCGGTCCTGTATCGTATCGGCCGGTTGAAAGACCAGTACGCCCTACCCGGCGCCATTACTCTCGATACCGCCCAATCCCGCTCGGTCTGGGCGGACGTGCGCGACGCGAAACCGTTGGCGGCTGGCGCGGACGACGCGGTTTGGCGGGTTTCGGTGCGGCCGTCGGCGGGGCCGGGTGTGCTCAATGCGCTGCGGGCATCCGGGACCGTCGGTTTTCTCGACTGGGGCGGCGGCCTGGTATGGCTGGCGGGTCCGGCCGACACCGCGACCCATGCGGCGGTGGAAGCGGCGGCGCGCGCCGCGGGCGGAGTCTGGACTTTGCTGCGCGCACCAGACACGCTACGCGGCGCTGTCAGCGTGGTGCCGGACGAAGCCGCACCGATGGCGCGGATTACCCGGGCGGTGAAGGCCGCGATGGATCCGGGCGGAATCTTGAATCCCGGACGGCTTTACGCGGGGCTTTGACGATGATCTTCATTCCGCTGTGGATCACCAACATCCTGCTGCTGGTTACCTGCTGGCTCGCGGGATTTCAGCTTGTGAAGATGCAGCGGCCGAACCCGGTGACGAACATTCAGTTCGTCATGATCGTGTTTTGCATGCTGCTGGTCCTGGTGATCGTCATGAACCCAATCGCCGATCCATGGCTGTCGCTGGGCGCATTCGCAGTCGCGGCCGTTTGCCTCGGGACGATGATTCGTCAGCACCGTATGCTGCCGCCGAGCAAACCATTCGAATAGGCGACCCATGCAAACCAACTTCACCGCGGAACAACTACGCGACCCGGATACGGCATCGTCCAACGCCGTGCTGCGAACCTGCGTGCATTGCGGATTTTGCACCGCGACCTGCCCGACCTTTCTGCTGCTGGGCGATGAACTCGATAGTCCGCGTGGCCGTATTTACCTTATCAAGGACATGCTGGAAACCGGCCGGCCCGCCACCGAGGAGGTCGTGCGCCACGTCGATCGCTGCCTGTCGTGCCTGTCCTGCATGACCACGTGCCCGTCCGGTGTGAACTACATGCATTTGGTCGATCATGCCCGGACCTATATCGAACAGACCTATCGGCGCCCGTTGCCCGAACGCTGGCTGCGCGCGCTGTTGGGGGTATTGTTGCCGCGCCCGGCTCTGTTCCGACTCGCATTGACCGGTGCGCGGTTCGCCCGCCCGCTGGGGCGGCTGGTTCCCGGCCAGTCGATGCTGGCGCAGCGCATCCGAGCGATGCTGGCGCTGGCGCCGGCCACCGTGCCGCCGCCGAGTCCCGTCGAACGCCCGCGCGTGTATCCGGCCGAGGGGACAAGAAAGGCCCGCGTCGCGCTGATGACCGGCTGCGCCCAGCAAGTGCTGATGCCGCGCATCAATGATGCCACGATCCGGCTGCTGACCCGGTTGGGTGTCGAAGTGGTCGTCGCGAAGGGCGCCGGGTGCTGCGGCGCGCTGAACCACCACATCGGCCAGCACGAACGGGCGATGGCGCTGGCTCGGGCCAACATCGACGCGTGGTCGGCCGAACCGGACCTGGACGCGATTGTCATCAATGCGTCCGGCTGCGGTACCACGGTCAAGGATTACGGGTTTATGTTCCGGTCGGAACCGGAATCCTGGCGGGTAAAGGCCGAGGCAATCGCCGGACTGACGCTGGATATTACGCAGTTTCTGTCGCGGTTCGGCTATACGCCGTCGCGCGAGGCGCCCGGCCTGACGGTCGCCTATCATTCCGCATGCAGCCTGCAACACGGCCAGCAGGTGACGGCCGAACCGAAAACCTTGCTGAAACAGGCGGGATTCGGGGTCGTGGAACCGAGGGAACCACATATTTGCTGCGGATCGGCAGGCACCTACAACCTGTTGCAACCCGAAATCGCCGGGCGGCTGCGCGACCGGAAACTGGGGAATCTCAAAGCGACCAAACCGGACCTGATCGCCGCCGGGAACATCGGGTGCATTACCCAGTTGTCCGGGGACGATGTGCCGGTGGTGCATACCGTTGAATTGCTGGACTGGATGGCCGGCGGCCCCCGGCCACCGGGCGTCCCGGATTGACCGCGCCGTGCCGCGATCCTGGCCATTTATGAGGCGGCATGTCCGGTGCCCGTCGCATGTGTCACGGCGAGCAATCGGACTGCTGGCGTTCGCAATCGGCCTGTGCCCCGCGGCGCACGGCCAATCGCCGGCCGAGGATCAGGCGGCCGTCAGCAGGCTGCTGAATGCCTTGAAAGCCGCGCCGGACGAGCAATCCGCCGCCGGTTTGGAAAGCAGGTTGGACGAGACCTGGCTGCGGGCCGGAACCCCGGCCGTCACCTTGCTGATGAGCCGCGGACTACGATTCATCCAAGCGGGCGACGATAGCGATGCGATCGACTCGTTCTCGGATGCCATCGCGCTTCAACCCGATGCGGCGGAAGCCTGGCACCGGCGGGCCCTGGCGCGATACCACGCCGGCGACGTCGCGGGGGCGATCCAGGATTTGCATGAAGCAGTCCGCCTGGAGCCGAGGGATTTCTCCGCGTTCCGCACGCTGGCCGATATCGCGGCCAACCGGGAGGACTGGAAGGGCGCTTATGCCGCCTGGCAAAATCTGCTTGCTATCGATCCGAAAACGCCTGGGGGCGAGGAACGCCTGCGCCTGCTGAAACGGAAAGCGGTGGGCGAGGATACGTGACCGTCAGCGCCGGATCGTCCGGGCTTTCGTTACGGCTGTCATCCATCGCTTCTTTGGCTCGAACCGCGCAGTGCAGGCGCCCCGTGGTTGTCGATCCGGGAGGTTATCGAATCCGTAAGGTCGGCGCCATGGCGAGACGTTTTTCAGCAACCTGCCCGGCTAAAAAGGCCGCGATGACGCCACACGCGCATCGACCCGTCCGATGGTTACCGGACTTTGCCGGCCCCAAGACGAATTTGGATTTTCACATCGGCGGGCTGGCCGGATGCCGCACGTTCGAACGCCGCGATACTGTCGTCGAACGCGAAGGTGCCGGTAATCAATGGCTTCAAATCGACCTTGCCCGAAGCGATAAGTGCCAGCGCTCGGTCGAAGATGTTCGCATAGCGGAACACCGTCTCGATGCGAATCTCCCGCGCGATGGCGTTCGCGACATCGAACGCCACTGGTTCGACCGGCAGTCCAACGAGAACCACGGCTCCGCCGGGCCGGACTGTGCCGAACATCCCTGCGAATGCCCGCGCGTTGCCGCTCGCCTCGAATAGCACATCCACGCCCCACCCATCGGTGGCGCGCGCAACCGCCGAAGCCAGCGTCTCATCCGCGATTTGAACCGGTTCGATACCGGGATATCGGCCGGCAATGGCCAACTTCTCGCGGCTGAAATCGGAAATAAATACTTTTGAGCAGCCTCCGGCCAGCGCCGCGAGCGCCACCATTATGCCGATCGGACCCGCGCCGATGACTGCCGCGACATCGCCAGGGACGATACGCGCACGCGCGGCCGCCTGCATTCCGATGGCGAACGGCTCGACCATCGCACCCTCGGCGAAGGTGACCGTATCCGGCAGTTTGAAGGTGAAAGCTGCCGGATGCACCGCGAAAGGCGTTAAAATACCATGTACGGGCGGTGTGGCCCAGAACCGTACGGCTGGATCGACGTTATAGCGTCCTAATTTGGCGGCACGCGATTGCATGTCGGGGACGCCGGGCTCCATGCAGACCCGATCGCCTGGTTTCAGGTCGCTGACGGCGTCGCCGGTCTCGGTTATCACACCAGCCGCTTCATGACCCAGAACCATGGGGGCATTGACAATGTAATCGCCGATCCGGCCGTGGGTGTAATAATGGACATCGCTTCCACAAATACCCACCGTGTCGATGGCGACTTTAACATCGTGTGGGCCTACCGTCCGCGGCAAGTCGATGTCGCGTATCGAAAGCACGCCTTTTCGCTCCAGCACGACGGCCCGCATCAATCGTCACTCCTTGGTATTCACGCCAGCCATCGCAACGGATAACTGGTTCGGCAACATCTTTCCCTAAATCGTAGCCTAGTCGATTATGACACGGAAAAGGCGCGCCGTCACTGCCCGCCAGGGATTTCCCGTACTGTCCATCCGCTGAAAGTTGGGCTAATTCAGTGTTCATGGCACAGGCAGATTCGACCAAAGCCGCGGCGCGATCATGGATGCGGCGAGAACAAAAGGCAGGCTCCAGGGCGGCGCGCCCGGTCCTCGCGCTACACGTCATTGGGTCGCTGATGGGCATCGGGCAGGCATTCGCGGCGGCGACCGTCCTGACCGCCGCGTTTTCCGGATCGGGACTGGACGCCAGACCCCTTACCGCTTTTGGCCTGCTCGCGGTCCTGCGCGCGGGTCTGTCTTACTGGACCGAGCAAGTTGCTTTTGCGGCCGGCGCGGCGGCGCGGCGGCGCTTGCGCAGCGATGCGCTGTCACGCCTGCTGCATGCCGGGCCGGCCCTGCTGCGCGGCCGGCATTCTGGCGACCTGACGACCGTCGTGGTCGATAAGATCGAGGCACTGGACGGGTTGTTCGCCCGCTATGTGCCCGCCGCCGCCTTTGCGGTGGCTGGGCCGGCCATGGTGCTGGCGGCGGTGTTATACGCGGATCGATGGGCGGCGATGGTGCTGCTGGGCTGTGGCCTGCTGGTGCCGGCAGGCATGGCGGTCGCCGGCATCGGCGCCGCGGCGGCATCCCGCAACCAGTTTCTGGCAATGGCCCGCCTGCAGGCCAGGTTTCTCGACCGCGTGCGCGGCCTGGCCACCATCGTGCTGTATGGCCGCACGGACGATGAGGCGCGGTCGCTCGCCCTGGCGGCCGGCGATCTGCGGGTCCGTACGATGCGCGTCCTCCGGGTAGCGTTTCTGTCGTCGGTCGTGCTGGATCTTGCCGCGGCCCTGGCGATGGTCGTGCTGGCAATCCATTACTTTGCCCAGTTGAAAGCCGGTCCCGCCCCAGCCGTGCTGTGGCCGGCCCTGGCGGTGCTGCTGCTGACACCGGAGTTCTTCGCCCCGCTGCGAATATTCTCCGCCGCATATCAGGACCGGCTGCACGCCACGGGTGCGGCGGAATCGCTGGCCGATTTGCCGCCGTTGCCGGAACCGGTAGCCGGCCGAACAATTCGCACGGTGGCCGCGCAGGGCGTCACGGTCGCTTTCGACCATGTCCGGCTGATCTGGGATCCTTCGCGCGGACCTGCCCTGAACGATTTGTCGTTCCGGGTCGCGGCGAGCGAGACGCTTATTCTGGCGGGGCCGTCCGGTTCGGGCAAATCGTCGGTGATCGAAATACTGCTGGGGTTCGTCCGGCCCGACAGCGGACGAGTGACCATCAACGGGGCCGACATCGCCGATCTGGTGCCGCAGGCGTTGTCCCGGCTGACCGCCTGGATCGGACAACGACCGGTGCTGTTTTCCGGAACGATCCGCGACAATATTCTGTTTGCCCGGCCGGAGGCGTCCGATGAGGAAGTCGCCGCCGCCGCCACCGCCGCCCGGCTCGACGGGTTCACCGAGCTGCTACCCGAGGGGCTGAACACCCGGATTGGCGAGGGCGGCTATGGGCTGTCGGGCGGCCAGGCACAGCGCGTGGCAATCGCGCGCGCCTACCTGAAAAACGCGCCCTTGCTGCTGTTGGACGAACCGACCGCGCATCTGGACCCGGCAACGGAGCAAGAAGTGCTGGACAGCCTTCGCCGGCTGGCGATGGGACGGACGGTCATCCTGGCCAGCCACGCCTCGGCCGCGCACGGTTTTGGCGGGCGGCGGCTGGATTTGCGCGATGGCAAGGCGGTTTCGGCGCGAGGTGCCGCATGATGACCGGCCCGTTGTTTCGCATCATGGGTCTGTGGGGCAGGCAGACCGGATGGCTATTGGCCGGACTCGCGATTTCGCTGGCGGCATTGGTGGCGGGGGTTGGCCTGATGGCGGCATCGGGCCTGACCATCGGCGCGGCGATCCTGGCCGGCGGATTGGCCATGCCGGCGGTGCTGCGCGCGTTCGGTGCAACGCGGGTGATATTGCGCTATTGCGAACGGCTGGTGACCCATGGCGCGACGTTCCGGGCGCTCGCCGATACCCGCGTGTGGTTCTTTCGCCGTATCGCCCGGACCTCGGCGGGGGGTCTCGGCTTTCGTCAGGCCGGGGATGTCCTTGCCCGTTTGGTCGGCGATGTCGAGGCGCTGGACGGCCTGTATTTGCGTATTTTGCTGCCGCTGGCGGCCGCGGTGCTGCTGCTGCCGGTGCTGGTCCTGCTGGTCGGCCATCGCGCACCGGGGACCGGTACCGGAATCGGCCTGCTGTTCGCCGGCGCCGCGTTCGCGTTGCCATGGGTCGCCGCCCGGTCTTCCGGCGCGATGGGCGCGGGGCTGGCGGAGGAAGCCGGTGCGTTACGCATTGCCGCGCTGGACGCGCTGACCGGTTTGCGGGAAGTGCGGGCGTTCGCAGCCGAAGGGCGGATGCTGGCCGCGGTTCAGGCCCGTGAGGCCGCGCTGTTATCGGCTCAACGGGCGATGACCGGCCGCACAGCGCTGGCCGGCGCGGCATCGTTCCTGTGCGCCCAGATCGCGATCGTTGCGGTTCTCAGCGGCGCGGGGGCCAATCCGGCGATGGCGATCGCAACGGTGTTTCTGGTGCTCGCGGCATTCGAGGCTGTCGGCGGCCTCACCCGCGCGGGTGCGCTGGCGGGATTTGCATCCGCCGCGGCGCGGCGGGTGATTGACGCGGCAGATGCGCCCATACCCGCGCCCGATCCGATCGATCCGGCCGCGATGCCGGCCGGATCGGCGTTGCGGTTCCAGGGCGTGGAATTTCGCTGGCAATCCGACCGTCCGATGGTATTCGACAGCCTGACGCTGGACATTCCCCAAGGTGCGCGTGTTGCGTTGCTGGGCCCGTCCGGGTCGGGGAAATCCACCATCGCGGCGCTGGCGTTAAAGGTGGTGGCGCCCAGATCCGGTCAAATCCTGTTGGGCGGGGTCGATATCGCCACACTGACGGCTGCCGCCGTGCGCACCAGGATCGGGTGGCTGGGTCAAACAACCCATCTGTTCGACGATACCATTCGCCAAAACCTGCTGCTGGCCCGTCCGGACGCGGATGAGGCGGCGTTATGGGGAGCACTGGACGATGCCCGCATCGGCGAGATGGTGCGGGCTTTGCCGGATCGGCTGGAAACCTGGGTTGGCGAGGGTGGAACGCGGTTCTCCGGCGGCCAGGGCCGGCGGCTGGCGTTGGCCCGCGCGCTGCTGTCGCCTGCACCGGTGCTGATTTTGGACGAACCTTGCGCCGGGCTGGATTCTGAAACCGAACGCGCGTTCCTGGAAACCATGAACGAGACAGCGTCCGGTCGCACGGTCATTCTGATTACTCACCGGCTGCTGGGCGTCGAGCGGCTGGACCGGATTTTCCGCCTGTCCAACGGCCGGGCAATCGCGGCAGCGGGGTAGGCGGGCGTTGCAAACGGCAGGTCGCAGCCATCCGTCACGGTCTTGAATTTACCCCGGGTCGTCCGGCGTCCGATCGCGCGTGCGTTGCCGGTCGCGGACCTGATCGTCGTTGAGGCGCGCGTCGTAAATCGACCTCGGTTCGATCGTCCTGGCCACCAGCGTCGCTGTCGCCACGACAAGCAGCAGCGGCAGCATCGCCGCCCGAGCGTATCCGGTGAGTTCCATCATCAGCACAATCGTCGAGATCGGCCCCTGCGTCGTGGCCGCCAGCATCGCAGCGGCCCCCAGCAGCGCGAACAGCCCAGGCGGCACGCCCGGCCATAGAATGGACCATGGCCAACCGAGCGCTCCGCCCAACATCGCGCCGAATGCCAGCGATGGGGTGAACAGGCCGCCGGGCGCGCCGCTGCCCAGGCACGCCACGGTCGCGACCGGCCGCAGCAGGGTCAGGGCCAGCAGCAGCAACGGGCCGATTCCCCCGGCAAATGCCAGTTCCGCGACATCGCGCCCGTTGCCCAGAAGTTGAGGAAACGGGATCGACAGGGCACCCAGCCCGCTCAGCACCGCGACCGGCGCGGCGACCCGCCACCAGCCTTTTGGCTTGTTGCGGTCGGCCCGCGCGACAGCCCGGACATAAACCACCGAAACCGAACCGATCGCCGCCCCGGCGAACAAGGCCCAGACCATGCTGGACACAGACCCATGAAAAGCCGGAATGGCGTAGAGCGGCTTATCCGGCAGGAATGCCCATGAAACCCCGGTGGCGACCAGCGAAGTCACCAGCGCCGGCAGAACGAAGCGCAGGGCAAGCGCGCCGCGCAGAACCTCCAGCGCGAACAGCGCGCCACCCAGCGGAACGCCATAGGCCGCGGCCATGCCTGCCCCGGCACCGCAGGCAACCAGCAGCCGGCGTTCTTCATCGGACAGCCGGGCATGGTCGGCCATCGTGTTGGCGACCACCGCGCCGGCCTGTTTCGGCGCGCCCTCACGGCCCAAAGCGGCGCCCATGCCGACGATGACGACCGACAGCACCGCGCTCGCCAGGGTCCGCAGCGCCGGCAAGCGCCCCGCCTGGAACCAGATCGCGGTGGAGATATCGATACTGTTCGCACTCGACAGGCGGGTGATCGCCATCTGGCTGGCGCCGATCAGAACCCCGGCGCCGGCCAGGATCGCGATATGGCGCCAGGGCGCGGCCTTCGCGGCGGTATGAAGGATATCGAGGCCATCGCCGCCCCACATCGCTTGCTGCACGAATTCCAGCAATCCCGTCAGCGCCGCGGCGGCCAGTCCGGTGCCGATGCCGGTCATGATCGTCGCCAGCCAAAACCCGGTCGCGCTGCGCCGCGCCAGGATCGGGGCGATCATCGGTGGATCCGCGGGGGCATGGGCTGTTCCGTCCGGTTTCAAATGTCTCCGGCATGGTATAGCCGCGCACGATGACAAACCACGATGCGATAATCCTGGGCGCGGGCGCCGCGGGCCTGATGTGTGCGATCCGTGCCGGGCAGCGAGGACGGCGGGTGCTGGTGCTGGACCACGCTCCGGCCGCTGGGGCGAAGATCCTGATCAGCGGCGGCGGCCGGTGTAATTTTACCAATACCGAGACCGTGCCGGAGCGATTTCTGTCGGACAATCCGCATTTCTGCCGATCCGCGCTCAGCCGGTTCAGGCCGGCCGATTTCGTGGCGATGGTGCGCAAACACGGGATCGCCTTTCATGAAAAGACCCTTGGGCAACTTTTCTGCGATGGATCGGCGCGACAGATCGTTGCGATGCTGCTGGCGGAATGCGCCGCGGCCGGGGTTGACGTGCGCACCGGGCATCGGGTTACCGATGTTACCCGGGTCGATGAATTTTCCGTGGAAACAGACCGGGGCACGTTCCGGGCAGCCAGTCTGGTGCTGGCGACCGGCGGGCTGTCTATTCCCAAAATGGGAGCGACGGGATTCGCCCATGACCTCGCGGTACGGTTTGGCCTGCGACTGACCGATATTCGGCCCGGGCTGGTGCCGTTGACCTTCGACGGTGCCGCGCTGAATCTGATGCGCCCGTTGAGCGGCGTATCGATCGAAAGTGCGGTGTCGGCGGGTCGCCGGACGTTCCGCGAAGCCCTGCTGTTCACCCATCGTGGATTATCCGGCCCGGCGATCCTGCAAATTTCATCGTATTGGCGGGACGGGCCGGTGACGGTCAACCTGGTATCGGGAACCGATGCGATGGCCTTTCTGCTGGACCGCAAGCGGACGCGGCCGAAAGCGGGGCTGGGCAGCGTATTGGCCGAAATCCTGCCTTCCCGGTTGGCCGCGGTCCTGGCGGAGCCGTCCGGCGGCCGGAACATCGCTGACGTGTCGGACCGGGACCTGGCGGCTGTGGCCGCGCGCTTGTCCGCATGGACCGTCAGCCCGTCGGGAACCGAGGGTTACGCCAAGGCGGAAGTCACCCTCGGCGGGATCGACACGCGCGATCTTTCTTCGCGTACAATGGCGGCTAACGCGGTGCCGAACCTGTTCGCGATCGGCGAGGCGGTGGACGTGACCGGCTGGCTGGGCGGATACAATTTTCAATGGGCCTGGGCGAGCGGATGGTGCGCCGGGGACTCGGTTTAGGTCGCATCGAGGGCCGTTGACCCATGGTATCGCTCGCGGTCCAAAAACGCCTAGCCGGGCTTTTCCACGGCAATCTTCGAAGCAGCGATTCACTTCACAATCCGATTTAAATCTTGTACGCAATGACCAGCCCTCTCGGCCAGATACAAAATATTCGTCAGGTGGCCGTTGCGGTCTAGCGACTATCGTCCCGGCAAGGCCACAAGCCGAACCAAGCGCGTTCCCGCTCCCCTGCCCGGCTCCGCGACCGTTACCCAACGTTCCGTGTCAGCAGGCGGCCCGCTCGCGCCTTGGTCGCGCCTTCCCCGAAAACATAGGCGGACTGGCCATTGATCCACGTTTCCAAAATCCCATCCGACGGCCGCGTAGGCGCGCTATAGGTCGCGACATCGCGGATCGAACCAGGGTCGAACAGCACCAAATCGGCGTAGGCGCCCTGACGGATCACCCCGCGATCCACCATACCGAACACCGACGCGGTGTGGCCGGTCATCTTGCGCACCGCTTCCTCCAGGCTGAACAGTTTCAGATCCCGAGCGTAATGACCCAGCACGCGCGGAAAGGTCCCCCACAGGCGGGGATGTGGGTAGGCATCGTGCGGGAGTCCGTCGCTGCCTATCATGGCCAACCGGTGCGCCATGATCCGTTGCACATCCGGCTCATCCATCTGGAAATAGATCGCCCCGGCCGGCAGCAACCGTTCGGCCGCCGCCGCCGGTTCCAGGCCCCAATCCTGAGCGATATCCGCCAGCATCCGCCCAGCAAGCCCAGGGTGCGGCACAGACCACGTGATTTGCACCGGTATATCCTTCCGCAGTCGGTGCGGCATCAATACGGTCGATCCGGCCGCATAGGGATAAACGTCGAAAGCGACCGCCTGCCCCGCCGCACCTTTGTCGATCAGCGGCAGCGTTTCCCGACTGCGGCCGAAATTCTCTGGCATCGTGCATTTGTGGTGGCTGATCACCACCGGCACATCCACCGCCCTGCCGATCCGCAGCGTCTCCTCGATCGACAGCAATACGTCGTTCGCTTCATCGCGCATATGGGTGACGTACATACCGCCGGCCGCGCGCAGCGCTTCGGCCACGGCAATCACTTCATCGGTCGGGGCCATCATATTCGGCGGATAATACAGGCCGGTCGAAAAGCCCGACGCACCCTCGGCCAGCGCCTGACGAAGCCGGCCCCGCATATGTTCGGCTTCCTTGTCGGTCGCGGCGCGTCGTGTGTCGCCGTTCATCGCCTCGACCCGCAGCGACATGTGACCGATTAAAGCATACGTGTTCACCGGCGATGGATCGCGAGCCAGGCGTTCGGCATATCCGGCAAAACTGTCGAAGGCGAACCAGGTCTCATCGCCCAGCAGGTCCAATGGCGGAATGGGGCGGGATTTCATCCGCACCGGAGACAAGGAAATGCCGCAATTTCCCACCACGACCGTGGTAACGCCCTGCGACATTTTGCACAGCATGCACGCCGGCCCGCACAGTACCGCCCGGTCGTCATGCGTGTGCGCGTCGATGAAACCGGGCGCCAGCGCCATTC
Source organism: Pseudomonadota bacterium (assembly GCA_021805565.1). Classification (GTDB taxonomy): domain Bacteria; phylum Pseudomonadota; class Alphaproteobacteria; order Acetobacterales; family Acetobacteraceae; genus Rhodopila. The sequence continues at coordinate 56,468 of JAJZFA010000017.1, forward strand.
CGCCGGCATCGACATCTCGATCCGCCTCCCACGCGCCAAGGTCGCCGACCGCCGCAATCCGGTCATCCGTCACCGCCACGTCGGCGCGAAACCGGGAATGTCCCATTCCGTCGAACACCGTGGCATCCCGGATGATCAGATCGCTGCGTGACATGGCTTGTTCCGTCCGTGTCGTCCATGGAATAAAGGCGAAGCGTAACCGGAGACCGATCTGATGACCATCGCCGAACTGTGCCTTCTGCTGGCCGTAATCCTGACGATTGTTTCGATCATGCCCGCGAAAATGGACGGCGGCGGCGCGTTCGACAATGGCAACCCGCGCGATCCTAAATTCTATACGCCCGGACTGCGAGTGCGGTCGCAGGGCGCGCATCTTAATGGGTTCGAGGCATTTCCGTTCTTTGCCACGGCCGTCATCCTGGCCGAGATGCGAGGTGTGCCGCAGACTACGGTGAACGCCCTGGCCATCGCATTTCTCGTGGTTCGGGTGTTATATGTCGCTTTATATCTGGCCGATAAGCCATCGTTCCGGTCGCTGGCATGGTCGGCCGGATTTGCATGTAACGTGGCGTTGTTTTTGTCGCCATTCTGGGCGGGGCGCTGAAGTATTCCTGGAGGGAGCGCAGGACCGGGCCGCATGAGGTGGTACAACCTACGCGCAGCCGCTCTCGCTCGTCCACGCTGAGCTTCACGACATACTTCTTTATGGCGATCTCTGTCGCGACCACGAATCGGCTCCGTCATTACGTTGTGGAGCTATCGATTCAACCTCTCTACTGACTGCCAATGACGTGGGCCACCTGGGGCGTGGACAAAGCCGCGACAATTTGATCCAGATCCCGATGTCTGAGCAAGAACGCTGGCAAGGTTGCCATCACACCCGCACGGTCCACCGGTTTCAGCTCATCCCAGTTCACTGCCGGCGTCACCGTCATGACCATCGGCGAAAACGCCGATCCGAACAGGCTATCGATCGCCATTCGGACGCGCATCGCCAAACCTGGCCGGGCTGGCTTGCCGGCCACCCAAACCGACACCGCGATAATGAACGCGGGATCGTTGGAACTCATAATTCGCCAGGTGCTTCGCGTATCGTTCCCGGTTTGCAACCAATCCTGTTGCAGCCCCTCAGTATCGGCCTGCTTTACCAGACGGCGCCGTTCGGCCATCAGCGGGGCGGCGGTGATGCGGGGCGCGAACGCCTCCCACGTCATGTTCATCGCCACACCGTCGCACACCACGCGCTGGGTCTGGACGCGGGTTGCGCCGATGATGGCGGAGCCGATGGATCGCACGTCGCACCCTTCGCCCAGGGCGATGGAGGCCGGGACGAACGGGCGAACGCTCGTCGTCCTCGTCAGGTCCTCCGCCACGGTTGGACCAATCGCCGCCAGAAGTATGGCGCCGGCCACGACGATTAGCATCCTGGTGGCCGATACGGGTGTCGCCGGGGCGTTTCCAGACAGCGGCGTTTTGGCCCGTGTGGAGATATCATCCTGGCGGAACGGTAATCCCAGGACGATCAGCGTCAATATGACAATGGAGAAGAAGATCCAGCCATACAGGATATGATCGGTCGCCGCCGCTTCGGCGCTGCCCAGCAGATACCCCAGATATACGATGCCCAGGCCACGAAAGCCGTTGGCGACGATGGGAACGACGATAGAAACCAGTATGAACACACCGCGCCGTACCGGGCTGCGGTACATCACCAGTGCGTAAAGGCAGCCGAAGGCGATTGAGGCGATCAGGAACCGCAGCCCAGCGCAAGCTTCCGCCACGAAGAACGTGCCTTGCGGAATTTCGATGATATAACCGTCGATATAGGCGGGAACTCCAAGGATCTCCAACCCGTGGCGAACGAACCAGGTTGTTACGTCCTGAAGCTTCGGCGTCAGGAATTCCCCGAATGGCACCAGGAAATACAGATATAGCAATGGTCCGGCCATAGCCCACCACAGACGCTTGCCCAGAACCGCGAGGAACAACAGTTCGACGAAGCTGACGGCGATGAGCTGCCGCCCTTCCATGATTCCCAACCGCTCTGCCATCAGCCAGATCGCCGCCATGGGCAGGCCCAGCAGTATGGCAAGCGGGAACGGACGCGGCGGTATGCCGACCAGATCGAAACGGCGGTCCCATATGAGATAAAGCGCGATCGGGATAATCAAGAAACAATGATTATAGGCGGTCGATGCGTCCCAAGTTTGGACCGCCGCGACGATTTCCTTGTTAAACAGCAGCCCAAGCGCCAGTACGCCCGTCACGAGCGCCAGGGCGACGCGGCGCCACTCGGCGGATGTAACGGGCGACTCGATCCGGCTTGTATCTGCCTGGGTGGGCGCGTTCATGAGCGGCGACTTTCGGTAAGGTGAAGGCAGGCATCGTTCCTGGCTTACCCAGGCACAGCCAGACGCGTTGCCCGAACCGGGGACAGAATATCGTCGAAGCGGCGGAGTGTAGTGGCCCAATCGTAATCGCGCAGAATACGTGCCCGCGCGGCGGCACCGATCGCGGCGCCATCGGCCGTGGTGGCCATGCGACAACAGGCGGCGGCAAAGTCGCCGACGGTGTCGGCCCGAACGATTTCCGTCTCTGGATCGGCGGCGATCCCTTCCAGGGCGCCCGTGGTCAGTACGACAGGGCGCGCCATCGCCATTGCTTCGAGTACCTTGTTCTGGATGCCGCGGGCGATTCGCATAGGCGCGACGCAGGCGGTCGCGCCGGCGATGTAGGGCCGCATATCGAGAACGCGGCCGGTGACGAACACACCACCGATGTTGGCCAGTTTCCGTACATCGGCATTCGGATTGCCGCCGGCGATGTGGAATTGCGCCGATGGCAGGGTGCGGCGGATCAGTGGCAGGATATCTGTGGCGAACCAGATCGCGGCATCGGCGTTGGGCGGGTAATCCATTGTGCCGGTGAAGACAAAGTTCGGCCGAGCGGTGTCATAAACCGGCGGCCAAGCGATCGCGGGATCGAAATAACGATGATCCACCCCGTTGCCTATGCCGCGAATGCGGTCGGCACAGGCTGGATGTTGGCTGGCGAACAGATCGGCCTCGGCATCGGATACGAAGGCGCATATGTCGCTTTCGCGGGCAATGCGGTGTTCAAGGGCGGCGATTTTCCGCCACTCCCGACGATAGACCCAGCGCATCGGTCCTTTGGTCCGATCCGCGAAAGTGCGCCATTTTTCAGAATCGACATCCACGAGATCGACGATCCTGATGCCGGTTTTCGGCAATTCCAGAATGTAAGGCGCCATGTTCGAAGAATAGACGAACGTCGCCGCGGGACGAATTGTTTCGGCGACCCGGCGGACCCATCGGGCTAGGCCTCGGTCCTGAAAATAGGCCACGCTCAGAGCCGCCCCCGTCAACAACCCCCGCAGGCTGGCAGCACGGCCGATGCGGCGACTGATGCGCGCGACGTGGATATCGCGGCAGAATGGACGAAGCGCATCGACGTAGCCGTCATCCTCTGGATCGTCGATCAGGCAACCGAGGTGAACACGGAAGTCGCGCGCCAAATATTTTAACGCATGAAACGCACGGATTTTCTCGCCCTTGACCGGCGGGTAGGGCAGGCGGTGTGCCAGAAACAGTAGATCGGGCATCCCGTTATCCCACCCCGCGCACAATCAGCGGCCCCAGCACGTTAGCCACCGGCAATGGCAGGTGCTTCCAGGCTGCGATCATCAACCGGTATTTCGGATTCAACGGATTGTGGTCGGGCATTGTTTCGCCGGGTTTCAGCCGAAAACGGTAATACAGCGGCTCCGGCTCGAACCCCCAGTTGTGCTTGAATGCAAACGCGCCGGTGCCAATCTTGCTGCGGCCGAAATCGAACAGGCGGACACCGCGGCCCGCCGCGCGCCGCATCGTTTCCCAGTAAAGGAAATCGTTGGCCGCCCGGCCGCGTGCGGCGGCCGAACCACCGCCGTAATACGGCAGCACCTCATCGCGGAAATAGAAATTCATGACCGAGGCAACTGGGATGTCCCCATCCGAGATGGTGACGATATCTACGGCATCGCCGAACACGTCCAGCAGGATTTGGAAATAGCGGCGCGCGAAGACCGGGGTACCAAGATTGCGGACACTTTCCGCATAGATCCGGTGTAACGCGGCGACGTCACGGTTTGCCAGCGAGGAAAGCCCGTTCTGGATGCCCTTACGAACCATCGCACGCTGTTTGCGAGGTATAGCTTTCATGTTTCGATCATCGTCGCCATCGATCGCTTTGCGGAACGTGACATAGAGATCCGGGCGATCGATCCATTCCGGCACCGGGTTTGTCGCCATCCGGTGACGAAATTCCAGCGCACTCGCCCCAGTGCGCACCAGAAGGGCTTCTGCATACGTAATCAGCGCCGCTTCGCTATCCGCGTCAGCGGCCAACGGTCCGCCATAGACGCAGAACGGGTTGGAAATCAATGTGTCGCCGAACAGCAGCGTTTTGACGCGGGCCAACGGCAGCACACCGGTAATGGCGCCATCGCGTTCGGTCATGATGTAATGGGTGGAGTGCCCGAACGCGGTCTGAATGACCTTTGCCCATCCCGACCTGTGAAAGAATGTACCGGCCGGCATCGCTTCGACGAAGCGATCCCACGCCGCTTCGCGGGCGCTGTCCAGCGGATGCACCGTCAAGGCCATCGGATTAATCCGCCCCGACCGCGGCGACGCTCAGGATCTGGGCATAGACACGGTCCATTCGGTCCCAGGCGAAATCGCGCAGCAGATCATCCAGATCGCCCGCCATACGCGACAGGTTGGTGTAATGCCGCAGCCGTGACTTCCAGCCGGCATTGGCAATGCGCGGTTGGGCGTCGTCGATCTCCCACGGATGAAAATAGAAGATGCCGGGCTGGCGGTCGTGGCGGTTAACCCGCTTCAGTCCTGATCGGTATAGAACTGTCGGGAGCAGGCGAAAGTAGCCGCCGCCCGAACACGGCCAATTGCGACCCATAAGGCGTACCGTTGTCATCGGAATTTCCAGTACGCCGCCCGGGTCCGGATGGAACGGCACGCGCGGCGCGTCCGGCATGCCATACAGATCGTGGCGGATCGGATTGATGCTGGAACTATACCGATACCCTTCCTGGCGCAGGATTGGAAACGCCCACGGCGTGCGCGCGCCGATCGAAAATGTGGCGGCGCGATACCCGGTCACCGCCACACCGCCAATATCCTCCAGCAGCGCCCTGGTCCGGCGAATATCTGCCCGGAAAACCTCCGGTTCCTGGGAATCGACCCGGGTATGATCCCACCCATGACTGGCCAGTTCGTGGCCATCGCGCACAATGCGGCGGATCAGCGCGGGGAACCGTTCCGCCACCCACCCCAGTGTGAAGAACGTGGCTTTGACGCCGTGAGTCGCGAACTGGTCCAGAATACGGTTGGTATTCAGATCGACGCGGCGGGGGAAAGTATCCCAGTCCTTGCGATCGATGCAGTGGGCGAACGCCTGGACCTGGAAATAATCTTCCACGTCCACGGTCATCGCATTTCTGGGGCGGGTCATGGCCGGGCCGCCGCGTTGGCTTCCAGCAAATCCAGTACGCGCTTGAACACCTGTTCCTGACGAAACGCTCGGCGCTCCAGCGCCTCGAGCCGCCGCGACAGGTCGTCGCGATCCTCCGCGGTGAGGCGGGGCGGCGGCTCTGGTTCCAAATCCGCACCGAGGTCGCGGTTCAGTTCCGCCGCGGTGTCATCGACCATGGCGCCGGTAATGACATGGGTTTCTTCCAAAGCACCGAACAGCAGCACGCGGGAACAAAGCGTATTGATCCGGCGCGGGATGCCGCCGGTATTGCGATGGACCACGCCGAAGGCCGCATCGTCCCAGGCTGGGTCGCCGGACCAGCCGACGGTTCGCAGCCGGTGTTCGATATAGCCCCGTGTCTCGTCCTCGGACAGCGGTCCCAGATGATAGGATGCAAGCACCCGCTGCCGCAGTTGTTCCCAGTCCTTGCCAGCCAGGATCGGACGGAACTGCGGCTGACCCAGCAGGATGGTCTGTAGCGATCCCTTGCCGTCCACGGCGATGTTGGACAACATCCGCAGTTCCTCCATCGCCGCCAGCGACAGATTCTGTACCTCGTCGATCAGCAGCAGGCAACGGCGTCCCTGTTTGCGCTGATCGCGTACCATGTGCTCAAATCGACGTAGCAAGGTGGATTTCTCGGTGTTGGGCGTGTCGCCCAGTCCGAAATTCGCCATCGCCAGCCGCAGCAGATCGTCGCCGGAGACCTGTGTCGTCACCACCCGCGCGATTACATAGGTGTTGCGGTCCAACTGCGACCATAATTGTTCCGTCAATGTGGTTTTGCCGGCCCCGACCTCTCCAGTTATGACGATGAACCCTTCCTGCTGCGACAGGCCATACACCAGATGGGAGATAGCGCGGCTATGCCCGGCCGATCCGAAGAAAAATCGCGCGTCGGGAGTCAGCATGAATGGCAGGCCAGAAAATTTGTAGAATTTTTCAAACATGATGTTTGTTCAAAAGTGCTTCGAGATGCCGACGATGAAGATATTCTGGTAGAAGCTGAAGGCGGAATAAGAGGCTTGCTGTTCCAGGAACGAATATCGCGCGCTGGTGCTGACGGTCGGCGAAAGCTGCCACTGCCACGCCAGGCTGGCAACAATGGACGTGGTGTTTCCCGGATTGTAGATTGACGTTCCGCCGCCTGGCTGACTTTGAATAGCATAAGAAGCCGAAGTACTCAGTGTCATATCTGGCTCCAATTGGTGCAACCAGCTTAGACTGGCGGTTTCGGTTTGCGCCGTGTAAGATGCAATTCCGGCACCGAAATTGCTTTCCGCTGCCATCAGCAGGTTTACCGCCACAATGTCGCGGTTCCACGTGGTCTGGCTTCCCAGAGCGAGCGTCGTGGTTTTGAAAACCCCGCCCTGAACCCCGAGGGCGTTGGCGGCGCCGAATAGTTGACCGCCAGTCTGCGCATTGACCAAGGCGCCAGTGCCATTGGTCCCGGCAAGATTAAGCTGACCCTGAAGTTGTTGAAGCTGGGTTCCTAGCGTGCTGCCATAGCTAACGGTCCACAGCGTCCGGGCAGTCGGGGCGTAGTGGCCGTTCACCGATAACGAATTGAAACCGTCCAAATGGCCATAACTGACGGTCAGCGAACTATCCGGTGATGGCGTCCAGGTCGCCCCCAGGCTCCAGGTCAGGTCGTGTATCTGCGGGATGCCGATGTTATTGTAATTAAAACCCGTTGCTGCCGATCCGTTCACGCCTTGAAGACTTTGGTTAGAATAGGTGATGTCTTCGTGACCGCCTGACACAAAAACACTCAGGCTTCTGTTGACCGCATAGCTGATTTGGTCGGTAACAATAATGCTGCTCGAGGTGTATTGTGTCGCGGGTATCTGAACCCCGCCGTTGATCCCGGCGCCGATGGCATTCTGTGTAGTCTGTCCGACAAGCATATCGGCATCAAACGTATCCTGGAATACCGACAAAATATCGCCGGAAACGAAATGAGCATTTTCCTCATTCGACACAAGAGTCTGACCATACGCCCCGCCCGCGCTCGGCAGGGGGGATGCCAGGAACCCGGACACCTCGGCGGATCGGGTGACATTCAGCGAGTCGCCTATCTTCCACGTACCATAGTCGCCGAAACGCCGGAGGATATAAGGAGAAATACCGACGGTGCTGGTTTGCACCTCGCTGTTTGCATTCAAACCCAGATAGTTTCCCCCAAGGCCGGGAATCTGCGCCTGGGCCGTGGCGGCTGGGCCGGCTGGCTGGCCAAGAGTGCCCAAGCCGCCTACGCCGCCATACAAACTCTGAATGCCGGCCATGGCACGAAGATCGACGAAAAAGAGATCGGGCACCAACGTGACGGTGGCGAGCCCGTTCATCTGTTCGGTAACCGCGTTCAGGTCGCTGGTGCGCGCATAGAGCGCCAGTGTCGGAGCGAAATCGAAAGTTGCCTTTACCCTGGGCAGATCGCCGGCGATGTTGATGCCCGGCGACAGAAAAGTCACCAGATCGGCTCGTCGCGGGCTGTTCGCTTCCAATACGTTGTCGGTCAGTTCTTCCTGCCAATCGATACGCGGAACGATGGTCCAGCCGCCACCCGCCGGTGGGGCAAGCCCGTTGGCCAGTTGTAACTGCTGCTGCAGACTTTGAACGTCGGGCGATGCGAGTTCGGTACCGGATGGCACCTGGTCGGTGCTGGTCGAATCGAGGAACGGAAATGCAGCGGCGCGTTCTGTGCCGCCCAGCACGATCAAAATCGCCGCCATCGCAAGCGGCGGTCGCGCGTGCACCAGAAAATCCACCCGCCACATGGGCGACGGGGTGGGTTCGTCCAATAGGGTCGTGCGTTGAACCATCCCAATACCGCGGGCCGCTGGCTTAGGAAGAGTAGTAAGAGGAATAGGCACCGAACGTGTAGCGGGACGAAATCTGCTGCTTGTTCAGAACCAGAGTGATCGTCGGACAAGCCTGGATTAAATCCAAAGAGGCTTCGATCTCATCGCGTTGCGTCCGGTCGGCCTCCACAACGAACAGGATCTGCCCCACTACCTGTGCCAGCACCGCGGGATCGGACGTGGACAAGCATGGCGGCGCGTCCAGGATCAGCAACCGGTCGGCATAGCGTCGTCCCAGGCTTTGGATCAGGCGGGTCATTTCCTTGGTGGAAAACAACTCCGCGCTGCGTTCGCGTTCCCGCCCCACGGGCAGGATGGACAAACGCTCGATCGGTGTTTTCACGATCAACGGCGCTGGGTCGAGCTTGGGATTGGCGGCCAAATCCAGCAAGCCGCGCGCCTGGGCCAGACCCATGCTGTAACAAATTGAATCACGTTTGGAGTCGGAATCGACGAGCAGGACGTGATGGTCCCCCTGACGCGCAATACTGCCAGACAGGTTGGTGGACATAAAGCTTTTGCCTTCTCCTGGCCGGGCGCTTGTCACCATGAGCAGATTGGAAAACCCAGGCTCCGCGCCCGGACCGAAGGCCGTACGGAGAATCTGGCGCTGCACCAGACGGAACTCCTCAGAGATGCGCGTCCGGGTGCGCGACCAATCGACCATGCCCGCGCGTTCAAGCGATACTGCATCGATCGAGGTTGCACCTTGCAGCATTCCAGCCGCGGGATCGACCATCCCAGGTTGCACCGGAAACGGCGATGGTGTCACGACGAAGTCCGCCTGGCGTTCCAGCAAGGCGGTTTGGTTTAGCATGCGCGGCGGACCAAGAATATTGGGCACCGCAGGCAATTCGCCTTCGACCGCTGGGTTATTTCTGCCTGGTGCTTGATCGGCGGCGGATGGCCCCGGGGGTGGCGCAAAGAGCGAGGATCGCCGTGCCGGCGCGGGTTGGGGTGTAGTAGCCAAACCGACGGCTAACCTAGTGGAATCGGTGTCAGGTTCGGCGCTGGGCTGGCGCAGGAGTTGCGCGGATGATTCATCCAGCGCACCGGATCGCAGCAGCCGTTCCGTGGCACGTTCAACCAGATGGGACGCTTTCGGTATCAGCATGGCCAGCCCGTTTCCTCTGCGGCACGGGAAAAGTCGCGGCGCGTTGCCGGCGATGGATCGTGCATAAAATGGCTCACTAAATCAGTGCCGCCGACCGCAGAACGTGGATCACAAGTCCTCCGTAAACGCAAACAAGGACCGCGACGGCGGCACTGAAACGGACGACGGTCATCAATCGTTGCCGTAGCGGCAAAAGTCCCAGTACCGAAATGCCCCCCAGCACCGGCAATCCCAAGTTGCGGAGGTCGTCCACCGTGGAAAATGACCGGTCGAGTTGACCAAACAGGACGGTCAGGCCGGTTCCGGTCAGCAGGCCGCCGAACAAGACCCCCGTTATGAGTAGCATCCGGTTCGGCGCCACGGGCAGTCGGGGAATCTCAGGCGGATCGATGATCTGCAATTTGACCTTATCGGCCTGCGTATCGGCGGCTTGCGCGATGTTCGCCGATTGCAGGCGACCGAGCAGTTCTTCGTAGTTGCGGCGGAGTACGGTATAGTCCCGGTCCATGTTCTGATATTCCGCGATCAGTCCTGGTTGCTCGCGCTGAACTTTCTCAAGCCGGTCGCGGTATCGGACGGCTTCGTCGCGCTGTCGCTGCAGGGTGATGATGCCGGTGTCGGCTTCGATCAGCTTGACCTTCAATTGTTCATAGACCTGATTGGGGACCGAACGTTTCAGTGTGTTCGCGGCGGCATCGCGGCCGGCGGCGTCCTTCGCGGGCTGGGCGGGTACCGGCATGTCTTTCGGGGCGTTTTTAAGCGACTCGATGATTTTGCGCTGCGCGATGACATCGGGGTGCTCTTCGGTGTCTTTCAGCAACAGCACTCTTAACTGATCCTCGGCTTCCTGCACCCTGGTCCGTACGGGCTGGCCGTTGACCGAACCACCGAGCGTGCCGCCGGACTCAACGACGAGCATTGGCGGCGTATTCTCTACCTCCTGCTTCAACGCATCGCGGGAGATCAGCGCATCCTGTAGTCTCCCTTCGAGCTGCTGCGCCTGAGACCGGGCACCTTCCAAGGCGGGCACATTAGGATTGTTGTCGGCCGGCAGGATTTCGATGTACCGGGCACGGAAATCGGCTCGGCGCTTTTCCGCACCGCGCAGCTGCTGCTCATACGATTGAATCTGGCGTTCCAGGAATCGCCGAGCGTTTTCCATGTCGGTGCGCGAACCGCCAGTGGCGCTTTCGACAAAGATGGTCAGCAGGGTTTGCACGACATCATGCGCGACCTTTGGGCTTTTGTCGCGATAGGTGATCGTAAACAAATTTTTGGTCTGCGGAACGACCTTGATCTCGCCGCTGAGCCGGGTCAGCAGCCTTTCCCGGTCGGACGGACTGTTCAGTGTCAGATCCAGGTCCGTTTTCGAGATAAGCTTTTCCAGATTGGGCCGGCTGAGCAGCGTACGCTGAAGGATTTCCAGCTGTGTGGTAGGCGCGGAATCCGCTGCTAGGCCGCGCAAAAGGGGTGTGAGGACAGCGTCGGCATCGACGAACAGACGCGCGCTGGATTCGTATTGATTGGGAATTGTGTAAACGGCCACCCAGCCGACCCCGCAAACCAGCCAAGCGATAATTACGCCCATCCAGCGGCGGCGCCAAGCCGCGCGCAGATAGCCGGTAACCAGAACGCGCAGTGAATCCATGTCCGATTATACCCTAAAACCAGGACTGCGGGACAATCAGCGTATCGCCAGGGCTCATTTCTATGTTCTGTCCGATATCGCCTTCCTTGATTAAATCATTGAGACGCACCTTGATCGTCTGGCTTTTGCCGGCAGCGTCGGTGCGAACGATTACCGCCCGGTTGCCGGCGGCATATTTTGTCAGGCCCTTGGTCGCAATCATCACGTCCAGCAGAGTCATGTGGTCGCGATAAGGTATCGCGATCGGATCGGTCGCTTCCCCGATCACGCGGATCTGCCGATCCGTGGGACCGATGAAGCCACGCACAATAACCGTAACATTCGGATCCTGAACGTATTTCTTCAAGCGCGTTTCGATTTCCCGCGCCAGTTGGGTAGGGGTTTTGCCTGCCGCGACGATATCCTCGATCAACGGGGTAGAGATGCGACCGTCGGGCCGCACTGCCACGCCGCCTTCGCTGAGGTCGGGGTTACGATAGACGAAGATGCTGAGTTGATCGCCCGAACCAATGATATAATCATCTGGTGTTTTGGTCGCGCTTTTTTCCACTACGGGCGGCGGCGCATGGTATCCGAACAGTCCGGTGGTGCAGCCAGTCAGCACGCATAGAAGTGCCAGTCGCGGGACCGACGCCCAGGGAAGGCCAATATGCCGCATAAGCAAATTGGCCACGCTCAATAGCGAAACAATCCTTTGCCGCGAATGCGCTCGCCAATCGTTATTCACGTTAACCCCTGCAATGACTGACCGAAGCCAAACCGATGGCCGGTATGTCGTAACGACATAAACCAAACCACAAAAGACGGCCACGCCGCACTGGTAGGCGCGGAAGGAATCGAACCCCCTCATCTGCCATGTTTAAGCAGCGCTCTGCCAATGAGCTACACGCCTTCCGAATAGGCCGCTATTTTTCCGGACAGCCGAAAAGCCCTCTCTGGTTTGTGACCAACTATATATCACCCCGGCCCGGACAGTTCAACGCGGACATGTGCCCGAACACCGTCGAGTTGATTTTTATAATTCTGCTCTACCCCAGGTTACAAAATTGCTACAAAAGGCCGGTCGATCACCGCCCCAAAAAATTTTCCGGCGTAAATGTGTCTCGATGTCAGGAGCATTGCTCGACATAGGCTCATATTTGGGAATAAATCGATTAAATTCAGAAATCAGTTGACGCGCCACGGGCTGATCCGCAACACTACTCCGTATTACGATTGTCGCTTCCCGAGGAAGCAATCGAACCCCGCGATCACGGTCCCGGATACATCGCCCGCCTGGGAATACGTAGGTGTGGGATCGCCGCGGTATTTATGGACGAGGCCGCCGATCGAAAGCAAATTATCGATGCCGCGAGCATTGACCCATTCTCCGCCAAGCACAACGGTATGGTTGGTCTCCCTACAGGGCTATAGCAATGCTCGATAATCCGGCAAAATCTTCTGTGGCGAGGTTATCCGGCTGGGTTCCAATCCGCCTAGCTCATGCCTTCGCCCTCAACGATGCGCATCTTGCGGGGAATAAGCTGAACGCTGACTCCTGGGTCGCCGATTATTCGTCCATCCGGATCGTCGCTCTCGGTGGCAATGGTCTGCGCGCGGCGCTCAAACGCGTATGCGATCTCACGGCGGGGCTTATCTTGCTGGGCTTGTTGCTGCCCGCGATCATCGTGATCGCGCTGGCGATTAGAACGTATGTGCCCGGTTCGGTGTTCGACCGCCGACGGTGCGTTGGGCAATTTGGCAAAACGTTTCTCCGATTCAGGTTTCGCGACCTGACAGGGCAAACCGACCCAGATATCGCATGGATCGGCACCGCGATCCGGGTCACTCGCCTGCGCGAATTGCCTCAATTAGTAAATGTCCTTCTCGGCGATATCAGTTTGGTTGGACCAAGCGCGCACGAGTTAGGCGAAGCCGACCATTTTAGCCAAATTCTTCCGCGTTATGGGGAGCGTGCCTGCGTAAAGCCTGGCCTGACCGGGTTGGCACAGGTTCGTTTTTGCAACGCTCCAGCCACCGATCTCCGAGAAAAACTGGATTGCGATTTATATTATGTGAAACATCGATCAGCTCTCCTGGACGCGAAGATCCTGCTTAGGACGATATGGATCGCATTGTCGCCTGTACAGGTTCGATCGAACCAGTTCGCTTCGCAAGGTGCGCAGCGCGAGTAAATTTTCGAAATCTGGTTCTTATCCAGTTTCAAGCTGCGGACCAAGCTGAAAACGGGCTAGGAATATCCTGGTGATGACCCTCGACATTCCCACTATCGCCGTTTTGCACGGCGCTTGCGCCATCGTCTATGTGATCCTTGCCGCCTTGATACTGGCGCGACCGCCGTTGAGCCGTACGGGCGTCTGGCTGGTGATCGCCTGTGCGGCTACAGCCGCTTGGGCCGCCGCGTTCGGCGTTGTCTGGTATTTTCCCACGGGCCGGATCGCATCGTGGCTCGAAATCGGCCGATCCGCCGCCTGGTACGGCTTTATTCTGCACCTTTACCGCCGATCCGTGGGGTCCCGAGAGCAAGTTGCGGCCGTCTTCAAAACCATGGGGCTTCTGGCCCTGCTGATCCTGGCCGGGACCCCGTTACTGGAATGGTTTTCCGGCTCGTCCAGTGCCATGCTTCTGTCCCTCGGCACCGCAACGAGGTTGGGCTTCGCAATCTGCAACGTGCTGCTGCTGGAAAACCTTTATTTCAATACGCCTGCCGAATCCCGCTGGCACGTCAACCTTCTCTGCGTCGCACTGGGCGCTGTGTTCCTTTACGATCTGCTGTTGTATGCAGACGGCGTTCTGTTTCATCGCCTGTCGTTCGGCCTCGTGGAAGCGCGGGCGCCAGCCTTTATCCTGGCGGCGCCGCTGATCGCGCTGGCCGCGGTCCGTAACCGCGGCTGGTCGGTGAACATTCATGTCTCGCGCGATGTCGTCTTCCACAGCTTCACGCTTATCGGCAGCGGCATATTTCTGCTGGCGATCGCCTTGATCGGCGAAGTTTTCCGCCGCGGCGGATCGGAATGGGGCCGTGTCGCCGAAACATCGCTGATATTCGGGGCCATTCTCGCGGTCGCCGTTATCCTGACCTCCGGCACCGCCAGGTCGCGCATCAGATCGCTGGTTGTGGAGAATTTCTTCAGCAACCGCTACGATTACCGGCGCGAGTGGATCCGCTGCATCGATGCGCTGACCGCGCCAGAAGCATTTGTTGCACTGCATAAACGAGCAATCCGATCCGCTGCCGAGGTCGTGGACAGCCCGGCAGGTGCCTTGTTTGTGCGTCCGCCGCGGGATGTTGCGTTCCAATGGGCCGGGTCGTGGAATATGCCGGCGGTGACGGCGGCGATTCCGCCGGGCCACCCGTTGGCCGCTTTGTTCCGGGATGGCGATTGGATTGTGCGGCTGGACGAACATGACGAAGCCGACACTTGGTTTCCCGACCTGCCGAGGTGCTGGCTGGTTTTGCCGCTGAATCACTTCGGGGCTGTCATCGGCTTCGTTATTTTGGCGCGGCCGCGCGCGCAATTCAAACTGGACCGGGAGGCGTACGACCTGCTACGAGTGATTGGTCGCGAAATCGCGAGCCGTGTGGCGGAGCAGCGCGCGATGCAGGTTCTGTCCCAGACCCAGCAGTTACGCGAGTACAGCCAGCGTTTCGCGTTTGTCATTCATGACATAAAAAATGTGTCCGGGCAGCTTTCGATGCTTCTCACCAACGCCGAGGTTCACGCCGATAATCCCGCATTCCAGCGTGACATGCTGGCTACGGTGCGCGCCTCTGTCGGCAAGATCACCCGCTTGCTGTCGCGGCTTCAGGCCGAACGGCAGGAACGCGACCACGCGTTGATTACCCCAGCCGACCGGATCCGGGATTTGGCCGAAGCGTGTCAGGCCACGCGGCACCGGGACATAAGGGTGACTGATCGAACCGGGGGTGCGGGCGCGGCGATCGATCCCGACGCGTTCGACGCTGTCGCATCCCATCTGCTGAACAATGCCGCCGAAGCCTCGCCCCCCGGCAGCGCCGTGCAGGTCGAACTCCGGGTCGAGGCCCATGGTGTGGTCGTCGATATAGTCGATGATGGGCTTGGCATGGCGCCCGAATTCGTTCGCGACGATCTGTTCCGCCCGCTGCGGACGACCAAGGGCGATGGCCACGGAATCGGCGCGTATCAAGCCCGTGAACTGGTGCGCGATGCGGGTGGCGACCTGCTTGTCATCAGCCGGCCCGGTGCTGGAACAACGATGCGCGTCATCCTGCCCCCGGTTCGGACCGGGATTGCCGAACCAGCCTCCGCCCAAGCATGATGGGAAGCGGAATGCAGAAGCCTAAATTGCTGATCGTCGAGGATGACGACGGACTGTGCTCCCAGTATCGTTGGGCATTTCCGGCCTGCGAGGTTTTTATCGCGCATGCCAGGCCACAGGCGCTGGGATTGGTGAAGCGGGAAAGTCCTCCGATCGCCATTATGGATCTTGGCCTGCCGCCTGACCCGGATGGCGTTAGCGAAGGCTTCGCGACCTTGTCCGACGTCCTGCGCATCGCACCGCAGACCAAAATTATTGTCGTTACCGGAAATGGGGCTCGCAAGAACGCGCTGCGCGCCATCGCGGCTGGCGCATACGACTTCTGTGAAAAACCGGTCGAAATCGAGGTGCTGCGGACGATCATCGAACGCGGCCTGAATCTGTACCGCCTAGAGGAGGAAAACCGCCGTCTGGTCGCCGCACCCGCGCAATCCCCGATCGAACGCATCATCACCGGCAACGCCGGCATGTTAAAGGTCTGCCGGGACGTCGAGAAAATCGCGACCACCAATGTTCCTGTATTGCTGCTGGGCGAAAGCGGCACCGGCAAGGAAGCAATGGCAAAGGCGGTGCATGACCTCGGACCTCGGGCGAAGCAGCCGTTCGTCGCGATCAACTGCGGTGCCATTCCCGAAAATCTGCTGGAGAGCGAATTATTCGGGCACGAACGCGGTGCCTTCACAGGGGCGGTCAAGCAATCCATTGGCAAGATCGAAAGTGCCCATAAAGGTACGTTGTTTCTGGACGAAATAGGGGACTTGCCGCATCCGCTTCAGGTGAAGCTGTTGCGCTTCCTGCAAGATCAGATTGTCGAACGAATTGGCGGCCGGCAGAAAATTCAGGTGGATGTGCGCATTGTCTCCGCCACAAACGCCAATCTCGATGAAAAAATTGGTCAGGGCGCCTTCCGCGGCGACCTGTTTTACCGGATGAACGCTTTCACGATCCGCATTCCGCCCTTGCGGGAGCGAGGAACCGATATCGTGCTTCTGGCGAACTTCTTCCTGAATCGTTTCAATCAGGAGTTTAACCGGGGTATCCGGGGCTTTACCGAACACGCCACCCACGCGATGAATGCGCACGACTGGCCCGGCAATGTGCGGGAACTGGAAAACCGTCTGAAACGGGCCGTCGTCATGGCGGATCGGCGACTGCTCGACGCCGCCGACCTGGAACTGGCGGCGCAGGCCGAGGATTTGCCCGATCTGGATCTGCGTTCAGCCCGCCTGCGCGCCGAACGGGATGTCCTGCAAGAGGCTTTGATTCGCAGCAACAACACACTTTCCGTCGCCGCCCGGTTGCTGGGGGTCAGCCGCCCAACGCTATATGGCTTGATGGAGGCCCACGGTTTCGCGAGCGAAGCGAGCCGGCTGGGCGAGACGGCCACGGCCGTCGCCGAAACAACGGCGCAGAACGATTAAGGGTGAAAACGATGCGTTACAGGTCTCTCGGCTGGATTATAACAGGCTTGTGGCTCGGTGCTTTCCCGATCGCCGCTCATGCGGATTATCTATCCACGGCGAAAGCCTCACTCAAAAAGGGAGACCTCAAGTCCGCCCAAATCGACTTACGTAACGCCGTTCGCAGCGATCCTCAAAATGCCGAAGCCCATTATTGGCTTGGCCGCGTTGCCCTGGAACTCGGCGACTCGGTGGCGGCGGAACGAGAGGCAATCGCCGCACGCGATCGCGGCTTCGACCCGCATCTCGCCGTTCCGCTGCTGGCGCAGGCGTTGCTGGCACAGAATAAATTCGACGAACTGTTGAACACGCTCAAGCCCGACAGCAAGGACCCGCTGATGGACGCCGCCATCCTGGTGTCGCGCGGCTATGCCCAAATCAGCCTGAAGCGTCCGGAAGACGCACAAAAATCCTTTGCGGAGGCGGAACAGGAGGCGCCTAATGCCGTTGAACCGCTGCTAGCGGACGCGCGGCTCGCGGTCGCCCGCGCTGACCTGACCGGTGCCCAGGCAAAGATCGACCGGGCGATCTCCGCACAGCCGAAGTCTGCCGAGGCGCTACTGGCAAAGGCGCAATTGCTGCGGCTTAAAAACGACGTTCCCGGCGCCATCACCGTACTGGATGCATTGATCGCCGATCAGCCCAGCGTGATGCAGGCACATCTGGATCGAGCCAGCCTGGAACTATCGGCGGGAAAAAGCGACGCCGCGAAAGCCGATATCGACAGCGTCCTGAAGGCAACGCCCGGCAATGTCCAGGCGATCTATCTGCTGGCGGTGATGGAGGCGCAGGCTCGAAATTATAAAGGCGCGGACGCCGATCTGGAACGGATTTCAGGTTACATGGGCCGGATTCAGCGGGCCTATTTTCTTCAGGCAGTGGTGAAGGAGCAACTCGGTCAATACGAGCAGGCCGAACAAGCTGCCCGTAAATACCTTGCAAGGGCGCCTAACGATCTTGCGGCATACAAGGTTCTGGCGCGGATACAATTCGCCAAACATCGCCCGGACCAAGTCATCGAGACGCTGGCAAAGGTCGCCGAATCTGGCAAGTCCGACGCGGAAACTTACGATCTGCTGGGCCGGGCCTATGCAGCGACGGGCCGGGCGCAGGAAGCCATTCTGGCGTTCCAAAAGGCAGAGACCATGTCGCCGAACGATATCGGCGTTCAAACACGGCTGGCATCGGTATTGATGGGTATCGGTCAGGTCGATACCGCGATGGGAGACCTCGAACACACACTGGAACTGGCACCCAAACTCCCAGCGGTGGGGGAAGCCTTGTTCTTCGCCGCATTGGCAACGGGGGAAACCGCGAAAGCCAGCGAAGCATTGACCAGGATCAGGGCCGCCCAGGGCGACACGGAGGTCGTTGGCAACCTGGATGGACTGTTCAAACTCGCCCAAATCGACTTTCCCGGCGCAAAAGCGACCTTCGCCGGTCTGGTACAGAAATATCC
The DNA here is from genome assembly GCA_021805565.1 of Pseudomonadota bacterium. GTDB lineage: Bacteria > Pseudomonadota > Alphaproteobacteria > Acetobacterales > Acetobacteraceae > Rhodopila. The sequence goes on from JAJZFA010000017.1 coordinate 74,865, forward strand.
GGACTTCGTACCCGCGAAGATCAATCTCGCCCGCGTCGATATCATGATGGGTGACCGTCCGGCGGCCGAGACAATACTAACCGAGGTGCTGGCCAAGCAACCTCTCGCGGAACCAGCCCTGTCCATGATGGTTTCCGGCTACGCTCAGTCGAACCGGTCGCAGGATGCAATCGCCCTGCTGGAACGTGCCCATGCCGCGGATCCATCGCAAACCCGTGTCACCGTTACGCTGGGTGATATGTATATCCGAGCCGGCACTCCGCAAAAAGCGTTGGATCTCGCGAACGCGGAAAAACCGGCAAGCGCCGATACCCCGGATATCCTGAGCCTGAAAGCGGCAGCATATCTCGCTCTGGGGCAGAAAAAAGATGCCCGTGAAACCTATACCCAAATCCTGAAGAACGACGCGAACGTGATTGGCGCCCGGCGTCAACTCGTTGCCCTGCTCATCGAAGCCGGCGACTTTGAAAGCGCCCGCGGAGTTATTGCCGCCGGCATTGCCGCCAGTCCGCGCAACTATCAACTTTATCAAGACTACGCCATGATCGATCTGAAATCTACCGGCATCGATGCCGCTTTGGCGACGGCCGAACGCTTGCAGGCGCAGGATCAGGATTTTCCAGAAATACGAGCCTTGAAGGGTGACATCTATCTGGCGGCCAACCGCGCGGCCGACGCCGTGACCGCGTTCACCGATGCCAACAATACGGCCCCGTCCAGCCTGCTGGTTACCCGTCTGGCTGGCGCGCTGCTGCGGGCCGGACGGCCCGCCGATGCGACCGCGCTTCTGACCGGTTGGCTCGACAAGCATGGCGACGATCTTCTGGCAATGGAACAGGTAGCTGAAATCGATATCGCCACGGGAAAGCTGGATGAGGCAACGCGCTATTTGCAGCTTTTGTTGAAGCAAAAGCCGCATGACTCCGTCGCATTGAACAATCTGGCTTGGGTTTACCAACAGCAGGGGAATGCCGAACAGGCACAAGACCTGGCGCGACAAGCCTATGTGCTGTCACCCAGCCCACAAACCGCCGATACGCTGGGGTGGATCCTGACGACAAGCGGTCAGGCGGAAAGCGGGGTGGCCTTGCTACGGCAGGCCAGCGGCGAAGGCACGACCGATCCGCGGATTCTCTATCATTACGCGGTGGCGCTGAATGATACCGGTCATAAGGACGAAGCGAAAAAGCAGTTGGAAACCGTCGTGGCCGTTAAGGCGGATTTCAAGGAAAAGGCGGAAGCCCAGAAGCTGCTGGACGACATGGCGAAAGGCACGTGAATTCGGCGCGTCCGGCCTTTCACGGTCAGAATGCGCCCGATCCGGCTGTTGACATTCACCACGCTGTTTCCCAACGCGGCCCGTCCGAATCATGGGATTTTCGTGGAAAACCGGCTTCGCCACCTGGTAGCGGATGGACGAGCCACCAGCGTCGTGCTGGCGCCGGTGCCCTGGTTTCCAAGCCGGTCTGGCCGATTTGGAGACTGGGCGCTGCACGCCCGCGCCCCAGCCAGGGAGACCCGGCACGGGCTTGAGATTTTTCACCCACGTTATCCGGTTTTGCCGAAGCTGGGTATGTCGGTGACACCGTGGCTGCTGTATCGCGCAATGGTGCCGCGCTTGGCGAACCTGTTGGCCAACGGATACCGGTTCGACGCGATTGACGCGCATTATCTCTATCCTGACGGTGTCGCCGCTGCGTGGTTGGGTCGCCGCTTTGGCCTGCCAGTGGCAATCACGGCCCGCGGATCGGACGTGACCCAGATTCCATTCTTTCGTGTCCCACGCCGTCTTATTCAGGGTGCGATCCGTGAATCCGCCGCGCTGATCGCGGTCAGTTCGGCGTTGAAGCAAGCCCTTGTGGACATCGGCGCGCCGGTCGGCAAAGTGACGGTGCTGCGTAACGGGGTGGAAACGGACTTGTTTCGTCCCCCGACGGATCGCGCCGCCGCCCGGGCAGCGCTCGGATTCGCCGGCCCGACGCTGATTTCCGTTGGTGGCTTGATCGAACGCAAGGGGCATCACCGTACGATAGAGGCGATGCGCCAGTTGCCCGGCTTTTCATTGACGATCGCCGGCGAAGGGCCGGAACGAGCGCGACTTGCGGCTTTGATCGACCGGTTCGAGCTTTCCAGCCGGGTGCGGCTGCTGGGCCCGTTACCGCATCGCGATCTGCCTGGATTATATGGTGCGGCGGATGCGTCGGTGCTGGCATCGTCACGCGAAGGCTGGGCCAACGTCCTATTGGAGTCGATGGCCTGCGGTACCCCGGTTGTCGCGGCGGATATCTGGGGCAATCCCGAGGTGGTGCGGGCGTCCGAGGCGGGGGTGATCTACACTCCGAACACGCCTGACGGGATCGCGAGGGCCGTCCAGCGCTTGTTTGCCGATCTGCCGGATCGGAGGGCAACCCGAGGGTACGCGGAACCATTCGGGTGGGACGACACTACGGCTGGTCAGTTGGCACTGTTCCGGCGAATCGCCGGCATCGGAATGGAGGCAGGACATCCGGGTGATATGGCATTAAGGGCACGCCGGCTCTAATCCGGCCTTCGCGGCCATCGGTTCCGCGACCAGGCGTTAGTGTATGGTGTATTGCGCCATATCATTGGTTTGCGTCGAACCTGCTAGACGTATCCGTAGTACGATAACCAAATCGGCGATAGACGCGAAGGATCCCAGCTCGGTCATCGCGTCCCAATGAACCTGATCCAAGCGATAAAGATAATTTTCCTGACTGATCATGAAGCTGGGCCCGTTCGCGTCATCTCCGTCTTCTGGCAGCAGAACCAAAGTCGCTTCATCGACACAAATACCCTCCAACTCCACGGTCCAGGACGGTGCGACATCGGCTAGCGTGCGCCGTACGTAATCGAGATCGCTACCGCCGATCGGCCGTACAGGAACTGCCAATGCTGGTTCTGGGTTGGCCGGATAGCCGGGGCGCCTGATAGACATCGAACTCTCCGTAAGTGGCGCGATCAGCGCCGAAACGAACACTGAGACCTTGTTACACAAATAATCCGCGAAGAAAAGTATCTTTTTACGAATAAAGAAATATAAATGATAAAGTCCGAGATTTTAATAAGCTATCGCCTCATTGAATGAGACGCTATGGCCGATCGCCGAGCCAAAGTCAGTACCACGGCACGGCACAGCACCTGGTCGGGCCAGCCGGTGCGCTTGCAATTGCGTTCGGCTTCCGCGAGCGATGCCATCGCAGCGGTCAGTGTTGCCGCGTTCCACAACCCCAGCGAGCGAATGAAAGCGCCGACTTTCTGATAGAATATTGGTGGCCGAGCCCCTTTCGCAGCATCGGCCGCCGACAGACCCCGGTCATCCATCGTGAGCCGCACCTTGTGCAGCCGTTGCAGGTGGCCGAGTGCGGCGCGGATCACCTGAACCGGCGCCGCACCTTCGGCGATAGCCGATTCCAGTGCGCGGTCGGTCGTCGCCACATCGCCCGTGGTCGCCGCGAACAATGCATCGTCCAGCGACAGGCCCGCCAAATCGCCGGCGCAGGTCATGGCCGCCTCCAGATCGACCCGCTTCCCGGCCCCGGCATACAGAGCCAGCTTTTCGAGCTCCGACCGGGTGGATGCGCGATCCGCGCCCAGGTGCTGCGACAGCCAGATCGCGGCATCCGGATCGATGCCGGTGCCATGGGCGCGCAGTGTCTCCCGGATCGTATCCTCCAGCGCCCGTCCTTCCTCGGGGTAACAGCCGATCGCAACGCCGTCGGTGGCAGCATCCAGTGCCGTCCGCAGCTTCGATCGAGTCGCCATCGCCGGCCCTTCCATCACCACCAGGGCGGGGGCCTTGCCCTTCAGCAGGGCCAACACCGGTTCGGCCGCGGCATCGGTGACATCGCGCACCCGCACGACCCGCCGGCCCCCCATCAGCGAAAGCGCAGCCGCGGCGCCGGATAAATCCTTGATATCTTCGCGGGCCAGTTCCGTCACCAGGAACGGATCGTCCAGCGATCCGGCAATGGCCCGCACCAAGGTCTCGGCGCGATCCCGGATCATGCCGGCATCGTCGCCGTACAATAATATAACCCGGCACGGGCCGGGATCGCGCAGGAATGCGGGAATACGCGCCGCGACGAGCTTCATCCCGCCTTGTCTGCCGCTTTCGCCGCTTTCTCGCGGAACCACGTCGCGATCTGTGTCGCGATCTGTGTGGCGATATTTTCCGCGATCCGGGTCTGTTCGGCCTCAACCTCGAGATCGGCGGCGAAATACTGCGAATCGAAAATGTTTACCCCGTCCATTGCTTCGGCACTGCCGGTCAAAAGGACGGTGTGCTTTTCGTCATGACCGATCAGCGACCAGTCGGCATGGCCGATCAGCCGCAACCGTGTCGCGATATCGCTCTGCTCGACCGCTATGCTCTGGCCCGCGATCGAAAACCCGACATGAAGGCTATAGTCCGATGACGTGCCGGAATCGTCATCGAAACGCTCCTGCAACGCCTGGCGCAGTACCTGCCCCGGCCGCTCGGGAATATTTTCAATGAACACACTGGATAGGCCTTGTTGCGCCGCGCCTGGCTTTCCGGATCCGGTGCGCATATACACCGGCTGAAAGCCGCAACCTGCCAGGGTCGCTGTCGCAGCGAGGCAAGCCCAACGGCGACTGACCGTTTGTTTCATCCCGCGAGCACGAAGTTGACGATCCGGTTGGGAACATAGATTTCCTTAACTATTTCCTTGCCTTGCAACGCGCGGGCAACGTTTACCTCCATACGAGCCATGTGAATGACCGTGCTGGCGATCGCTCCGGGCGCGATTTCGATCGTGCCGCGCAGTTTGCCCATAACCTGGACAGCGATTGTGACGCTGCCGGCGATAAGCAAAGCCGGATCGGCTTCTGGCCATGCCAGTTCCGCCACCAACTTGGCGCTGTCTGGATACAGGCGAGCATGAATCTCCTCGGCCAAATGCGGTATCATCGGGCAGGCCAACCGAACCAGCATTTCCACGGCTTCGCGGCGCGCCCATGAAAGCCCGGCTTCGGGTGCCGCGCGTTCGGCGTCGGCAATGGCGTTCGCCAACTCGTAAAGCCGGGCGACGGCGACGTTAAAGGTAAACTCTTCCAGCGAGTCGGTCACCGCGCCGATGCAGCGATGCGTCATCCGGCGCAGTGCGTTTCCAGCCGGACCGAAGACATCGGGCCTTGCTTCGGTGCTTACGTTATCCAGCGCTTCGGCCAGGCGGAAAATCCGCTGGGTGAAGCGGAACGCGCCGGCCGCACCGGATTCGGTCCATTCCATGTCGCGTTCCGGAGGGTTGTCGGACAGGATGAACCACCTTGCCGTATCGGCGCCATAGCGGGCGATGATCCCACTGGGGTCGATGGTATTGCGTTTGGATTTGCTCATGGCCTCGACGCGGCCGACGGCGACCGGTTCGCCGGTTGTTCGCAGCACCGCGCCGCCGTCCGGGCGCTTTTCGATTTCCTCGGGGTACAGCCAGCGATTATCGGCGGACCGGTAGGATTCGTGGTTCACCATGCCCTGGGTGAACAAGCCGGCGAACGGCTCCTCGACCGAGATATGGCCGGTGTCCTTCATCGCCCGGGTAAAGAAGCGGGAATACAACAGATGCAAGATCGCATGCTCGATCCCGCCGATATACTGATCGACCGGCATCCAGCGATCCACCGCTGCCTTCGCCACTGGAACGCCTGCCGCCGGGGAACAGAACCGGGCGAAGTACCAGGAACTGTCAACGAATGTGTCGCACGTATCGGTTTCCCGACAGGCCTTCTGGCCGCAAGCCGGGCAATCGACGTGTTTCCATGTGGGATGGCGATCCAGCGGATTGCCCGGGCGGTCGAACGTGACGTCGTCTGGCAGGCGGACGGGCAATTGGTCATCCGGGACCGGAACCACACCGCAGGTGTCGCAGTGAATGACCGGTATCGGGCAACCCCAGTAGCGTTGCCGCGACATGCCCCAATCGCGCAGACGCCAGTTGGTGACGCCTTTGCCGGTCCCCTGTTGTTCCAGCGCCTCGATAGCGGCGCGCTTGGCGGCATCCACGTCCAGCCCGTCCAGTAAGCCGGAATTGAACGCGGTTCCCGGCCCCGTGTATGCGTCATTCGCAATCGTGAATGCGGCCGGATCGGTGTTCGGCGGCAGCACAACCGGCGTGACGTCCAATCGGTATTTCCGTGCGAAGTCCAGATCGCGCTGATCGTGAGCGGGGCAGCCGAAAATCGCGCCGGTGCCGTATTCCATCAGAACGAAATTGGCGATCCAAACCGGATAGGTCGCACCTTCGATAAACGGATGCTTTACCCGCAAACCCGTATCGAAACCCAGCTTCTCGCCGGTTTCGATGGACACCTCGGACGTACCCCTGCCGCGACAGTCCGCCACGAACGCCGCTGCTTCCGGATCGCGGGCGGCGGCGGCGGCGGCAAGCGGATGTTCGGGCGCGATGGCCAGAAACGACATGCCGAACAACGTGTCGGGCCGGGTCGTATAAACCTCCACCGTGTCCGGCGAACCATCCAGCGCGAAAGCCAGGCGCGCACCCTCGCTGCGGCCGATCCAGTTGGCCTGCATCAGCCGCACGCGTTCCGGCCACCGGTCCATCGTGTTCAGCGCATCGAGCAGCTGCGGGGCATATTTTGTGATGCTGAAGAACCACTGACTGAGTTGCTTCTTCTCCACCGATGCACCCGATCGCCAGCCTTTGCCGTCGATCACTTGCTCATTGGCCAGCACGGTGCCGTCCACGGGGTCCCAGTTGACCCAGCTTTCCTTGCGCTCGACCAGGCCGGCTTTCAGGAAATCCAGGAACAGCTTTTGCTGGTGGCCGTAATATTCCGGCTGGCAGGTGGCGAATTCCCGCTCCCACTCCAGCGACAGCCCCATGCGCTGGAGTTCGGTGCGCATGGCGGCGATGTTTTCGTAGGTCCATTGCGCGGGATGCACGCCACGTTCCCGGGCGGCGTTCTCGGCGGGCAAGCCGAAGGCGTCCCAGCCCATCGGGTGCATGACGGAAAAGCCGCGGGCGCGTTTGTAGCGTGCAACGACGTCGCCCAGCGTGTAGTTACGGACGTGGCCCATGTGGATTTTCCCCGACGGGTAGGGAAACATTTCCAGCACATAGTATTTCGGCTTGTCGTCGGTGGGTATATCGTCCACGCGGAAACAGGCGCGTTCGGCCCAGGCCCGCTGCCACTTGGGTTCGGAGGCGGCGAAATCGTAACGTGGGGCGGATTCGGATGCCGGTTTTGTCGTATCGTTCATGGCGGGATGTATCGGGCGCCGGTGCGCAACGCGCAAGTATTATGCCGATGGGTGCCAAAGGCTCATCGCGGCGTATCCGCGGGTTCCCGATCGCGGCATTGGCGACCGAAAGCGCTGTAAATCTAAAGTGGAAGCCAATTCAACGCGATGAGGCACGCGATGACGCCTGTTGACGTGGACCGCCGAACCGGCTTAGACCCCGCGTCAGCGATGGCGGGCATAGCTCAGTTGGTAGAGCGCCAGGTTGTGGTCTTGGATGTCACGGGTTCGAGTCCCGTTGCTCGCCCCACTCTTCCTAGATGACAGAAAGCCGGATCGCGGGGCTGGTGCTGGCGGGTGGCCAATCGCGGCGGATGGGCGGCGGCGACAAGTCGCTGCTGACCGTCGGCGGGCAGACCATGCTGGCCGCGGCGATCGCCGCGCTGGACCTGCCGCGCATTGCCATCAGCGCGAACGGCGATCCGGATCGGTTTGCCGCCTTTGGCTTGCCGGTTTTGTCTGATGGCCCGTTCCGGGGAGAGGGGCCGCTGGCGGGCGTTCTGGCGGGAATGATGTGGGCAGCATCGCTGGGCATGACCGCTTTGCTGACCGTGCCCGGCGATACCCCCTTCCTGCCGTTTGGCCTCGCGGGGCGGCTTACGCCCGCTCCCGCTTGCGTGTCCAGCGCACAACATCGACACTATTTAGTTGCGTTGTGGCCGGTAGGATGCACGATTGAGTTGAAAGATATGCTATCGGTTCCAGGTTCGCGCAGCGTAAAGCGCTTCGCTGAGCGCATTTCAATGCGTTATGTTGAGTTTGACGCCCAGGCGGACGACCCGTTCGCCAACGTCAATACGGTCGAAGACCTAGCCCGGGCGCGAGCCCGCAACGATACCGGCAACGACGCGCATCGAGCACCGGACAGTTCTGTGAAAGGGTAACAGCAATGGGCAAGACAGTCGCGATTGCCGGTCTCGGAGCGATTGGTTTGCCGTTGGCGCGGGCGCTCGATGCCGGGGTTGACGGGTTGCGGCTGATCGCGGTCGCTGTCCGCGACCCTATTAAAGCGCGGGCCAACCTCGCGGGATTTCAGGCGATGCCGCGCATCGTCGAAATCCCTGAACTGTCGGAGGCAGATATCGTCGTGGAGGCAGCGCCGGCGGCGATATTCGAGCGCGTTGCCCTTCCAGCCCTGGAAGCCGGCCGGATCTTTATCCCCGCATCGGCCGGCGCGTTGTTGCCGCGTATGCATCTCGCGAAGCTTGCTCGTCAAACCGGGGCCCGCATTGTGATTCCCACAGGCGCGATCCTGGGGCTGGATGCCGTGCGTGCTGCGGCGGAGTCGGCGATCGATAGCGTCGTTATCGAGTCCCGCAAACCGCCAGCGGCTCTGAACGGAGCGCCGTTTCTGGAGAAGCATGGCATTGGCGTGATGAAGCTGAACGAACCGTTACTGGTGTTCGACGGTAACGCCTTGGATGCCGCCGCGGGCTTCCCGGCCAATATGAACGTGGTTGCGGCGTTGGCCCTTGCGGGCATTGGGCCAATCCGGACCAGGGTGCGGATTTGGGCAGACCCCGGTGCGACGCGAAACAGCCATACGGTCACTGTGGAAGCCGAGGCAGCGCGCTTCACCATGACGATCGAGAACGTACCCAGCGCCGACAATCCTAAAACTGGACGCCTGACCGCTCTGTCCATGCTGGCATGCCTTCGCGGCCTGGTATCGTCGTTGAAAGTTGGCAGCTAATGCCCTTCTGAAAACCACGCCTCTTCACTCTTGTCATTTTCGGGTGAACGGCAATCAACCAATTGCGGCTGGGTTTGGCCGCCTGGCGCCTGAAATTCGCGGCCATTCTCGGCTTTCGGAGGCTTCCAGCGCGCTTTTTCGGGATGCTGTAGAGACTCCGCCCCCGAACCTCAATGGGCCGGTGCGCCCATCCGCCGCGCGAGGGCGGCTTCGAGGCGTTGCCGAGCGTCTTCGGCGGGCGAGTCAGTTCGTCAAGCCGCGCTTATAGGGCTGCGATGCGGGCGTCCTGGGCGCCGATGCGCTCGTCCGCCAGCGCAAGCCGGGCGGTCAGGGCCGCGATCGGCGTGTCCCTTTAGGGGTGGCTCAGTTGGGTGGGGGCCGGGAGCACCGGCATCCAGTGTTTAGACCCGACTCGGTCGTAGCCGCGTCAAGGATTTGCCGAGACTGTCACCAAAGCAAAGCGAGTGACCGATTTGGGGCCGAAAAGGGCGTGGTAACCCCACGTGATCATTTACCAAATAAATCCGCGATACGCTCGGGATCGAATGTCGCAAACGCTTCGACAAAGCGTTCAAAAAATACCACCGCTCGGTAATTCGGATAGAGATTTGCCTTGCTCAAGTTAGCACCTCCTTGCTCCGTAGCGCCTCGCTCAGTTCACACCGCCAAGCCCCGCATTGGCCTCTGGGGCACCTTGTCCTCGGACGCCGACAGCGAAATGAATGCTGCTAAGCCGAAAATAAGCCCCGGCGCCTTTTTGCGATGACGGCATCACGCCGGGATCCGGGCCGCCTTTTCCCGTTCCAGCAGCGCTTTCTTCCGCGGCACGCCCCAGCGATATCCGGTCAGTCCCCCATCGCTGCCAATCACGCGATGGCACGGCACCGCCAGCGACACCGGATTGGTCGCACACGACCGCGCCACCGCCCGGATTGCCTTCGCATTGCCCGCCATCGCGGCGAGTTGGGCATAGGTGCGGGTCTCTCCGGCAGGAATTGTGCAGAGCGTACGCCAAACCCGTTGCTGGAACGCCGTTCCCCGCAAATCCAGCGGCAAATCCAGGGCCTGTTTCGGCTCCTGGAGAAATTCCACCACCGCCCGGATCGTCCCGGCCAGATCTGCATCGCCGGAAGAGACAGAAGCATTCGGGAATCGCCGTCGCAAATCGCCCATCAGCGCATCGTCCGGTTCCGCGAACCCGATGAAGCAGATCCCCTTGTCGGTAGTGCCCACCAGCAACCGGCCGAACGGGCAATCCGCAAACGCCGTGCGGATGCGCTCGCCCTGGCCGCCGCGCCTTGCGGCGCCGGGTGTCATCCCGAGGAGTGTCGAGGTTTTTTCGTAAACGCGGCTTTCGGAGCCAAATCCTGCCTCGGCCACCGCATCGGTCACCCGGTTGCCGCCGGCCAGCGCTGCATGCAGGCGGCGGGCGCGCACGCCCTCGGCATAGCTGCGCGGCGTGAGGCCGGTATGGTCGCGGAACATCCGCAGAAAATGGAAGCGCGAATAGCCGGATCGCTTAGCCAGAGCCTCCAGCGACGGCATGTCGTTGCTGGCCTCGATAAACGCGCTGGCGTCGCGTACGACGGCCTGCGCGATGCGGGCACGCTCGCCTTTTGGGTCGCAGCGCTTGCAAGCGCGAAAGCCCGCCGCTTCGGCTTCCGGCGGTGTCCGGAAAAAGCGCACATTCTGCCGCAACGGCCGTGGCGACGGACATGCCGGGCGGCAGAAGACGCCCATCGTCGTTACCGCATACAAAAATTCCCCGCCGGCCTGACGATGGAGGACCCGATCCCAGAGTTGCTCTTCAGAAACTTGGTCAACGATGTGTGTGTTTTGCATAACCGTTATTCTGGCCCGGCGGCGATCCTACCGCCATCCGCCGATTGCGGCGACTTAACGAAAAGGGCCGGAAGATCGCTCCTCCGGCACACTCGTCGTGTAACGGACGCCGAACTCTAATGAATGACGATTTCCACGCGCCGGTTCTGCGGTTCACGTACGCCGGGGCCGGTGGAGACAAGCAAATGCGTGTCGCCGAAACCCTGAATGCCGATCACACTCTTGGGCACACCATCCCGGACGAGTTCGCTGGCCACGGCCTGGGCACGCCGGACCGACAGTTCCTGATTATAGGACGGCTTGCCCGACGTGTCGGTGTACCCGTTGACTTCGATGCGGGTGACCTGCACGCGGGTCGAGTTATCCGCCGCCTCCTTCACGATCGACCGGGCGCGTTCTGTCAGATCGGCTTTATCCCAATCGAAGAATACGAGATAGGACCGAGCAGGGGCCGGAGCGGGAACAGCGACGGGCGCAGGGGCCATTGGCGGCGCGGCCGGCCTGGGCGCGTTCAGTGCATAGCGGATACCGAATACCAGATTATGATCCAACTGGTTGCCCATCTTCAACCGTGACGCGGAACCGACGCCGCCGTTTTGCACAGCACCGTAATAGTTCTCGCCGCCCAGAATATCCATCAGGCGATAATCGGCGGTCAGGGACAAGCCCGGAACGCGCGGGATCGGGAACGATGCACCGACAATCCCCTGTACTGCGAAGGCGCCGCTCTGGCTCGTCGTGGACGAACTGAACGCACCGCCTGGGGCAACCGTGTTCAGCGGATTCAGCGCCGTCCACTGGTAACCGGCACCCGCGCCGATATACGGATATATCCAGGGCAGGCCGACGTCCATATCGTACAGCGCGTTGCCCATTACGCCCCAGGTGCGGGTAACGCCGCTGCTGGCGGTGGGAAAGGGCGTGCCCAGGACGCTGCGATCCTCGGCACGCATGAAATCTCCCTCGATTTCAAAACGAAAGCCGTTACCCATGCCGTAACCGACGGCCAGGTTCGAATTGAAACCGAACCCCTCATTCAACTTTGCATGGCCGGTTCCGTAGCCGGGTCCGTACGGTGTCAGAATAGGATCCTGCGGGATTTCCAGCCCAGAGCCGGCCCCGACATAAAGCCCGGAAATCGGTTGAGCCATCGCCGCGACCGGTGTCGCGAGCACGGTCGTTGCTATTATTGCATTACAGAAACGCATACGTTGAACTCCTTGTCAGAATCTTAATCGCCCGGTTCGGAGCGACCGCCCATACCGGCCAAACGAAGCGGCCCTGCGGCATCGGCGCATATTCTCTATACCGGCCTGCCCGGCAAGTCACCTAGACTTGAACAATGTCACAAAAGAAGGAATTTAACTTTCCATTTCTTCATAATAGACTTTGGAGAGCGGACAGATGACCTGACTAAATCATTAATACAATGAGGTATTTTATCTGCCTGCGGTATGGAACGCGAATCGCGCTTCTATCCATCTTTTAATCCGCCGGAAGGGAAACGGCGGCGAGCCATGCGTGCAGAACGGCAACAGCCTGTTTTTTTCGCCGGTCCCACGCAACCGTTGGTCCATGGCACGAAATCGGCGGGCGAAGCCCGGCCGATTCAGCGATGACCGCTTTCTTTCGTTCGTCCAGTACCCCATACTCATTCTTCGATTGGGCTAAGGGAGCGTCATTCGTCCGCGATGTGGTATTGTATCGACACCGTCGTCAGTCTTGTTGCGTCGCACCCAGGTGCGGCGCTGGCGGCGGTCTTTCTTGCCGCGATCGTTGAGGCTGTCGCTATTATCGGCATACTGATCCCAGGAACCCCCATCCTGATGGCGGTCGCGGGCGCGGCGGCTATGGCAGGCCAGCCGATGGCACCGTTTCTGGCACTGTCCGTCCTGGGCGCTATAATCGGCGATTTCATGTCGTTCTGGGCCGGTAAGCGGTTTTCCTCCCGGCTTCAACGGCTGTGGCCGTTCGCGCAACGGCCCGGATTAATGGAAAACGCAACCAGCTTCTTCGATCGATACGGACTCTATAGCGTTGCGCTGTGCCGGTTCGTGCCGGTGTTGAGATCCACGGTTCCCCTGGTGGCCGGCATGGCGGGCATGAGGCGGCGGCGATTCGTGGCAGCCAATGTCGCGTCGGCCTTCGTCTGGGCGCCGCTTCATATCTATCCGGCGCAACTGGCCGGCCTGTCGTTGGACCGATTGCGGGACGGGGACTGGCAACAAGCCGCAATATGGGGTGCTGTCCTGCTGGCAGGCTGCGGGGTTGCCTGGACGTTGCACCGAACCGTCCTGGCTCGTGCTCGGTAACCCATCGGTGCGATCGACCGCCGGTCGCGCCTTGGGTGTTTACGTAAATTGCATACAGGCCATGGCTGGCGGTATGAACAATCGATTTCGGAAACGTCCGTAGAAGCACACATTGGCCGCGCGCTCTGGCAACGCGATGCGCTCGATCGGCGTGGCATTGCGATCGAACACCCGCACCCCGTCCAGTTCCATGGTCTCCATCTCACCGCCGCACCACAGGCTGCCATGGATATCCACGCGGAAGCCATCCGGTGTGCCGCGGCCGGCGTCGATAAACACCCGGTTATGCGCCAGATTGCGGCCGTCCCGGTTAATATCGAACTCCTGGATCAGCGGGTTCGGTTCTGCCCAGGAGGCCACTACCTACAGCACCGATTCAACTGGGGAGAATGCAAGTCCGTTCGGCCCTTCGAGATCGTCAGCGACCATTCCGGCGTGTCCAGTCTGACCGTCGCCGCGCCAAACGGCGGCGGGAAACTCCGGGTCGGCTTTCTCGCCGTCACAATACCCGGCGATGCCGACCACTGGCGCAGCGAACCATATGTAACAATCGGACTTGGCCGCTAGCAGCCTGAGTCGTTCATAACCTGGGTATGGCCGCTTCCGTTTAACGCGGGCATCGGCGGTAATGAATTGCTAATCGGCTTTGGCATGGTGCTTATTGCGGTTGCCTTGCCAGACGTCGACTTATTCGGTCAGCGTCTGCTTGTCCCGGATGCGGCGATCCAGACACGGCGACGACAGCACGCCTACGCAGCCGACCATGGCTACTGGAACGACGATGGCGCCCGCTCCCGTACGCCCGCCGATCTCCAGCGGTTCTTCGACGCCGCCCGCACGGGCATCGCCCCTTACGCCGGCAAGACCCGCCTCCTGAGCCACCTGGACGAAGAGGTCGTACCGGGACTGACCGCCATACCGCTGCCCGGGCATACGCCCGGCCACCCCGGCTATCGCGTGTCCAGCGGACCCGAGGAGTTGCTGATCTGGGGCGACATCGTGCACGCCTCCGCGCTTCAGTTCGCGCGGCCGGAAACCAGCTTCGCGCTCGACGTCGGTATGGACGTGGCGACCGCGACGCGTCTGCGGACGATGGACATGGCCGCCGCCGACCGCGTCCTCATTGCCGGCATGCACCTCGATTTCCCCGCCTTCGGCCACGTCCAGGTCGGCACCGAAACCCGGTCCTATCGCTTCGTTCCGCTGCCCTGGCAGGCTACGTTTGGGGGGTCCGAACCGTGACACAGGACAAAGGCCACGCCACCGGCGGACCTGTCGCGCGCTCCAACGCACTCGTCCTCGCAGCCGCCCAGGGGCTGTTCACCGCCGCCGTCTCCATCGATCTGACGCTCACCGGTCTCACCGGCTACCAGCTCGCGCCGGACAAGTCGCTCGCGACCCTGCCGTTCGCAATGATCACCGTGGCCGGCGCCGTCGTGACGCCGTTCGCGTCCTTGACGATGCAGCGCATCGGCCGGCGCTGGGGCTTTGTGCTTGGCGCCTCGGCTTGCGCGGCCGGCGGGCTGGTGTCCGTCTGGGCGGTATTCCACGACGCGTTCTGGGTGTTCTGCCTGGGCACGGCCGGCGTGGGCGTGTTCCAGGCCTTCGCGCAGTACTACCGCTTGGCCGCGGCCGACTCAGTGAACACGGCGAGCAAGGCCCGGGTCATCTCGATGGTGCTGGCCGGCGGCGTGGTTGCCGCCGTGCTGGGCCCCGCGCTCGCGGCCTGGAGCAAGAACCTGTTCCCCGTCCTATTCGCAGGGTCCTACCTCATGGTGTTCGCGCTCGGCCTTGCGTCGGCGTTGCTGATCGGAATCGGCTACCGGGACGCACCAGCCTCGGTCGCCGGCCCCGAGGCAACCGGCCCCTCGGCCCGCGGCCTCTGGACCGTATTTCGCCAGCCAATCTCGTTGGCGGCCCTGGCCAACAACGTCATCGGCGGCGTCGTGATGATGTTTGTCATGACGGCAGCACCCCTGGCCGCGGTCGGCTGCCAGCACTCGATCGACGATGGTGCCAATATCATCCAGTGGCATCTGGTCGGCATGTTCGCGCCGTCCCTCTTTGCCGGCCGCTTAATCGCCCGGTTCGGAATGCCGGCGATCCTGTTCGCGGGCATGGCGCTGAGCGCGGTATCCGGCCTGATCGCCATGGCGTCGACAAGCCTCCTGGCCTTCTATCTGGCGCTGCTGTGCCTCGGCGTCGGGTGGAACTTCATGTTCGTGGGCGGAACCACCCTGCTGGCATCCTCCCACCTGCCAAGTGAGCGGGCCCGGGTGCAGGGCGTGGCCGAGTTCATCCGCTACGGTTTCACCGCCGTTGCGACGCTGGCCGCGGGGCCGATGCTGGAGTATTTCGGCTGGGCGGCGCTGAACGCTGTCATCTTCCCCTTGCTGGCGATTGCAGCCGTCCTGACGGCTGTGTGGGTCCGAACCAGCCAGACCGGGTTAGCCCAGGAGACAGCATGGGCGAGGAAATTTCGTCGGCCGGTTTAAACGGCGGCAAGCTCCTCGTGGACGAGGTCGTCCACCACGTTTTCGGGATCGAGCGAGGTTAGGGCCTGTCGTCAGTTCGCGTCGAGAGCGCGGCATTGACCTTCAGCGGGGTTTTGTAGCCCGCGAAACGGCGGTTTCAGGCGGATTGATGGATCGGCCGACCAAGCCTGAGCGAGTCCGATATGTCACGGTTCACGGCAAAGTGCCGGGCAATGCCGATTGAGGCTTCCGGCGCAACGCATTCATCGATTCGTAGGGCGTCAGCTTCATCGAAGGCTGACCCATGCGCCACCGCTGCCTCCGCGACGACCAATGGGACCGGATCAAGGATACGCTGCCCGGACGCGCCGGTTCTGTTGGCGTGACAGCGGCGGACAATCGCCGCTTCGTGGACGCGGTACTGTATCGCTACCGGACCGGCATCCCGTGGCGCGATCTGCCGGAAACGCTTGGTGACTGGAATAACACCCATCGGCGCTTTAGCCGATGGGCTGCCCGTGGGGTCTGGGAAAAGCTAGTTACCTTGTTGGCGGCGGACGCCGATAACGAATACGCAATGATCGATGTCACGATCGTGCGAGCGCATCGGCACAGCGCCTGCGCGAAAAAAAGCCGGCGACGATCGAGCCATTGGCCGGAGCAAGGGCGGATTAAGCACGAAGGTCCACGTCTTGGTGGATGCTCTGGGCAATCCGTTGACGATCGTTTCGGCCGCTGGGCAGGTGCATGATCTGACCGGGGCAGACGCGCTTTTGGTGGGACTGAAGGCGAAGAGTTTGCTGGCGGACAAGGCGTGCGATGCCGGTAAGCGGGTGATCGAGCCGTTGACGGCGGCGGGCCAGACCGCCGTTATCCCGCCAAAGAAGAACCGCCTGACCCCCAGACAATACGACAAAGTGCTCTATGAGGCCCGGCATCCGATCGAGAACTTCTTCCGCTGGGTCAACCGTTGCCGCGCCATCGCCACACGTTACGATAAGACCGCCAGAAGCTTCCGGGCAGCCTTTCAGATGACCGCGGTGCTCTGTTGGCTCAATTGACCACAGGCCCTAGCGGATTCATCGTTTAGGCGTTTTTCGATGAGGTCGCGGGTCTCGCGCAGCGGTTGCAAGCATCTATCGACGCCATCGACGGCGCTGATGGCGCGCGCCATCCAGACGGTATTGATGCACCCGAGCAAGCGCCGCCCTACACGCACCGGTAAAGCGATCGAGCCTGTATGAGGCCAGAGTGCCCCGCCCTGGCGCAAGCCGTAGCCTTGCCGCCGCGTTGCAGCAATCAACCTGTTGCTTTTCACCGTGTCGCGCGCGAGCGCGTCGTGTGGGTCGGGGGACGCGGCGAGTAGCTCCAGCAGGGCGTCGCGCTGCAGCTTAGGCGCGAATGCGATGTAGGCGAGCCCGGAGGAGCTACCGAGGAGCGGCATCTCGCGTCCGACCATGTTCCGATCGATCGAGAGCGGCGCGATACGGTGGGTGGTCTCGTGGATGACCATCTTGAGGCCGTCTAGCGTCGAGACATCGCAGGGCCAAGAAATGCGGCCTGTTAGTTCAGCCAATGCTGGCCCGGCGATCGCCGAGATCCATTGCTCGTCCTCGAAGCCCTCGGACAAGCCCCGGACCCGCAGCCGGAGGTGGAAGCGGTCGTCGGCTGTGCCGCGGCGGACGTAGCCCTCGTCCATGAGCGTTTGCAGCAACCGATACACCGTGGGACGCGGCACCCCGCTCTCCCGCGCCAGTTGCAAGGCGGTGGCGCTGCCGTACCGGTTGAGCACGGACAGGACGGCAAGGCCACGAGCAAACGACTGAACCGGTCTGATCGACATCGAGCGCTGTCCACTGTACGAACAGAAAGCAAATCGTGTTTGCGCCTGCCATGCAAGCGAATGAGTTTCTCTCCAACGCAAGGCGGCAGTGCCGTGGGGGGACGATGTGATGGCCGAGCCTGTTCCGACGCATGAGACCCGGGCGGATGTCGCCATCATCGGCTGTGGTCCGGTCGGGGCGATGCTGGCCAACTTGCTCGGCATGCAGGGAATCCGGACGCTCGTTTTGGAGCGCGAGGCGTCGATCTACCATCTGCCGCGCGCTTGCCACTTCGACGACGAGGTCATGCGGCTGCTTCAGACGGTTGGTCTGGCCGGACGGATGGCGGAATTGGTCCATGTCTCGCCGGGCATGCGCTTCGTCGACGATCGGGGACGGCTCCTGCTCGACTGGTCGCGCCCCACCGAGATTGGGCCGCAGGGCTGGAACGTGAGCTATCGGTTTCATCAGCCGGAACTGGAGCAGGTGCTGCGAACGGGGATCGAACGGTTCGACTGCGTGAGCGTCGAGCTGCGGACGGAGGTGTTCGCCCTCGAGCAGGACGACGAGACCGTCACGATCCGATACGAGGACCTGGCCAGCGGCGCCTTGCATGCCGGCCGGGTGCGCTACGTCGTCGGCTGCGACGGTGCGCGATCGCTGGTGCGGCGCATGATCGGAGCGCCGATGGAGGATCTCGGCTTCCATGAGCGCTGGCTCGTCGTCGATGCCATCCTTAAGCGGCCCCTCCCGGATCTCGGCGATTACAGCCTCCAGTTCTGCAGCACGACCCGGCCGGCGACCTATGTGCGCGGCACCGGCGATCGGCGCCGGTGGGAGATCGCGCTGCTGCCGGGCGAGGACGCCGCGGCGATCACCAAGCCGGAGCGGATCTTCGAGCTGCTCCAGCGATGGGTCGGCCCGGACGACGTCGACCTCGAGCGGGCCGCGGTTTACACCTTCCATTCGGCGCTCGCCCAGCAATGGCGGCGCGGCCGTCTTCTCATCGCGGGCGACTCTGCGCACCTCACGCCGCCTTTCCTGGGGCAAGGCATGTGCGCCGGTATGCGTGACGTGGGCAACCTGGCCTGGAAGCTGGCCTGGGTGCTCACAGGTCAGAGCAGCGACGACCTGCTCGACAGCTATCAGACCGAACGCAGCCCTCACGTCCGGGAATACATCGAGCTGGCAGTGAGGCTTGGTGGCCTGATCAACACCAAGGCGATGGAGGCGGCTCTCCCCTCGGCGGCGAGCGGCGAGCCGGTCCGCATGAATTCGATCAAGCCCCGTCTAGGGCCGGGGCTCGCGCCGGGCTGGAATGGTCCGGCCCGCAGCATCGCGCCACAACCCCGTAGTGCCGACGGGGCGCGGCTCGATGACAGGGTCGGCTACCGCTTCACCGCGGTGCTGCGCCCCGACTTCGCGGCTTCGTTGCCGGATGCGACCCGGGCCCGCTTGGCCGAGCGCAAGATCGTGGTGGTCGCCGAAGATACCCCGGAGCACCTGTCCTGGCTCAATCGGCACGACGCCGCCGGCGTGCTGATCCGGCCGGACCGCTATGTCCTCGGCGCAGCCAAGTCTGTCCCAGAGCTGGAAGCCTTAGCCGAATACGTTTGAGCCCGCCCCCTATCTCAAGTTGGAGCACTCCCTCATGAAGCTCGTTTCGTTCGTTTCCGGTGGGCGTGCCCGCTACGGCGTGGTCAGCGGCGATGGCGTGATCGACCTGGCCGCACGCTTCGGCGAGCGTTGGCCCACCCTGCGCGACATGTTGGCCGCCGACGGCCTTGCCGAAGCGGCGCGCGTGGCCGATGAGGCGCCCGACTTCCAGTTGGCCGACCTCGAGTTCGCCCCTGTCATCCCAAATCCCGACAAGATCGTCTGCGTCGGCCTGAACTACCGCGACCACGTCGCTGAGACCGGCCGGACGGAGACGCCGAACCCGGCCCTGTTTGCCCGGTATGCCGGCAGCCAGGTCGGGCATGGCCAATCGCTGATTAAGCCGGCCGTCTCCGACGAGTTCGACTACGAGGGCGAGCTGGCCGTGGTGATCGGCAAAGGCGGCCGTCACATCGCCGCTGCCGACGCGCTCGGCCATGTCGCCGGCTATGCCTGCTACAACGAGGGCAGCGTGCGCGATTGGCAGCGCCACACCAGCCAATATCTCGCCGGCAAGACCTTCGCCGGCACGGGCGGCTTCGGCCCCTGGCTCGTCACGACAGACGACATTCCCGACCCGGCCGCACTGACGCTGGAGACGCGGCTGAACGGACAGGTGGTGCAGCACAGCACCACCGACCTGATGATCACGCCGGTGCCCGAGCAGATCGCCTACATCTCGACGATCCTGCCCTTGCTGCCCGGCGACGTGATCGTGTCTGGCACGCCCGGCGGCGTCGGTTCCAAGCGCAAGCCGCCGCTATGGATGCGCGCCGGCGACGTCGTCGAAGTCGAGATCAGCCATATTGGCGTGCTGCGCAACCCGGTTGTCGCGGAGGCGCACGTTTGATGGATTTCACATCCGAACTGACCGCGCTGGGCTACATCGGCGTGCGGTCCTCCCGCCTGGCGGACTGGGGCGATTACGCGACCGGGCTGCTCGGCATGCAGCCGGTCGATCGTGGCGGCTCCGTTCGGGCGTTCCGCATGGACGACCGAAAGCAGCGGCTGATCGTCACTGGCGACGAGGGAGAAGGGTTGGCCTTCTTCGGCTGGGAGGTCGCCGATGCCACAGCCCTGGACCGCTTGGCTGCGCGGCTCGAGGCTCACGGGATCGCGGTTCAGCGCGCACCGCGGCACCTTGCCGACGAGCGGCACGTGGCCGACTTGATCGCCTTCGACGACCCGGCCGGCAACCGGCTCGAGGTTTTCCATAGCCCAGCCATCGCGTCGGACCCGTTCAAGCCGGGGCGCCCGATCTCCGGCTTTTGCACCGGGCCGCTCGGCATGGGGCACGCGGTCATCAACGTCGAGGACGTCGAGCCGCTGCTGCCGTTCTATCGCGACATCCTCGGCTTCCACGTGACGGATTACGGGCTGAAGCCTTACAAGCTCTACTTCTTCCACATCAACGGCCGGCATCACAGCTTCGCGATGGTCGGCTCCGGCAAGGCCGGGCTGCACCACTTCATGGTCGAGCTCTACAGCTTGGACGATGTTGGCCAAGGCTATGACCTCGCCAACCTCGAGGAGAACCGGGTCGCCTACACGCTGGGCCGGCACACCAACGACCATATGACGTCGTTCTACTCGCACACGCCATCCGGCTTTTTCGTTGAATATGGCTGGGGCGGCCGGGTCATCGACCCGGCGACGTGGGAGCCGCACGAGACCCATGACGGCCCGAGCTTCTGGGGCCACGAGCGGCTCTACATGGAGCCGGAGCAGCGGGCGCGGCTGCGCGACATGCGCCTCTCGGCCGCTGCGCGAGGCGTCCGGGCGCCGGTGCCGGATTGCCCATGGCTGGATGCGGTCATCTCCTGCGAGTGACACGCGTCGTTAAGAAATAAGAATACGGGAGGGTGTCCATGAACAATCAATTTGCCCGATGTCTGTTGGGCGCGGCATTGCTGGCGGCGGGTCCAGTGCGGGCCGAGATCAAGGGCGACGCGATCCGGATCGGCGTGCTGAGCGACATGAGCGGGCCGTTCGCGACCGCGATGGGGCCGGGCTCGGTGCTGGCGGCGCAGATGGCGGCCGAGGAGTTCGACGGCGCCATCGACGGCAAGCCGATACGCATCCTCCAAGCCGATCACCAGAACAAGCCGGACATCGCGTCCGGGATCGCCCGCCAATGGTTCGACCGCGACGGCGTGCAGGCCATCGCCGATGGCGGCACATCGGCAGCGTCGCTCGCAGTGCAGGAGCTGGTGCGGGGCAACCACCGGATCTTCCTCATCTCGGGCGCCGGGACCAGCGACCTGTCGAACCAGGCCTGCGCGCCGACCAGCGTGCAATGGACGCAGGATTCGTATTCCACCGCGGCTGGCGTCGTCTCCGGTGTATGGCAGCGCACGCAAGCGCCCTGGTTTTTCATCTCGGCCGATTACGCGTTCGGCCAAGCGTTGCAGGCTGATGCAACGGTGCGGCTGACTCAACTCGGGGGCAAAGTCGCCGGCTCCGTCAAGGCGCCCCTCGGCACGAGCGACTTCAGTTCCAACCTGCTGCAGGCGCAAGCGTCTATCGCCAAAATACTCGCCATCAACACGGCCGGCGACAGCGTCAACACGCTCAGGCAGGCGGCCGAGTTCGGGGTGGCGGCACAGGGTCTGAGCATCGTCCCAATGTCGCTGCAGAACGTCGACATCCGCGCGGCCGGGCTGGACAGCACGCAAGGCGCGCTGGTGTTCACCAGCTTCTTCGAGGATGTAAGCCCGGCCGCGCGCGCCTGGTCCGACAAATTTTTCGCCCGAGCTAACGCGATGCCCTCACAAATCCAGGCCGGGGTCTACTCCGCCGTGCGGCACTACCTTCAGGCCGTCAAGGACAGCCATTCCGACGATGGCGACACCGTCATGGCGCGCATGAAGGCCACCCCGGTGTCGGACGCCTACACGCCGCACGGGATCATCCGTGACGACCAGCGGATGGTGCACGACATGTATCTGACCCAGGTCAAGACGCCGGCGGAGTCCAAGGGGCCGTGGGACCTGGTGAAGCTGGTCGCGACGGTCTCGCCCGACCAGGCGTTCCGCCCGCTCGCTGAGAGCCGCTGCCCACTTGTGAAGAAATAGGTGCGGCATGGACGGCTTCGGGCAGCCCCGTATCCCCTGCTACGCGCAGGATTTCTATAGCGACGCGTTCATCGTCGATCCACTTCCGCATTATGCGGCGATGCGTGCGCTCGGGCCGGTCGTATTCCTGCCAGCGCTAGGCAATTACGCGATCACGCGGTACGAGGAGGTCAAGCAGGCGCTGCGCCATTTCGAGGTGTTCTCCTCGGCGCAGGGCGTTGCGGCCGATCAGGTTGGCTGCGACTTCCTGCGCGGTGTCCATGGCAACACGCTGAATTCCGATCCGCCCCAGCACGATGTCATGCGCGCCGTCGTGGCCGCCCCGCTGTTGCCCGGCGCGCTGGAGTCGATTCGCGGCCGGATCGAGGCAGAGGCGGACGCGCTGATTGGGCGCCTGCTAAGCCGAGACTCGTTCGACGGCATGGCGGATCTGGCCCGGCATCTGCCGCTGACGATCGTCACCGAGCTGGTCGGGCTCGCGGAGGACGGGCGGGAAAACATGCTGCACTGGGCGGGCGCGGCGTTCGACATCCTTGGGGTGCAGAACGAGCGCGGTCGGTGCGGCATGCAGACCATGATGGAGATGCGCCGCTACATTGCAACCGAAGCGGTGCCCGAGCGGCTGAAACCCGGCAGTTGGACCGGGCGGCTTTACGAACTGGTCGACCGCGGCCAGATCCCGCGCGACATGGTGCCGCTGCTGGTGCGCGACTACATCAGTCCCAGCCTCGACACGACGATCTCCGCGACCGGGGAGCTGTTCTACCAACTCGCCCGCAACCCGGCGCAATGGGACCGGATCCGTCGTGACCCGATGCTGATCCCCGGCGCAGTCAATGAAGCGGTGCGGCTAGGATCGCCGGTCCGCTCGTTCTCGCGGACATTGACGCGCCCGTTCGAGATCGGCGGCGCCATGCTGCCGGAGGGGGCGCGGGTGATGGTGCTGTACGCGTCGGCGAACCGGGACAAGCGGCGCTTCCCCGACCCGGACCGGTTCGATCCCAGCCGACCCGGCGGTCACCATATCGGCTTCGGCCACGGCATCCACCAATGCGTCGGCATGCACCTGGCGCGGCTGGAAATGGAGAGTTTGCTGCGGGCGATGGTCGGCCGGGTCTCGGCGATCGAGATCGGCGAGCCAACGATGGCGATGAACAACACCATCCATGCCTTTGCCACGCTGCCGATGCGGCTGCAGCCCGGTCCGGCGGCCCTGGAGCCGGCTCCTGTGCTTCCCGTGCCGGTGCGCGCCGGGGCGAGCCCGACGTGGTACGACTTTCGCGTCGCCGAACGGCAGGTTCAGGCCGAAGGGATCGTCTCCTTCGACCTCGTCCCGGCCGATGGCGCCAAGCTGCCGCTGTTCAAGGCCGGCGCGCACGTCGACATCGAAGTCTCGCCGGGTCTCGTACGGCAATATTCTCTCTGCAACGACCCGGCGACATCCGCGGCTGGCTACCGCATCGCCGTATTGCGGGAAGAGACTTCCCGCGGCGGCTCGAAAACCCTGCACGATGTTCTGCGGGAAGGCATGCTAATCCGCGTCAGTACGCCGCGAAACACGTTTCCACTCGACGAGATCGCTGGCCGGCGCGTGGTCCTGGTTGCAGGCGGTATCGGAATCACGCCCATGCTGTCCATGGCGTACCGGCTCAAGGCACTCGGCGCCGACTTCACGCTGCACTACTGTGTCCGCACAGCCGGAAAGGCGGCGTTCCTGCCGGAAATGGAAAGGGCTGGGCTCGGCCCGCATCTGCGGTTGCACTTTGGCGATGGGGCATCTCAGCAGCGTTTTTCGATCGCGACGGCGCTTGGCGCCCCGGAAAGCCATACGGATATCTATTGCTGCGGCCCAGCCCGTCTGATGGACGCGCTGTCATCGGAGGCGACGGCATTGGGCTGGCCGGACGCACAACTGCACCTCGAGCGTTTCGCCACAACGACACGAGAGAACGACGTGCCATTCACCCTCGTCGCGCGGCGGAGTGGCGTCACGCTGACCGTGGATGCCGAACGAACGATCCTCGAGACCCTGGAAGCCGCCGGAATCCAGGCGCCCTCGTCCTGCTGCGCCGGGGTATGCGCGACCTGCTTGACCGACGTCCTCTGCGGCGTGCCCGACCATCGCGACATGGTCCTGACGTCCGACGAGAAAGCCGCCAACCAACGGATCGCCATCTGCTGCTCCCGCTCACGCAGCCGCACGCTCGTCCTGGATATCTGACAAGAAGGAAAGATCATGTTGCGGACGACCCGGCGACTCTTCCTCGGCGCATCGGCCGCCATGGCGGCCGGCGCCCGCGGTGCGCATGCCAGCGAGGGAGGCCCGATCCGGATCGGGGTGCTCGGCGACCAGAGTGGCATCACGGCGGATGCCGGCGGGCCCGGCACCGTAACAGCGGTCAAGATGGCCGTGGCCGACTTTGGCGGCAAGGTCGGCGATCGCCCGGTCGAGGTGCTCTCGGCCGACATGCTCATGAAGCCGGACGTTGCCGCCCAGATTTCGGCGCGTTGGTATGACGTCGAGGGCGTCGACGTGATTGTCGACCTTCCACTTTCCTCAGCCGCTTTGGCGGTGCTCGAGGTTGCGCGGCAGCGGAAGAAGTCGACCTTGGTCACCGCCGCCGCGACGGCCGACTTTGCCGGCGCGAAGTGCTCGCCGACCAACGTGCACTGGATCGACGATACCTATGCTCTGGCCAACGTCACGGCCCGTGCCGTCGTCGGGGCTGGCGGTAAATCATGGTTCTTCATCACCGCCGATTACACCTTCGGCACCGCCATGCAGACCGACGCTGAAGCTGCCGTACGCTTGGCCGGTGGCACCGTCGTAGGTTCCGTACGCAATCCGATCGGTGCCGGCGACTTCTCGAGCTATCTCCTGGCGGCTTCCTCGTCCGGTGCCAACGTGATCGGCCTGGCCAGCGTGGGCGGCGACACGATCGCCGCGATCAAGCAGGCCGCCGAGTTCGGGATCGGCAAGGGCGGCCAACGGTTGGCCGGGTTCCTGGTGTTCATCACAGACATCCATTCCCTTGGCCTGGAACTTGCCCAGGGTCTGTATGTCTCATCCGGCTTTTATTGGAACCAGAACGACGCCAGTCGCGCTTTCTCGACGCGATTCATGCAGGAGCGCCATGTGATGCCAACCAAGTCGCAAGCCGCGTCCTACGCGGCAACGCTGCACTGGCTCAAGGCGGCGCAGTCGGCCGGCACGACCGACAGTGTCATCGTCAATCGGCAGATGCGGACGATGCCAGGCAACTTTTTCGGCAAGCCAACCACCATCAGGCAGGACGGGCGAGCGGTTTACGACATGGACCTGTACCAGGTGAAGACACCATCCGAAAGCAAGACACCATGGGACTACTATAAACCTATCTCGAGGGTATCAGGCGCGGAAGCGTTCCGATCGATCGAAGCAGGAGGGTGCTCAATCTGAGTCGCGATTTAGGAAATCGACACTTCGCCAGTGCGGTCAGTGTCGTAAGATGAACCTCAACTCCGCAGATGCTCGCGCCTTCGGTAACTGCAATGAATTGTCGTAAACGCGGACATTTGCGACGTATAGAAACTTAGGACTTTTGCGAAGGGTTAACGAGACACGGAAAATACGGGAGATTTTCCTTGTAAAACCCCTATGCGGAAGTCACTATTTCAGCAATATTTTTTGCAACGCCAGGAAGGCACGCCCATGAAGCTCGGGTACGCACGGGTTTCGACCGGGGACCAGAACCTCGAAGGGCAGTGTCAGCGCCTATCCGCGGCCGGATGCGAAAAACTGTTTGAGGAAAAAATCTCCGGCGCCACGCGCAGCCGCCCCAAACTCGAGAAGCTGATCGAGCAGCTGCGCAAGGATGACATCCTGGTGGTGACACGCCTCGACCGCCTGGCCCGCTCGACCTCCGACCTCCTGCGGATCGCCGAGCGTCTTACCGAAAAGAGTGCAGGATTACAGTCGCTCGATGAGCCGTGGGCCGACACGACAAGCCCTTCTGGGCGGATGGTCATGACAATCTTCGCAGGCATCGCCGAGTTCGAGCGCACCCTCATTATCAGCCGGACAAACGACGGCAGGGTAGCCGCCAAAGCGCGAGGCGTTGCCTTCGGCCGGCCGAAAAAAATGCGCCCGGAGCAGCAGCATGTGGCCAGGGAACTCGTCCGCGACGGGAAGTCGATCAGCGCCGTTGCCAGGACCTTCGACGTTCACCCGGCGACGATTTACCGCGTCATTGGGGGATAGAAGGCCTTACGCCGCTTTTCTGTTGCTCTCAGCCGCACAGGCCGTTCTATGGCGTACCCCCTAAACGAGCATCAGGCCACTGAACCCGCCTTATGACTGTACACCGTACCGCTCAGACGCACGGGCCGGGGTCAGGGACGCAAGCGAACCAGGCCTTTCGTCAAAAGACTATCCGCCGCACGCAAGGTCGGGAGGATCGTGAAATGGTTCGCGCCGTCGGCTACCAGCAGCGGGCCGGGCGCTCCAGCCGCCACCCGGCGGGCGTTGTATGCCACGCTGTTCAGGATTAAGGCGGGCAGCTCTGCCGCGCCATAAGCAATAGCAAAGGGTTTGGGGATTACGGGCAGCCGCAAGGGCGACAGAGTGGCGATCTGTTCGTCCGACAGCGCCAGCCGATCATTTAGATAGGCTCTTATGGCGTCATTTGTTGATACCGGCTAATAAGCCTCTGTCTGACGAGGGTGCCGATGGAACAGACTTCGTTTGAGATCTGGCTTGGAGGGATTACGGCACTCACCGATCCGCAGCGCCGAACGGCGTGGTGCTCACTGGCGCTATCCGAGGCCGGGACGAACGACGCGATTGAGGCGCCGGTTTTCTCTGAACCCAGCCCGCAATCCGCCGAAGCGTCCGGCCCGGCAGAGAGATCCGGCCCGGCCAGTATTGCGCAACTCGGCCAGCATCGGGTGGCCTCAGTCGGCTGCCCGCATTGCGACAACCGCGAGGTCGTGGGCTGGGGTCATGCAAGCGACCTGCCGCGCTACCGCTGCAAATCCTGCAAGCGCACCTTCAATGCGCTGACCAAGACGCCGCTGGCGAATTTGCGCATGAAGGACAAATGGGCGGCACAGACCCAGGCCATGATCGATGGTGTCAGCACCGCGAAAGCCGCTGCGCGCTGCGGCGTGCATTATACGACGGCGTTTCGCTGGCGGCACAGGTTTCTGGCGTCGC
Organism: Pseudomonadota bacterium; assembly: GCA_021805565.1. Taxonomy (GTDB): domain Bacteria; phylum Pseudomonadota; class Alphaproteobacteria; order Acetobacterales; family Acetobacteraceae; genus Rhodopila. Next base: position 102,233 of record JAJZFA010000017.1, read on the forward strand.
TGGCGGGCGACAAGCCGAAAGCGTTGACCGGCATCGTCGAGGGCGATGAGACGTTCATTCTGGAATCGTTCAAAGGTAAGCGGTCGGGCCTGCCGCGAAAATCCCGCAAGAGAGGCGGAAAATCCACCAAACGCGGCCTGTCGGCGGAACAGATCCCGGTGATTGTCGCACGCGACAGGCAGGGCGCGACGACGGACGCGGTGCTGGCGAAACTGGACCGCGCTTCGATCGCCTCGGCCCTTGGCGGCGTCATCACGCCGGGCAATGAGTTCTGCTGCGACGGCGGCACGGCGATCGTCGCCTTCGCACGGCACGCCTGTCAAATCGCTTCCAATTCCGACCCCCTTTTCGCGTCCAATAATGACCCCTCATCGGGCACGATCTGGAGCTTATCCACGTCATGCATAGGAGGGACCCGCGCCCGTAGCGCAGCGCCCCAGGGCGTTGCGCGGAGCGAAGGGCGCGGGAGGTTCCTGTGCATGACGTGGATAAGCGCGAGGGGGGCAGG
>JAJZFA010000024.1 GCA_021805565.1 Pseudomonadota bacterium
CTGCCGACAACAGTGCCTTTGGTCAGGGCGTGACCGACTGGACCGGAAACGGTGGTTACAATTTGTTCTTTCATAACGGCACCGCGACCACGAACAGTGCTACCGCACAGTATAACACTGGCTTCGAAAAGCTGTACGGTACGCCCACGTTCTCCGGTTCTAGCCCGAACAGTAACAATTTCGTAGCGCTGGATGGCGACATTAACGTCGGTGGGGGCGGCGGAATCAGCCAGTCAGTCAACGGGTTGACACCTGGATCGAAATATCAGCTTTCATTCGTCTGGGCCGCCAGCCAGCTTCAAAGCCGAAGCGGACAAACCACCGAAGATCTCCAGGTAAGCCTCAACAATAAAGTCTTCGCCACTACGCCAACCGAAACGAATCCGAGCCGCGGCTTCACGGGCTGGTTTTCGCAGGCCTACACATTCACGGCATCAGGTGCCTCAACGCTGCTCAGCTTCCTGTCACAGGGAACCCCGTCCGGGGAACCACCGATCGCTTTGCTGACCAATGTATCGGTTACAAGCGTGCCGAACGGGCCAACGCCGGTGCCAGAACCTGCCACGATGTCTTTGCTGGGCGCCGGGATCGCGGGTTTGCTGGCGGCGCGCCGCCGCCGCCGCGCGCAATCCGCCTAAACTTCCAACGTTCCGCGCGTCGCCCGCACACAGCTTCCGGCGACACTGGCGCTTACGGGGCCTTCCCCGGTCTTGACCGCCGACGCAATAATCATGCTCGGCCGTCCCATTTCCACGCCTTGCTCGATCGCGTATTGCAAAGCCAAATTATCCCCAGGCGCGATCGAGGTTAGCAACCCCGCCAGCGCGGCAGCCGCGCTTCCGGCCGCCGCATCCTCCCAGGTGCCGCCCAGCGGTGCGAACATCCGGGCGCGCAGGCGGCGTTCATCCCCACCGGTCCAGGCATATAAATACAACGAAATCTGCCCTTCGAACACCGGAAACTGGCCGGCAGCGACCCGGAACGCCCCGGTATCGGGCACGGCCCGCGACAGTGCCGCCACGCTGGAGACCTCGGCGAGCACAAATGGCGTTCCAACCGAGGCAACCAGCGGCGTATGCGAAAGGGTCGCGATATCCTCCGCCGCAAGGCCGGCACAGGCTGCCACTGTCTCCGTTGGAATCCCGATGCCGATGGTCAGCGATCGCGGTGCGGCAACACGGGCACCGGCTATCGCGCCCGAACCGTCGCGTACGATATGGACCCGAACCAGCCCGGCCATCTCCTCGAACGTGTAATGATCCGGCGGGTCTCCAGCCATGCTGGCAAGCACGAATCCGGTGCCCACGTTCGGATGGCCAGCGAATGGCATTTCCGCCGTCCGGGAGAAAATCCGAACACGGGCGTGATGGCGGGGATCGTCCGGCGGCAGGACGAAGGCCGTTTCGGACAGATTGAACTCGGCGGCGATCGCCTGCATCTCGGCGTCGCCGAGGCCGGCCGCTTCAAGAACGACAGCCAACGGATTGCCCGCAAACCGGGTGCCAGTGAAAACGTTGACGGTCACGAATTCATAATTGCGCATTCTGGGCCTCCGGCAGAGATCATTGAGATGGTGTCCGTCCGGTCCCGCTGCGAGTCCGTAATGCTACGGCCTGGACACCAGGGCGCGATCCGGGCCGCCCGGCAGGGCGCCCGGTTCGGTGCCGTGTCTTGGCAGGCCTCCTTCGTGTGCTACGCTTTCGTATCCAAAGGGAGGCTTCCGGAAATGACAGCCGAAACAGGCGCATCGGCCCAGATTCGCTACGAAACCCCGGCGCCGCATGTCGCCCGGATCGTGATGGCGCGTCCTGAAGCGCACAACGCGCAGGGCCTTCGCATGACGTACGAACTCAATGCCGCGTTCGACCGGGCGGCGCACGACGACGCGATCAAGGTCATCATCCTGGCGGGGGACGGGCGAAACTTCTCGGCCGGGCACGACCTGAGCGGGGATGGCGGCGAAACCTGGCGGGATTTCGGCACTGTCGGCACATGGGCCGGCTTCGACGCCCAGGGCGCCGAGGCCCGTTATGGCCGCGAAATGGAAATCTATCTGGAAATGTGCGAACGCTGGCGTAATCTATCGAAGCCGACCATCGCGCAGGTACAGGGAAAATGCATCGCCGGTGGCCTGATGCTCGCCTGGGTGTGCGACCTGATCGTCGCCAGCGACGACGCGACCTTCAAGGATCCGGTGATCGATTTCGGCATATGCGGCGTCGAATTCTTCAACCACCCCTGGGAACTGGGCATCCGCAAGGCCAAGGAATTCCTGTTCACGGCGGATGAAATCGGCGCCGCGGAAGCTGCCGCGCATGGCATGGTGAACCGGGTGGTGCCACGCGACGAACTCGCCGCCGCGACACTGGCGCTCGCCGAAAAGATTGCCGCAAAGCCGGCTTTCGCGCTCAAGGCCGCCAAACAGGCCGTTAACCACGTGCAGGACGTGCAGGGACGGCGCAACGCCCAGATGCATGCGTTCAGCCTGCATCACCTGCTGCATGCTCATAACGAGCTTATCTACGGTATGCCGATGGATCCCAACGGCCTGCCCGAAGCGGTGCGCGATAAGGTTCTGGCCAGGGTCGCGCGCGCCAAAGCGGCGAAAAACGCGGCCGGATAATCAGCCGGCAACGCCCTGAGGCGTTTGCCTGCCGAGCCCACACCCCGGCGTCGCGGGTGGCCGGCCTTGTCCCGGCCGCTCCGGCACGGCAAGTAGCGCCGATGACAAACCGGCGATCCTGCTTTTTGCGTCCGCTAAGGGCTTGCCCCCATGGCTAAACCGACATCCCGATTTGTGTGCCGGGCCTGCGGGGCCGTAACGCTGAAATGGGCCGGCCGCTGCGAAACCTGCGGCGAATGGAACACGGTGGACGAAGAACCGATCGTCGCCCGCCCCGGCCCCGCCGCCAAGGCGCCGGCCGGACGCAGCGTCGCGTTCGTCGGCCTGGCAGGCAGCGCCGAACCGCCGCCGCGCGCCGCTATCGGCATCGCCGAACTGGACAGGGTCCTGGGCGGCGGCCTGGTCCCGGCCTCCGCTGTGTTGGTCGGCGGCGACCCCGGTATCGGCAAATCCACCCTTCTACTCCAGGCCGCCGCCCGGCTGGCCCGCTCGGGACGCCGCGTGCTGTACGTCTCGGGAGAAGAATCCATCGACCAGATCCGGCTGCGCGCGCGCCGCCTGGGGGTTGCGGATTCGTCCATCGAACTCGCCGCCGCGATCAACGTGCGCGATATCGTCGCCAGCCTCGAACAGGCGAAAGACACCACGTTGGTGGTGATCGACTCCATCCAGACCATGTGGATGGACACGATCGAAAGCGCACCGGGCACCGTCAGCCAAGTACGTGCATCGTCGTTCGAGCTAATCCGGCTCGCCAAGGCTGGCAACTTCGCGCTGGTGCTGGTCGGGCACGTCACCAAGGACGGCGGGCTGGCTGGCCCGAGGGTGCTGGAACACATGGTCGATGCGGTGCTGTATTTCGAAGGCGACCGCGGCCATCAGTTCCGCATCTTGCGCGCGGTCAAGAACCGCTTCGGCGCCACCGATGAAATCGGGGTGTTCGAGATGACCGAGACCGGGCTGGCGGAAGTACCCAACCCATCCGCGCTGTTTCTGGCCGAACGGCGCGGCAACATCGCCGGCAGCGCGGTATTCGCCGGGCTGGAAGGCTCGCGCCCCGTGCTGATGGAGGTGCAGGCGCTGCTGGCGCCCAACCCGGCCGGATCGCCGCGCCGGTCGGTGATCGGGTGGGACAGCGGACGGTTGTCGATGTTGCTGGCGGTGCTGGAAACGCGCGCGGGCGTGCGGCTGAACCAGACCGACGTGTATCTGAATATCGCTGGCGGACTACGGGTCAGCGAACCGGCCGCCGATCTGGCGGTCGCCGCCGCCATTGCCTCGGCCGCGTTCGAGATGCCGACCAGTCCGGGCATGGTCTATTTCGGCGAGGTCGGGCTATCCGGGGAGGTGCGTCAGGTGGCGCAGGCCGAAGCCCGGTTGAAAGAGGCCGCAAAGCTCGGATTCGACGCGGCCACATTCCCGCGCCGCGTGGCGCACGGCAATCGCAAGCTGGCCGCTCCGGAGGGATTGCGTATGGAAGAAATCGGCCACATCGCGGATTTGGTGACACGGTTCGCACCAGAAAAGCCAAAGGGGTAAGCCCGACCTTCCCGGCCCCGTCGATAACCGGCTGGGGCAGGCGTCCCCGATTCGATCATAACCGGCGCTCCGCCCGCACCGCGACCGCCAGGGCCGCCTGACCCAGCAGGGCCGAACCCAGCAGAATAGCGGCGACAGGGTAAACCGCGCCAGGATGCCAGGTTTCCACCGCTACCGTACACAGCATTCCATATGTCATCTGGATAAATCCGTACAAGCCGGATGCCGCCCCGATCGACTGCGGGCTGACACTGACCGACCCGGCCAGGGCGAACGGGCTGGCAATGCCCGCGCCAACCATGAACAGGGCAACCGGCCCCACGACCGTCGCCACCGTCAGCACGTCCGCCGCATCGGCCAGGGCAAACAACGCCGCACCCAGAATTCCGATCGCATTGGCAATCCGCAACACGGATGGTACCGGCATCCGGCCCGCGACCCGGTTGGCGCCAAAACTGCCGGCCGCCACTCCACCCATCAGCAGCAGATAATACAGCCCGACGCGCTGGGCCGGTTGATGCAGCCGGTTTTCCAGGATGAACGGGGACGCCGACATGAACCCATAAAACGCGGTGGTCGAGCACGCGCCACCGATCGCATAGCCCAGGAAGCGGGCGGATCGCAGCAGCCGCCCATAGGCCACCATCATCGACCGGCGGGCGGTGCCGCGTTCGGACAATGTCTCTGGCATCAGCAGAACGCACGCCGCCAGCGTCGCCCCCCCGAACACCGCCAGCAGCACATAGCCGGCGCGCCACCCGCTGTAAGCGGTCAGAAAGCCGCCGATTGCCGGCGCCATGGCGGGCACCAGCGCCATCGTCAATGTCAGCATCGCGAGCTGGCCGGCCGCCTTGTCGGCCGTCGCACCGTCCCGCACCGCGGCACGCCCCAGTACCAGCCCGGCACATCCGCCAAACGATTGTACGATCCGGGCAGCGATCATAACGGCGGCGTTCGGGGCGAGCGCCGTTGCCACGCTGGCGGCGGTAAACAGCGTCAATCCAACCAGCAAAACAGGCCGCCGCCCGAACCGGTCCGAAATCGGGCCATACATCAACTGGCCGATGGCAAGGCCGATCAGGTACAACGTGATGGTCAGTTGCGCCGAACCGACCGACATGCCCAACGCCAGCGCCATGGCCGGAAGTGCGGGAATAATAACATGCATGCCAAGCGTACCGCAGGCCGTCATGGCGACGAGCAACATGAACGGTGCCCGTCCAGGCCCGCGCAGCGGCGGGTTAGTCAAAACGCGCATGGTTTGTCCCGATGTCCCGCGTTACCATGCCCCCGGACATCCGAAGCGGCAACACGGGCGGCCGCTGTCGGATTTCGGCGCGATGCGCACCAATGCCGGCGGGTCGCCCCGGCGCCCAGGCTTATCGCTGCGTCATATTGTCAGGCGAGCCGGCGTTGACATAGGGTCTGGCGAAGCCGCCGCCGGTCGAGGCCGGACAGCGATCGCCGCCCGAGGACCGTCGCCCAGAAACCTTCATTCCCTGGGGATTGTCATACCCAAAGGATTTTTATCCGATGTATGTGCCCGCCCATTTCAGCGAAGACCGGATCGAAGTGCTGCATGCATCGATCCGATCGGCGGGCCTCGCAACGCTCGTTTCCATGACGGCGGACGGCCTGATCGCGAGCCACGCACCGATGCTTCTGGTACCCAGCCCCGGCCCCTTCGGCACGCTGATCGGACACTTGGCGAAGGCCAATCCGCATGTCCGAACGGCCGATCCAGCCGTGCCGGCCCTGGCGATTTTTCACGGCCCGGATGGCTATATCACCCCGTCCTATTACGCCGCGAAGAAAGAACACGGGAAGGTCGTGCCGACCTGGAACTACGCCGCGATCCATGCGTATGGGACTCTGGAGGTATTCGACGATCCGGCCCGCCTGCGAGACATTGTCACCGCACTGACAGACCGGCACGAAACCCCGCGCGCGCAACCATGGGCGGTAACCGACGCACCGGACGGTTTCGTGCAGGGATTGCTGGGCGCCATCGTTGGCATTTCGTTGCGGATCGACCGGTTGGAGGGCAAAGTCAAAATGAGCCAGAACCGCCCCGCCGCCGACCAGGCCGGGGTGATCGGCGGCTTGCGCGCCGACGGCCAGGACCGTCTGGCCGAGGCGGTCAGGCAGGCGGTGTCGGTCTGAGAGGACGATACGCCGGCGTTGCCCTCCGCCAGGGTCGTAAGCCCTATGTGCTGGCCGAGTTGAATGCCCCGCCGTCCAGCAGAAGATTTTGCCCAACGATGAAGCCGATCTTCGCCGAACACAAAAACGCGCACGCATCCCCGAACTCCGCCGGGTCGCCGGCCCGCCGGGCGGGGGTGTTGGCCTGCCGCTCCTGGATCAGATCGTCCACCGGACGGTTGCTTTGCCGGGCGGCCTCCCGCAGCCCGCCGCGCAGCCGGTCGGTCAGAAACGGGCCGGGCAGGATGTTGTTGATCACGACGTTGTGGTGCGCCACCTGGCGGGCAAGGCCGGCGACAAAGCCGGTCAGACCGGCACGCGCGCCGTTGCTCATGCCCAGTTGCGCGATAGGCGATTTCACCGAAGCGGACGTGATGTTCACGATGCGGCCGAATTTCCGTTCGATCATGCCGTCGATCACCGCCTTGATCATAAAAATCGGCGCCAGCATGTTGCCATCCACCGCCTTGATCCACATGTCGCGGTCCCACTCGCGGAAATCGCCGAACGGCGGCCCGCCATTGTTATTCACCAGGATATCCGGCGACGGGCACGCCGCCAGGGCCGCCGCCCTGCCGTCCTCGCTGGCAATATCGCCGGCGACGGCGATGACCTTCGCGCCCGTCATCTGGCGGATCTCCGCCGCCGTCTCTTCCAGCACCGCGGCGGTCCGGGCGGTAATCGTCACATCGACGCCTTCCCGAGCCAGTGCGATCGCGCAGGCTCGTCCCAGCCCCTTGCTGGCGGCGCAGACGATTGCCTTTTTTCCTTGCAGACCCAAATCCATGATACGTTCCCCTATTTTGACGAGAGAACAAGTGTATCAGGGCGGCTACCGTCCGCCTACTGGACCGGCATTGCCGCCCATGACTACGATGTAACGCGGCTGATATGGGATTTGTGGCACATGTGCCGCTGTACGATGTCCGGTTTCGGCAAATTGGCAGGCAGGTGGCTCAATGAAGATCACGCGAACGGGCATCGTTCTATTGGTGGGAACCAGTTTCGCCGCCGGCTGCGTCGCCGCGACCAGCGGATCGATCGGCCCGGCGGCGGCGCAGGCCAACGATCAGCAGCAGACCTACCGGTGGCTCAGCCTGTTCAGCAACGTTCTGGAACGGGTCCAGGCCGACTACGTCGAACCGGTCTCGGGGCCGGCACTGATCGACAATGCGCTCAACGGCATGCTGACCGGCCTCGACCCGCACAGTTCCTATATGAACGAAGGGCAGTGGCGCGACATGCAGTCCGAAACGTCGGGCCAGTTTGGCGGCGTCGGACTGGAAGTCACCGAGAATGGCGGCCTGCTTCAGGTGGTCAGCCCGATCGACGGCACACCGGCCGCGGCAGCCGGCATGAAGCCCGGCGATTTGATCACCGCCGTTGACGGCAAGACGGTGGAAGGGCTGAGCCTGAACGACGCGGTCACCGCGATGCGCGGACCGCCCGACACGAAGGTCAGCCTGATCGTGAAGCGCCTGGCGGTCACCGACCCGATCGCGGTGACGCTGACACGCCAGATTATCAAGATAGAAACGGTCAAAAGCCGGCTGGCCGGAGACATCGGCGTTATTCGCATCAGCGAGTTTACCGAACAGACCGATACCGGCCTGCACGCGGCGATGAAAGCGTTGCGGGCGGATTCGAACGGCCGCCTGCGCGGGCTGGTGGTGGATTTGCGTAACGATCCGGGCGGGCTGCTGGATCAGGCGGTCGCGGTGTCCAACGATTTTCTGTCCGGTGGCGAAATTGTTTCGACCAGGGGGCGCCATTCGGATGACGATCAAAGCTGGCAGGCCAAACCGGACGGCAATATTTCGGGAAATCTGCCGGTGGTGATTCTGACGAATAACGGCACCGCTTCGGCCGCCGAAATCGTCGCCGGCGCGGTGCAGGATAACCATCGGGGCCTGGTGCTGGGCACTCAATCTTTCGGCAAGGGTTCGGTGCAGACGCTGTTTCCGCTGCCCGGCCACGGCGCCATCCGGCTGACGACCGCCCGGTATTACACGCCGTCGGGCCGGTCCATCCAGGGCGTTGGAATCACGCCCAATGTCGAGGTGGATGAAACGCGCACGCCGGCGCCGCATTTCGCACCCGAACACGAAGCCGATCTACAACACATCCTGTCGGTGCCCGGCACCGGGAAAGCCGTTCCCGCGCCCCCGCAGGCCGAGCTGCCGCCGATCGCCCGGCAGATACCGAAACTGCCACCCGAACACTGGCCCGCGCTGGATGCAGCCAAGCCGGAGACGGATTTCCAGTTGCAACAAGGGCTTTTGCTGGCGAAGGCGCTGGCGGACGAAAGCCGGGCGGCGGCACGCTGAGGGTTGCATTGGCAACCGGTGCTTCGGCACGCCGGTGAGCCCGCCCGCTTAAACATGAATCCGAAGCGAAAACTGTCGAGCATGCCGTAAGAGCAAACCCTGTTGCTCGATTTGTGTATGGCACCGTGGACCGTGTGGGGCGTTATCCATCTGCAAACGATGGGGATATCATGGGAAAGATTGTCGTAATCACGGGGGCGGGCGCCGGTGTGGGCCGAGCGGCGGCAACGGAATTCGCTCGGAACGGCTGCGATGTCGCGTTGTTGTCCCGCGACCCCGAACGGCTTGAACTCGCAGCGGACGAATTGCGCCGTTTCGGCGTCAGGGTGCTGGCCATTCCAACCGATGTGGCGGACGCCAAGGCCGTGGATACCGCCGCGGACAGGGTGGAGGCCGAACTCGGTCCAATCGACGTTTGGGTTAACGTGGCGATGGCCACTGTTTTCGCGCCGGTTCATAAATTGACAGCGGAGGAATTTCAGCGCGGGACAGCGGTTACCTATCTAGGCCAGGTGCATGGTACCATGGCCGCATTGCGTTTCATGCGACCGCGCAACCGGGGTTCCATCGTTTGCGTCGGGTCCGCCCTGGCCTATCGGTCGGTGCCGCTGCAATCGGTGTATTGCGGAGCCAAATTCGCCATTCGCGGCTTTCTGGATTCACTGCGATCGGAACTGTATCACGACAAGATCGCCGTTACGCTGACCGAGGTGGATCTGCCGGCGGTCAACACCCCGCAGTTCGATTGGGCGCGCAACAAGATGGGCCGCAAGGCCATGCCCGTGCCGCCGATTTACCAGCCGGAGGTGCCCGCACGCGCCATCTATTTCGGGGCTTTCAACCCGCGCCGCCAGATATGGGTGGGCTTCCCGACGGTGCAGGCCATCCTGGCCAACCGCATCGCGCCAGGCCTGATCGACCGTTATCTGGCGAAATTTGGGTACAACGGGCAACTAACCGACCAGCCAGCAGATAGCGATGCCCCCGGCAATTTGTTCGAACCGGTGAAAGGCCCGTACGGCGCCCATGGCCGCTTCGACGGACAGGCCCGTACCGGAAGCTGGGAAGTTTTCACCAGCTATCATCGCAACGCGGTCTGGGCGGCTGCCTTCGCTGGCCTGGCAGTCGGCGTTCATATGTTGGCCAAACGCCTGAAAGTGTGATCCGGCCGCAAGTTCTATCTGAACCGGCAAGGCCGGGTGCCAGGTGAAATATGAAGTTGAATCGTCATCAGCACCGCCGGGACGTCTCCAATCGTTCCGGACCGGTGCCCCTTTCGTCCGTTGATCGTCGCGCAGCCCTGGTCTTCGCCCAGCGAGAACGAACCGGGGCCTTGCTCAATGCGCGTGCCGTCCATCGATTCGATCCACCAGCGGCCGGACAACACAACGATCCATTGCGGAGCGGGGTTTTCATGCCATTCACCGATCCAGCCCACGGGCTGCACGGTAAAGACCACCGTCGCCTCCGATTTAGCCTGCGGATTGTTCCATTGCGGTTCGGCAACGCCGATCCGGTGCAGATCGAACGATGTCAACATGCATTCGGTCTGATGACTGACACCGTCTTCGTCCCGCCACAAATGCCAGTATGGCACGGTCGGCCTGGGCCCAACGGTTTCCGTCATTGTTCCTCGCTTGCCGATAGAAACCCGATTATCCATCGTGATCTTCGATACGCTAGCGTCCCGCGGTCTTGTCTGGGGAGTCTGGGGCCATGATGCTAATCGACGCCTATACTCCCTTGCTGCTTCGTGTCTGTCTGGTGGTGCTGTTTCCGTTCAGCGGTCTGGATAAGATACTCAACTGGGGTTCGGCCATGAAGCAGGCGGGGACGATCCCATTCAAGCCGGCGATGCTGATGGCCTCGATCGCCGTCGAATTCGTTACCCCGGTCTGCATTGTCACCGGGTGGCACGACCGGCTTGCCGCCTTCGTTCTGGCCGGGTTTTGTGTGGTTACGGCGGTGCTGTTTCACCAGTTCTGGCGCTTTCCCGATTTCTGGCGGTTCAAGGAAGGGCCGGGACTGGACCATTTTTGGGAATTTCTGAAGAATTTCGGCCTGGTCGGCGGCCTCGGCCTGATTATTCTGGCGCCACGAACGCTGCCAGTCAGTGAGGCCCTGCGGCATCCGCTGGCGTCCACCTATGTTATCGGTGCTCAAGCGGGCCGTCCCGCGGACTGATCGATCGACATCAAAAGATGGCCGTCTGGATCACGGATCATCCGGATCGGCTCGTCCGGAAGGACACCGGCGGTCAGTGTCACCCAGTCCGTGACCATGTTGTTCAGGTCCAGCCCGGACGAGCCGCGTCCGGGCGGCTGGTACTCCAGTAACTCAAGACCAGGACCGCCGTCGGATTCCGGGCGCAGGCCAGTCACACGCACGCGGGCCTCGTTCAGGCCATCCAGGTTTGCCTGTTCGGCGCCATGGTTGAACGACCGGCTGCTAACCCGCAAACCCAGCGACCGATAGAAGGTCTGGCTTTCGAACGTGGACCGGATCGACAAGGCGCTGTGATCGATGCCGAGGAAAAGCGCGCCGTCATGGCTTTCATGCCAGACGGGCCTGCCCTGACCCGGCGGAAACCATATCAGCTCCAAGGGATGTCCGAAGGGATCGCGGAATTTGAACGCCCGCACGCCCCCCACGGAGGGCGGCAACTGTTGCGGGCCGCCGTTTCCGATCGGTTGCCACCCTGACTGGCAGGCCAGATGGGCATACGCGGCATCCATATCGCCAACGACAACCGCGAGATGCTGAAACCACAGATCGTTGCTCCGGCTGTCCGGCGGATAGCGAAGTCCCGGCGTTTCGAACCGCACCAGTGCAAGTGTTTCCTGCCCGAGACGCATCGCTATTGCATCGGCGGCCGGCCGACCGGGACCAACCGCTTCCAGCGTCAACAGGTCCATGGGTTCCAATGGGATCGTGCGAAATCCCAGCGCGTCGCGATAGAACGCCTCGGCCCGGTGGAGATCCGGCACGACGCGGTTGAACCGGACAATCCGGCACGCCCGTGCGACCGGCCGCCGCATTTCGTTCGGATCGGACAACAGCGAGGACATTCGGTTCCTCACCCGCCCAGCCGCATCTTAAGATGGTCCGCGACTCTCAGCGCATTGGCAATGATCGTCAGTGTCGGATTGACCGCGCCGATCGATGGAAAGAAGCTCGCATCCGTTACGTAAAGATTATCCAGATCGTGGGCCTTGCAGTTCAGGTCGAGTACCGATTGTTTAGGATCGACTCCAAAACGACATGTTCCCGCCTGATGCGCGGTGCCGCCGATGGGGATGTCCTTGCCCAGATACAGCCGGCGGTCGATCAAATGCGGCCAACCACCGAGCGGCCCCAGGAGCTTTTCCAGCCGGGCGCGCAACCGGACGAGGGCTTCCGTGTTGCCCTCCGCGATCTCCAGCACCACGCGGTCTTTATCGTAACGGATACGGTTTTCCGGCCTCGGCAGGTCTTCGCTCTGGAGCCAGAAATCGATGGAATGTTCTGCCATTTTCTCGAACGGCATGTCGGGCAGCCATGACAAAAAACCAGGCACGGCCTCGCCGCGGATTTGCTCGCCATGCGATGTCGCGCACATCTGGATAAGCCCCAGCGGATAGTCCCAGTCGTCGGCGCCGAAGTAAAAATCGCTAAGTGCCAATGTCTTCTGGAAGACCGTGGGATTGGGTTCCTTGAGCAGCGCCATTACAATCGACATATTATGGCGAATATAATTACGGCCGACCTGATCGGAACGATTGGCCAGACCGTTCGGGTGCATATCGGATGCCGAACGAAGCAGAAGCAGGGCGGAATTCAGCGCACCGCATGCCACCACGACGATATCGGCTGAGTATTGTTCTGGTTTGTTATCGCGAATCGCATGTACACGGCTTACACTGCGCCCCGATGGATTCGTCTCAAGCCGCGTCACATAGGTATTGGTTAGCAACGTAAAATTGGGATACGCCGCGCGCGCTGGGTCCACGCAAATCACCTGAGCATCGGCTTTAGCATTTACCGCACAGGGAAATCCGTCGAACGCGTCGCAGCGGATGCACGGGCTATAGGTGGTGGCACTGCCATCGGGATTTTGATCCAGCTTGATGCCGAGCGGGAGGTGAAATGGATGCATGCCCTCCCGCACCAGAATGTCGTTCAACTGCTGAATGCGCGGCTCATGTTTAACGGGTGGATAGGCATAAGGCGCGCTCGACCAAGGTTCGGTCGGGTCTTCGCCGCGTTGCCCATGGACATGAAACAATGCTTCCGCCTGGGTATAATACGGTTCGAACACATCGTAGCCCAGGGGCCAGGCCGGCGAGATACCGTCTTTGTGCCGCAGTTCCTGAAAGTCGCGTTCCCGCAGGCGCAACAGAGCAGCGCCATAGACCTTGGAATTGCCACCGACAAAATAGTGCAGGCCCGGATGAAAGGTGGTGCCGTCGCCGCCGTACCAGGTCTCGGTGGCCTGATATTTGGCGTCCACGAAAACGGTCTTCGAATCCCAGTTTTCCCGAGAGCGCGGAAGGTATCCGCCGCGCTCCAGCATCAAAATACGCTTGCCGGTCGCCGCCAGCCGTTGCGCCAGTGCGCCGCCGCCCGGCCCGCTGCCAATGACGATGACATCGTAATGGTCGTGGGTTGCCGCCATGACTGCCTCTGTCCCGTCGATCGTGCGATGGAATCCGGAACGCACCCGGCTTCGACATCGCGATGCTGGGGATGGTGCCGCGGCGGTTCAAGGCACCTGATCGGACACCTAATGGGGATGTGTTCGCGACATTTGGGAATTCACGGCCCAGGGGCTGGATCTGCTTCGGTTTCCAGCCGGCCGCGCCGCCGGCGGCCGATCGCGAGTTCGGTCACCACCCCGTGCAGGGTGCGAAGCTCTTGGTCCGTCACCTCGCCGCGCTGAAACAGATGCCGCAGGTTCCGCACCATGCCCGGCCGTTTCGGCACATTGCGCAAAAACCCGCATGCATCGAGCTGATCCACCAGATGCGTCAGGAAATTGTCCAGCCGACCCTTGGTCGCCACCTGCGTTTCGTTGGTCATCAGCGTGCGCGGCGGCGTTTCATCCGCGGCGGTCCACCACTCATACGCCATCACCATCACCGCCTGGGCCAGGTTCAGCGACATGAACGCGGGATTGAGCGGAAACCGCACCAAAGCATCGGCTTCGGCCATGTCGTCGTTGTCCAGCCCGGCGCGTTCCGGTCCGAACAGCAGGCCGGTGCGCAGGTCGCGCTTGCAGATTTCCCGCAATTCCGTCGCGGCGCCCCGGGCGGTCAGCACCGGCTTGACGATATGGCGCGGACGCGGACAGGTCGCGAAGACATGGTGCAGATCGGCCACGGCATCGGCGACCGTTTCGTGCACCGTCGCCGCGTCCAGGATGCGATCGGCGCCCGACGCCATGCGCCACGCTTTTTCCTGCGGCCAGCCGTCCCTGGGGGCCACCAGCCGCATGTGGAACAACCCGCCATTGGCCATCGCGCGGGCACACGCGCCAACGTTATCCGCCAGTTGCGGGCGCACCAGGATCACCACCGGGCTGTTGCCGACCGGGTGCAGATCGGCGCCGCCATCGCGTCCGGTCATCAGGTCGCGCGCCGCCAGGTCGTGCCTGAGGGACCGTCTTCCAGCACGATTCCCCTGACCGCAAGCGCCCCCCGGATGGCATCGGCTCGGGCGAAGTCGCGTGCTTTTCTGGCCGCCAGGCGTTCGGCGATCGCAGCCTCGATCTCGGCCGCATCGCCGGGTGCGCCGCGAAACCACACCTCCGGCGCCTGCTGTAACAACCCCAGCACGGCCCCGGCGGCGCGCAGCCCGGCTGCCGCATCCTGGTCGCCGGTCAGTGCCGCATCCGCCAGCACGCGCATCGCCGCGATCGCCAGCGGAGTGTTCAGGTCATCGCACAGCGCGTCCAGCACTGGCACTGGCACATCGCCCGCGACGGCATCGGGTGCATGGTCAAGCGCCCGGTAGAACCGGTCCAGTTCGCGTTTCGCCTCGGCCAACCCCTGATCGGAAAAATCCAGCAGCGACCGGTAATGTGTCCGCAACAGCAGCAGCCGGATCGCCTCGCCCGGCGCCTTGGCCAGCACGTCGCGCACGGTGAAGAAATTGCCCAGGCTTTTGGACATTTTTTCGCCGTTCACCTGCAACATGCCGTTGTGCATCCAGTACCGCGCGAACCGGCTACCCGGAAAGGCGCACAGGCTTTGCGCCATCTCGTTCTCATGGTGCGGAAAAATCAGATCGCTGCCGCCGCCATGAATGTCGAACGTGTCGCCCAGATACTTCCACGACATGGCGGAGCATTCGATATGCCAGCCAGGCCGACCCCGGCCCCAGGGCGAGTCCCAGCCCGGCAGATCGTCCGGCGACGGCTTCCACAACACGAAATCGCCGGCATCGCGCTTGTACGGCGCCACCTCCACCCGTGCGCCGGCCAGCAGTTCGTCCCGTCCCCGGCCAGACAGCGCGCCGTAACTGGCATCGGATGCAACGGCAAACAGGACATGCCCTTCCGCCGGATAGGCGTGACCGGACTCGATCAGCCGCCGGATGATCGCGATCATTTCGGCGATGTGCGCGGTCGCCCGGGGTTCTTCGTCAGGGGCCAACGCCCCCAGCGCCGCCATGTCGGCGTGAAAATCGGCTGTCGTGCGAGCCGTGATGGCACCGATCGCCTCGCCGCTTTCACGGGCGCGGGCGTTGATCTTGTCGTCCACGTCGGTGATGTTGCGGACATAGGTGACGCGCGGATAAAGCCGCCGCAACAACCGGGCGGCGACATCGAACACCACCACCGGCCGAGCGTTGCCAAGATGCGCGAGATCATAGACCGTCGGGCCGCAGACATACATCCGGATATGGGCCGGGTCGGCCGGGTCGAACCGCTCCTTACGGCGGGTCAGGCTATTGTGAATCTGTAGTTCGGGCATCGCTCGGTCCATTCTGGGCGAGGCTTTGTCCGCGAAACCCGCCGCCAACGCAACGCGATTTGACATTCGCGGCAACCGCCTGTAGCCAAGCACGCCCATTGAGAACTATTCGCAAATGCCCGGTGCGTCCTTGACTCCTCAGACGACCTTGCGCGCCGCATCCCGTTTGCGCCGCTTTCTGGCTGTGTTCGGCCCCGGACTGGTGGTTATGCTGGCCGATACCGATGTCGGCAGTGTCATCACGGCCGGGCAGAGCGGTGTGCAGTGGGGCTATCGCCTGTTATTGCTGCAACTCGTTCTGGTACCGATCCTGTACATGGTGCAGGAACTGACCGTCCGCCTGGCCATTTTCACCGGACGCGGCCACGGGGAGTTGATCCGCGATACATTCGGGCCGGTGTGGGCCTGGGTATCGGCGATAGGCCTGTGCATTGCCACGGTTGGCGCGTTGCTGACAGAATTCTCCGGTGTGGCAGGCGTGGGGGAGCTTTACGGACTGCCCCGCTTTGTATCGCTGCCGATCGCCGCGATCGCGCTGCTGGCGGTGGTGTTCACCGGATCGTACCGCCGGGTGGAGCGATTCGCCATCGCCGTTGGCCTGTTCGAACTGGCATTCTTCTTCGTTGCCTGGGCGGCGCATCCGGACGGCACCGCGCTGTTGGCCGGCGCTGTCGATATTCCGTACCGCAATCCCGAGTATCTCTATCTCGCGGCGGCGAATATCGGCGCGGTGATCATGCCGTGGATGGTATTCTACCAGCAGTCCGCGGTGGCGGATAAGGGGCTGCGGCCGGAACATCTGGCGGCGGCACGTTGGGACACGGCGATCGGGGCGCTGATCACGCAGTTGATCATGGCCGCGGTGCTGATCGCTTGTGCGGCAACGATTGGCCGGGGCAACCCGAATGCCACGCTGTCCACCGTGGGCGACATGGCACAGGCGCTGACCCCGTTCCTGGGCACGGCGATAGGGAATTTTGTGTTTGGAATGGGTGTGCTGGGCGCCGGCATGGTCGCGGCCATCGTGGTGTCCCTGGCCTTCGCCTGGGGCCTGGGGGAGGTCACCGGATATCGCCGCTCCCTGGAAATGCATCCGCTGGAAGCCCGTTGGTTCTACGGTGTTTATGCACTGTGCGTTGTCGCCGGTGCGGCGATCGTTGCGGTGTGGCCGGATCTGGTGTCGCTGAACGTCGGCGTGCAGGTGATGAACGCTTTCATGCTGCCACTAGTGCTGGGTTTTTTGATCGCGCTGGCGGTCAAGGCCCTGCCCCATGCCCACCGGCTACGCGGCACCTATTTGTGGGTGGTGGTGCTGGTCGCCGCGGTAACCTGCGCGCTGGGCGTCTTTGGCGGATTGTCCGGGGCGGGGCTGGTATAATCGGGTCTGGTTCGGCCGGCCCTATCCACCTTCGATCCGCGGGATGAAGAAGACCTCCGCCCCCGGCGGCACCGGCTGGAAATACCCGGTTTCGTGGTATTCACCGTTGATGGCGACGGTTGTTTCATCCTCCAGATGCGCCCCCAGACCCGGATACAGATCGTCCATCGCCTTCAGTACGCCACGCAGGTTTTTCGCCTCCACCTCGAATTCCCGCACGCCGCTGGTATAGCGGCGTGCGAAACCCGCGGTGAAAACGATCCGGGCGCCCATGTCAGGATGAAAGGGCGGCGAGCAGACGGGGCGGGGAAATCGGCAGTTCGGTCATCCGCTTGCCGGTGGCCATCGCGATCGCGTTGGCGATGGCGGCCATCGGCGGGCAGATTCCGACCTCGCCCACGCCCTTGGCGCCGTATGGATGGGTGGGATTCGGCACCTCCACCATCACCGCGTCGATCATCGGCAAATCGGACGCGACCGGACAGCGATAGTCCAGGAAGCCCGGATTATCCAGCAATCCCTTGGCGTTGTAGATGTATTCCTCGTTCAGAGCCCAGCCGATGCCCTGCACCACGCCACCCTGGATCTGCCCTTCCACATAGGCAGGGTGGATGGCTCGTCCTACGTCCTGCGCGGCGACAAACCGCAGGATGGTCACCCGCCCGGTTTCCGGATCGACCTCCACGTCGCAGAACTGACTGGCAAAACCCGGCGCCTGTCCGCCGGCGTTGACGCCGTGGGACGCGGTGATCGGCCCGCCCGTCGCCGCCGCCTTGGCCGCGATTTCCTTGAACGACAGCGCCTTGTTATCGCCGGCCTGGGCATTGGCCGGCCGGGCATAGCCATCGTCCCACACCACGTCGTCTGCTTCCACCCCCCAGATCAGCGCGGCCCGCTTGCACATCTCGGTCACCACGGACTTCGATGCGTTCACCACCGCCATGCCCGTCGCGAACGTCACCCGCGAACCGCCGGTGACATGCGTGTAGCCAACCGATCCGGTATCCGCGACGATCGCCCGCACCGCGTTGTAATCCACCCCCAGCGTTTCCGCCGCCATGATCGCCATGGACGCGCGCGAGCCGCCGATGTCCGGACTGCCGGTCGCCACCAGTACGGTGCCGTCGGCGTTCACCTGCAACGTGGCGCTGGACTCGCCGCCACCGTTGAACCAGTAACCGGACGCAACCCCCCTGCCCTGGTTCGGACCCAGTTTCACCCGGTATGCCGGGTGCTTCATCAGCGCCTCCAGCGTTTCGGAATACCCCGCATGGGCATGTTTTGGCCCCGCCAGGGTCGGTGTTCCGATGCGGCAGGCGTTCTTGTGGCGCAGCGCCAGCGGGTCCATGCCAATGGCCTGGGCGCACATATCGATCACGCTTTCAACCGCGAACGCCGAAATCGGCGACCCAGGCGCTCGATACGCCGCCGCCTTCGGCCGGTTCGACACAACATCGTAACCCACGGCGCGCTGGTTCGGAATGTCATACGGCGCATAGGCGCACAGGCACCCGTTCATCACCGGCGATCCCGGAAACGCGCCGGCCTGGAACTTGAAGATGCCGTCCGCTGCGACGATCGTGCCATTCTTCATCACGCCGATCTTCACCCACATCGACGATCCCGAGGTCGGCCCGGACGCCCGGAACACGTCTTCCCGGGTCATTTGCAGGCGCACCGGCGCGCCGGCCTTCTTCGATAAAATCGCCGCGACGGGTTCCAGATAGGTCACGGTCTTGCCGCCGAAGCCGCCACCGATCTCGGCCGGCGTCACGCGCAAATCGCCCAGCCTGGCGCCGAGGATTTGCGCGGTCAGCGCGCGCATCTGGAAGTGGCCCTGGCTGGAGGACCAGATCTCGCACTGGCCGTCCGGCTCATACTTCGCGACGCAGGCGTGCGGCTCGATGTAGGCCTGATGGACGGCTGCGGTCTTGAATTCCTTCTCGATCACCACGTCGGCGGACCTGAATCCGGCCTCGATATCGCCCAGCGCGAATTCCAGGCGCTTGGAGATGTTGGACGGCACCGACGGTGTGGGCTCGATGCCGCGGGTAATCATATCCTCGAACAACAGCGGCGCGCCCGGCGCCATCGCTTCGTCCACGTCGATTACGTGCGGCAGAACCTCATACTCCACCTTGATCAGCGATACCGCGTGGGCAGCGATACTGCCGCTGGTCGCGGCGACGGCGGCGACGGCGTGGCCCTCATACAGCACCTTCTCGCGCGCCAGGATGTTGCGGGTAACGTGCCAGAAATTTACCGCCACCCGTTCGGGGCCGATATAATCGAATTTCTGCGCCGGCAGATCCGATGCGGTCATGACGGCCTTCACACCCGGCAGTGCCTCGGCCGCCGAGGTATCGATCGATTTGATGCGCGCATGCGCGTGCGGCGACCGTAAAATCATCCCATACAGCATGCCCGGCAGTTTCAAATCGGCCCCGTACAGCGCTCGGCCGGTCACCTTCGGCACGCCGTCCGGGCGGATCGGACGAGTGCCTACCCATTTGAAACGCTTCACTGAATCGGTGACGATCATCGTGTCGTTCACGGCATCCTCGCTCTCTGCTAGTTCCGGGGCACGGACATCCCAGCAGACTCGCCCAGGCCGCGCGGAAAGGCAAGCGCGCGGGCAGTCCCACGGTGGCAAACCGGCCACCCTGACCGGGCAGGAGGCACCCTATCCACCCGCGATCATTTGCCTGATCCAATCCGCCAGCACGTCCAGCGCGAAGGGCTTACCCAGAACGCGCATCCCGGCGTCCAGGGCAGCATCCCCGGCCAGCGTGGCCTCGCCATAACCGGTGATGAACAAAACCGGCAGGCCGGCGCGAATCGCACGCGCGGCATCCGCCAGTTGGCGGCCGTTCATTCCGCCCGGCAGGCCGACATCGGTCACCAGCAGGCCTACATGGGTTCCCGACCGAATGATCGCCAGCGCGGCAGCCCCATCCGCCGCCTCGATCGCCTCATAATTCAGATCTCGCAGCAGTTCGGCGACCATCGATCGCAAATCCACTTCGTCATCGACGATCAGGATGGTTTCGCCTTGTCCGCCCTGCTCCGGCAACGCAACCGCGGGTTCGGCCCCCGTCTCAAGCGCCGGTTCGGCTGCCGGCTCGGGCGCCGGCGGAGCGGTGCCATCCGGATCGCGATAGGCGGGCAGGTAGATCGTCACGGACGCCCCCTTGCCAACAGCCGCATCGATATGCGCCTGCCCGCCCGATTGCCGGGCAAATCCATAGATCATCGACAGCCCCAGACCGGTACCCGCGCCCAGCGGCTTGGTGGTGAAAAACGGATCGAACGCGCGCCGGACGACCTCCGGCGTCATCCCGGTACCTGTATCGCCGACCGACAGCGACACATAATGCCCGGGCGGCAGTTCCAGCGCCTGGGCGGCGGATTCGGACAGATCGCGATTGGCGGTCCCGATCGTCAGGCGGCCGCCGTCCGGCATCGCGTCCCGAGCGTTGATACACAGATTGAGCAGGGCGTTTTCCAACTGGTGCGGATCGACCAGTGTCGTCCACACATCGGGCTGGGCCTCGACACACATGTCCAGCGCCGAACCCACGGTGCGGCGAATGAGTTCCTCCATGCCGGCAACCAGGCGATTGACATCGGTCGGCCGCGGATCGAGCGTTTGCTGGCGGGAAAACGCCAGCAGCCGATGGGTCAGCGATGCGGCGCGCCTGGCGGCGGCCAGTGCGGCGACGGCGTGCCGGTCCAGATCCTGAACTTTCTCTTGCGCCACCCGCATCCGCAGAAGCTCGATGCTGCCGATGATGCCCGTCAACAGATTGTTGAAGTCATGCGCCAGCCCCCCCGTCAACTGTCCGACGGCTTCCATTTTCTGGGCCTGCCGCAGCCGTTCCTCGGCGATCGACTGGTCCGTGATATCGCGGCCATAACCGTACAGCCGGCCACCTTCGGGCACCGTCGTCCAGGCTATGCGCCGCCGCTCCCCCGTTTTTGTGACAAACGTGTTCTGGTAGTCGAAGACAGGCTGTCCCTGGAACAGGCGTTCCAGTCCGGCGATACCCACCGCCCTGTCCTCGGGCGCGACGAATTCCATCACGCCGTGCCCGATCGTTTCCTCACGGGTCCAGCCCAATACCCTAGTCCAGGCCGGATTGCATTCCAGCAACGTGCCATCGGGACCACCGATAAGCATCAACGCCGGGGCAACCTGCCATGTCCGGTCGCGCTCCCGCGTGCGAATTCCGACCTGCTTTTCCAGCGATGCATTCAGCCGACGCAGCGCGTCCTCGGCCCGGGCGCGTTTTATCACATCCCAGGTCCGGGCGCCGACATCCTCCACGAACCGGACCTCGTCCGATTGCCAGTGCCGAGCGGCGGGATGAGCCACGAACAGGCACGTTTCATGGCCGGCATCGCGCGTCATGGGTACCGCGATCAGGGCCGAAACGTTGGGTACATTCCAGTCCGGGATGGCAGACGAACCGGCGCGTGCGTCATGCACGACCACCGTCTGGCCGGCGCGATGCACACCGGCTAGCCAAAGACCCGGAAATGCCACCGGAACCGGTTCGGCCGCGGACGGAGGTGCGTCCGCCACCCAGCCGATTCCGTGGACCAGCGTTCGGCCATCCTCCACGATATGAACGTATCCGGCGCGGGTCGCTTTCAGATGCTGACCGATCGTCTCGACGGCGGCCGCCATGATCGCACGCGGGTCATCCAGTTTGCCGGCCAGCGCCAGCAGCGCCAGCAATACCGCGCGGTTGGTGTGCCACGCCTCGGGATCGCCGTCCCGATTGGGCAGCGGCGGTTCCGGTGCACCGCTACCGGCCGGGCCGGTCTTCTGAGAAGGCGCAGTGGACATCGGGTTCACCTTATCGATCCGATCCTGTCGCATGACTGACACGTCCGGACAATCAATACTAAGGCAACGCTGGCAAATAAGTGCGTTAGCACGCCAGCAAAGTTGCCGTGCAAAACATAAGCTTAGGGCATACCCGACACTGCAATTCGAAGCGATAATTGTTGGGCATGGCCTAAAGCCGGGTGACATGGGGACGGCAAAATCGCGGAAGATGCGATACCAGCCGGGCAGTATGCTGGAATTCCGACGCATACCCAGATCGCATCGGCCAGTGCGGCAACCCCTGGTATCGGCATCGGCGAACGTCCACCGGCCGCGGCCGGTTCGCTGCCGCCGGCTTCCTAACGGATAACAGCCAAAACGATTTCGACCAGAATCAGCACCAGGATCGCGATTTCCAGAACCTCCGACCGGCTGCTGTGGGCTTCATCGTAAAGTGCCGTGTAGGTATCGCGGATAATCGAAAGCTTTCGGTCCACCGCGGCGCTAACGGCCGGGACGCGAAAAAGTTCCAGTGCGGCCGCATAGATCCGCGCGAGGTAAACATCCTCGGTCACCTGTAGCGCGTTATCGACCTTCTCGGTCAGTTCGGTCACTTCGGCGACCACTGTGTAAAGCCGCCGGGCGAGGTCGGCAAAGCGGCGGGCGCCGGGCAGCGCCCAGCGGCGCCGTGTCGCTTCGACCAGATCGTACATCCGTGGCAGTTCGGCATCGAGCCATTCGTCGTAATAGCGCATTTCAAGCAACTGTGCGTTCGCGACTTCCAGCACATCGATCACATCGGTATCGCCGCGCGGTTCGTAAACGAAAGCACGATCCCAGGTCAGCACCACAAGATCGTCGGTATAGTAGGAATACTGGTGCCGCAGCAGGTCGCGCCTTGCCCCTTCGGACAGTGCACGGGACTCACCTGACAGCACAGGGACAAGATCGAGCCGGTTCGGCAGCGTCTCGGCCGCGGCAGGCCCGCTGAAGGCGCTGACGACGCCAATCAGATAGTCTTCTTCAAGGGTGGACGGGACAGGCCGGATCAGCGCCGCGCCGGCACCCTGGCGGACACGGTCCAGCAGATCCGTCCAAAGCGCGGCCGCGGGCGACGGACCGGCGGCGCGATCGACCGCATTGACGCGCTGGGCGAAATCCGGCCAGGACAGGTGAGCAACCGGCAGGCGCAGGGCGATGCTGACGACGCCAAAATCGTATAGCCGGGCTGTGGCGACAGCCTCGGCGGCCCCATCCGACGCGGCCCCATCCGACAGGGACAGCACGACAGTACCCAGGGCAAGGCTAACGGGGGGTTCGCCAAAGGCGATCGCCTTGGGCGGCGTGGTCGTCAGCCGCCCGCGAGAACTGCCGGTCCGGACGGTGCGCGCCCAGGTTTCCTCGGCCTTCGCAAGATCGATGGCGTAGGCGACATCGAACAACCGGTAGGCCACGATATACCCGGCAGCGACGTTCAGGTTGAATGCAGCCTGATCGGATATGACCGGTTCCGTCATGGGCAGCTCCTGGAAGGGGCGCGGGTCGTGGCCTGGGCACGCCCGAGCCGTAGAGGGTCCGAAGGACAGGCCAGTGAAAAACAGTCGCCGGCATCCGGACCTGTCGTTGCATTCCCGGCGCCGTTCCAGCCAGGGCGTTCACCGGAGAGTCCGCACACGGCCGGAACGCCCGCACCGACCCGGAAGCGCCGCCAACCGCCACTCCGGCCGCCAATCCGGCATGCAAACCGCAATGCGCCTTGTGCGACATCGGCCCCGGTGTCTAGAAACAGGTCATGGTTGCACCTCGGTCCCGCCCAATCACCATCGCTCCAAGCCTCCTCGCCGCCGACTTCGGCCGATTGCGGGAGGAAGTCGCCGCCATCGAATCGGCTGGTGCCGATTGGCTGCATTTCGACATCATGGACGGACATTTCGTTCCCAACATCAGTTTCGGACCGGCCATCCTCGCCGCGCTACGCAAGCACACCAAGTTGGCGTTCGACGTTCACCTGATGATCGCCCCGGTCGATTACTACCTGGACGCATTCATCGATGCCGGCGCAAATCATATCAGCCTTCACCCGGAAGCCGGCCCCCATTTGCACCGCTCGCTCCAGCACATCCGCAAAGCTGGACTCAAAGCCGGAATTGTCCTGAATCCCGCAACCTCGCCGGCCTGGATCGATTGGGCACTCGATTTAACCGACATCGTCCTGGTTATGTCGGTGAACCCCGGATTCGGCGGTCAATCCTTCCTGCCCAGCCAGTTGCCCAAAATCGCCCGGCTGCGGCAATCGATCGACGCGGCGGACCACCCCATCGCCCTGGCCGTCGATGGCGGCATCACCGCCGCCACCGCGCCCGCCGCCATCGCCGCCGGGGCCGACACACTGATCGCCGGAACCGCCATTCTTCACAGTCCGGACTACGCCCGGGCCATCGCCGCGATTCGGGGCGATTCATGAACGCGCCCACCCCGCGCCGCTGGCTGCGCGGCGCCCGCCGGGCGATGGCGCGCCTGCCCAGCCTTCGCATGGGCCGGGTCCCCGACGCCCCTGCCCTGTCCGTCCGCGATCCATGGCCGGGCGACCCCAACCGGGGCGCCCGGCTGATCAAGGGGGAACTGGAAATCGGCGGTGCCGTGCAGCCGCTGAAGCCGGATGGCTGGAACCGGATCGCCGGCTCTGCCGTGCTGCGGGCCGGCGCGCATGGTTTCGTCTGGTTGCGCGACCTCCGCGCGTTGGGAACCGACGCTGCCCGGCTGCGCGCCCGGGCGCTGGTGGCGGAATGGATCGCCGCCCCGCCGTCCGACCCGGTTGCCTATCGTCCCGACGTCATCGGCGCCCGCATTACCGCCTGGCTCGGACATTACGATTTCTTCGCCTCCACCGCCGACGATGACTTCCGCCAGCGGCTCATGACCCGCCTCGTCGCCGATGCGCGCGCCCTGTCCGCCGTGTTGCCGGCCGAGGAACTGGACGCCCGCGCCCTGACCGCGCTGAAAGGCCTGGTCGCGGCGGCGGTGGCGTTGCGGGAACACGCTGGATTCCTGACCCGCGCGCTGCGCTTCCTGCCACAGGAAATCGCTCGCCAGATCCTGCCGGATGGCTGCCATGCCGAACGCAGCCCGGCCGCACAGTTGTCGGCATTACAGGACCTGACGGAAATCCGAGCGCTGTTGCAGACATCCCAGACCCCGCCGCCGCCCATTCTGGGTCAGGCGATCGAGCGGATGGCGCCCGCGTTGCGGATGCTGCGGCATGGCGACGGCGCTCTGGCGCTGTTCAACGGCAGCCGGGAAGAAACCGGCACGCTGGTCGATCTTGTGCTGACACAGGCAGGGCGCGCCGGTCGCGGGCCTTCCGCGCTGACAGATGGCGGATTTCACCGCATGCAGGCCGGCCGCAGTGTATTGATCGTCGATTGCGGCGCCCCGGCGCCACCCGGCCTGGACCGGCTGGCACACGCCGGCACGCTGTCGATGGAACTGTCGATCGGCCGCGACCGGCTGATCGTCAATTGCGGCGCGTTCCTGGCCGGACCGCCGGAATGGCACGACGCCGCGCGGGCCACCGCGGCCCATTCCTCGCTTGTTATCGGCGACGTGAACAGCAGCGAATTAAAACCCGTGGGCCTCGGCCGCCGCCCGATTAACGTAGAGGTGAACCGCCAGGAAGCCGCGGGCGCGCACTGGTTGGACGTGTCCCACGACGGCTGGAAGAAAACGTTCAACGCGGTGCATCGCCGCCGCCTGTATATGGCCGAAAGCGGCGAGGACGTCCGCGGCGAAGACCTGATCGAGGCATCCGAACCGCAACCCTTCACGCTGCGGTTCCATCTGCACCCCGATGTCCAGGCCAGCGTGCAACAGGATGGCGCCGCCGTGTTGCTGCGCCTGAAATCCGGCGGATTCTGGCGGCTGCGCGCCGACGGGGCCAGGCTCGCTCTGGAGGAGACGATCTACCTCGGCGGCAACGAACCCCGCCGGGGCGAGCAGATCGTACTGACCGCCTTCGCCGATGGCCCGCAGCACATCAAATGGGCGCTCAGCAAGGTCGAACGCGCCGGCTGATGGAAGCGGTTTCGCCAGTTTCCACCGCCAGCCAGGCGCTGGCGATAAGCCCGGCACGGGCCGGCTTCGGACGATTGACCGCATGACCCGCGACGACCTGATCGCACTATTCCTCGCCCGCAATGGGTACGCGCCCGGCGATGCCGAACCGCTGGCGCAGGATGCCAGCTTTCGCCGGTATTTGCGGGTCCGCGGCGACCGGCCAGCCGTGCTGATGGACGACCCGCCGCCCGGCGATGTCCGGCCGTTTCTCCGTATCGCCCGCCATTTGCGGGAAATCGGCCTGTCGGTGCCCGGCATCGTGGCCGCCGACGAAGACCGTGGCCTGATCCTGGAAGACGACCTGGGCGACGATCTGCTGTCGGTTTTGCTGGACAGGGGAGACGATCCAAACCCGCTGCTCGACGCGGCCGTCGATTCGCTGATCGTCATGCAGCGTGCCGCGCCACCCGACGATCTGCCGCGCTGGGACGCAAGCGCGATGGCAACCACCGCGCTGGGCACGTTGTTCGATTGGTGGTGGCCGGCCCGCTTCGGCGCTCCTGCCCCGCCCGCCGCCCGGAACGACGTGGCCACCGCGCTCGGTGCGATGCTGGAACCGGTCGCGGCGGGTCCGGTGTGTCTTGTCCATCGCGACTACTTTGCCGGCAATCTGTTGCGCCTGCCGGGTGGAGGCACCGGCATCATCGACTTTCAGGGTGCCAGCCTGGGTCATCCGGCATACGATCTGGTTTCGCTGCTGCAAGACGCCCGCCGGGACATTGCACCGGCCGTCCAACACCGCGCCGTCGCTCGTTATCTGGCCGTTCGGCCCGAGTTGCACGCGCCGCACTTCCAGGCCGCGTACGACGCCTGTGCGGCACAGCGGCATTTGCGTGTGGCCTGCCAGTGGGTCAGGCTTGCCCTGCGCGATGGCCGGCCGCATTACCTCGTTCACGGGCCGCGCACGTGGCGCCTGCTACAGGACGCCCTGGCCCAACAATCCGCCGGACCGCTCGCGATCGCCTTGAACCGCTGGATACCGGCAGCGATGCGTGGCAATCCTCCCGGCCACCCCCAACCGGGATCCGACGCGCGATGATTGCCCCCCATTCCGCCATGGTTCTGGCCGCCGGGCTGGCGACCCGCATGCGGCCACTGACCGATTCCACCGCCAAGCCGTTGCTGACGCTGGGCGGGCGCACATTGCTGGATCACGCACTGGATCATCTGGCATGTGCCGGCGTGACCACCGTCGCGGTTAATGCCCACTGGCAGGCGGACGCGGTCGCCGCCCATCTGGCGCACCGAAAACCGCCGCCGCGGACGGTCCTGTTGCGTGAGGACCATCTGCTGGAAACCGGCGGCGGCGTCCGGGCGGCGCTCGCGGTCCTCGGGACCGATCCATTCTTCGTCGTGAACGGCGACGCGTTCTGGCTGAACGGGCCGATCCCGGCCCTGCACCGGCTGGCGGCGGCATTCGGCGACGCGATCGATGGCGTGCTGCTGGTGCAGCGGACCGCGCATGTCCATGCCGATGTCGGCTACGGCGACTTCGCGCTGGACAAATGGGGCACCCCGCGCCGCCGGAACGAACGAGAGGTGGTGCCCTATATTTTTGCCGGGGTGCAACTGATCCACCCCCGCTTGCTGGCCGCCATGCCGGACGGCGCATTCAGCATGAACCGGGCATGGGACAGTGCGCTGGCGGCGGGACGGCTGCGCGCGGTCGTGCATGACGGTATCTGGTTCCATTTGTCCACGCCGCCCGATCTGGCGGAAGCCGAACAGATTTTGGAAGCGCGCGTGACCGGCGATGCGCGTTGGCCGTGGCGCTGAACCTTTTCGCCGTTCCGCCCGATGTGCCGTTCCTGGATGCCCTGGCGTCCGGCTGGCTCGCACGCTGCGACTCCCTGTCCGGGGCCGGCGACCCGCTGGCCGTCGGACGCGGGCTGATTTTACTGCCGACCCGCCGATCCGCCCGCGCCCTGGCCGAGGCGTTCCTGCGCGTCAACCTCGGCCGCCCGATGCTGTTGCCGCGCATCACCGCGCTGGGCGCGCTGGACGAGGCGCCGCTGGCCCTGGCCGGTGCGCTGGACCTGCCGCCCGCCGTCGCGCCGATGCAGCGTCTGGCGGTGTTGTCCAAGCTGATCCTGGCGATGCGCGGCAAGGGGGGCGCCCCACGCACCGCCGACCGAGCCTGGCTGCTGGCGCGGGAACTCGCGTCGCTGATGGATGAGGCGGAGCGTGCCGGCATCGATCTTGCCACCCGGCTGCCGGATGCCGCCGATCCGGAATACGCCGCCCATTGGGCGCAAACGCTGGAATTCCTGCATATCGTCACAGGCATCTGGCCGGCCTGGCTGGCCGAAAACGGTGTCATGAACCCGGCCGAACGGCAGGTGGCGCTGCTGCGGGCACAGGCCCGGGCGTGGGAGAACGATCCGCCAGAGTATCCGGTGCTGATCGCCGGGACCACCGCCGGTATCCCGGCCGTCGCCCATCTTCTTGGCGTCGTCGCCCGCCAGCCGTGCGGACAAGTGGTGCTGCCGCGGTTGGACCTGGACATGGACGACGATGCCTGGGCCGGACTGGAAGCGTCTCACGCCCAGGCCGGACTGGTTCGGCTGCTGACCGGACTGGGCGCAACGCGCGGCGACGTACGGCGGTGGGACAGCCCCACCGAACCGGCAATACCGCCATCCAGATTCGGCGTGCTGTCGCGGACACTGTTGCCCGCCGGGGCGCTGCACGACTGGATGGACCGTCAGCCGGTCCCGCTGGACGGCCTGTCCCGCCTGAAAGCGGCCGATCAGCAGCACGAAGCCCGGGCGATCGCGCTGACGCTGCGGGAAGCACTGGAAACCCCCGGCGCCCGCGCGGCGCTGGTAACCCCGGATCGCGATCTGGCGGGCCGGGTGGCGGCGGAACTGCTGCGGTTCGGCATCGTCGCCGACGACAGCGCTGGCGAGAAACTGGCCGACTCGCCGCCCGCTGTGTTTCTGCGCCTGCTGCTACGCGCCATCGCCGGGGAACTGGCGCCGGTTGCCCTGCTGGCCCTGCTGAAGCACCCACTGGCCGGTGCCGGCCTGAATCCCGCCGCCTGCCGCGATGCCGCGCGGAGGCTGGAAAAAGCCTGTCTGCGAGGTCCGCGGCCTGCCCACGGCATCGCCGGCCTGCGGATCGCGGCGGAACGCGATGCGCCCTCGATCGCATTTCTGGCGCGTTTGGAGACGTGTCTGGCCCCCGCGCTGCGCTTCGATTCGGCAATGGAGATCGCCCCCGCCACCGCGCTTGCCGCGGTCATCGATGCCGCCGAACGTCTGGCCGCCACCGATGACGCCGCCGGACCCGTCCGGCTTTGGGCGGGCGAGGAAGGCGAGGCGCTGGCCACCAGCCTCGCCGAATTGCAGGACGCGGCGACGGTCATGCCCGACCTGCGGCGCGGCGACCTGCCGGGGCTGCTGGATGCGGTGCTGGAAGGGTCCGTCGTACGCAGCCGCCGGGCGCTGCGCGGGCGCGGCGGTGCCGAACATCCGCGGATTTTCATCTGGGGTCTGCTGGAAGCCAGGCTGCAATCGGCGGATCTGATGATCCTCGGCGGCCTCGCGGAAACGGTCTGGCCACCGGCGGCGGAATCAGGCCCGTGGCTGTCGCGCCCAATGCGCACCCGGATCGGCCTGCCGACGCCCGAGGAAGCCGTCGGTCAGGCGGCGCACGATTATCTCGCCGCCTGCTGTTCCGCGCCGCGCATCGTGCTGTCCTGCCCCGAACGCCGCGACAATGCGCCTGCCGTCCCCGCGCGCTGGCTCGCCCGCCTGGACATGTTTCTGCAAGGACGGGATCAGGCCCTGCCGCAGCACCCATCCGTGGCGCGGGCACGCGGACTGGATCTGCCCGGCGGACCGCCGAAGCCGTTGAAGGCGCCACGCCCCTGCCCGCCGGTCAATCTGCGCCCCCGCGCCCTGAGTGTCACCGCCATCGAAACCTGGCTGCGCGACCCGTATGCCATTCACGCCCGCCATATCCTGAAACTAGCCGCGCTGAAGCCGCTGGATGAGGAAACCGACGCCTCGGATTATGGCACCCTGGTGCATGATGGGATGCGCCGGTTCCTGGAGAAACACGGCGCCGCATGGCCGCCGGATGCGGCGCTGGAAATGCGGCTGGCAATGGCGCGGGCGCTGGCGGAGCAGCGGCTGCGGCAGGCTCTGCAAACCTGGTGGGCACCGCGGCTGGACCGCATCGCCGGCTGGGTCGCCGCGACCGAGACAACCCGCCGGGACCAGCGTCCGCCGATTGAGATCGCGCCAGAGGTTCCAGGCGCGATCGACCTTTTCCGCCCCGGCGGCCGGTTTCGCCTGACCGGCCGGGCCGACCGGATCGAACGGTATAACGACGGATCCCTGGCGATTTTGGACTACAAGACCGGTAGCCCCCCCGGCCAGACCGACGCCGATACCGGCCGAGCACCGCAACTGCTGCTGGAAGCGGCGATGGCGGCGCTGGCCGGATTTGGACCTGGTCTGGCGGGTTCGGCGTCGGCGCTGGTGTACTGGCACCTGACCGGCGGCATGGATCCAGGTTCGGAAAAGCCGCTGTTCAAGGACAAGCCCGGCGACATTCCGCCCGCCGCCGCCGCCGCCCTGTCCCGGCTGTGCGAGTTGATCGACACGTTCGACGATCCGGCACGCGCCTATTTGTCGCACCCCAATCCAAGCCTTGCCCCCAGGTTTTCGGAGTACGGGCAGCTCGCGCGGGTGGCGGAATGGTCCGCCGCGGGGGGCGCCGATGAGTGAATCCGCCTCTACCGGAACCGCCCGCCAGCGCGCCAACCGCGCCCAGCGTATCGCGTCCGATCCAGCGGTGTCGGCATTCGTCGCCGCCTCGGCAGGGTCTGGCAAGACCAAGTTGCTGACCGACCGGCTGCTGCGGCTAATGCTGGCCGGCGCCGAACCGGAGCGTATCCAGTGCCTGACCTTCACCAAGGCGGCGGCGGCGGAAATGGCACTGCGGCTGCAAGCGACCCTGGGCCGCTGGGTGACGATGCCGGCAGGCAGGCTGGCGGACGAGTTAACGCGGCTTCAGGTCGAACCCACCGAATCCGCCAGCAGGACCGCGCGTGCCCTGTTCGCCCGCGTCCTGGATCTGCCCGGCGGCATGCGTATCGGTACCATTCACGCCTTCAGCCAGTCGTTGCTGCGCCGCTTCCCGCTGGAAGCCGCGATTTCCCCGCATTTTCAGTTGGTGGACGACCGCGACGCCAGCGATGCGATGACCGAAGCCAGGGAAGACATGCTGGCCAATGCCGGCGCACCGGGCATGGCCAGGGCGGTGCGGATCGTGGCTGGCCTGACCGGGGCCGGCGGTTTCGGCGACCTGGTCAAGACATTGCAGTCGGATCGCAATCGCTTGCGGCAGGCCATGCAACGCGGCGACGGCCTGGAACGTGCGCAACGCCGGGTGCTGGGCGCGACCGAGGCGGACGAGGATACGCTGATGGACCGGGCGGTTGCATGGCTTGGCGAGGACGCCTTGCGGCATGCCGCCCTGACCGTCCGCGCCGGTGGTACGCCGGCCGCCGCGGTACGAGCCGGCCATATTCTGGACTGGCTCGGTCTGGCGCCCGGACAGCGGCGCGAAAATTGGCCGCAATGGTGCCGATACTTCGTCAAGACCGATGGCGAAGCATTTTTATCCAAGACCTGGGTGAACGCGAAACTCCAGGCGCAGCATCCCGGCGTTGCCGATCGCTTCCTCGAAGAAGCCAGTCGTATTCTGAACATCGAGGATGCCCGCAACGCGATCCGCACCGCCGAAGCGTCGGCCGCGCTGATGATGCTGGCCGGCCCGGTACTGGCGGGATATGCCCAGCGGAAGGACCAGGCCGGGCTGCTGGACTACAACGACCTGATCGACCGCACCGGCGATCTGTTGCGCGACCCTGGCGCGGCCTGGGTGCTCTACAAGCTGGATGGCGGCCTGGATCACCTGCTGCTGGACGAAGTGCAGGACACCGCCCCGCGGCAATGGCAGATCGCCCACCGGCTGACCGAGGAATTTTTCGCCGGCCAGACCGCGCGCGACCGCGTACGGACGGTCTTCGCGGTCGGCGACCGCAAGCAATCGATCTACTCCTTCCAGGGCGCCGACGCGTCGGAATTCGATCGCGCCCACGGCCAGTTGAGCGGCCGGGTGCGCGCGGGTGGGCGGATTTTCGAAAATGTCGGGCTGGACGTGTCGTTCCGGTCCACCGGGCCGGTTCTGTCGCTGGTGGATTCGGTGTTCGCCGATCCGCTCGCGCGGCCGGGCGTGGTGGCGGATGGAGAGACCCTGACCCATTTCGCCGATCGGGCCGGCCACGCCGGAGTGGTGGAAATCTGGCCGCTGACGCCGGCCCCGGACGTGACGCCCCCCGTCCCCTGGACGGTGCCCGACCGCAATCAGCCGCACGTGTCCGCCCAGGAGGTACTCGCCGGAACATTGGCCGGCTGGATCCAGGCCCACACCGATGGCTCCGTGGAACTTGAGAGCAAAGGCCGTCCGCTGACCCCCGGCGACGTACTGATCCTGGTGCGACGGCGCGGCCCGTTCGCCAGGGCCTTGGTCCGGGCTCTCAAAACGAAGGGTGTGCCGGTGGCGGGCCTCGACCGTCTGGTGCTGACCGATCAGCCGGCGGTGCAGGACCTGATGGCGCTGGCCGATGCGCTGCTGCTGCCGTCCGACGACCTGACCTTCGGCTGTCTGCTGACCAGCCCGTTGGGCGGCCTGAGCGATGACGATATGATGGACCTCGCGATCGGCCGCGACGGATCGTTGTGGGACGAGCTGCGCGACCGGGCCGCCGAACGCCCGGTCTGGCGCCGCGCCACCGATTTCTTCGGCCAACTGCTCGGGCGCGTCGATTATGTCTCGCCTTACGCCCTGTTCGCCGAGGCGTTGGGTCCGCTAGGCGGCCGGGCGCGGCTGTTCGCCCGCCTGGGGCCGGAGGCGGCGGAGCCGGTGGACGAACTGCTGAACGCCGCGCTGACCTATGCCGGCCGCCATCCACCATCGATGCAGGGGTTTCTGCAATGGCTGCGCCGGTCGGGCGCGGAGGTGAAGCGCGAACCGGAGGCGGCCGGCAATCTGGTGCGGATCATGACCGTGCATGGCGCGAAGGGATTGCAGGCTCCGCTGGTGATCGTTCCCGACACCGCCGCCCTGCCCATGGACGATGCGGGCGTGATCTGGGCGTTGGATGACACAACCGGGGCCGAGGTACCGCTGTGGGAACCAAGCAAGGCGTTCCGGTGTTCGGCGCTGGCGCGGCTGCGGGCCGAAGCCCGTCAACGGCAGATGGAGGAACACAATCGCCTGCTGTACGTCGCCCTGACCCGAGCGGAGGACCGGTTGTTGATTTGCGGCTGGCAGGGGCGGAATAAGATCAAGGACGAATGCTGGCACAGCCTGGTTTGGCGCGGGTTCGAGGCATTATCGCCGGAACGCGAGCCGTTCGGGCTTTGGGACGGCGACGCGATGTTCCTGCGCGCCGGACAGACCGTGCCGGCGGAGATCGCGGATCGCATGGCACCGGCGGAGATGGCGGGAACGATGCCCGCATGGATCGGATCGGCGCCCGGATGGCGTGCCGCCCCACCGCCGCCCGAACCGGCGAGGCCGATGCCGCTGGCGCCGAGCCGACCGGAGGGATCGGATTTGGGGTCTGTGCCGGCGGCGGACTCGCCGCTGGCGGACCGCGATGCCGGCGGCAACCGGTTCCGCCGGGGACAGTCGATTCATGCGCTGTTACAGCATCTGCCGGAACTGCCGGTCGCGGCGCGCCGAGATTCGGCGGTGCGGTTTCTGGACAGGCCCGGCAATGGCTTGCCGGCGGGCGAAGCCGGACGGATCGCCGATGAAG
The DNA here is from genome assembly GCA_021805565.1 of Pseudomonadota bacterium. GTDB lineage: Bacteria > Pseudomonadota > Alphaproteobacteria > Acetobacterales > Acetobacteraceae > Rhodopila. Next base: position 33,810 of record JAJZFA010000024.1, read on the forward strand.
TGCTGGCCGTCATGGCGCATCCAGATTTGATGCCGCTGTTCGGCCCAGACAGCCGCGCGGAAGTGCCGCTGACCGGCGTAGTGGGCGATTCGGCGATCGGCGGGCTGGTTGACCGGCTGGCGGTGTTGCCCGATCGGGTGCTGGTCGCGGATTTCAAGACCAACAGGCGACCGCCCGTCCGGATGCAAGACACACCGATTCTGTATCTGCGGCAGATGGCCTCGTACCGGGCGGTGCTGCGAGCGATTTTCCCCGGCCGGCGTGTGGAGTGCGCTTTGATTTGGACTCGCGAGGCCCGCGTGACGATACTACCGGACGAGATGCTCGATCCGCACGAGCCCGGACATGCACCGCACGCGGCTTGACCGAGGAGACCGGCGGACCCACTTTCGCGCTAATACAACAATGAGGATTCCGGACGATGAGTGCCAATACAGTTCCCGTGACGGATAAAAGCTTCGCCACCGACGTGGTGGAAGCCAGCAAAACCGGTCCGGTGCTGGTCGATTTCTGGGCGGAGTGGTGCGGACCCTGCAAAATGATCGGGCCGGCGCTGGAGGAACTGGCGGGTGAGTTCGCCGGCAAACTGACAGTGGCGAAAGTGGATATCGACAATAACCCGATGTCGCCGAACCAGTTCGCGGTGCGGGGCATTCCAACGCTGATTCTGTTCAAGGACGGCAAGCCCGCCGCTACCCAGGTGGGCGCGCTGCCCAAGAGCAAGCTGAAGGACTGGATCGCCGGCAATTTGTAATCGCGGGCAACGGTCTTGCCCCGGCGCCGGGCAACCAGTGCCGGGGTTTCATTGTACGACGGGGTTTTTCTAGATCGAACGGCGACCGGCAATGGCGTGATACAGAAACAGCACCACGACCGAACCGGCCACTGCCACGACAACGCTATACAGATTAAAGCCGGTAACCGGTTCGGCGCCGAAGAAGGTGAACAAAAACCCACCGACGAAGGCGCCTACGATGCCAAGAACAATGTCGAGAATCAGACCCTCACCGCTTTTGTTGACAATTTTGCTAGCAATGAAGCCGGCAACGAGACCCAGAACAAGCCAGGCGATAATGGACATGACGACAGGTTCCTTAAGTTGACGATGTTCGGGACGGGATGACGGCTGCCAGGGCGTAGGCGACACCTCCGGCTACCAACAACGAAATAAGCGGCTGTTGACGGACGTGTTGCGACACGGATGTGCGGGCTTCGCGAGCTTGAATCGTGGCCCCGTCATATGCGCCGCGCGCGTCGGCGGCGACCTGACGCAGTGTGTCCTCGACAATGAGCGCCGCCAACGCCAGCGTAACCAAACCCAGCAGTGCTTTCACGCGATACGTTCTCCTCGGTTAACGGTTACGCAAATGCGGCCGCGGACAAGCGACGGTGTAGAAATCTGAATTTCTCGCACAGCCGATTGGGCGTCGTACGCGGCACGTTCGATCCGGTTGTTATCCATGGCCATACCATTCGCCGATCGCGAAATCGCTGACGGTATAATGCCGAGCGACGGGATGGGTTTGCCCCTGACTGAAAAATATTTCAGTTTCCGGTAACGTTTGCAAAAGCACGGAGGGGCTTGACCGAGTAACCGCATAGTTGGCGGCGACATATGTAAAATGCCAAATTGGACTGTATAATCTGACCGGTCTGCCCGATCCGCCGCGCGGCGCAGGCGAGCGCGACGAAACCGTTCCCCCTCTCATTCAGACGCGGCGACCAGTCGGGCAGCGTTCCGGCCCCCCGGCTGACTTGGGATAACGGTTTCAGGATATCGGCAGGGGACTTCCGGAAATGACCGGTCCCCACCTCACGGGCCGGACCCAAACCGCGAAAGGAACCGGACACCGGATTTGCGCTGGAAGGCGACCCGGCAGCGTGACCGGCGTGCCGCCGTGTTGCCCTTAATGCAGCTTTTCGACGAACACCTTGACCTTGCCGCCGCAGGCCAGGCCAACCTCCCAGGCGCGTTCGTGACTGACGCCGAAATCCAGCAATTGCGGCGTGCCGCTGTCGATGGTTTGCATCGCCGCGTCGGCGACGGCGCCCTCGATGCAGCCGCCGGACACAGATCCCGCCATGCGGCCGGATTTGGTCACCGCCATCTGGCTGCCGGCCGGGCGGGGGGAACTGCCCCAGGTTTCGGTGACGGTGGCGATGGCCACCTGTTCGCCGGCGGCGCGCCAGGCGGCAGCGGTGGATAGAATGTCCTCGATTTCGCTCATAGCTTGGTTCCCTTCATACGGGCTGGGCGGGATAGCAAATCGATCAGGCCGCGCAGGCTGGCCAGATTATGCACCGGGCGGAATTCGTCCACATGCGGCAGCATCGCGCGTATGCCTTGCGATTTGGGTTCGAAACCGCTCCAGCGCAACAGCGGATTGAGCCAAATCAGCCGTGTGCAGGACCGGTGCAGGCGGTCCATGTTGTCCTCCAGGCCGTTCGCGCCGTCGCGGTCGAGACCGTCGGTGATCAGCAGAACCACGGCACCCTGACCGAGGACCCGCTTGGCCCAGAGCCGGTTGAAGCTGGCGATGGCCTCGCCGATGCGGGTGCCGCCTGACCAGTCGGGGACGGTGTGGGCGACCATTTGAAAGGCCACTTCGGGGTCGCGGGCGCGCAACTGGCGGGTGACATTGGACAGCCGGGTGCCGAACAGGAATACCGTGACCCGATCGCGATCGTTGGTCACCGCGTGCAGAAAGTGCAGCAGAATTTGGGCGTAACGGGCCATTGAGCCGGAAATGTCGCACAGCACGACCAGCGGCGGTGGCCGGGTGACGCGACGGCTGCGCTGGATGGCCAGGATTTCGCCGCCGTGGCGCATGCTGGTCCGGATCGTGCGGCGCAGGTCGGTCTTCGGCCCGTTCGGATCGGCCCGCAGGCGGCGGGTGCGGCGCAGATCGAGCGGCAGCACCAGCCGGCGGATTTCGCGCTTGGCCACGGCGATTTCGGTTGCACCCATGGATTCGAAATCCATCTGTTGCAGACGTTCCTGATCCGAAACCGTCATCGTCATGTCGGCGGGCGGCGGTTCGTCCCTTGCCTGGGGCGGTTTACTGTTTTTGTTGGCAAAGGCTTCCGCGACACGGCGGGCGGCGGGCGGCGGGCGTTCCGGCTTATTCTGCTTCCGCGCATCCATCAGCGCCATGGCGGCGGCCTGTTCAGCCGCGGCGGGGTCGCGCCAGAACAGTGCGAAGGCCTGGTCGAAAACCTCCTGCTGGTCGTGCCGGTGGATCATCGCGGTGCGCAATGCCGTGCGCGCCTGGGTTTTGGAGGCGAGATCGATGTGCGTCAGGGCTTCCTGCGCGGCGATGCTTTCCGCCGGGCCGACAGGCAGGCCGGCGCGGCGCAGCAAGCGCGCGAAGTGCATGATATTGGCGGCAAGGCGCGGTGTACCGGTGTCCATCGGTTCAACCCAACCCGGTGCCGCGATTTGATGCGAGGGCCGGCCAGAACAGCCGTATCCGCAATTCAGAACACATTGGCGGCGATACACAGCGATGCGGCGGTGGCGATCGCGCCGATCGCGGCGGCGCCGATGCCAAGCCCGCGCATCCGGGTCACAACCGAAACCGATGCCAGGACAATGGCGATTTCCAATGCGCCCACGACGTATTCATAGCTGTGGTAACGATGCTCCGCCTTATCGCGCAGAACCTCCAGTGCCCGCGCCCTTTCGGCGATCTGTTTCATCCCTTCGCCGCTTCCGGGATCGTCGCGCATGCGGGTATTATAAGCCTCGGCGTCCTTGATTCGTGCCTGGACCGCCGGGTCGGCGGCGTTTGGGAGACTGGCGAGAAGATCGGCTTCCGATGACCGCACGATGGCCCGGAGATTTTTGGCCTGATAGAAAGCCCAGTCGTTCGACAGCGATACGTGATCGGTCAGATAGGCATTCTGCGCGGCTTTGCCGCCAATTTCCGACAATGCCAGCACGGCCGCGAGGGCGGATATCAGCACGGCCATGCGCCGAGCCCACGGATCCCGCAGTTCCTCGATCGCCTCCTTGGTCTTGTCCATCGCGTCGCTCATGTGCGGTTCTCCTGCTTCCGCCACAGCGGCACGACCGGGTCATAACCGAAAGCGGACGACGGGCCAATGACGGGGCTTGGCGATCGGTGCATCGGCGCGCCGATAAGGCTGCTTTCTATCCGGCGGTATTCTCGCTTGGCGGCGGCAAACGGCTGGGGCAGTGTGCCGCCCACATCGCGATAACAATCTGGGGATACGGGAATGGCCAGCCTGCCGGGACTGAACTTCGATCTGGGAGAAAGCGCGGATATGCTGCGCGCCACCGTCCAGACGTTCGCCGCGGCGGAAATCGCTCCGCGCGCCGCCGCCATCGACCGCGACAACAGCTTCCCCATGGACCTATGGCCCAAAATGGGCGCGCTGGGCGTGCTGGGCGTCACCGCGGCGGAAACGTATGGCGGCGCCGCCATGGGCTACCTGGAACATGTCGTCGCAATGGAGGAGATTTCGCGGGCATCCGCGTCGGTGGGCCTGTCGTACGGAGCGCATTCCAATTTATGCGTCAACCAGATTTCCCGGAATGGATCGGACTCGCAAAAGCAGCGCTATTTGCCCGGCCTGATCCGCGGATCCCATGTCGGCGCGCTGGCCATGAGCGAGACGGGCGCGGGGTCCGATGTGGTCGGCATGCGCACGCGGGCGGATAAAAAGGGCGACCGGTATGTGCTGAACGGGTCCAAAATGTGGATCACCAACGGTCCGGATGCCGATGTGTTGGTTATCTACGCGAAGACCGACCCCGCGGCCGGGTCCAGGGGGATTACCGCATTTCTGGTGGAAAAAGGGTTCCCCGGATTTTCCACCGCGCAAAAGCTGGACAAGCTGGGCATGCGCGGGTCCAACACCTGCGAACTGGTGTTCCAGGATTGCGAGGTGCCGTCCGACAACGTTTTGGGTTCGGCCGGGCGCGGCGTCGCCGTTTTAATGAGCGGCCTGGACTACGAGCGCGCCGTCCTCGCCGCCGGCCCGCTCGGTATTATGCAGGCGTGCATGGACGCGGTGCTGCCGTATGTTCACGAGCGCAAGCAGTTCGGTCAGGCGATCGGCGAATTTCAGTTGATGCAGGGCAAACTGGCCGACATGTACACGACGATGAACGCGGCCAAAGCCTATGTGTACGCCGTGGCAAAGGCCTGCGACCGGGGGGAAACCACCCGCAAGGACGCGGCCGGCGCGATCTTGTACGCGGCGGAAAAGGCCACCTGGATGGCGTTGGAAGCCATCCAGGCGCTGGGTGGCAATGGATACATCAACGACTATCCCACCGGCCGGCTGCTGCGCGATGCGAAATTGTACGAAATTGGGGCGGGAACGAGCGAGATCAGGCGCATGTTGATCGGGCGCGAATTGTTCGCGGAGACCGCGTAATGGCGGTCATCCGGTCCGATCTTTCCCCCCGCACGCCGGAATTCGCCGCCAACGCCGGCACCATGCGCGGCCTTGTCGCCGACCTGCGCGCACGGATTGCCGATGTGTCGCAAGGCGGCGGAGCCGTCGCCCGGGAACGTCATGTCGCCCGCGGCAAGCTGCTGCCGCGCGATCGGGTGGCGGCGCTGATCGACCCTGGTTCGCCATTCCTGGAATTGTCTCAGCTTGCCGCGTTCGGGCTGTACGGCGGCGATGTGCCGGCGGCCGGGATCGTAACCGGTATCGGCCGCGTGTCGGGCCGCGAATGCGTGGTCGTGGCGAACGATGCCACCGTCAAGGGCGGCACCTACTTTCCCATGACGGTCAAGAAACATCTGCGCGCACAGGAAATCGCCCGCAACAATAATTTGCCGTGCTTGTATCTGGTCGATTCCGGCGGCGCCTTCCTGCCGATGCAGGACGAAATCTTCCCCGACCGGGATCATTTCGGCCGCATCTTCTTCAATCAGGCCAACATGTCGGCCGAGGGCATTCCGCAAATCGCCGTCGTCATGGGGTCGTGTACCGCCGGCGGGGCGTACGTGCCCGCCATGAGCGACGAGAGCATCATTGTCCGCAAACAGGGCACTATTTTCCTCGGCGGCCCCCCGCTGGTGCAGGCCGCGACAGGGGAAATCGTGTCGGCCGAAGACCTCGGCGGCGCGGACGTGCATGCCCGCACGTCCGGCGTGGTCGATCATTACGCGCGCAACGACCATCACGCGCTGTCGATCTGCCGCCGCATCGTCGCCGGGCTGAACCGGCCGAAGCCGGTGCCGGTGGAACGCCGCCCGCCGGAACCGCCCGCGTACGATCCGGCGGAATTGCACGGCGTGGTGCCCACGGATTTACGGGCGCCGTACGACGTGCGGGAAGTCATTGCCCGCATCGTCGACGGCAGCGATTTCGATGAGTTCAAACGACTGTACGGCACAACCCTGGTGTGCGGATTCGCCCATTTGTACGGCTATCCGGTCGGGATCGTCGCCAATAACGGCATCCTGTTTTCGGAATCCTCGCTGAAAGGCGCACATTTCATCGAGTTGTGCAGCCAGCGGAACATTCCGTTGATATTCTTGCAGAATATCGCGGGATTTATGGTGGGCCGCAAATACGAATCGGGCGGCATCGCCAAGGACGGCGCCAAGCTGGTGACAGCGGTTTCCACCACCGCCGTTCCGAAAATCACGATGGTTATCGGCGGCAGCTATGGCGCCGGCAATTACGGCATGTGCGGGCGCGCCTACGATCCGCGCTTCCTGTTCATGTGGCCCAACGCGCGTATCTCGGTGATGGGCGGCGAACAGGCGGCGGGCGTGCTGGCGACGGTGCGCGCCGGGTCCGCCGGTTGGTCCAAGGAACAGGAAGAGGCGTTCAAGGCGCCGATCCGGTCGCAGTACGATACGCAGGGCCACCCGTATTACGCCAGTGCCCGGTTGTGGGACGATGGCGTCATAGACCCCGCCGACAGCCGGCGCGTGCTGGGGCTTTCGCTGTCCGCCGCGTTGAACAAACCCTTGCGGGATACGCGCTTCGGCGTGTTCAGGATGTAACCGGAATGTTTCGCACGCTGCTGATCGCCAACCGTGGCGAAATCGCCTGCCGCATCGCCCGAACGGCGCGCCGGATGGGTATCGAAACCATCGCCGTGTATTCCGCCGCCGACGCGCATGCGCTGCATGTATCGGCGGCGGATCGCGCTTACCCGATCGGCCCCGCGGCCGCGCGCGACAGCTACCTGAATATTCCACGGATCGTCGGAACGGCTCTGGCCGCCGGGGCGGACGCGATCCATCCCGGATACGGTTTCCTGTCGGAAAACCCGGCCTTCGCCGACGCCTGTGCCGAAGCCGGTATCGTCTTCGTGGGGCCGCCCGCCTCGGCCATGCGGGCAATGGGATCGAAGTCCGCGGCGAAGGCGCTGATGGAGAAAACCGCCGTGCCGCTGCTGCCGGGCTATCACGGCGAACGCCAGGATGCGGCGTTCCTGGAAGACCAGGCGGTGCGTATCGGCTTTCCGGTGGTGATCAAGGCGGTTTCCGGCGGCGGCGGACGCGGCATGCGGGTGGTAACGGATGCAACCGGTTTCGCTCCGGCGTTACTGTCCGCTCAGCAGGAAGCCGCATCCGCGTTCGGCGACGACCGGGTGCTGATCGAGCGGTATCTGCAACGGCCCCGCCATATCGAGGTCCAGATCTTCGCCGACACCCATGGCGCCGCCGTGCATTTGTCCGAGCGCGATTGTTCCGCGCAGCGGCGCCACCAGAAGGTGCTGGAAGAAGCCCCCGCACCCGGCCTGCCGGCCGCTCAGCGCGAGGCGATGGGGGCGGCGGCGGTCGCGGCGGCGAAGGCGGTTGGCTATACCGGGGCCGGAACGGTCGAATTCGTCGCCGATGCCGGCGGGTTCTACTTTCTGGAAATGAACACAAGGCTTCAGGTCGAACATCCCGTTACCGAGATGGTGACCGGGTTCGATCTTGTGGAATGGCAATTGCGTGTCGCGGCCGGCGAACCGCTGCCGGTATCGCAACCGGAGATCGGCCTGACCGGCCACGCGATCGAAGCCCGTATCTACGCGGAGGACCCCGCCCGCGATTTCGCACCCTCGGTCGGACGCCTCGCGTTGTTTCAAACTCCGGCCGCAAGCGCCGGCGTGCGGGTGGATACCGGGTTCGCCACGGGCGATACGGTATCGGTTCATTACGATGCCATGCTGGCAAAACTGATCTGCCATGGCCCAACGCGGGAAGCAGCGTTGTTTCGCATGTCGCGGGCGCTGGCCGATTGCGCGGTGGCCGGGGTCGCCAGCAACCTCGATCTGCTCAAGCGCATCGTCGATCATCCGGATTTTATTGCCGGCGGTATCGATACCGGCTTCATCGCGCGCGAGGCCGGCACGCTGCTGGCCGCCCAGGGCACGCCGCCGCCGGATATTCTGGCCGTGGCGGCTTTGGCCGTGCTGGCGGAGGAAACACCCGCCGGGGACGACCCGTGGGATGAAACCGATCTGTGGTGGCTGAATACAGCACCCGTCCGGATACTGGAATTTACCGATGGCGAAACGTCTTACCCTGTCCGCGTCGCGCGCGACCCGGCGGGCTGGCGGATTGGGGATGTCGCCGGCAGTGCCGGACGCCTGAACGACGGACGGTTGCGCGTGTCGCTGGACGGTGTATGGCGAACCGTCCGGGCAACGATCGACCGGCAGACGGTGACACTGCGCGATAACGGCGAGACGTGGCGGTTCGGCCTGCCCGACCCGCTGGCCGCGTCCGATGAGGAAGAAGATGCCGGCGACCGGCTGATCGCGCCCATCCCCGGTCTGGTGACTCAGGTTTTGGCCGTGGCGGGCGATCGTGTAACACGCGGTCAGGTCCTGGTCGTGCTGGAAGCGATGAAGACCGTCTTCCGGCTGTCCGCGCGCGCCGACACGGTGGTAGCGTCGGTATCCTGTGCGGCGGGCGAAATGGTGGGGGAAGGGCAGATACTGGTCGGGTTCGGGGAACTTGCCCCAGCCGGATAGGCGAACCGGCGGGTCGCGCGAATAAACGCCTCGGTTGCGTCCGCCGCCGCCTGCTGTATGGAGTCATCGCCAACAGCATCAGGAGGATGCGTGACCCCCGAAACCGGCCTGCGGTCCGCCGCCGAAAGCGTTCCCTTGGACTGGGCCGCGGTTCGCCGCCATCTGGCCGCCCATGGTCATCGCCTGGACGCCGATCCGCCGCCGCGCCAGTTTGCCGGCGGCCTGGCCAATCTGAATTACCTGATCCACCTGGACGGCCGGCCCGCCGTGCTGCGGCGCCCGCCGATGGGGGATTTGCCGGCCGGGTCTTTCGACATGGCGCGCGAATTCCGTATTCTGTCGCGCCTGCCGGACGCGTTGCCGTTCATCGCGCGCGGCCTGTATCTGTGCAGCGATCCGTCCGTGATCGGCCAGCCGTTCCAGATCATCGAATACCGTTCGGGACTGGTCATCCGCGAACATTTGCCCCCGCATCTGGCGCATCGTCCGGACATCGGCGCGCGCCTTTCCCGCATGCTGCTGGAAACCATTGCCGCCATCCACGCGGTGGATACCGAAGCGGCCGGGCTGGACGATCTGGGCCGGCCGGAAGGATTTCTGGCACGCGGAGTCTCCGGTTGGCGCAAACGCGGCCTCGCCGCGCTGGAAGACGGCACCGAGGCGCTGCACACCGGCATCGGCACCTGGCTTGAAAGGCATATCGTCCCGGACGGGCCGCCCGCGCTGCTGCACAACGACTTCAAGCTGAACAACATCATCCTCGATCCGGACAGTTTCGCCCCGCGCGCCGTGGTGGACTGGGATCAGGGCACACGCGGCGATCCGCTGTTCGATTTCGCGACGCTGCTGACATACTGGATCCATCCCGGAGATCCCCCGGCCATGCACGACATGGAGCAAATGCCCGCCGTGGAAGCCTGCCTGTGTTCCCGTCAGGACGCCGTCGCCGATTACGCTCGCCTGTCGGGGCGCGACATGTCGGACTTTCTGTTTTATCGCGTGCTGGCCATGTACAAATTATCGGTCATTTTTCTTCAACTCGGCCTGCGCTATCGCACCGGCGTCACGCGAGAGCAACGTTATGCCCATCTGACCGGAATCGGCACGGGCATTTTGGAATTCACCCACGAAATCGCCAAGGGACGCGCATTCTGATGGATTTTTCGCTCACGCCGGAATTACAGGCACTACAGCAGCGCACACGCGCGTTCATTCGCGACAAAATTATTCCACTGGAAGCCGACGGGCGCCAGACACGGCACGGCCCCACCGAGGAATTCCGCCGTGAACTGGTCGCGCTGGCCGCAGCCGAGGGGCTGGTCGCCCCGCATGTCGGGGCTGAATACGGCGGTTTAGGCCTGTCCCATGTCGGCAAGGCGGTCGTTTTCGAGGAAGCCGGCTATTCCCTGCTTGGCCCCGTCGCGATGCATATTTTCGCCCCCGACGAAGGCAATATGCATCTTCTGGAAGCGGTCGCGTCGCCGGAACAGAAAGACCGCTGGTTGCGCCCCTTGGCCGCCGGAACCACCCGGTCGTGCTTTTGCATGACGGAACCCGCGCCCGGCGCGGGTTCCGATCCGGCGGCGATGCTGACCACGGCCGTCAAGGACGGCAATCATTACGTCATCAACGGCGATAAATGGTTCATCACCGGGGCCGATGGGGCCGCTTTCGCCATTATCATGGCGAAGGGCGAGGACGGACAGGCAACGATGTTCCTGGCCGACATGGACACGGCCGGCATCGAGATCGTCCGGGCGATGGATAGCCTGGACAGTGCCTTCGCGGGCGGTCACGCCGTGATGCGGTTTAACAATGTCCGTGTTCCCGCCAGCGACATCCTGGGCGAACCGGGCAAGGGCTTCCGCTACGCTCAGGTTCGTCTCGCCCCCGCCCGGTTGACCCACTGCATGCGCTGGCTTGGTGCGGCTAAACGCGCGCACGAAATCGCCACGGACTACGCACTGAAGCGCGAAGTGTTCGGGTCCAAACTGATTGGGCACGAAGGCGTGGGCTTTATGCTGGCGGATAACGAAATGGATATCCGCATGAGCCGGCTGTCGATCCTGCACACCGCCTGGCTGCTGGACCAGGGCGAACGCGGCGGCACCGAATCCTCCATGGCGAAAGTGTTCGTGTCCGAAGCGGTCTGGCGCGTGGTCGACCGGTGCGTTCAGGTTCTGGGCGGGCAGGGCGTGACCGGCGAAACCCTGGTTGCCCGGCTGTTCAACGAAGTCCGCGGCTTCCGCATCTACGACGGGCCGTCGGAAGTACACCGGTGGAGCCTGGCGCAACGCATTGCCCGCAACGGAGCGAACTGGTGAGCCAGGATTTCGATCTGACCGGCAAGGTCTGTGTCGTGACCGGCGCCGGCCGCGGCATCGGGCGCGGCATGGCCGAAGGCCTGGCGCGTCATGGCGCGACCGTCGTCCTGAGCGGACGGACCAGGGCAACGCTGGAGGAAGCCGCCGCCGCGATCGGCGACCGAGCGGTTGTTGTCATTGCGGATGTGTCGAAGGAAGCGGACGTTCTGGCGCTGCGCGATGCGGCACTGCAACGATGCGGGCGCATCGACGTGCTGGTGAACAATGCCGGGGTGAACGCGATTTTCAAGGGGATCGAACGTACCACGCTGGCCGAGTGGCAAGACATGATCGATGTCAACCTGACCGGCGTGTTTCTGTGCTGCAAACACCTGGGCGGCGCCATCGGCGAAGGCGGATCGGTTATCAACGTCAGTTCGGTGGCCGGGCATAACGGCTTGCCCCGGTCGGTGCCGTATTGCGCGTCCAAGGGCGGCGTGGAAATGCTGACCAAGGCGCTGGCGCTCGATTGGGCCAAGCGAGGGGTGCGGGTCAACACCCTGGCGCCCGGGTGGGTCGATACCGATCTGACGCACGGACTGCTGGAACACGACGTACACGGCAAGCGCTTGCTGGACCGCACTCCGCTGGGGCGTTTCGCCACGCCGCGCGATATGGCGGGCGGCGCGGTGTTTCTGGCGAGCGATGCGTCGGCGTTTATGACCGGACAGAGCCTGGTCATCGACGGTGGTTGGGGCGCGGAGTAGCCGGATCGGCCGAGGATAATCCGCCGGCTGCATCGAGGGCGCCGTCGCCGACGCAGCGATACAAGCCATCGACAGCGGCACGCCGCAACTGTTGGATTTCGGCATCGGCAGCCCGTGAACCGGCGCGTCGGTAAAGCTGCCGGGCAATCCCCGCGTGGATTCCGGTGTCCGGTTTGGATCAAGCTCATAAGGAAGGGACCGGTCGTTACCGGAAATCCCTTGCCGGTATCTTGATTCCCCTATCACGAACAAGCCGAGGGTCCGGAACGCTGCCCGACCGACCCTCGTCGCCACGTCCATACGGCAAGGGAAAGGCCTCGCCGCGTTCGCCTACGCCGCGCAGCAGATCGGACAGATCGGTCAGATATCCGGCGATGACGTGAATCACCTCCCCCTCGCGCTGTAATTTGCCCCGGCAGGCGATCATGCTGGCGGACAGTACCAGCCGCCGTTGCTTTGCAAAAACCGACGGCCACAGGATCAGGTTGGCATGGCCGGTTTCATCCTCGATCGTCACGAACAACACACCGCGCGCGCTGCCGGGGCGCTGGCGCACCAGAATAATACCCGCCACCTCCACAATTTTGCCATCGCGGATCGTGGGCAGATCGGCACTGCGCACCATGCCGCGCGCGGTCAGGTCCGGCCGCAGAAAGCCGACGGGATGGCGGCGCAGACTGAGGCCGGTGCTGCGATAATCTTCCACCACCTGCCGCCCGGCCGTCATCTCCGCCAGGGCCACGGCCGGTTCGGCGTCCGGTTCGGCCGGCACTGTGTCGAACAGCGGCAACCGCGTATCCGAAAGGCCTCGGATCGCCCACAGTGCCTGTCGCCGGTCCAGCCCCAACGTCAGGAACGCATCCGCTTCCGCCAGTTTTTCCAGCGCCGCGACCGGCACGCGCAGCCGGCGCCACATATCCTCGACCGAGCGATACAACGTGCCGCGGCGAGCGATTAAATCTTCCGCATGATTCGCGGCCAGTCCTTTGACCATGCGCAACCCAAGCCGCACGGCACGCCCTTCCAGCGTGCAATCCCATACGGACTCGTTCACCGAAACCGGCCGGATTTCCACCCCGTGCAGGGCGGCATCCCGCACGATTTGCGCCGGGGCGTAGAACCCCATCGGCTGCGCGTTCAACAGCGCGCAGCAGAACACATCGGGGTGGTGGCATTTCATCCACGCCGAGGCGTACGCAATCAGCGCGAAACTCGCTGCGTGGCTCTCGGGAAAGCCGTAACTGCCGAATCCTTCGATTTGCGAGAACGTTTTATCGGCGAATTCTTCCGTGTAGCCGCGTCCGGTCATTCCCGCGATCAGCTTCTCCTTGAAACGCGAAACCCCGCCGGTAAACTTGAACGTCGCCATGCTGCGGCGCAGCGCGTCGGCCTCCGACGGCGTGAAGCCGGCACAGACGATCGCGATTTGCATCGCCTGTTCCTGAAACAGCGGCACGCCCAGGGTTTTTTCCAGGACGCGGCGCAATTCCGGCGTGGGATAATCGACTGTTTCCAAACCCTCCCGCCGCCGCAGATACGGATGCACCATATCGCCCTGGATCGGTCCCGGCCGGACGATCGCCACCTGAATAACGATATCGTAAAACGTGCGCGGTTTCAGCCTTGGCAGCATCGACATTTGCGCGCGCGATTCGATCTGGAACGTGCCCAGCGTGTCGGCCTTGCGGATCATCGCGTAGGTGGCCGGATCTTCCGCCGGAATCGTCGCCAGATCCAGGCGCCGGCCCTTGTGTTCGGCCAGCAGATCGAACGCCCGCCGCATACAGCCCAGCATGCCCAGGCCCAGCACATCGACTTTCATGAACCGCAGCGTATCGATGTCGTCCTTGTCCCATTCGATCGTCTGGCGGTTTTCCATGCTGGCCGGTTCGATCGGCACCAGATCGTCCAGCCGTTCCTCGGTCAGTACGAATCCGCCGGGATGCTGCGACATATGCCGGGGAAAGCCGATCAGCGCCCGGGCCAGATCGAGCGTCAGGCGCAACCGGCGGTCTTGCAAGTTGAAGTTCAGTTCGGCGGCGTGTTCCTCGGCAACGCCATCCTCGCTCCAGCTCCAGACCTGCGACGCCAGCGCGCCGGTCACGTCGTCCGTCAGGCCCAGTGCCTTGCCGACATCGCGAACCGCGCCGCGGCCGCGATACCGGATAATCGTCGCGCATAGCGCCGCCCGGTTTCGCCCATAGGTGTTATAAATCCACTGAATGACCTCCTCCCGCCGCTCATGCTCGAAATCCACGTCGATATCGGGGGGTTCCTTACGGGCCGCGCTAATGAAACGTTCGAACAGCAGATCGCCGCGTTCGGGGTCGATGGACGTAATTCCCAGCACGAAACAAACCGCCGAGTTCGCCGCCGACCCGCGTCCCTGGCACAGAATACCCCGTGAGCGGGCAAACCGGACGATACTGTTAACCGTCAGGAAATACGGCGCGTATTCCAGTTCGCCGATCAAATCGAGTTCATGACGAAGCTGCCGGGAGACGCGGCCGGGAACACCGCTGGGATATCGCGCGTCCGCGCCCGCGGAAACCGATTTTTCCAGTGTTTGCTGTGCCGTCAGGCCCGGCACGCGGACCTCGTGCGGATATTGATAGCGGAGTTCGTCCAGGCTGAACCGGCAACGGCCGGCGATTTCCTGCGTGCGGGCGATCGCGTCGGGATGGCGGGCGAACAGCCGAACCATTTCTTCGGAAGACTGGAGATATCGCACCGTGGACCGTTCCCGCCGGTTGCCGAGTTCGTCGATGGTGCGGCCTTCGCGGATGCATGTCAGCACATCCTGCAAAATACGGCGGCCAGGCGCGTGGTACAGCACATCGTTGGTGACAACCGCCGGCACCCCCAGCCGGCGCGCGGTATCGGCGATGGTTTGCAACCGCACCGCATCGTTGGGCCGGTGCATCGATGTCAGCGCCACATACGCCCGGTTTCCGAAATCCGCTTTCAAACGCCGGATATTGTCCTCGGTAGGGACGGAACAGAGAATGCCGACCGAACCTTCCGCGGCGGCCGCGAGATCGGGCCAGTACAGTTCGCATTTACCCTTGCCGGCGCGCCCTTTGCCGGTTGTCAGCAACCGGGTCAGCCGGGAATACGCGGGCCGGTCCTCCGGGTACACCAGAACCGACACCCCATCCGCCAGATCCAGCCTGCATCCCACGATCGGCCTGAGGCCGGCCAGACGAACCTGCTTATGCGCCCGCACAATGCCGGCCAGCGAATTCCGGTCGGTAATCCCCAGCGCCTTCATGCCCAGAACAGCCGCGCGCTCGGCCAGTTCCTCGATATGCGAGGCGCCGCGCAGGAAGCTGTAATTCGTGGTGACCTGAAGTTCGGTGTAAGCGTCCATGCTGGTCAGAAAACCCCGTGCAGAAACCAGCGCATGTCGCCGGTATCCGCGTCGCTGCCGTTGCCGCGCCGGAACAGCCAGAAGCGGCGGCCGTCCTCATCCTCGACCCGGAAATAATCGCGCACCGAGGTCCATTCCCGGTCGCGCTTCCACCATTCCCCGGCGATCCGTTCGGGTCCGTCGGCATGACGCACCCGGTGACGCACCCGCCGCCAGGTGAACGCGGCCGGTGGCCGGTCCGGCAGCAGCGCCATCGCCTCGATCGGCTGCGGCGGATTCAGCAGCCGCACCGGCCGCGGCCAATCCGCCGGCCAGTCGCCGCCGGTACCGGACAGCGGCGACACCCGGCGTTCCGATCGTTCCGGCACATCGCTTTCCACCGGCGCGATGCGATAAATCCGGGTTTCGCCCAGCCGGTTCGTCAGCCGGTCCACCAGCGACGCAAGGCCAGGGGGGGCGTCCTGCGTCAACGGCGACGCGATCTGCGTAAAACCGGCCTGTTCGGCGCGCGCGACAATCAGGCGCATCGCTTCCACTCCCGGACCGGGATCGACCTGGTCCAGCCGTTCATCCAGCATTCGTCCCAGATGCCGGACGTCGCGCACTGGCCGGACGGTGCCGATGCGGATGGCCTGTACCGACCCATCCACCCGTTCGAACAGCAGGTCCAGCCGGCGCGCGCCCAGTCCGGCTTGCTCCAAATCGCCGCAAACCGTGCCGGTCAGCCGGACGATGACGGTGGAAAAAGCCTCCGCTGTCAGCAGCGGTTCCACGAAGGTCAGCCTGGCCTGAATCAGCGTTCGCGGCACCGCCGGCACGATCGGTTCGGGTACCCGCCCCGCCGCCTGATCCAGCCGCAGCGCCACGATCGTGCCGAACCGCCGCACCAACGGCGACCGGGGGGCGGCGGCCAGCGGCCCAACGCGTTCGAACCCCATCAGCCGCAGGCCCGCCAGCACACCGGCCGGCAAGCGCAACGCCTCGATGGGGAAATCCGCCATCGCGTCCGCACCGGCCGGCACCGAACCGCCGCCGCCGAACCGGGCGACCGCGTGGGCGACGGCGGGGGTGTCGGCGGCGGCGGCATGGGCTGTCCAGCCCAGATCGTTCAACCGGGAAACCAGATCGCGCAGCAGCCGGACTTCCCCGCCCCGCAGATGCGCGCTGCCGGTAACGTCGATCCACAGTCCGTCCGGCGGATCGGCCGCCGTCAGCGGCGCGTAGCGCAGGCACCATTCCGCCAAACGGCTCAGCGCCGCCGCATCGCCCGCCGGGTCGGCGTCATGCACCGAAAGCCCGGGCACCAGGACCTGTGCCTGAGCCAGTTTCATACCCGGCCGCAGGCCCAATCCGGCCGCCGCGGCATCCACCGCCATGACCGTCCGGCCCGCCACCACGATCCGCGGACCGGCGTCTTCCCGGGGGGATTCAGGCTGCCTGAGCCGATCGGTCGGAAACGCCGGAAACCAGACCGAGACGACCCGTCGCATCGCAAGCCTCCACTACCCAGGATCCCGGTTCGCCGCCACGGCATCGTGTCAGGTCCAGCCGCCAGCGGGCCCGTCCGAGACCCGGTGTATCCGGCGCGTGCGCCAAGGCCGGCGGCGAGGGCAGCGCCGCGATCCGCCAGCGCGTTACGGCCGCTGTCGGCTCATGCAGCGCCGGATCGTCGAAGCAGGGGCTGCGGCGGATCAAAATTGCCAGAATGCCGGATTGTTCCGCCGCCAGTTGCAGGCGGCGCGACGCGACCAGGCTGAGCCGGCCGGTGTGTTCGGCCACCACGGCGGTCAGGCCGGCATGGCGGAAACCTTCCTCCATAACCGCCAGCACATCCTTGCCGGCCTCGGCGAACACGATCCGGTCCGGCGTCAGCCCCGCGCAGGCAAGGCCGGGGGCGAACAGATCGGCCTGCCGCAGCACCCAAAAAATGGGACCGCCGGTCCGGGCCAGGATGCCGGCGACAAACAAAGTGGCGGCGGCGGCGTGTTCTGTATCCGGCCCGGCGGAGACGGCTTCATGCAGCGCCCCCAGGCGGATGCCACCGGTGGGCAGCGCCCGATCGATTGCCCCGATTCCCAGGGGAAACGAGCGTTCCGCCGAGCCTTTTGCGTGCATACGCTCGATCTGGACGATACGCTCCCGCAGTAAGGCGATAGACCGCGAGCGGGTGGCCGGCGGCGGTTCGGGTATGGCGGATCGTGCGGAGCCAGGCTTGTCCGGAATGGCGAGGGAAGTGAACATAAAGCGAACATAAGGCCAGGACGATACCCGAGTCGAGTCCTTCGTTACCATTTCTATCGCCGACGGTATCGCCGCTACCGCTCCGCTTTTTTGCCTTGGCTGGCTTTGAGTTGCTTGCTAGCGGTGGCCGCCGCCGCCGCCATGACCGCCGCCTCCGCCGTGGCCCATGCCACCGCCACGGCCCGCGACACCGCCACGGCCATAACCGCCGTAGCCACCCCGGCCCCAGCGGCCATAACCGCCGTACCCACCCCGGCCCCAACGGCCATAACCGCCGTATCCGCCCCAGCCGCCGTAACCGAAAGCGCCGAATCCCAGGCCCACGCCGTAAAAACCGTCGTAAAACGGATAACCATAACCGTAACCATAGCCGTAAGGGTATGGATACGGATAAGCAGCCACAGCATAGGACCCATCATAGCCGGTGCCGGTAAAACCATATCCCGGATCATAATCGCCCGTGGACGCCATTTGCACGGAGTCGCCGCGCGCCGCCATGCACTGCACGTAATTCAGGCCAGCCGGCGTGCCGGCATCCGCGGGAACCGCAAGGCCGGCCGCATTAGGCGATTGTCCAGCTTCGTTGGCCCCCGGCGCGATACCGGGGTTGTAAAGCGCATCCAGATCGTCGGGTGTCTGTGCATTGGCCACCGCCTTGGGCGCCTCCGCGAGAGGAGCGCTGCCGTACCCGCCAGGGGAAGCCGCGCTTTGCTGACAAAACGCCTGATCCGCCTGAAACGCTGCCATATCCTTGCCAGGCCCGGGAACCACCATGACACCGGACATCGGCGACGATCCAGCACAAGCCCCAAGTGTCAGGCATGCACCGAGAGACGCAAGCGTACGGGCGAAATTCATCACCGATCCTCCCTGCAAACGGCACATCCGAGCGTGCGGTATGCATACAACAATTGATCTCGGTCAGCGGGGAAGCACGTCAAGGCCTTCCTCCCCTACATTTCCAAATGCAAATAAATATGATGATCGCGTTCCGCCATGCCCGATACCCCCCTCGCCGGGACGGGTGCGGGCTGGCAGAATACGAGCGGTGTGCATGATGGCTTCGGACTCGCGCGTCCCGACGCTACGCTGCACCCGGTTTTCAGAAGGAGCACGATATGGCCGGTCAAATCGAGGCGAGACTGGCGGAGCTTGGGATCGCCCTGCCCCGTCCGATGCCGCCGATCGCGAATTACGTTCCGTATGTCGTGACAGGCAATCTGGTTGTCGTATCCGGCCAGTTACCGGCCATTGGCGGCAAGGTCGCGGTAACCGGCAAAGTCGGCTGGACCGCCACCGTCGAGCAGGCCAAGGAAGCCGCTCGGTTATGCTTCATCAACGTGCTGGTTCACCTGAAGGCCGCCTGCGGAGGGGATCTGGACCGGGTGCGGCGCGTGGTGCGTCTGGGCGGCTTCGTCGCGGCCCCGTCGGAGTTCAATGAGCACGCGATTGTCATGAACGGCGCCTCGGATCTGGCCGTCGCGGTGTTCGGGGAGGCAGGGCGTCACGCGCGCAGCACGATTGGCGTGCCGTCCCTGCCCGCCGATGCATCCGTGGAGGTAGAGGGATTGTTCGAGATCGATTAGGCTGCGGCATATGCCCGATGGTTCGTCCGCACTGACGCTGACGCTGCATGCCCGCATCGCGGAGATCCCCGCCGCCGAATGGGATGCCTGCTCGGGCGGCGGCAATCCGTTCGTCAGCCACGCCTTCCTGAGCGCGATGGAAGACAGCGGATCGGCCGGTCCCCGCACCGGCTGGCTGCCACAGCATGCGGTGCTGCGCCGCGAGGACGGCGAGATCGCCGGTATTGTGCCGATGTATGCAAAATCCCACAGCTATGGCGAATACGTGTTCGATCACGGCTGGGCGAATGCGCTGGAGCGGGCCGGCGGAACCTATTACCCCAAGCTTCAGGCGTCGGTACCGTTCAGCCCCGTGCCAGGTCCAAGACTGCTGCGCGACCCGGATCGCGGCGTGCCCGTTGGTGCCATGGCATCGGCGCTGGAACAGGCGTGCCAGTCGCTGGGCCTGTCTTCCGTGCATGTCACCTTCTGCACCGAAGACGAATGGAACGGCCTGGGCGATGCCGGCTGGCTGCGGCGGGTCGGCATGCAGTTTCATTGGCAGAACGAGGGATATGAATCTTTCGAGGATTTCCTGGGCGCGCTGTCGTCTCGCAAACGCAAGGTGCTGCGCCGCGAACGCCGCGATGCCAACGCCGCCGGCCTGACGTTCCATGCCTTGTCCGGCGCCACGATCAAGGAGCGGCACTGGGACGCGTTTTATGCGTTCTATCAATCGACGGTGGACCGCAAATGGGGGTCGGCCTATCTGACGCGCGCGTTTTTCTCGCTGCTGGGCGAACGGCTGGGCGACAAGGTTGTCCTGATGTACGCCGAACATGCCGGCAAACCGGTGGCGGGCGCGCTTAATCTGGCCGGCGACGAGGCGTTGTACGGCCGGAACTGGGGCTGCCGGGGGGACTGGCCGTTCCTGCATTTCGAACTTTGCTATTATCGCGCCATCGACTGGGCGATCGCCCATGGATTGAAACGGGTCGAGGCCGGCGCTCAGGGACAGCACAAAATCCAGCGCGGTTATCTGCCGAAACCGACCTATTCGGCACACTGGATTGCCCATACGGGCCTGCGCCGGGCCGTGGCGAATTTCCTGGTGGAGGAACGTGCCGAGGTCACGTCCGGCATGGCCGCGCTGGCGGCGGACTCGCCCTTCCGTAAGGACGACGGCTGACACCGGCCACGATGAAGACCGCCACGGTAAAAACCCGCTGTTGTTCATCGTCGCCGGTATGCTGGCGTCGATCGCCAGCGGCGCCTTTTGGCCCTGCCTGCATGGCGTAGCACCCGTGACACGGGGGCGCCCCTGCGCTAGGTGCAACCCTTTCGTCCGACAGACTGGGAAAATCTGACCGCCATGGCCAGCAGCAACGACATCCGCGCCGCCTTCCTGGATTATTTCGCCCGCAACGGCCACCAGCCGGTGGCCAGTTCGCCGCTGGTGCCGCGCAACGATCCGACGCTGATGTTCACCAACGCCGGCATGGTGCAGTTCAAGAATGTTTTCACCGGCCAGGAAAAGCGGCCCTACATGCGCGCCGCCACGGCGCAGAAATGTGTCCGCGCCGGTGGCAAGCACAACGACCTCGATAACGTCGGTTATACCGCCCGCCATCATACTTTTTTCGAAATGCTGGGTAATTTCAGCTTTGGCGATTATTTCAAGGAAGCGGCCATTCCGTACGCGTGGGAGCTGATCACCCGCGATTTCGGACTGCCCAGGGATAAGCTGCTGGTCACGGTGTTTTCGGAAGACGAAGACGCCGCCGCGATCTGGAAGAAAGTTGCCGGCCTGCCCGACGAAAGGATCGTCCGCATCCCGACATCCGATAATTTCTGGCGCATGGGCGACACCGGCCCCTGCGGCCCGTGCAGCGAAATTTTTTACGACCATGGCGACCACATCCCTGGTGGCCCCCCCGGCAGTCCGGATGAGGACGGCGACCGGTTCATCGAAATCTGGAACCTGGTGTTCATGCAGTTCGAGGAAGGCCCGCCCGGTACCCGCGTACCGCTGCCGCGCCCGTCCATCGACACCGGCATGGGGCTGGAGCGTGTCGCCGCCATCTTGCAAGGCAAGCACGACAACTACGACACCGACGTCTTCCGCGCCTTGATCGTGGCCAGCGCGGAGGCCACCGGACAGGATCCAGACGGTCCGTTCAAGACCAGCCATCGCGTCATCGCCGACCATCTGCGTAGCACATCGTTCCTGATGGCCGACGGCGTTCTGCCGTCCAACGAAGGGCGCGGCTATGTGCTGCGCCGCATCATGCGCCGAGCCATGCGGCATGCGACGATGATGGGCGCGAAGGAGCCGGTGATGCACCGGCTTGTCCCGGCGCTGATCCGGCAGATGGGCGCCGCCTATCCCGAACTGGGACGCGCGGAAGCACTGATAGCGGACACGTTGCTCCTGGAGGAAACCCGGTTCAAGCACCTGCTGGAACGCGGCCTGCATTTGCTGGCCGAAGAAACCGGTCGTCTGGGCGACAAGGAAGCCCTGCCCGGCCCGATCGCATTCCGGCTGTACGATACGTACGGCTTCCCGCTCGATCTGACGCAGGACGCGTTACGCGAACAAGGGCGCGCTGTCGATCTGGCCGGTTTCGAGGCGGCCATGCTTGAACAGCGCACCCGTGCGCGCGCTGCCTGGGCTGGGTCCGGCGATGCCGCCACCGAACGGGTCTGGTTCGAAATCAAGGAACAGGCCGGCGCATCGGAATTCCTCGGCTACGCTACGGAAAGCGCGGAAGGCGAAATTCGCGCCATTGTCGCCGATGGTTCCAGCGTCCAAACGGCATCGGCCGGAACCGACGTCGCGATCGTGCTGAACCAGACCCCGTTCTACGGCGAAAGCGGCGGTCAGGTGGGCGATACCGGCATCATCTCCGGCCCGGACGGGCTGGTTATCGCGATCGCCGACACGCAGAAAAAGCTCGGCGACCTGTTCGTCCATCTCGGCCGCGTCGAAGCCGGCGTCGCACGTCCGGGTATCCCCGTCGTTGCCGTTGTCGATCATGGTCGGCGGGCGGCAATCCGAGCACACCATTCCGCCACGCATCTGCTGCATGAGGCATTGCGACGGAAACTAGGTACCCATGTCCAACAGAAGGGCAGCCTGAACGCGCCCGACCGGCTGCGCTTCGATGTGTCGCAGCCACGGCCGATCGGGGCGGACGAACTGCACTGGGCCGAGGCCGAGGTAAATGCCCGCATCCGCGAAAACTCCGAGGTTACCACACGGCTGATGACCCCCGCCGCGGCGGTCGAATTAGGCGCCATGGCGCTGTTCGGCGAGAAGTACGGCGATGAAGTCCGTGTGGTGGCCATGGGCGAACCTGACGGCACCAAAGCGGCGTGGTCGATCGAACTGTGCGGCGGCACCCATGTCCGCCGCACCGGCGATATCGGCTATTTCCGTATCGTCGGAGAATCCGCCGTCGCCGCCGGCGTCCGGCGGATCGAGGCGGTGACCGGCGCGTCGGCCGAGGCGCTGATCGCGGAAACCGCCGGCCGGTTGAACGACGTGGCCGGCGCCCTGCGCGCCGCCCCCGCCGAGGTGCCGGACCGCATCGCCGCGCTGCTGGAAGACCGCCGCAAATTGCAGGCCCAGGTGGCGGAATTGCAGAAGAAACTGGCAACCGGCGGCGGGGCCGCGGCGGCCGAGGATATCGGCGGCGTCATGCTGACCGCGCGCAATCTGGGAGAGGTGCCGGCCAAGGATCTGAAAGGCCTGGCCGACGCGATCGGCAAGCAACAGGAATCGGGCGTGGTCGCGCTGGTTTCCACCGCCGAGGGTAAGGCCAGCATCGTCGTCGCCGTCTCGGCCGATCTGACCGATCGGTTCAGCGCCGTCGATCTGGTGCGCGTCGCCTCGGCCGCGGTTGGCGGTAAGGGCGGCGGAGGCCGAACCGATCTGGCCCAGGCCGGAGGACCGGACGGCGACAAGGCGGATGCGGCGCTGGCGGCGGTGCGAGCGGCGCTGGGTGGATAACGCACGATGCGCGGCGCGAACCATCCAGCGCGCCTGCCGCTAAAACAGAAATAACACGCCCAGACTCACCGCACCCGCCGCCACGCAATAATAGGCAAACGGGTTGAGCGCCCAGGAATCGTGCTGGCGGAAATACCGCATCAGAAAGGCTGTGCTCAGCAGCGCGGTAATGCCCGCCACCACGGCGGCAATTGCCGACATCGCCAGCACGCCATGCGGCACATGTTCGTGCATCAGCTTCGGCACCTCCAGCACCGTTGCCCCCAGGATGATCGGCGTGGCGATCAGGAAGGAGAAGTGCGCCGCACCCTCATGGTTGATTCCGCGCAACAATCCGCCCGCGATGGTCGCGCCGGATCGCGAAATGCCGGGGATCAGCGCGGTGCATTGCCACACCCCGATCGTGAGCGCATCCATGCGCGTCAGCGTGGACAACTGCCGGTTGCCGCCGCGTGCCCGCAATCGTTCTCCGAAGAACAGCAAAAATCCGTTCACGATCAGGAAACCCGCTGCCACCGCCGGCGACCCGAACAGTCCGCGCACGAATTTCTCCAACAGAAATCCAGCCACCACAGCCGGGATGGTCGCGATGACCACCAGCACGAACACCCGCCTGCTCTCGGCCACCTGATGGGCACCGCCGATGCCAAGCAATCCGGTCAGGATCGCCCACCAGTCCTGCCAGAAATACCCCAGCAAAGCCGTCGCGGTTCCCAGGTGCAGCATGACCAGAAACGGCAGGAACTCCGGCGAACGCTGGTCGATCCCCCAATGCAACAACGCCGGCAGCACCACCGCATGCCCTAAACTGCTGACAGGAAAAAGCTCGGTCGCCCCCTGAAGGATGGCGATGACGAGCGCTTGAAGTGTGTCCATGCGTGGCTCCAGCCGATTCGGAGAGCAACTTAGGCGACGGCCAGCAATAAGGGAATCGGCCAATCGCGGGCGGCGCGCGCGCCATGGTGTGACCGGCCGGATTCGACAACGCGCGCTACCGATGGGTATCCTTTTTCCCAGTCGATCGCCGAAGGGGAAACGCAAGCATGAGCGTCGTCTGGACCGGAATGGTCAGGGAAATCGCCGGCATCGAGTTACATATGACCCGCGGGGGAAGCGGACCGGCGGTTCTGGTGCTGCATCACGATATCGGCACCGTGGACCGGTTGCCGTTCTATGACGCCCTGGCGACAAAATTCGATGTCATCATCCCGCATCATCCCGGCTGGGGAAAGTCGGAGCGGCCACACTGGATGCGCCACCCGCGCGATATCGCCGCCGTTCATGCCTGGTTGCTGTCGGATCTAGGGCTGTCCGGGGTGTCGCTTGTCGGGCTGGGTTTCGGCGGCTGGATCGCCGCGGAAATGGCAAGTCTGGCGCCGCGGGATTATCGCAGACTGGTGCTGGTCGGCGCCGCCGGTATCAAGCCTCCGGAGGGCGATATCGCCGATCAGGCCATTGTGTCCTACATCGTGTATCCCAAATCGGGTTTTCACGACGAGGCCGCTTTCGCCGCGATCTATGGCGACGTGTCCACCGACCAACTGGAGGCGTGGGATATCGCCCGCGAAATGAGTTTCCGGACCGCCTGGAAACCTTACATGTACAGCCAGACGTTGCCGCATCTGCTGGGCGGTGTACGGGCGCCGGCGCTGATTATCTGGGGCGACGACGACCGGATCGTGCCGCTGAGCGCCGGGCACGCCTATGCGCGGGCACTGCACGACGCCACGCTGACAACCATTCCGGAGTGCGGACATTTCGCCGAAATGGAAAAGCCCGATGCGGTCGCCGCACTGACGATCGACTTCTTGACGCGCAGCTGAAGGAGGCTTCCACCATGCATATGATGTATTTCACCGAACAGCCGATGTCGGCCTACGATGCGCAGGCCGGGCTGGACTATGGCGCGACGGCGCTGACCTTCTCCAACAGTCACTTCGATCCGGTGGAAGGAAGCCGACTATATAACGAATACCTGGAAGAATACATTCTGGCCGAGGACTGCGGTGCCGACGGCATCATGCTAAACGAGCATCACAATGCGCCGTTCTGCATGCAGGCCCGCACCAACATGTTCGCGTCCATCCTGGCCGCGACAACGAAGCGCGTGAAGATCGTCATTCTGGGGAATCCCCTGCCGCTGACGGAAAATCCCGTTCAGCTCGCCGAGGAACTGGCGATGATCGACATGATATCGAAGGGGCGGCTGGTGTCCGGCTTCGTGCGCGGCGGCGGGCAGGAGCAGTTGGCAAACGGCGTTAACCCCGCGTTCAACCGCGAACGGTTCATGGAAGCTCACGATCTGGTGCAAAAGACATGGACCCAGCCAGGGCCGTTCCGGTGGGAGGGGACGCATTACCAGCAGCGCGTCGTCAACCCGTGGGCGATTCCGATGCAGAAGCCGTATCCGCGGGTGTGGATACCCGGTGTGCTGTCGAAAGAAACGGTGATCTGGACGGCGCAGCAGCGGTATCCATATATCGCGCTGAACACGTCCATCGAAGCAACGAAAACGATTCACGAGACCTATGACAAAGCGGCGGCCGAATCCGGCTATACGGCCGGGCCGGAGAATTTCGGTTACCTGATCCGCGTGCATGTGCAGGACACCGAAGAAAAGGCGATGGAAAACGCGCGCCAGTTCATGTGGATGCAGGGCGAATTCACCGGTCTGGCGAACCCGGTTTGGGCCAACCCGGCGGGATATTTCTCGCCGTCCGGCCGCCGGGGTTTTGTCGAATTCGCGACGGGGCGGGCGAAAAACCCGCGCGGCAACCCGACCTTCGAGCAGCAGGTGAACGATACGATGATCATTGCCGGCACGCCGGCGCAGGTGATCGAACGGCTGAAGTATCTGGTTCGGGAAACCCGCCCCGGCATCATGGGAATCTGGGCGAACGACGGCAATGTCAACAAGGAAGACCGACGCCGGTGCATCCAGTTGCTGTGCGGCGAGGTGATGCCGGCCATCAAGGCATACGGCGCCAGCCTGGGCCTGAACGACCCGTGGGAGGCGAACGCACCGGTGCATTTGCGGTATTCCACCGATATGGCGGCACAGAAAGCGGCGGCCGAGTAATTCCGATCGGTTCGATCCGCGATTTGGTCGCTATGGCCCGGCCGAACGGGCCTTGACCATCCGAAGCGGATTGTAGGTAACGACAACCGAACCGTCCTGTTTCTTCACCTGATTGAAGGTGCGCACCAACCCCCGGTTGGGCCGGCTGACGCTGCGCCGGCTTTCCACGACCTCGGCCTCGACGTGGATCGTATCGCCGGCGAAGGTGGGGCCGGCGACGTTCAGTTCCATGTTGAGAAACGCGAAGCCGGTATGCTGCATGGTCGCGTGGACCAGTAATCCCTCGGCGAACGCATACACCATCGCTCCCGGAACGACGCGTTGCGCGATATCGCTTTCGGTGCGGAGGAATTCGGTATTGGAAAACAGCACTTCGGTCATGCCGGTCACGCCGATGAAATTGACCAGATCGGCTTCGGTCAAGGTCCGGCCGATGGTGCGGAATTTCCGTCCGACCGGCAAATCCTCGAAGTAAAGTCCCAGGCCAAGCACTTCATACCCGTCTATTTCCGCCATGGCTTTCTCCTTTTTCGTTGCGGTTTATGAGCGTCCGGGCGTCCGGAACGGCAGGCGGACGGACTCCTTGAGACGGTCAAGGACGATGGACGACCGCACCCTGGCAATGGAGTCATGTGGCAGCAGCACGTCGTTCACCAGGGCGGACAGATCGTTCAGGCCGGGCACCACCACTTTCAGCAGATAATCCGCATCGCCGGTCAGCGCGTAGGCTTCTTGCACCTCATCGATACGGCCGACCAGAGCGCGAAAGGCGCGGGCGTTGTCGCCGCTGTGGGTGGCCAGGGTTACGCTGATGAAGACCAGCAGCCGGAAGCCCAGGGCCTCGGCCGCCAGGTCCGCACGATAGCCGCGGATCAGGCCGGCCGTTTCCAAGGCCATGCGGCGGCGGGAACACTGCGACGGCGACAGGCCGATGCGGTCCCCCAGTTCCTGGTTGGTCAGCCGCCCGTTGTCCTGCAGCGCCGATAAAAGGCGCAGATCGAAGGAGTCCAGTCCGGGAGAATCTTGCATGCAATCCCCGTCAGCCGCGAATTTTGTGCGGATCGTCGTCGATACCGGACCATTTCGCACACTATGCGCCGGCTGGCCAAGCCATACTGCCGTCAGGCAACGAAGAGCATATCCGATGGGTCCCTTCCCGCACGACGCGCCCGCCGCGCGCATTACCGCCGACAATCCCGCCGGCACGGACGGGTTCGGCTTTGTCGAATTTGCCCACCCGGACCCCGCGGCACTGCACGCGTTGTTTTCGACGATGGGCTTCGTGGCGGTGGCCAAGCACCGCACCAAGGCGATTACGCTGTATCGCCAGGGCGACGTGGATTACCTGATCAACGAAGAGCCGGGTAGTCACGCTGTCCGCTTTGCCGGGGCGCATGGACCGAGCGCTCCGTCGATGGCATTCAGGGTGGTGGATGCGGAGCATGCTTACCGGCGGGCGATCGAAGGCGGCGCGGAGCCGGCCGGCGGCGCGCGGGCGCTGGATGTGCCGGCGGTGATGGGTATCGGTGGGTCGTTGCTGTATTTTATCGACCGATACGGTGCGAAAGGGTCGGCGTTCGACGCGGAATTCCAGTGGCTTGGCGCGCCCGACCCGCAGCCGGACGGTCAGGGCCTGTTCTATCTGGATCACCTGACGCATAACGTCGGACGCGGCCGGATGGACGTATGGTCCGGCTTTTACGAGCGCATTTTCAACTTCCGGGAAATCCGTTACTTCGACATCAAAGGCGAATATACCGGTTTATTTTCGCGTGCGCTGACAAGTCCCGACGGGAAAATCCGCATTCCGATCAATGAATCCGCGGACGATACCAGTCAGATCGAGGAATATCTGCATGCCTACAAGGGCGAGGGTATTCAACATTTGGCCTGTGGCTGCCGAGATATTTATGAAACGGTGGAATCGTTGCGGTCGCGCGGACTGGCGTTCATGCCATCGCCGCCGGGCACGTATTACGATCGTGTCGGGGAGCGGGTTCCCGGTCATGGCGAACCGCTGGACCGGTTGCAGCGCAATGGCATTCTGCTGGACGGCGAAGCCGCCATCGCGGCGGACGCGACGG
The DNA here is from genome assembly GCA_021805565.1 of Pseudomonadota bacterium. GTDB lineage: Bacteria > Pseudomonadota > Alphaproteobacteria > Acetobacterales > Acetobacteraceae > Rhodopila. Next base: position 62,199 of record JAJZFA010000024.1, read on the forward strand.
AGGGCAAACGAACCAAGGTGCTGCTACAGATATTCTCCGCGACCGCAATCGGGCCGATTTTTTTCGAGTTTATCCAACGCAAGGGCGACGAAGGGTTCGGGCATGGCAATTTTCGGGCGCTGTTTCTGTCGATCGAGGAAGATCAGATCCGACGCGGGGTGCTGACACGTCCGGCGGCGGCGTGACGAACCGATCCGGCCTATCTGTCCCTTGAGGCGAAGGGGTCATGGTACTGGCCTGTCATCGCTGCGCCCAAGGGGGCATTTGGCAGGCCCAACTCGATGGTGGGGTGAAAACCCGAAGCCGTGATAATCTTGGATGACATTCGATAACATTGGCTGTTGGTCGCCCCGCTTCTCCGTAAGCCACGCTATATATTTTCACTCACTGTGGAATTCATCGGTTGTGATGTTTGTCGCTACATCTCCTCGTCGCCGAACCTTGATGCCCTTGGGTTAATGTTCGCGTCGAGTTCGCATGCGAACCGCAGTATTCCATCATTACGCCATTCGATCTCGCAAGGGGACACTTCCGATGCGCGTTATAAGCCAATTTCGGGGGATTGCCCTGCTCGGGATTGTTAGCTAAATAAAGTTAGCTAGGAGCATGGGTTATGGAAACCGTGACGATTCATACCGCCAAGACGACGCTATCGCAGCTTCTCGCGAGGGTCGAGGCCGGCGAGGAGATTGTGCTGGCACGCGGCAAGCAACCAATCGCCAAGATCGTGCCCTACCGCGCTGACATCCCGAAGCGCCAATTCGGCGCGCTGCGGGGCGTGGTATCGGTCGGTCCCGCGTTTTTCGAGCCATTGCCGGACGATGAGCTTGCCGCGTGGGGGCAATAGGCATTGGCCCTGTTGCTCGATACGCACGCATTTCTCTGGTGGATCGCGGGCGATTCAGCACTGTCCGTGCCGGCCCGAAGCGCGATAGAAGATGCTGGCAATTATGTTTTCGTCAGCGCGGCCTCGGCCTGGGAAATCGCCACGAAAATCCGCATCGGCAAACTGCCGGGTGCCACGGTAATCGCCGCCGACATCATGGGCGTTGTCATCGCACAGGGCTTCGGGCGTCTGCCGATTAGTTTTGAACATGGGCAGGCTGCCGGCGCGCTTCCTGGCCCGCACAAGGATCCGTTCGACCGGATGCTGATCGCGCAAGCCATGCTGGACGGCCTCGTCCTGGTGTCGAACGAACGGAATTTCGACGCCTACGGTGTCCGACGGCTCTGGTAGAACCGCGATCAACCTGGGGTAACATCTCCCATCTGGGCCGAAACCTGCCGTGCCGCCGCGAACAACGCACGCGCAACGCGCCCATCCAGGACCGAATCGAACGGCCAGGCCGTGCCCATACAGGTCAGGCAGGCCACAGTAAGACCGGTTCGATCGAACAACGGTCCGCTCAATGCATGCACGCCTGGCATCATTTCCCCGGTCACGCCCGCCATCCCGGCCTGGCGCACAGCATCCAGCAACACCGTCAATGCTGTTCGCGACCGAATGTTGCCGGCCGCGGCCCGCCGCCGACTATCGGCCAGTTCGCGCTGGATCAGTACATCCACCATCGCCGGCGGCAGAAACGCAGCGAAGGTCCGCCCCGTGCCAGACGCCAGCATCGGCATGATGGATCCGGCCTTCGCATTCACGGTGACCGGCCGGCTGGATTCTTCCATTCGCCCGAACACCGGCCCGCACTGGGTTCAGATCGCCAGGGCCACCGTCTCATGGACTTCATCGCACAGGCGCGCCGCTGCTTCCGACCCCAAACGCACCGCATCAACCCCGGCTAGCGCCGCTATCCCCACATTCAGCGCCGCCGTCCCGAGCCGATAGCGCCTGTGGCTGGGATTGCGTTCGGCGAACCCCGTGCGGACGAAGTTGGCAATGTAACGATGCGCCTTGCTTGCCGGCATCCCAGCCGCCTCGGCGAAGGCTTTCAGCATGTGCGGCGCACCGGGACGAGCGAGGGCCAGCATCGCGGTCAGGCCGGTTTCCGGCGATTGAATGCCGCTGGGTCGCACGACATCGTTGTCAGGCATCGGAACGGCGCATCTCCTGCTCGTTCCAGGTAGCTTGCAGACGGTAAACGATACTATCATACGTAATTCAGTTCCTCCTGCAAGAATGAAACGCCGCCAAACCATGGCAGAACCAGAACCGAAATCCATGGACCGCGCGATCGCCGAATCTTTCGATATCGAATCGCTGCCGGAGGTTTTCCGCGACGACCCCTACCCGGTTTATCGGGCGTTGCGGACTCACGCGCCGGTCAAACGCATGCGCAACGGATCGTATTTCCTGACGCGATATAACGACCTGCAAACCGTCTATCGCGCATCGACATCCTACAGTTCCGATAAGAAACAAGAATTCAGGCCGAAATTCGGCGACTCGCCGCTGTACGACCATCACACGACGAGCCTGGTTTTCAACGACCCGCCGCTGCATACCCGCGTTCGCAAACTGATCTCCGGCGCGCTGACGCCGCGCGCCATCGCCGGTATGGAACCCAGCCTGACCGCTCTGGTGGACCGTCTGCTGGACCGCATCGCGGGGCGGCCGTCAACCGATCTGATCGCGGACTTCGCCAGCGCCATTCCGGTGGAGGTCATCGGCAATCTGCTCGGCGTTCCGGCCGGCGAACGCGAACCGCTGCGAGACTGGTCGCTGGCCATCCTGGGCGCGCTCGAACCGGTCGTATCGCCGCTGGCCCAGGATGCCGGCAACCGCGCGGTGCGCGATTTTCTCGCCTACCTCGACGGTCTGGCGGCGGATCGCCGCGCGCATCCGGGCGACCCGGACAAAGACGTTTTGACGCGCCTGATCCAGGGCGAGCCGGACGGCGAGCGTCTGACCGCCCCGGAACTGCTGCATAACTGCATTTTTCTGCTAAACGCCGGTCACGAAACCACCACCAACCTGATCGGCAACGGTTTGGTGGCGCTGCACGATCATCCGGCGGAACGGCGCAAGCTGGTGGAAAATCCTGGCCTGATCAAAACCGCGGTCGAGGAAATCCTGCGCTTCGACAGTTCCAACCAGCTAGGCAACCGGATTTCGGTGGAGCCAACCGAGGTCGGCGGCGTGGCAATGCCGGCCGGTACCCGCGTCACGCTGTGCATCGGCGCGGCCAACCGGGACCCCTCGATTTTCCCCGAACCGGACAAGCTGGATATCGCCCGCACGCCCAACCGCCACCTTGCCTTCGGCACCGGCATCCACCAATGCGCCGGCATGTCGCTCGCTCGGCTGGAGGGTGCGGTCGCTATCGGTGGTTTCTTGCGGCGCTTTCCCAACTACACCCTGACCGAACCGCCGGTCCGCGGCGGGCGCGTGCGGTTTCGCGGCTATCTGTCGGTGCCCTGCTCGCCCAGCGTTGCGGGGTGACGCCTACCCGGCCATAACGATGACGACGGAGAACATTTCATGGACCAGATCGTGGGTTTAGTGGCCGGAACCGGCTATCTGTCCGGCTTCGGCAACGGTTTCGAGACCGAGGCGCTGCCCGGCGCGCTACCTGTCGGTCGCAATTCGCCGCAGCGCTGCGCTTACGGTCTCTATGCCGAACAAATCAGCGGCTCCCCGTTTACCGCCCCGCGTGCCAGCAATCAGCGAAGCTGGCTGTATCGCATCCGTCCGACCGTTGCTCATTGGGGCACTTTTCGTCCGGCCGATGCCGGCTTGTGGCGTTCGGCCCCTTGCACCGAAATCCGGGTTCCGCCCGCGCCGCTGCGCTGGGACCCGATCCCCGTGCCAACCACCGCACTGACCTTCCCGCAAGGGGTGCGCACGATCACCACGGCTGGCGATGCCAACGCACAGGCGGGCATGGCGACCCATATCTATGTCGCCACGCGGTCGATGGAGAACGAATACTTTTACAACGCCGATGCCGAGATGCTGTTCGTACCGCAGCAAGGCACCGTGCGGCTGCGCACCGAATTCGGCATTATCGACGCGGGGCCGGGCGAAATCGCTGTCATACCGCGCGGCGTGAAGTTCTCCGCCGAACTACCCGGCGGCGCCGTGCGCGGTTACCTGTGCGAGAATTATAGCAGCGCCTTTACCCTGCCGGAACGCGGCCCGATCGGCGCCAACTGTTTGGCCAACCCGCGCGATTTCCTGACTCCGGTCGCCGCGTACGAAGATCGCGAGGCGCCCTGCCGGCTGACGGTGAAATGGGGCGGCGCACTGTGGGAGACGGATTTAGACCATTCGCCGCTGGACGTGGTGGCGTGGCACGGCAACTACGCGCCGTACAAATACGATTTGCGCCGGTTTTCCCCGGTTGGGCCGGTGCTGTTCGACCACGCCGACCCGAGCATTTTTACTGTTCTGACGTCTGTTAGCGAAACGCCGGGCACGGCGAATATCGATTTCGTGATATTTCCGGAACGGTGGATGGTCGCCGAAAATACGTTTCGCCCGCCTTGGTATCACATGAACATCATGAGCGAGTTCATGGGCCTGATTTTCGGGGTCTATGACGGCAAGACCGGGGGCGGATTCGTGCCGGGCGGGTTTTCCCTGCATAACACGATGCTGCCGCACGGGCCGGATCGCGACGCGTTCGAGGCTGCCGCCAAAGCCGACCTAAAGCCGCACAAACTGGAGGGCACGCTGGCGTTCATGTTCGAAACCCGGTTCCGCCAGTCTGTCACCGCTTATGCTTACGGTTTGGACGAACGGCAGGCCGACTACGGCACCTATGGCCGCGCGTTGCGAAAGCACTTCGATCCAACCCGGCCCTAATCGATCACCGTTACCGGTGGCTTAAAGGATGTAACCATGCGCGATAAAAATCCCGGCCGGCGCGCCGTTCTCGGCGGCGCGGCGCTAGCCGCGGCACTTCCGGTGCTCAACACCTGGGCCGCGACGGCCGGCCCCGTGCGGATCGGCGTGCTGACCGACGAAAACGGGCCCTATACCGACAGCGGCGGGGCCGGGTCTATCCTGGCTGCCCAGATGGCCGCGCGGGATTTCGGCGGTACGGTCCTCGGCCGCCCGATCGAAATCCTGCACGCGGATACCCAGAACAAGCCCGATATCGCCGCATCGATCGCCCGCGGCTGGTACGATTCCGGCGTCGATGCGATTATCGACCTGCCCGTCACGCCGGTCGCCGCCGCCGTCCAACAGATCGCGCGGGAAAAAGGCCGTACGGTCATGATTACCGCCGCGGCCATCAGCGAATTTACCTCGAAGAACTGCTCGCCCACCAGCAGTCACTGGGCGGACGATACGCATGCGTTGACCACCGGTGTGGCGAAACTGACGACCGGCACCGGCAACCGGACCTGGTTTTTCATTACGGTCGATTTCAGCTTCGGCGCGGCGCTGGAATCGCTGACCGCCAAGGCGATCGAGGCGAACGGCGGTAAGGTTGTCGGCGACGTGAAATTTCCCATCGGCAACAGCGAGTTTTCCTCGCAGATCGTCGCCGCGCAAAGTTCCGGGGCCGCGATTGTCGGGCTGGCCGCGGTGGGCGGCGATCAGGTCAACCTGATCAAACAGGCGGCGGAGTTCGGATTGCGCAAAAGCGGCGTCCAGTTGGCCGGTTATCTGGTTTATATCAGCGACATCCATGCGCTGGGGCTGGATGTCGCGCAGGGCCTGAGCTTCCCGTCTGGCTTTTACTGGGACCAATCCGATGAATCGCGGGCATTCGCCAAACGCTTCATGGCGGAGCGGAAAGCCCCCCCGACGAAGAACCAGGCCGTCGATTACGCTTGCACGCTGCATTTCCTGAAAGCCATGGCGCAGGCGGGAACGGACGATCCGGTCGCGGTCAATAAGGCGATGCGCGCGATGCCAGTCGCTTATTTCGGACGAAACGCCACTTTACGCGCCGATGGACGGCTGTTGTACGACATAACGCTATACCGGGTGAAGCGCCCGGACGAGAGCCGGTCGCCGTGGGATTATTACACCGCTATCGGCACGCTGCCGGCGGCGGAGGCATTCCTGCCGATGAACCCCGCCTGCGCGTAGCGGGGTTCGGGCGGTCCGATTCCGGCGCCGAGCGTTTCCTCGATTCCCGGCTGCGAGGCGACACACCAGAGGAAAGTCCGCGCCACGGAATCAAGGGTTAGCTGGCACCGCAGCGGAAGCCATACCGTTCGTGACAATGTTATACCTGTTATCCAGCGCGTAACACCGAACGAGGGGACGTTCCATATTCTCCATCGGTGCGTTCAGACGACAAGGATCGGCTGCAGCGGATATTGTTAAAATTCTAGCAAAAAATTTTGAACATTTTTTCATTTTGATGAGAAAAATGAATCTGTCATTATTATGGATATCGTTTGGGGAAGATAAATGCGGAATCGTCTCCGGAATAAGAGACTGGCATCCCTGGTGGCCCTAAGCGGTGCCGCCCTCGCTTCCCGACCCGGAGGGGCGGAGGGCGCCGTGATCTACGTCCCGCTGAACGTGAACGTCGGTTTTTCAAGTGGCTTCGCAACCAAAGCAACGGTGAACTTAACAACGAAAGTCGGATCCAGCCATCCGGCCTTCACTTTGGTACGTGGGCCTAACGTCGGCAGTAGCCGCTCCATTACAGAGAAATCGATCGGCGGGTCGATCGGGTTCCGGCCCGTTCACGCCGCTTCATCGGGGAGTCAGGTCAATCGGGTCGCGTTTGTATCCAAGGGCGCCACCGCCCTAAACGCCAAAACCGGCGGCCTGACGGCGCTATTCGCCCGTACGCACCGTGGTTCCACCGCAACGGCCCATCCACCCGTCCGTACCCTCACCAGTCCCAAGCCATTTACCGACCGATACGCGCTGTTCCAGTTCCAGACTGCCACCCGCAAAATCGATTACGGCTGGTTGGAACTCAGTCTGGCGGACCCCGCCGCCGGGCCGGACATTACCCTTATCGGCGCCGCCTACGACACCTCCGGCGCGCTGCTTCCCGCCGGCTCGCTCGGCAACCCTGTCCCCGAACCGTCCAGCCTCGATCTGGAACTTTCCGGCCTCGCAGCCCTCGCGCTTGGCGCCGCCGGTACGCGGCGCTGGCGCGCGGCCACCACCCGCCGGATCGCTGCCGCACCGCAACCGCCGGGTTCCCCTGGGACCGCATGAGCCGGGTTCTTCTGGTCGGCTGGGATGCCGCCGACTGGAGAATCATCGATAAACTGCTGGCACGGAATGAGATGCCGCATCTCGCCGCCCTGCTGGCCAATGGTGCGCGGGCCAGCATCGCCACCATCCAGCCGCCGCTCAGCCCGATGGTCTGGACCTCCATCGCTACCGGCAAGCGGCCGGTACAACATGGCATCCTGGGGTTTACCGAACCTACCGGCGATGGACTTGGCTTGCGCCCCATCGGCAATCTGGCACGCACCGCAAAGGCGATCTGGAATATCCTGAACCAGAACGACAAACGCTCCCTGGTCGTTGGGTGGTGGCCGTCCCACCCGGCCGAACCCATTGCCGGCGCCATGGTCTCCGACCTGTTTCCGCTCGATGCCGCCGGGCCGGCCGGCTGCCCCATGCCGCAAGGCACGGTGCATCCGCCCGGACTGGCCGGTGCGCTCGCCAGTCTGCGCGTGCATGCAAGCGAAATCACCGCCGAGATGCTGGCGATGTTCGTCCCTGACTGGCAGCGTATCGATCAGACGCGCGACCGCAGTCTGTACGACCTCGCCGGCATCGTGGCCGAAACCCTCAGCATCCACAACGCCGCCACCGATCTGCTGGCGCGGGAGCGGTTCGACTTCGCCGCAGTGTACTACGCCGGCATCGATCATTTCTCCCACCGCTTCATGCGTTATCACGCCGGCAAGCGCCGCACCGCGGGGGATCCGGTGGACCCCGCGATCCTTCGGCCAATCGTCGCCAATGCCTATCGCTGGCACGACGCGATGCTGGGCCGGTTGATCGCGCTGGCCGGACCGGAGTGCGCGGTGATGGTGGTCAGCGACCACGGTTTCCATTCCGACGCCATGCTGCCCGATCACATTCCGGCCGAGGCCGCCGGCCCGGCCGTGGAACACCGCGATCTCGGGATTTTTTGCCTGCGCGCGCCCGGCGTTCCGGCCGGACAAGTGCTGCACGGTGCCAGCGTACTCGATATCGCACCCACGCTGCTGCACCTGTTCGGCCTGCCGGCAGGGGCGGACATGGATGGCAAGGTGCTCGTCAACGCCTTCTCCGACCGCACCCTGCCGCCCCGTATTCCCAGTTGGGAAAACGTGCCCGGTCCGGATGGACGGCACGATCCGGAAACACGGCATGACGGCGCCGCCGCGGCCGACCAACTGCGCCAGTTGATCGATCTTGGCTATATAGCGCCGCCCGGTGCCGACGCCGCGGCGGCGGTGCGCGATTGCCTGGCGGAAAACCGGTATAATCTGGCTCGCAGCCATTTGGATGCCGGGGAAACCGAGGCTGCGGCCGGAATCCTGCGCACGCTGGCCGGCGAGGATAACGAGCAAATCCGTTATCATCGCCATCTGATCCACGCCCTGGTGGCACTCGGCCAATTCCCCGAGGCCATTCACCGGCTCGACCTGCTGGATGCCGCGGCAACCGGCATCGACAGCCGGGCCGCCGCGGAGTTGAACCGGCGCCGGGCGGAGCGGCCCGATCGGGCGCTCAGCGAACCGGATGCTCCCTCGCACGCATCGCCCGGTCGCGACCCCGCCGTCCGCCGCGAACAATTCGAACGCCGGGTGCTGGCAGGCAAGGTCGGCGGGTTCGCCACCGAACGGATGCTGCTGCGCTGCACCGTTCTGCTCGCGCAGGGCCGGAAAGAGGATCACGAAACGATTCGCCCGATCCTAAGCGCGCTGGCCGCTCGCCCGCGCTGGCGGCGCGCACTGGCATTGTTCCTGGCCGAAAGCTTCGCCGCGATCGGGATGGCGGACCGGGCCATGGACCTCATTCGCCACCTGCGCAGGCGCGACCGTGAGGACTGGCGCGCGCTGGCACTGGAAGCGCGGCTCCATTTCCAGGCCGAACGGCACGCGCGGGCTGCGGACTGTGCGGTCCGGTCGCTCGCGCTTGTCTATACGCAGCCACGGATGCATCGGCTGCTCGGCCTGGCGCTTTTGCATCGCGGAGACCTGGCCGGGGCGGAGCGCGAATTGCGCGTTGCGCTGGCGCAAGCGCCGGAGTTTGCCGAAGCGCACGCCGGCTTGGCCGCTTTGCTGCGGCGCGACCCGGCACGGCTTGGCGAGGCAAGCTTGCACATGGCGCGAGCCGAACAGGCGAGGCTGCGCGTCCGCTTACCCGCTGCCACGATCGCTCCGGAGCGGGACACGGCGCCACCCAATCCGTTACCGCCGTGGGAGCGTCTTGCACCGCCCCCAACCGGGCGCGCCGGCATTGTCACGGTTGTCACCGGCCTGCCACGCAGCGGCACGTCGATGATGATGCAGATTCTGGGTGCCGCCGGCCTGCCCGCTTTTACCGACGGTGAACGCGTGCCCGACTCCGACAACCCGTTCGGCTATTTCGAGCACACCGCCGCGGCGGCCTTACACCGGGAGTCAGGCTGGCTCGCCGCCGCGAGCGGTCGTGCCGTGAAGATCGTGGCGCCGCTGCTACCGTACCTTCCGGCCGGCCTGTCTTACCGGCTGGTGTTCTTACACCGCCCGCTGGCCCAAGTGGTGGCGTCGCAACGGGCGATGCTGGTGCGCCTCGGCCGGTTCGGCGCCGGGCGCGATGAGGCGGCCTTGATCCGATCCTTCGCAACCCAGATGGCGCGAGTTCGCACATGGCTGGAGCGGCGCGAAGATCTCCCGGTGCTGGCCATCGACTATAACGCCGCGTTGGCCGATCCGGCCGCGATGGCCGTTCGGCTCGAAGCTTTCCTGGGCACCCCGTTCGACACAGCGGCCGCGGCGGCCGCGGTCGCACCTGGGCTGCGCCGCCAGGGGAACGGCGGCTAACCGTTCACGCCGATATCGGTCAGCCGCTTGTGTTCGTCCATCGCGTACCGGTCGGTCATGCCCGCCACATAATCGCCGACGATCGTGGCGGCGCGTTGCGTTCCAGGCTCCCCCGCGCGGGCGCGCCAATCGTCCGGCAGCAGCGTGGGGTCGGTGTGCAGCAGGCGATACAGATCCTCGGTCAGCCGCTTTGCCTTCGCCGACATGCGGTTGACCCGCCAGTGACGGTACATGCGTGCGAACAGGAAGTCCTTGATCGCCTGGTTGGAGTCCGCCATCGCCGGGCTGAAGCCTATCACCCGTTGCTTGTGGCGGCGGATCGCATCCGGCCCGTCGGGATTCAGTTTGTCCAACCGTTTGCCGGATTCGGCGATCAGGTCGTTGACCATCGCATCGATCACGCGCCGCAGCATCTCATGCCGCAGGCGTGGAGGCGGCATGTCCAGACTGGACATGCGCGCGGCCGCAAGCGACGCGCCGACAACGGGCAGATGCTTCAGGTCGTCCACCGCGAACAACCGGGCCCGCAGCCCGTCGTCCAGATCGTGGGAATGATAGGCAACGTCGTCGGCAATGGCGGCAACCTGCGCCTCGGCACCCGGTTGGGTATTCAGATCGAGCTTGTGGCGGTCGTTATAATCGGCGATGTAGGGCGCCGGATGACGCAGCGGGCCGTTGTGTTTGACCAGCCCTTCCAGCGTTTCCCATGTCAGATTCAGGCCGTCCCAGGCAGCGTAACGGCTTTCCAGCAAGGTAACGATGCGCAGGCTTTGCGCATTGTGGTCAAAGCCGCCGAACGGCTTCATGGCGGTGTTCAGCGCGTCCTCGCCGGCGTGGCCAAACGGCGGATGGCCCAGATCGTGGGCCAGGGCCAGCGCTTCGGTCAGGTCCTCATCCAGTCCCAGGGCCCGGGCGATGGACCGGGCGATTTGCGCGACCTCGATGCTGTGGGTCAGACGGGTGCGGTAGAAGTCCCCTTCGTGGTTGACGAACACCTGCGTTTTATATTGCAGTTTCCGGAAGGCCGAACTGTGGATGATCCGGTCGCGGTCGCGCTGCCAGGGGGAGCGGGTTTCCGCTTCCGGTTCATGATGCAGCCGGCCGCGCGCGTTGGCGGGGGAAACGGCATAGTGGGCCAGCGTGGGTCGGACAAACATATTATCCGGATACACCTTGCACCGGATGGCTTCAATTCCGGTGCCGGATAACCTATATCTCTAGGTATGGAACAGTTTGCCGTTACCGATCGCGCCGCCGCCCGTATCGCGGAAATCGTCGCCGACACCAAACCGGTCGCCGAAGCCGCTTTACGGGTCGCCGTATTGGCGGGCGGTTGCAGTGGCTTCCAATACCGCTTCGAGCTTGATCCGAAGGTCGGCAGCGACGATCTGATCATCCAGCGCGGATCGGCCAGGGTCGTTGTGGATGCCGTGAGCATGGATCTGTTGAACGGTTCGGAACTGGATTACACCGACGAATTGATGGGTAGCCACTTCGCCGTGCGCAACCCGAACGCCAAGTCTGCCTGCGGGTGTGGGACCAGTTTTTCAATGGATTGATACTGGCGTTGACGACCGATACCGGTTCGGGCGGCGGATCGGCCGAATCCGATCCAAATACTCATTCACGGCTGGCCGATAGTCGATCTGGCATTATCGATTTTGCACCAGGGCACCGACGCTTTCGGCAGCGTCCACCCGTATCGCCCGATTAACAGTGCATTAACCCGATACCTCTAAACGATAACAGCGGCCAGAATTCCCTGGCCGCTGTTTACGAAGGAGGTATCGATGATCATGACTCATCGGGTTACCCTACCGAAGATAATGGTGATCTGGATCATAAAAATCAAGATTATTCGTATCCGCAAGTAGGGGACAGGCTGGCCGGATGGGGCGTGCTCCGCCGGCCGGCCTACTCCCGCGGTTCGGCCAATCGACGCTTCAGGGTTTCGTTGATCAGCGCCGGATTCCCCTTCCCAGCCATCGCTTTCATGGCCTGACCGACGAAAAAGCCGAACAGCTTTGTGTTGCCCGCTTGGTATAACGCCACATTCGCCGCGTTCGCCGCCAGAACCCGCGTTACAGCGATGTCGATTGCCCCGGTATCGGTGACCTGACGCAACCCCTGCTCATCGACGATGGCGGCGGCACTTTTGCCAGTTGCCACCATCGCCTCGAACACGTCCTTGGCGATACGGCCGTTAATCGTGTTATCGGCGATCAGGTCCAGCAGGCCGCCTAATGCGTCCGCCGTCACGGGTGGATCCTCGATCGAACGTCCCTGCCGGTTCATCGCCGCGAAGAAATCGCCAGCGATCCAGTTGGCGGCCGCTTTCGCATCGCGGCCGCGGCAAACTTTCTCGAAAAAATCGGCTGTGGCTTTCTCGGCGACCAAAACCCCGGCGTCATATAGTGTCAGACCGTACGATTGTATGAATCTGGTCCGCCTGGCATCCGGCAATTCGGGCAGCGCGGCTTTCAGGGACGCGACCCAGTCTTCGTCCAGCACCAATGGCAGCAAATCCGGGTCGGGAAAGTAACGGTAATCCTGCGCGTCCTCTTTCGACCGCATCGGCCGCGTGATCCCACGCCCGCTGTCGAACAAGCGGGTTTCCTGCACCACCGTCCCGCCCGACTCCCAAACCTCCACCTGGCGAATCGCCTCGGCTTCCACCGCCTGCATGACGAAGCGGATCGAATTGACGTTCTTGATCTCACACCGCGTCCGATAGGCTTCGCCGGCCCTGCGGACGGATACATTGACGTCGGCGCGCATGGACCCTTCCTCCATGTTGCCGTCGCATGTACCCAGATATCGCAAAATCGACCGCAGCTTGCGAACATAGGCGCCGGCTTCTTCCGGGCTGCGTATGTCGGGTTCGGATACAATCTCCATCAGTGCCACACCCGACCGGTTCAGATCGATCAGCGTCTTGCTGGGGTGCTGATCGTGAATCAACTTCCCGGCATCCTGTTCCAGATGCAGCCGGGTAATGCCGATTGTTTTCGTTGAACCATCGGCCAGTTCGACTTCGATGGCGCCGGTTCCGACAATAGGATGTTCGAACTGACTGATTTGATAGCCGGACGGCAGATCGGCATAAAAATAGTTCTTCCGGTCGAAGCGGCTGACCAGGTTGATGTGCGCGTTCAGGCCGAGACCGGTGCGAACAGCCTGTGCAACGCACGCGGCGTTGACAACCGGCAGCATGCCGGGAAACGCCGCATCGACGAAGCTGACCTGACTGTTCGGCGCGGCGCCGAATGCAGTGGGGGCGCCGCTGAACAATTTGGCATTGCTAATGACCTGGGCGTGGACTTCCAGGCCGACGACAACCTCCCACGCACCATCGCTGCCTTCGATCGTATAGGCCACGGCTTATGCCTCCTCGCGGCACCAGGCGAACACCCGGTGCTGCTCGCGCTTCAGGAATGCCATATCGTCGATATCGATATCCTGGCCAGCCGCCCTCACCCCGTCCAGAAACCCTTTCAGATGATCCGCGGTCATTTCGCCGGTCTCGGTTTTGTCCTTGTGGACAACGATCGACGTAAGGTTCGGCCATCCGTGCTCCGCGGCAAACACGGTCAGAGCATCCAGATGCGCCCCCACGCCCCGCCGCGACCGGACCCAGTTCAGCCCGCTGGCGTCGGCCACGTCCTTGTAACACAGGAAGCTTCGCAGCCGCCCTCGCCGGCGGATCGCCGCGATGGTTTTTTCCATATTGTATTCGCCGGTTTTGCGCGTTTCCAGAATCTGGCTCGCAGCCGCGAAAACCGGATCGGATGTCCGGTTCAGGCGCACGCAATTCGCCACGATCGTTTCAAGATCCTTGGTCGCTTTCGAGTCGAGATCGATCGCCATGTTACCCCCCTGCCCTGAGCGCCGGAACCGCCGTGAAGCCGGCCGCCTGCTCGATCGCCGCCGAAACCGCGAAAACCGTTTCCTCGTCGAACGGCCTGCCGATCACTTGCAACCCAAGCGGCAGACCATCCGCGTCCAAACCGGCCGGCACCGACATGCCCGGCACACCCGCCATGCTGGCCGGGATTGTGAATACGTCGTTCAAATACATCTTGATCGGATCGTCCATATTCTCGCCTTGCGCGAACGCGGCCGACGGCGCCGTGGGCACCACCAGCGCATCCACCGTCGCGAACGCATCCGTGAAATCCCGCAAGATCAGCGTCCGGACTTTCTGCGCCCGGATGTAATAAGCATCGTAATAACCGGCCGACAAGACATACGTCCCGATCAGCACCCGCCGCCGCACTTCCGCCCCGAAACCCTCCGCCCGGCTACGTTCGTAAAGTTCGCGCAAGTCCCCCCCAGCGACGCGCGCGCCGAACCTCACGCCATCGTAACGCGCCAGATTCGATGAACACTCGGCCGGGGCGACAATATAATAGGCCGGCAAACCGTATTTGGTGTGCGGCAGCGATACATCGACGATCTCGGCCCCCGCGTCGCGCAACCAGCCGATGCCTTGCCGCCACAGCCGCTCGATGGCGTCCGGGGTCCCATCCAGCCGGTATTCGCGCGGAACTCCGATGCGCAGACCCTTCACGCCGCGGCGGCACGCAGCCCGGAAATCCGGAACCGGAACATTGGCCGAGGTGGAATCCTTCGGGTCGTGCCCCGCCATGGACCCGAGCAGGATCGCACAATCCTCCACCGAACGGGCCAGCGGTCCGGGCTGATCGAGCGACGAGGCGAATGCCACCACGCCCCAGCGCGAGCATCGCCCGTATGTCGGCTTAATCCCGGCGATGCCGCAAAACGCCGCAGGCTGGCGGATCGAACCGCCGGTATCGGTGCCCGTCGCGCCCATCGCCAACCGGGCGGACACCGCCGCGGCGGAACCGCCGGAAGAACCGCCTGGAACCAGCACGGCATTGGGATCCTGGCGACGCTTCCAGGGGTTTTCCACGGGGCCGTAAGCGGATGTCATATTGGATGAACCCATGGCAAACTCGTCCAGGTTCGCCTTACCGAGGAACACCGCGCCATCCCGCAACAAATTGGCCGTGACAGTGCTTTCATAGGGCGGCACGAACGGGCCGAGGATTTTGCTGGCGGCCGTGGTGCGGACGCCTTCGGTGCAGAACAAATCCTTGATGGCCAGCGGAATGCCGGTCAAGGCGCACGCATCCCCGGCCGCCAGCGCCGCATCGGCCGCTCGGGCGCGATCGACGGCCCGCGCATGGCTCACGGTGATGTAGGCGTTCAACCGCGGGTTCAATGCCTCGATCGCATGCAGATGCGCCATTGTCAGTTCGACGGCCGAGAACGCCTTGGCGCGCAACCCGTCGCGGGCGGCGGCTATCGTCAGATCGGTCAGCATCATTCCACGACTTTCGGCACAACGTAGAAATCGCCAACCCGTTCGGGGGCATTGGCCAGGACCATCTCGGGATAACCGCCATCCGTCACCAAATCGGCACGCAGCGCCATGGCCAGGCCACCGGAGCCGGTCAGCGGGGGAACACCGGCGATATTCACCTCATTCAACTGCTCGATCCAGCCGAGGATGCCGTTCAGTTCCTGGCACAGCGGCTCTTCCTCTCGGTCCTCCACCCGGATACGGGCGAGCGAGGCAATGCGGCGGACGGTCGCGCGATCGAGCGACATGCAAGAGAATCCTTGGATGGATGCGAAGCCGGGACCATAACGGCGCGCATGGCTGTGTTCAACCTGACGGATTTGCTGGCAACGCTGGGGCGCGACCAACGCGTGATCGGTATAGACTTCGGCACACGCACCATCGGGCTGGCGCTGTCGGATGTGCGCAGAGGGCTGGCATCCCCCTATGGCAGCATCAAGCGGGGAAAGCTAACGGCCAATGCCACCGCAATCGCAGCTCTGGCATTGCGGGAAGGCGCTTACGGCTTGGTTGTTGGTTTGCCGCTGTCGATGGACGGCACCGCCGGACCGGCGGCTCAGGCGGCGCGGGATTGGACCTTTGCGCTGTCGGATGCCACCGGATTACCCGCCGCATTGTGGGATGAACGCCTATCGAGCGCGGCGGTCAACCGGTTCCTGATTGGCGAAGCCGACCTGACCCGAGCCAAGCGAGCCGAGGCCGTGGACCGGGCAGCCGCCGCGTGGATGCTGCAATCGGCGCTGGATGCCTGTTCGCGCCCGGCCGGGGACTGGCCGGAAACACGATAAGCACGGATCCCGGCCAGCTATCGATCATCCTTTCCGATGTGTCGGATGATCGCCCCGGGCGCGGAAAAACGCATCCGCATTCTTTTTCTGCGCGTCCGACATCGCGTCGTATAATGTCTGGAATGCGGCGGCGAGCTTCTCGGTATCCCGTGCGTGCTGCTGAGCGATCGTAACATACGATTGCATGTTATCGGCCGCATTCATCGTGGCAAACTTCGCACCGCGTTGATCCACGACCTGGCCCATGGCGTTGGCATTGTCACGCATGACCTGAGCGAATTGATCCCACTGTGTCTGCTGCGCCGGGGTAATCTGCAATTGCGCATGCAAATGGGCGATATGCCGTTCGATCCGATCGGCTGGGGACAGCGTCTTCGCGGCCGGTGCCTTCGGTTTGGCCGCCGTGGCCGCGCTGTCGCCGCGGGGAGCATCGTTCTGGGCGAAGGCGCTGGCTGGACATGCCAACCCTGCCAGCAAAAGGCAGGCTGCCACCGTGGCGGCATGGAAGGCGGGCTTTATCTTCATGCTTCGGTCTCCGTAGCCGGTTCGCTATCCAGGTCCGGCGCTCCCGGTTTATACCTGATAACCACCGCAATATACCGTGCACGGCGGCGGCGCATAGATGGGGGCACCCGTTTCAAGCCGCGCGGTCAGTTCAGGCTGGCCCCGGCCGAGATCCATGACCCCAGGACAGAACGCTCCGCATCCGTGATACTGGTGACATTACCGAGCGGCATTGTGTGCGTTTGCACCGCCTGCGCCATGATCTGCGGCGCCTGACGCCTGATCTGCTCGGCGGTATCGAACATCACCCCTTTCGGCGGTTCGCCGAAACCCGGAAATACCGGTCTGGCCGCGTGACAGGCATGACAACGCTGTTCGACAATCTGCCGGACATCGGCAAACGTCGCGACAGCGGTGCCGGCTTCGGCCGCCGGCAGGGCTGGCCGGCCCATCGCGCCGAGGGCAATCGCACACACCACCGGCACGGCCGCGGCCGGCCACAGGCGCCAATCGGGCGTCGCGCCTGTGTGCAGCGTATTGAACCAGTGCCGCACCAGAAAGCTTGCGATAAAGATACATGCCAGGATCAGCCAGCTCCACGTCGCGGACGCATACGTAAACGAATAATGGTTGCTCAGCATCGTGAACACGACCGGCAAGGTCAGGTAATTGTTATGGATCGACCGTTGTTTGGCCACCTGACCCCAGATTGGATTAGGTTCCTCGCCCTTCAGCAAGGCCGCGACCGTTTTGCGCTGTCCGGGGATGATAACGACCAGCACGTTCGCCGCCATGATCGTCCCGACCAGGGCGCCCACCTGAATGAATGCGCCCCGGCCGCTAAATACATGCGTATAGCCAAAGGTAGCGACACACAATAACACGAAGCCCGCTATCGCTAAGCGGGCGGTTTTGCGACCGAACCATGACCGGCACAGACGATCGTAGACAAACCAACCGATCGGCAAAGATGCCGCCGCCGCGACTACGGCGTCCGCGCCATCGATGTTCATTATCGAAGGATCGATCAGATAAACAGACGGATTCATGTAATAGGTCAGTATCAGCAGTGCGAAGCCAAATATCCAGGTTCCATACGCCTCCCATTTGAACCATGTCAGGTGTTCGGGCATGAATTCCGGGGCAACGGAAAATTTCTGGATATTATAAAATCCGCCGCCATGGACCTGCCAGGCTTCCCCCTTTACGCGCGGATCGAGCCGGGGGTTCGCCTGAAGGCCCGCATCGAGCGCGATGAAGTAAAACGATGATCCAATCCACGCGATGCCCGCGATCACATGGGTCCAGCGAACCAGGAGGCTGGCCCATTCAAGCAGCGTATCGGTCATCGCGAATTCCCGGCCATGCCTTGTTAAAGTTCAAAGGAGGCGGCCACGTGAGCCGCCTCCAGGACTTTATCAGAAATGGAACTCGACACCAATCGTCGGCGCGACCTCATCCGTGCCAGAAAGCTGCCTTGACGTGTAACCAAACTTGTTGTGCCACAACTCCACGGCAAAAAATACGTCGGGCTTGTGCGGCTTGTTATACAGCATGGAACCGAGATCGAGTTGTATCTGAGGCCGCGCGAGCATTTCGGTGGAGGTGGCGTTACCGGGGCCTGAACCGCCATTCCCTTTCGGCATCGTGATATTCGCGAACCCCCGGAAATCCAGCGGCAAACCGGTGAATTTCAGCGGATACAGCCAAACAAACTCAAATTCCGGCACAATAGCATAGCTCGGATTCGGCTGCGTTAGAAAGCTGTTGTGGTTCCATTCCTTGTACGCATGGATACCGGTGTTCAAAAAACCCCCGCCCGGCAGATCCAAATGAAAATTGGGTCCAAGCACGAGATCCTTTTTAGCTGGCGCTAGATATGTGTTTTCCGATTCCAGATCGCCGCCAAATTCGAAATTCACGGCGGAAAACGGACCGAACTTCGTACTGACGCCCCAAATTTTATCAGGACTTAACTGGCCCCGGTAAACAGCGTAGAACTCGGTAGAACCCCCTGGCGAATTGTTCGCGGCCTCGTTCGGATTGGACAGCAGCGTATCGACGTTGAAGAAGTTGGAACCATAGTCCCAGACATCGAAATTACCAAAATAAACGATAACCTTGTTAACGTTGCGCGTCCCCTTCTCAGACCCTGGATTACCGCCGACATTGGTATCGAACATGCTGTCGCGGACGCCCATCACCGTGTCGCTGAAGTTTTGAGCGCGCGCCTGCACCGCACCCAGCATTAGCGCGGCCGTCGCCAATAAAGAATATCTTAGCTTCATCGTTTGTCCTTATCGTTTATCCCAAGGGGTCAGCCGCCGCTGTCGGACGGCGAGGTGGGAACGTTGCTTCGCACACGACCGGTATCAGCAAGCAATGTGCCAAGTACGTCACCACAAAGGCATGACAGACCGTGAACTGTCGCGGTTGATGAATGCGCGCAACAGTTTCTCCGGCGATCCGGCTTACCAAGCGGTCATTTTTCCGGCGGCCGATCGCGGTGCGTTCACAAAACGGGGACGATTTTCGCGGCAAGTGACTGACGCAACACCGGACAACGGTAACATTCACGGCGGTAATGGCTCGTTTTCTGCCTCAATGCCAATTTTGTGAGCATATCGGTGCCAACCCCATCCAATTTTCCATTCATCCCCCGCGCGGCGAAATGGCATGGACCTTGCTTTGAAGATTCCGAACCGGATTGACATCCATCCGCCACGCCAGACCGGCGTGGCGTGGAACCAACACGATCGACGAAAGGGAGAACAGTATGCCTGCCACGCCGCCTACCCACACGGGGATTTCACGCCGCACCCTGCTGCAAGGAACAGCGGGCGTTGCCGGCCTCGCCGCCGCCGGCCTGTCCGCGCACCCGGCGAAAGCCGCTAAGGACCTCGTTGCCGGCTTCATCTATGTCGGCCCGAAGGATGACTACGGCTACAATCAGGCGCATGCCGAAGCCGCCGCCATGCTCAAGAAAATGCCGGGAATCAAGGTTGTCGAAGAAGAAAAGGTTCCCGAAACCGACGACGTGTCGAAAACCATGGAGAGCATGATCAAACTGGACGGAGCGACCCTGCTGTTTCCGACCAGCTTCGGCTATTTCGACCCGTACATGCTGAAAACGGCCGCCAAGTATAAGGACATCCAGTTCCGCCACTGCGGTGGCCTGTGGACCGACAAGAACCCGATGAACACCGGTTCGTATTTTGGCTATATCGGGATGTGCCAATATCTGAATGGCATCGCCGCGGCCCATGCCACCAAAACCAAAAAGATCGGGTTTATCGCCGCCAAGCCGATTCCGCAGGTTTTGATCAACATCAACAGTTTCGCGCTGGGCGCCCGGTCGGTCGATCCGTCGATTACGACAACGGTTATTTTCACCGGCGAATGGTCGATGCCGGTGAAGGAAGCGGAAGCCGCGAACAGCCTGGCGGATCAGGGTATCGACGTGCTGACCTGTCACGTCGATGGCCCGAAGGTGATCATGGAGACGGCCG
The DNA here is from genome assembly GCA_021805565.1 of Pseudomonadota bacterium. Classification (GTDB taxonomy): domain Bacteria; phylum Pseudomonadota; class Alphaproteobacteria; order Acetobacterales; family Acetobacteraceae; genus Rhodopila. The sequence continues at coordinate 82,289 of JAJZFA010000024.1, forward strand.
AACGCCGCGGCATCTATGCCTGCGGCTATCACGCCGACCAATCCAAACTGGCGCCCAAAGGCTATCTGACCGGGGCGGAGTGGAACTGGATCACCGTCTATAAGCAGTTCATCGCCGACGAACAGGGGGCAAAACCCCTGCCGAATTTCGTGCGTGGCGGACTGGCGCAGAACTTTGTTAAAATGTCGCCCTTCGGACCCGCTTTGTCCGAAGCCGGGCGAAAGAACGTCACGGCGGTGAAGGCCGAGATCGTGAAGGGCGGGTTCGCCGTCTTCAAGGGACCGATGAAAGACAACAAAGGCAACGTCGTTATTCCCGCAGGGAAATCCTATCCAGAAACCGCGGTGGAACTCGAATCGCAGAATTATCTGGTCGAGGGGGTGAACGGCGCCATCGCATGAGCACCACCACCTTGGCACCGGCGGTTTCCAACCCGCCGGCACGGGTGGCGGACGTCTGGTATCCGCTGCGCCGGTCGGCGGAAGCCGTGCTGGTTCCACTGGCCGCGTTGGCCGGCGCGGTTGGGTTGTTCTCGGTTTTTCTGCTGGCCCTGGGACAGTCGCCGCTGGACTTTCTCGATCTGGTCTGGCGCGGCGCGTTCGGTAGTTGGTTCTCTGTCCAAAACACGGTGCAGCGCGCCTCGCCGCTGCTGCTGACCGCTCTGTGCGTGGCCATTCCGGGTCAACTCGGGCTGGTCATCATCGGCGGGGAGGCCGCAATTGTGCTGGGTGGCCTGGCGGCGACGGTCGCGGCGTTGCCGCTGATCCACACCGCCCCGGTGATCGTCTGGGCCGCGATGGCCATCGCCGGATCGGCCATGGGAGCGTTCTGGATCGGCCTGAGCGGCTGGCTGCGGGCGAAGCTGAACGTCAACGAAGTCATCGCCAGCCTGGTGCTTTCGTATATCGGACTGGCGTTGTTCAATCATTTCGTGGAGGGCGTGCTGCGCGATCCGGCCAGCCTGAACAAGCCGTCCACTTACGGCATCGGCGACCAGAACATGCTGGATACGGTGCCCTGGCTGGACGTGCATCCCGGAATGCCGGCCGGCATCGCCGCCTGCATCGTATGCTGGGTGCTGATTTACCGCACCGGTTTCGGCTTCGCGTCCCGCGTTACCGGCGGCAATATCAGGGCGGCGCAACTGCAAGGATTGCCGGTCACCAAACTGATCTTGACCGCCTGCGCGATCGGCGGCGGCTGCGCCGGGCTGGCGGGCGCAATCGAGGTCGCGGCGGAGTACGGACGGGCGAACGCCTCGTTGAACGCCGGTTACGGCTACACCGGAATTCTGATTGCGTTTCTGGCTCGGTTCAATCCGCTGGCGGTTATGCCGATGGCTATTCTCCTCGGCGGCCTTGGCGCGGCGGGTGGATTATTGCAGCGGCGCATGGGCCTGCCGGATGCGACCATTCAGGTGCTGCAAGGGCTGATTTTCGTTTCGATCCTGGCAAGCGACACGTTGTACGGCCGGTTCCGCTGGTTCCAGCCGAGGGGCACCGCCTGATGTCCGGCTCTATCGCGACGGTTTTGCTGGCGATGCTGGCGGGCAGCCTGCGAGTCAGCACGCCATTTTTGTTCGTCAGCCTCGGCGAATGCCTGACCGAGAAATCGGGCCGCATCAACCTGGGCAACGAAGGTGTTCTGGTCCTGGGCGCGATGGTTGCCTATGCCACGTCTTATGAAACCGGCAGTCCATGGGCCGGCGTGGCGGCGGCGGCACTGGCCGGCCTGCTACTAGGCGGTTTGCATGGCGAGGTGTGCTCGCTGGCGAAGGTGAACGACGTGGCGATGGGAATCGCCATTATGCTGGCGGGGACCGGTATCGCGTTCTTTTTCGGCAAACCGTATGTGCAACCGAGTGCCACCCTGCTGCCGGGCATTCCGTTCGGCTTCTGGTCCGCCAGCCCGCAGGTGCGCAACGCCCTGCTTGTGTGTCCCTTGTTCCTGGTCGGTATCGCCGCCGCGATCGGGCTGCACTGGTGCTTCAACGCCACACGGGCCGGACTGCGAATCCGCATCGTCGGCGACAGCCAGGACGCGGCGCTGGCGCTGGGTTTGCCGATCGATCGCACCCGGTTTATCGCCACCGCATGCGGCAGCGCGCTGGCTGGAATCGGCGGCGCGTTTTTGTCGTTGTATTATCCCGGTAGCTGGAACGAGGGGTTGTCGTCCGGCCAGGGTTTGATGGCGGTGGCGCTGGTGGTGTTTTCGCGCTGGAACCCGATCAACTGTATCTACGCATCGTTGCTGTTCGGCGCCGCGGGCGCGCTGGGGCCATCGTTGCAGACGGTGGGAATCACCTGGGGCTACTATCTGTTCTACGCCGCGCCCTACGTCGTTACTTTGGTTGTGCTTATCATCACCGCTCGCGGTGGCCGCTCCCTGCGCGGCATGCCCGGGCAATTGTCGATCGGACGCTAGACATGCCGACCATCGCATCTACCCCCTATCCCTGGCCGTTCGACGGATCGCTGTCGCCGGCCACGACCGCGCTGATCGTCATCGACATGCAGACCGATTTTTGCGGCGCCGGCGGCTATGTCGATAAGATGGGTTACGACCTGTCGCTGACCCGAGCGCCGATCGGGCCGATATCCAGCGTGTTGGCGGCGCTGCGGCCGAAGGGTTACTTCATCGTCCATACGCGCGAAGGACATCGTCCGGACCTGTCGGACCTGCCGGCCAATAAGCGTTGGCGGTCGCGTCAGATCGGCGCGGGCATCGGCGATCCCGGTCCGTGCGGGCGCATCCTGACGCGGGGCGAACCGGGGTGGGAGATTATTCCCGAACTGGCGCCGTTGGCGGGCGAGATCGTGATCGACAAACCGGGCAAAGGCAGTTTCTATGCTACCGACTTGGAACTTGTACTGCGGACTCGCGGAATAACCAACATCGTCCTGTGCGGCATCACCACCGATGTCTGCGTCCACACAACGATGCGGGACGCCAATGACCGCGGGTTCGAGTGCCTATTGCTGTCGGACTGCTGCGGTGCGACCGATCCCAAAAATCATGAAGCCGCGTTGCACATGATCCAGATGCAGGGCGGCGTGTTCGGTGCCGTCAGCGACAGCGCGACGTTTCTGGCGGGTTTGCCATGACAACGGCGATCGGTGTCGAGGCGGTTGGCATCGGCAAGCATTTCGGCTCGTTCCATGCCTTATCGGACGTTTCGCTGAAAGTCAGGCCGGGCAGCGTGCACGGCCTTCTGGGCGAAAACGGCGCCGGCAAATCGACCCTGGTGAAGTGCCTGCTGGGCTATTACCGAACGGATGAGGGCCAATTTATTGTCGATGGGCGGGAAGCGTCCATCGAGCGTCCCGCCGATGCGGACGCGCTGGGTTTGGGAATGGTGTATCAGCATTTTACGCTGGTCCCGTCGATGACCGTAGCCGAGAATCTCGTCATGTCCCGGCAGAACGTGCCGAACATTGTCAACTGGCGTTCGGAAATTGCCGGCCTGAAGCGGTTTATGGAAACCATGCCGTTCAAGGTTCCGCTGGAGGTTCAGGTCGGCAGTCTCGCCGCCGGGGAACGGCAGAAAACCGAGATCGTCAAGCAGCTTTACCTGCAACGCCGGTTTCTGGTGCTGGACGAACCGACCTCGGTTCTGACGCCACCCGAAGCGACGGAAATGCTGGGCCTGGTGCGCGATCTGGCGCATTCGGGCGCGCTGACCATCGTGATCATCACGCATAAGCTGAAGGAGGTTGCCGCTTTCGTCGATGAGGTCACGGTGCTGCGGCGCGGCCGGATGGCGGGCTCCGGTTCGGTGCGCGATCTTGGACCGGCCGACCTGACGGCGATGATGATCGGGGAACCGCATGCGCCGAAAAACCCCGAACGCCAGGGTATTCCGTCGGCCGAAGCGCGCCTGGTCGTGTCCGGTCTGCGCACCGCACCCGATGCCGGCCGCAAGGGCTTGTCGATCGGTTCGATCGAGGTGCATGCGCGGGAGATTGTCGGAATAGCGGGTGTGTCCGGCAACGGGCAGAAGGATTTGGTGGAAGTGCTGGGCGGGCAGCGTCCGGCGGAGTCCGGATCGGTCACGGTGGACGGGGCGCCATACCGCGCCAGCCGGACGGAATCCCTGGCGCACGACGTGCGGGTGCTGCCGGAAGAACCGTTGCGGAACGGTTGTGTGCCGTCGATGACGGTTGTGGACAACCTCAATCTGCGCGGTTTCGATGTGGGTCCTGGCAAATCCCACCGGTCTTGGCTGGACCGCGCCGGCATGGCCGCCCGTGCTCGGAATATGATCGCGGCTTATGGCATTCGTACGCCATCACCGAGCGCGCCGATCGGGGTGTTGTCTGGCGGCAATGTGCAGCGGTGTGTGCTGGCCCGCGAACTGGACGGGGATGTTCGGTTGCTGATCGTCGCCAATCCGTGCTTCGGACTGGATGTAAAGGCGGTGGCGGAAACCCGCACCCGGATCATGGCGGCCCGCAACGCCGGGACAGCGGTGTTGCTGATTTCGGAGGACCTGGATGAAATTCTGGAACTCGCCGATCGCATCGTGGTGATGCACGAAGGCCAGGTCGTGCATGAAATGCCGGCGAAGGGCGCGGACCCGCAAGAGATCGGGCGGCATATGTTGGGGCAGCATTGATCCCCTGGGCCGACAGGCGGCGGCGCGTCAGGAATGGTTCGCCGGCGGTCGTTCGATCGGGGCTTTATCGGCGGGACCAGCATGCCTTGACGTAAGCCGCCAGTGTGATTTGCTATCTGCCCCGCACGCCGCAGAGCGTGCGAGGACAGGAGGACTTCCATGGAACTCGGCTATTTCACGATGCCATCGCACCCGCCGGAACGAGGACTGAAGGCCGGTGTCGATTGGGATTTGCAAACCCTGCGCTGGGCCGACGAACTCGGTTACACCGAAGCGTGGGTCGGCGAACATCACACCGCGCCCTGGGAACCCAACCCGGCACCTGACCTGTTAATCGCGCAAGCCCTGCTGCAAACCAAGCGCCTGCGCATCGGTCCCGGCGGATATTTGCTGCCCTACCATCATCCGGCCGAACTGGCGAACCGGGTGGCGATGCTGGATCATATGTCGGACGGGCGGCTGATGTTCGGCGTCGCCGCATCCGGCCTGCCCAGCGATTGGACCATGTTCAACGTGGACGGCATGTCCGGCACCAACCGCGACATGACGCGGGAGTCGCTGGACATCATCCTGCGCCTGTGGAGCGACGAGCCGTCGTTTCACCATGCCGGCAAATACTGGAATGTGGACAAGCCGGAACCGATGTTCGGCAGTCTGAAGCCGCATCTGAAACCGTTGCAACGACCGCATCCGCCGATCGGCGTGGCGGGTTTGTCGAAGAATTCCGACACGCTGAAAATGGCCGGCGAACACGGGTTTCTGCCGCTAAGCCTGAACCTGAACCCGGCCTATGTGGCGACTCATTGGGCGGCGGTCGAGGAAGGCGCCAAGCGTACCGGACGCACGCCGCACCGGCGGGACTGGCGGATGGTGCGGGAAGTTTTCGTCGCCGAAACCGACGAGGAAGCGATGCGTTTGTCCGTCGGCGGCATGATGGGCCGGATGATGCGGGAGTATTTCCTGCCGCTGCTGGGGAATTTCGGTTTTCTGGAATACCTCAAGCACGATCCGTCGGTGGCCGATTCCGACGTAACCCCGGAATACTGCGCGAAACACAACTGGCTGATCGGCTCGCCCGCGACAGTCGCCGAAAAGCTGGAGCGCGTTTATAATGAGGTCGGCGGTTTCGGTAATTTGCTGGTGTTCGGGTTCGACTACGCCGACACGCCGGACGCGTGGCACACGTCCATGCGGCTGCTGGCGCAGGATGTGGCACCCCGGATCAGGCATTTGACGCCAGCATAGCGGATTTTAGCCGCGGCGAAGCATTCCCGCGGAATTTGCGCATGCACGCATACCAGGGGGCCGTCGATCCCGGCAGAATGAGGGGATCGACGGCCCCCTGGTATTAATCGTCCCCGATCGCCGCCACCTCCGGCCGGCGGTGGCGGCGCATCAGAAACAACAGCAGCATCGGCGGCACCACGGTCAGCGTCATCAGCCGGAAGTCGTTATTGTAGGCGATGATCTCCGCCTGTTGGTTGACCAGCGCGTCCATCATCGCCGCGCCATGCGGGGTGGCGGGGTTGAGCACGCGCGATGCCGCATCGCCCATTTGCAGGGTCCGGGTGAACGGCGTGATCCCCGCCACGATCTCGGCATGCGTTGCCTGCACGCCGCGCGACAGGGTAAACGACGTGACCGATATGCCGATGGCGGACCCGATATTGCGGGCCAACGATTGCAGCGCCGTCCCCTCCCCCCGCATCTGCGCCGACAGTGTCGTATAGGCCATCACCGACATCGGATTGAACACCAGGCCGACAGAAAACCCTTGCAGCACCAGTGTCGCCATCATTTGCGCCTGCGTGATATCGGGGGTCCAGGTGCTCATTTGCCACAGCGCCCAGCCCAGTACCAACAGACCGCATGCCATGATCTTGCGCTGATCGACCCGCATGCCCAGCCGGCTGGCCAGGAACATCGCCATGATGGTGCCCAATCCGCGCGGCGCCATCGCCCAGCCGGCGGTATAAACCGGGTAACCCGCAAGATTTTGCAAATACGGTGCCAGCAGAGCCGATGAGGACAGCATCACCGACGACACGCAAAACACCATCACCATGCCGGAGCTGAAATTGATGTCCTTGAACAGCCCCGGTGACAGGAACGGCTTATCGGCCACCGTCATATGGACAATGAACAAGTAAAATCCCAGCGCGGCGATCGTTGCCTCGGCGATGATTTCACCCGATGCGAACCAATCGAGTTCCTGGCCCCGGTCCAGCATCAGTTGCAAAAAACCGCAGCCCGTCGCCAGCATCGCGAAGCCGTACCAACTGAACCGTAAATTGGCTTCCGACGGCGTTTCCCGCATGAAGACCATCAGTCCAACGATCGCCAGAATGCCGAACGGCAGGTTCACGTAGAACACGAACCGCCAGCTGTAGGCATCGGTCAGCCAGCCGCCCAGAGTAGGCCCCATGACCGGCCCCAGCGTGACGCCCATGGAAAACATCGCCATCGCCTGCGCCCGCTTGGAAAACGGGTAGATGTCCAGCATCGTCGCCTGCGACAATGGGGCGATGGCGGCGCCGCACATGCCTTGCAGCAGCCGGAAGCCGACCAGTTGTTCCAGGGTCTGCGCCGCGCCGCACAGCATCGACGCCACGGTAAAACCCATCACCGCCCCGATGAAGAGCCGCTTGCGGCCGAACCGGCGCGCCATCCATCCAACCGGCGCGGTCATGATCGCGGCGGCAATGACGTAAGACGTCAGCACCCAGGTGATCTCATCGGACGAGGCCGACATGCTGCCCTGCATGTAAGGCAACGCCACATTGGCGATCGTGGAATCCAGGGTCTGCATCAGCATCGCCAGCATGGCCGAAGCGGTGATCAGGCCGCGATGCGGAACAACACCGGTTTCCGGCATCGGCTTAACGCCGCCCTTCGCGGGCGGCCGGATCGCGGTGAGGCATCGAGGTTCCGGACGTTTTTATCTTGCGGAACGAGTGTGCGCCCGGTTTTCCGGTCACGGCAACCGTCCGGGCGGTTACCGGCCCGCGGCGTGGACCGGAACGCGGTTTACAGGAAGCCTCTCACGACACGATCTCAATGTGCGGTTGCGTTCGATTCCAGCAACAGAACCGGCTTGCCTTGGGCCTTTATAAGCTTCGCGGCCTTCTTATCGAACGAGGCGAAGATCTCGCCGCCAAGCCAGTTGCCTTCATAGGCGATGACGCCATCGGCAAAATCGCCTCCGCTTGCCAATAGCGCCAGCCCGGCTTCGGCCGCGGGACGATTGACCGAGACATTGCCGGCATAAATCAGGCGACGGAGTGCTTCGCACACGCCGCCGGTATCGATTTTATAGCCTTGGGTCAGCACCCGGACCAGTTCGCACAGCGCCGGAAGCGGCAGCGCGACGCATTCCGCGTTCGCCAGGGTAGCCTGGGCGATTTCGCTTTGTCCTTTGTCGTCGCCCATGATCGCTCGGACCAATACGTTGGTATCCGCGATTACCTTCACCGTTTGCCGGCCCAGGACCGGGCGGCCAGCGCGCCGATGTCGTCAATCGACAGCGACGGCCCGTCCTCTCGCTTTAGGAAGCCGAAGACATCGGCGATTCGTCCGGCCGGCCGAGCCGAGCGTACTGTAATGCGGCCGTCCGGCAGCATGTCCACCATAAGCTTTTCGCCAGGCCGGACGCCAAGATGCCGCAAAACATCCTTGCGCAATGTGACCTGCCCCTTTGCCGTGACCGTCAACGTCGTCATTTCCGCTCTCGATACAAGACTACCTGCATAGTAAGGCGTTTCAACCTTACGTTCAACGTCGTTCATAACCGCCGATCCCGGTTCTCCGATATGGCCGCATTGACGCCGGACGGGCCGCATGGGCAGGGTGCCGCATGACCGGTTTATCGCCCCTGGATCGCCCGAATTCCTACATCGGCCGCACCGTGCCGCGCCCCAATCTCGCGCGCCTGCTGCAAGGACGCGGACAATACGTCAGCGATCTGGTGCTGCCGCGCATGGTCCATGTCGCATTCGTGCGCTCCCCCTACGCGCACGCCCACATCCGGGGCATCGACCGGGACGCCGCCCGCGCCATGCCGGGCGTCGTGGCCATCGTCACGGGCGCCGAACTCGCCGCGGTGTGTTCGTCCTTCACCGGCGTGCTGTCGCACATGAAAGGCCTGAAATCGGCGCCGCAGCACGCCATCGCCGTCGATGTCGCCTGCTGGCAGGGCGAGGCGGTCGCCGCCGTCGTCGCCGACACCCGAGCGGCGGCCGAGGACGCGGCCGAACATGTCGTCGTGGACTATGAGGAACTGGAACCGGTCGCCGACATGCGCACCGCGCTGGACCCCGTCACGCCGGTTATCCACGCCTCGCTCGGCGATAATCTGGCGTTCGAGCGCCGCATCGACGCGGGCGCGGTGGACGACGCGTTCGCGCGGGCGGACGCGGTGGCCGAGGCCGAATTCGTCTTCGGCCGCCATACCGGCGTAACCCTGGAACCGCGGGCGGTGGTGGCCGACTGGCGGCCCGGCGACGAACGCCTGACGGTGTATCAAGGCACCCAGGCGCCGCACATGATCCAGAATATCCTGGCGCTGCATCTGGGACTAAACGAGCAGCAGGTGCGGGTTGTGTGCAAGGATGTCGGCGGATCGTTCGGCATCAAGGTTCACGTCTATCCCGACGAACTGGCGACCGCCGCCTTGTCGAAACTGCTGCGGCGGCCGGTGAAATACGTCGCCGACCGGCTGGAAAGTTTCGTCACCGACATCCACGCGCGCGACCACCGGGTGAAAGGCCGGGTCGCCGTCCAGAAGGACGGAACGATCACCGCGTTCGAAATCGACGACCTGACGGGGATCGGTCCTTACTCGATGTATCCGCGCACCAGCGCGATCGAGGCCAACCAGGTCGTCAACCTTGTCGGCGGGCCGTACACCGCGCCGAACTACCGAGCGCGCACCCGCGTTGTGTTCCAGAACAAGACCCCGATGTGCCAGTACCGCGGCGTCGGTCACCCCATCGCCTGTTCGGTGACGGAAGGCTTGGTCGATCTGGCCGCGCGCGCCATCGGCATGGACCCGGTGGACATCCGCCGCCGCAATCTGGTGGCGGACGACGCTTACCCCTGCGAATCCCCGTCCGGCATGCGGTTCGAAGCGCTGTCGCATCATGCCGCGCTGAACAAGCTGCTGACGATGATGGACTACGACGCGCTCCGCGCCGAACAAGTCGCGTTACGGCAACAGGGCGTCTATCGCGGCATCGGTTTCGCCGCTTTTGTGGAGGTCACCAACCCGTCGGCCGCGTTCTACGGCGTGGGCGGCGCGCGTATCTCGTCGCAGGACGGTGTCGCGGTCAGGCTGGACGCCGCCGGAACGATCGTCTGCCAGACCAGTGTGACCGAACAGGGCCAGGGTGCCGAGGCGGTCACCGCGCAGGTGGTGGCGACCGCGCTGGGCGTGACCCTGTCCGATGTGCGGGTCATGTCCGGCGATACCGACGTTACGCCGTATGGCGGCGGCACCTGGGCATCCCGGGCGGCGGGGATCGGGGGCGAAGCGGCGTGGCAGGCGGGCAAGCAACTGCGGCTGAATATCCTGGATGTCGCGTCCGGTATTCTGCAGACCACGCCGGCGGCGCTGGATATCCGCGACGGCCGGATCGTCGATGCGGACACGGCGACAGAACGCATGACGCTGGCGGAGCTCGCGCGCATCGCCTATTTCCGCCCCGACACGCTGCCGCCCGGCTTTCAGGCCGAACTGATGGCCGTCCGCCATTATGTCCCAAGATCGTATCCGTTCGCGTTCACCAACGGCATCCAGGCCAGTTACGTGGAAGTCGATCCCGCCACCGGAATCGTTCGCTTGCTGGGACACTGGGTCGTGGAAGACTGTGGCACGATCCTCAATCCGCAACTGGTCGATGAGCAGATCCGGGGCGGCGTGGTGCAGGGCCTGGGCGCGGCCTTGTTCGAACAGTGCCAGTACGACGAACGCGGCCAGATGCTGAACGCCAGCATGGCGGATTACCTTGTACCGATGGCCGCGGAAATGCCCGACATCGCGGTCGGCCATGTCGTCACGCCCACGGCCGACAGCGAGTTGGGCGCCAAGGGCGCGGGGGAAGCCGGCACGGCGGGCGCGGCGGCGGCGGTCGCCAACGCGGTGAATGACGCGCTTTCGCCGGTCGGGGTAACCATTACGGAAATCCCGCTCACGCCACAGGTCATCCTGCGCGCGCTGGGGCATATCGGGTAACCGGTTGCGCGCCCCGGCGGCCCCGGCAAGCGCCGCTTTTTCCAGGCGCCGGGTCCAGGCGGCTAAAAGTCTTGTTTGACAGCCCCTAAGCGATCGCCAATGATCGTTGTTTCTCCGTGGACCCGCCCCGAAAGGTCGCGGGCGGGCGATCCGTGGGGAAGACAACGCATAAGGGCCTCGACCGGATGATATCCGCTCTGTTACCGAACTACGCACGTGCCGATCTCGCTTTCGAGCGGGGCGAAGGCGCTTGGCTGTGGACGGTCGATGGGCGACGATTCCTCGATTTCGGCTCTGGCATCGCCACGGCCTCGCTTGGGCACGGTCATCCGCATCTGGTGAAAGCCATCGCCGATCAGGCCGCCAAGGTTATGCATACCTCCAACCTGTACCGGATTCCGCAGGCGGAGAAACTGGCTCAACGGCTGGTCGGCGCATCCTTCGCGGACAGCGTGTTCTTCTGCAACTCGGGCGCCGAGGCAAACGAGGGCATGATTAAAATGATGCGCCGCAGCATGTCCGACGCGGGCAAGCCGGAACGCTTCCGGATTATCTGTTTCGAGGGCGCGTTCCACGGCCGCACGCTGGCGACCCTGGCCGCCACCGGCAACGCCCATTACCTGGAAGGCTTCGGCCCGGTCGTGGACGGTTTCGATCACGTACCCTTCAACAACATGAACGCGGTACGGAACGCGATCGGGCCGGGCACCTGCGGCATTATCGTCGAACCCGTTCAGGGCGAGGGCGGCGTGCGTCCGGCCGACATGCAGTTTCTGCGCGACCTGCGGGCGGTATGCGACGAATACGGCATTATCCTCGGCATGGATGAGGTCCAGTCCGGCATGGGCCGCACCGGCAAGTTGTTCGCGCATGAATGGTCGGGAATCGCACCCGACGTGATGTCCTCGGCCAAGGGTATCGGCGGCGGATTCCCGCTGGGTGCCGTTCTCGCCAGGGAACAATTCGCCAAAGCGCTGGTGCCCGGCACCCATGGCACCACGTATGGCGGTAACCCGCTGGCCTGCGCCGCCGGCAACGCCGTTCTGGACGTGGTGCTGGCTCCGGGCTTCCTGGAGGACGTGGAACGCAAGGGTCGCACCCTGCGCACCGGCCTGGACAAAATCGTCCGGACATTCCCCTCCGTCTTCATAGACTCCCGCGGTCTTGGCCTTCTGCTCGGTATGAAAGCCGCGATTCCGGTGGGTCAGGTGCAGGCGGCCTGCGTCGCCGAGGGCCTGATGGCGATCACCGCCGGCGACAACGTCCTGCGTCTGGCCCCCCCGCTGGTCGTGACCGATAGCGATATCGATCAGGCGCTGGTCATGCTGCATGAAGCCGCGGGAAAGGTAGCAGCGGCGGTGGCCAACAAGGCGGGGGCGCAGTGAGCACCACCCTACGCCGCCCATCCACCGAACAAGGCCGATCGTCCGACAGGACGGCCGGCCCCCGGCATTTCCTCGATTTGCGCGACTTCGACACCGCGACCCTGCGACAAATGCTGGACATCGCGTCCGGCTTTAAGCGGGCCGGCCGGGTCACGTCGCGCCCTTTGGCGGGTAAAACCCTGGCGCTGATCTTCGAAAAACCATCGACCCGCACCCGAGTCTCATTCGAGGTCGGAATGCGTCAGTTGGGCGGGGAGGTGGTGGTGCTGTCGGACAAGGACAGCCAACTTGGGCGCGGCGAAAGTATCGCCGACACCGCCCGCGTGCTGTCCCGCTACGTCGATGCGATCATGCTGCGTACCGATCGCGCATCCAAGCTGCACGATCTGGCGGACAACGCCACGGTGCCCGTCATCAACGGGCTGACCGAGGCGTCGCACCCGTGCCAGTTGATGGCCGATGTGATGACGTTCGAGGAACATCGCGGACCCATCGCCGGCCAGACCGTCGCGTGGTGCGGCGACGGCAACAACGTCGCGCGAAGCTGGATCGAGGCGGCGGTTCGGTTCGATTTCACTCTGCGGCTGGCAACGCCGGACGGGCTGCGGCCCCCGGACGATCTGGTTGCCTGGGCGCTCGGTCAGGGGGGCCGGATCGAACTGACGGACGATGCCATGCAAGCGGCCGATGGCGCGCGCTGCGTGGTGACCGACACATGGATTTCCATGGCGGACGAACCGGACCCGGTTCGGCACACGCTGCTGGCACCCTACCGGGTGACAAACCGCCTGATGGAAGCGGCCGCGCCGGATGCGATCTTCATGCATTGCCTGCCCGCCCACCGTGGCGAGGAAGTCGATGCCGGCGTGATCGACGGGCCGCGATCGGTTGTGTTCGATGAGGCGGAAAATCGCCTGCACGCACAAAAAGGCGTTCTGGCCTGGGTCATGGGCGCGGCCCGTTAAACCGGACAGCCGGTGTCAGTGCCCGCCGCGCTTCCGGGCACCGTTCTTCCGCAGCAGGAATTCGCGGCCGATCTTTACCATCGGCACGCCGTCGTATTCGACGATATCGGCCGTCGCATAGGTCTCGTGCCATGAATCAGGAATGAAACTGCCGGTGCCGACCATATCGACCGGCACCTTTGCATCCGCCATCACGCGGCATTTTTCCACGCCGAAGCCGGACGAGGCGACGATCCGCACCTTGTTGTAACCGGCCTGATCCAGCGCCTCCCGCAGGCGCCAGATCGCGGCGGCGGAAACACCCGTTCCGACCAGCGCCCGCAACTCTGAATCGCTGCGATACCGCCGGATCGCACCCGGCGCATGCCGTTCCAGCACGGCATAGCTTTCCGCCGGGTCCAGCCCTTCCAGAAAGCGCCCGCCATGGGTATCCAGCCGGAAGGCTAGATCGCCCGACGCGGCGATGTCGGGAAACCGCGCGCAGACCGCAAGGCTGTCGGTTACTTCCTTGCCGAAATAATCCACCAGCACGGTCACCGGTTCGCCGGGATAGGTCTCGTGGAACATTTCCGCCGCGCGCACGGTCGATCCGGCATAGCCGATCAGGGAATGCGGCATGGTGCCGAACCCCTTGGACGCACCGAACCAATGCGCCGTGCCGTCATTGGCGTTGCCGATAAAACCGGTCGCGCCTTCCAGCTTCGCCGCCGCGCTGCCGACCGACGCCGCATACGACATCATGTCCTGCATTTCGGCGCCCGCGCAGTGGCGTGCCTCCATCGCCAGAAACGCCACCCGCGGCAAGGACAGTGCCATCTGATAGGCGTTGTGCGCCGCGACGCAGGCCGGACCGATCTTTTGCAGCAGGATGGTTTCGAGATCGGACAGATGCACCATACTGCCGGTCAGATAGACGATCGGCTCCCCCGCCCCCACCCAGTCGCCTTCGCGGTAGATCAGATCGACATCGATTTCTGTCGCCCGATCCGCCGCCGCCGCGTTCAGCCACGTCAACATCGGCCCTGGGGCACAGATCACCGGCCGGCGCAGGAACAGCGCGTAGGTCACCCGCTTGTCGCCATACCGGGCGACGATTTCCTTCGTCCGGTTGAAGTAGCTATCCGTTCTCGCGGCGATATCGGCCGCGAGGTCCGATCGAGCGCCGGTCATGGCCGTTCGGTCACTGAGCGGCCAGCGCGGGCACGATAGCGGGGGACCGCCGGCGTTTCAGTTCCTCCGCCACCAGGAATGCGAGTTCCAGCGATTGTTCGGCATTCAGCCTTGGGTCGCAGAAGGTTTCGTACCGTTCGCCCAGATCGGCTTCCGACAGCCGGTGCGCCCCGCCGATGCATTCCGTCACGTCCTGACCGGTCATTTCCACATGCACGCCACCGGCCCAGGTGCCTTCCGCCGCATGCACGTCGAAGAAGCCGCGCACCTCGTGAAGGATGGAATCGAAGTTCCGGGTCTTCACCTTCGACGATGTGCTGATGGTGTTGCCGTGCATCGGATCGGCCAGCCAGACCACCGTATGGCCGGATCGTTCCACCGCGCGCACCAGCGGCGGCAGTTTGTCCCGCACCTTATCCGCGCCCATGCGGCTGATCAGGGTGATGCGCCCCGCCTCGTTCCGCGGGTTCAGGATGTCCAGCAGCTTCAGCAAATCGTCCGGATCCTGCGACGGACCGATTTTGACGCCAAGCGGGTTTTGCAAGCCGCGGAGGAACTCGATATGCGCGCCGTCCGCCTGCCGTGTCCGGTCGCCGACCCACAGGAAGTGGGCGGAGCAGCCATACCAATCGCCGGTGGTGGAATCCACGCGGGCCAGCGCCTGCTCATACGGCAGCAGCAGCGCCTCATGGCTAATGTAGAAATCGGTTTCGCGCATGTCGCGCTGCGTGGCGCTGGTCATGCCGCACGCGGCCATGAACGAAAGGGTTTCGTCGATCCGCGACGCCAGATCCTTATAGCGTTCGGCCAGCGGGGACCGCTCGACAAAGCCCAGATTCCAGCGGTGGACTTCATGCAGGTCGGCATAGCCGCCGGACGAGAAAGCGCGCAGCAGGTTCAGCGTGCTGGCGGACTGGAAATAACCGAACTCCATCCGAGCGGGATCGGGGATGCGCGACGCGGCGGAAAATTCGGGGCCGTTGACGATGTCGCCGCGATAGCTTGGCAGCGTAATGCCATCCACCGTTTCGGTGTCCGATGAACGCGGCTTGGCGAATTGTCCCGCCATGCGGCCGATTTTCACCACCGGCAAGGACGCGCCGAAGGTCAGCACCACCGCCATTTGCAGCAACACACGAAACGTGTCGCGAATGATGTTGGCGGTGAAGTCGGAGAAACTTTCCGCGCAGTCGCCGCCTTGCAACACGAAGGCCTTGCCCTCGGAGGCCAGCGCCAGATGGGCTTTCAGCCGTCGGGCCTCCCCGGCGAACACCAGCGGCGGATACTTGCCCAAGCGGGCTTCCATGTCCGCGAGCTTTGCCGGGTCCGGATAGGCGGGAACCTGCCGGATGGGGCAGTCGCGCCAGGAATCCGGGTTCCACGGGCCGGCGGATGCGGGTCTGGCTTGGGTCGTGGTCGGCATCGTCGTTCTCCTCGACGGCTTTATGTCGCGAATTTGTCAACATGGCTACTGTTGCCGGGGCTTGCCTCCCCTGCCCGGTTCGCCGCCCGTTACTGGTGCGGCAGACCGGCCGGCCAGGCGGTCAACGGGCACGGCATTTCACGTTCCGTCGGCACCCAGATTACCAGCGTCGGATCGAACCGTTCCACGTCGGCGTAGTCGAAGGTGCAGTTGCTGTGATGCATCCAGCCGATGCGTTCCGCGTCGGTGCGTTCGAACAGCGGCAACCAGAAATACTGGGTGAAGGAATCGCCTAGCATCAAGACCCGAGCACCGCTCTTTGCACCCCTGCGGGCATAGGCGTACGTGTCGAACACGCCCTCGAACGGTGGCGAGCGCAGAATATCGAGCTTGTCCCATTCACCCGCCGGGACCGGTATTAGCGGTGCGCCGGAATCAGTCAGGAACGGGCGAATTCCCATCTGGCGCGCCAAGTCACCAGCCGCAATCGGGGCAACCGGACCACGCACCGTGGCAGGGTCGGCCTTCCATTCCGGATGGCCCGCACCGGAAACCACAAGATTGTAGGCAAATACCGCCCCGAACGTACGCCAGTGCGTGTCGGTTCGCAGATAAAGCGAGCGCCGGTGGGCCTTGGCCACCATCGGCGTCTTCAGATCGACCGTCTCAATCCCGCGCTTTCGTAATTCTTCCATCGCAAGATCGTATTCCAGCGGCGAATGTGCCTTGGCCCAATCCGGCAAATCTCCGATGGCGACCGACTGCGCGTTCGGTGGAATGGCGACGACGAGTTTTGCGCCGCGCCGCGCGAGCTCACGTGCCAGAATAGCCGCGATATCGACGAAATGAAGCGTGCGTCGCTGGCGGTAGATGGTGCCTCCCGATTGAGCTGTTGTTTGTTCGCCCGCGAAAAACAGGTGGTCATTACGGCCGATCCATACATTCGGACTGCTGGACGCTCCAATCTCATATTCTGCAAGCCCGCGCAGAAGGGGCGCGGAGGCTGCAAAATTCATATTTGCATCCGAATATGCACGCATTCCATTCATGAAATCGGCGAGCCTGCCCAGGACGCCGATAGCCGCCTTACGGTGATGGACAACCGGCCATGGCATCGCGAACGGGTCGGGCATCAGTCCGCCGATCATCGCCAGAAACAGGACGCCCACTACGACAAGACCCTGAAAGCGGCGCTTTTTGTCGAGCATGAGCCGTCAGAACCGGTAATAAAGGAACGGGCTATAGCTGCTGGACGCGGCCGCGACGAGACACACCAGCAGCAAACCAACCACAAAGGCCGTATCGCCGATCGCGAGAACAAGCGTTCCAGTGCCAAGAATGCGGGGCCGCCGCCATCCTGGCCATTTCCAGATGCCTAGCAAACCCGCCACGATCAGGGCGATGACAGGCAAGGGGGACAGCCGTGCGTGCAGTTGAATCGGCACATCCCCCAACCCGTTCAGCCCGAACAATCCCGCGAACATCCGGATCGCCGCGTCCGCGCTGTCCGCGCGAAACCACACCCACCCCAGGAACACAACCAGCAGCGTATAAAGATGCGCCAAGCCGCTCGGCAAGCGCGCCAACACGCGGCCCAATCCGGCCCGCTCGATCGCCAGGAACAGCCCGTGATAGGCGCCCCAGATCACGAACGTCCAGCTCGCCCCGTGCCACAGGCCGCACAGCAGGAACACCGCCCATAAATTGAAATAGGTCCGGACCACTGTCCCGCGATTGCCACCGAGCGGAATATAGACGTAATCGCGGAGCCAGGCGGACAGGCTCATGTGCCAACGGCGCCAGAAATCGGTGATGCTGAGCGACGCATACGGGATGCGGAAATTGCGCGGCAGGGTGAACCCGACCATCACACCGAGCCCGACCGCCATCGCCGAATAGCCGCCGAAATCGAAATAGATCTGCATCGCGTAGGCATAGACCCCGATCCACGAGTCGATCAGGGCGTGCGTGCCGGGGTGGTCGAACACAACGTCGGCGACCGGCGCGATCTGGTCCGCGAGCAGAACCTTCCACGCCAGCCCGATGACAAAAATATGCATACCGGCCGAGAAACGCCCCAGCGTGACGCGCCGGTCGCGCAACTGATGGGCAACCTTCGAATAGCGCACGATCGGCCCCGCCACGAGTTGCGGGAACATCGACATATACAGCATGAACTCGTCGAAGCGCCGGTTCGCGGCCACCCGGCGCTTCGCCACGTCGGCGATGTAAGAGATCGCATGGAACGTATAAAACGAAATGCCCAGCGGCAACGAAATGCGCGGGACCGGGACCGCCACATGAACCAAATCGAGCAGAACATTCAGATTCACCACGAAGAACGCGGTGTATTTGAAGATGGCCAGCACCACGATGTTGCCCGCCGCACCATAGGCCAGCAGCCGGTATCGATCCCGCCCCTCCGCCCGGTCGATGCCCAGCGCGAGGTAAAAATTACCGGCGATCGATATCGTCAGGACAACCAGGAATATCGGCTTCGACGCGGAATAGAACAGCAGCGAAAAAACAATGAAAACAATGTTTTTCGCCTGAATTTTGCTAAACGAAAAATAGCAGATCAGGAAAATCGGGAAAAAATCGAACAGAAAACGGCTGGAGGCGAAGGTCATTCAAAAGGTCATCGGTTGCTATGCGGCTGTCTCGGCGGCGGCGGTTATCGGGGACATGGTACCAAAACGCAAACCGGGCGACCCGCCCGCGTCTCCGGCTAACGAGCGACCACGCGCAGCCCGCGTCGGCGCGCGCGGGGGGACGCCTCATCGGGAAGATCCAGCGGCAACAGCGGCGACTGATCGCGGGCGCCATTGCCGACCGTGTCGCTTTCTTCGATTTCGGCTTCCGGAATATCGCGCCGTCCCAGATAGTTCGCCGCAAGATTGCGGAACGCATAATCCAGCAGCGAGGTCGCCGCATGCACGGCGGGATCGCCCTCCACCGCACCGGCCGGGCCGAACCGGGTGAAGGTGAACGCTTCCACGAACCGTTCGAGCGGCACGCCGTGCTGCAATCCCAGGCTGACCGCGTGGGCGAAATTATCCATCAGGCCGCGAAACGCCGACCCTTCCTTATTTTGAGAAAATCACATTCCCGTCTCGTGGCCTGAATTTTTTGACTTGACATGGCGATCGTTCGTCGAATCGATGGGACTCCACCGAATCGAGCGAGTGGGAAGGCGAAATGACAGAGCCAGTTCGTCACGTAACCGTATGTCCGGATGATGGCTGACCGGATCGTTGG
>JAJZFA010000034.1 GCA_021805565.1 Pseudomonadota bacterium
CCAACGATCCGGTCAGCCATCATCCGGACATACGGTTACGTGACGAACTGGCTCTGTCATTTCGCCTTCCCACTCGCTCGATTCGGTGGAGTCCCATCGATTCGACGAACGATCGCCATGTCAAGTCAAAAAATTCAGGCCACGAGGCGGGAATGTGATTTTCTCAAATTAAGGCACCGGCCCTTATTTTCGGAGCCGTTTTTTTCATTTTTACCCTATCCAGCCCACTGGAACGTGTCAACGCCCTTCGATACATCCCGGTTACCGGTCTCTGTGAGTATTTCAACTAATTATAGTATATTTTTATATTAGAACGAAAAATCGCCGCCGGCCCTACACATTGAAGGGTGTCCATGATTGTCCGTTCCAGCGTCATCGGAACAGGACGATTTCACGGGCGCCGACACACCGCGAGGCCGGCCGCCCCATCGCCGGCCCGGGCCGTCATCAATTCTGTGAAGAACCGGTTATTGGCCACCAAAATCCGGCGCCCTAACCGCACACTGAACGCCGGCATGCACGGCAGATCAGCCCGCATCCGTTTCCGCGACCAGACGGGCCGCCTCCGCACCGCGCACCTTGGCGATGTCGTCCTGATATTTCAGCAGGACGCCCAGTGTCTCATCGACGTCTCCTGCCGTCAGTTCGGTTTTGTTCAGATAGGTCAGCGCCTGGGCCCAGTCGATCGTTTCCGCCACGCCAGGAAGTTTGAACAAATCCTCCCCGCGCAGGCGCTGGACGAAATCGACCACTTGCCCGGCGAGGCGGGCCGGGACATCCGGCGCCTTCGCCGCCAGGATCGCACGCTCCCGCGCGGCGTCGGGGTAATCCACCCAGTGATACAGGCACCGCCGCCGGATCGCGTCATGCACTTCCCGCGTCCGGTTCGATGTCAGGATCACCACCGGGCGGGTGGTGGCGCGAACTGTGCCAAACTCTGGAATCGTAACCTGAAAGTCAGCCAGAAGCTCGAGCAGGAAGGCCTCGAACGGCTCATCCGCCCGGTCCAGTTCGTCGATCAGCAGCACGGCCGGCGGCAGGTCCGGATCGATCGCCGATAGCAGCGGGCGGGCCTGAAGAAACTCCCGGGTATAGATATTCCGGGACAATTCACCGCGATCGGTCTGGCCGGCCGCCTCGGCCAGCCGGATCGCCATCAACTGCCTGGCGTGATCCCATTCATAGGCAGCGGCGGACAGGTCCATGCCGTCGTAGCACTGCAACCGCACCAGGCGGCGATCCAGGCCGGCGGCCAGCACCTTGGCGATTTCGGTCTTGCCGGTACCGGGCTCGCCTTCCAGTAACAGCGGGCGCTGCATGGTCAGCGCCAGATGCACGGTCGTCGCCAGTTCCAGATCGGCAATGTAACCGTTGCCGGCAAGCAAATCCGCCGTGTCGGCGACCGTCGCGGGAAGCGGAGCCACTAAAGCATGCTTCCCAGCATCAGCAACATCATGATCGCAAAAATGGCACTTCCGATCCAGGCGACAATGGGAAGGCCGAACGGTTCCCGAGGGATCAGCGACCAGACCGAGATCGCGGACGGAGGAACCGGTGCCGGTGCGGCCATGTTCGCACCAAGGCTGACGTCCGCCGACGATTCCGGTAGCGGCGACAGCGCCTGCACTTGCTTGCTGAACCGGTCGAAGAACGCATCGGCCATCTGCTTGGCGGTCGCGTCGATCAAACGGCCGCCGAGTTGCGCCAGTTTACCGCCCACCTGGGCGTTGACCTGATAGCTGAGCAGCGTGCCGGCGCCATCGTCGGTCAGCGACACGTTGGCGCCGCCCTTGGCAAATCCCGCAACGCCGCCCTGGCCCTCGCCGCCGATGCGGTAACCGTTGGGCGGATCGATGTCCGTCAATTGCACCTTGCCGGTAAAGCGGGCAGAGATTGGCCCAACCTTGATAGAGGCTGTCGCCTTCATCTGGTCGTCGTCCAGTTTCTCGAGGCTTTCACAGCCAGGTATGCTGGCTTTCAGCACCTCCGGATCGTTGAGGGCGTCCCAAACAGCCTGTCTTGGCGCGGGAATGCGTCGCTCGCCCGTCATATCCATGCACATATCATCCTTTGAGAAGCGCGGCGGACGTTACCGGCACAGGCACCGACGCGCAACCGGCGGATGCTACTCGACCGGATAACGCCACACTGCCGCGGGCTGCATCGCCGCCGTGTCCACTGTCCATTGCGGCAGCGACAGGCCGTCCGCCACATCGGCGAACACCAGCCGTACCCGTGTGCCAATCCCCACCTGCCGGACCATATCCGCCGGCGCCAGAACACCGTCCGCCGTTGTCAAATTGCCGACAACACGCAGCGCCTCATGCTCCGACGGGTGGCCCTTTTGCGTATCCAGATCGACCAGCACAACCATATACGGCGTGTGCGCTTTGAACGCCGGCTGAATGGCGTGATGCACTTCCTCATACGAATGCACCTCGCCCTTGCCCTCCACCGCCGTCCAGGTCGCACGCGGACTGGCGCACCACGGACAGCCCGTCGTCGGCGGATACCGCAGCAGCGCGCAATCGTCGCATTTCTGCAAATGGAATTCGTGCCGCGCGCAGTGCGCGAAGTAACTCAGATTTTCCTTGTCCAGATCGTCGATCGACAGGGACATGCCCGTCATCAACGGTTGTCCGTAGCTCATACAGCAACGCGTGGCTGGCGGCCCTTCGGCCGCCGTGACAGAAATGGCGCGACGCGAAGCCGGTGCCAGTTCCATCGTTCCTGGCGGCGCTGAAACATCCCAGCGAGCGTTGATTTTACGCTATCCGATGACATTATCCGCATCGACCTGCCGGGAGTGCCGACCCGAAGGCAAAGGGACTGAAGATCGTGATTCCCTTTGGGCGACCCAACTCTTGCGCCACAATAGTTTGGGGTCTATGATTAATCTATTAGTTCCCTGGCGTATCGTTCTGAGGCGCCCCTGCCGCTTCTTTCAAATCAATACGGTGCGTACACGATGCAAACCAGCGACTTTTCTCCCACCGCGACCACTGGGTCCGGGAAAATCGTTTTCGCCAATCAACTGCGTGGGCTGGCGGCGCTTTGTGTCGTATTCATCCATTACACCGTCGTCTATCAATACATGCGGCCTCTTCTGTCATGGGTCATCGCCGCCCCGCCGATCGACGGCCCAATCCCAGCGTTCGTAACCAGCGTCTATTCATGGTGGCTCGACCTCGGGGCATTCGGTGTGGCGCTGTTTTTTTTGATCAGCGGTTTTGTTATTCCCTTCTCGCTCGAAAAGAACACGACAAGCATTTTTCTAATCGCCCGGGCACTGCGCATTTTTCCAACCTACTGGGCGGCGCTTCTTATCGAATGGAGTATTATCCACATCGCTTCGCGACACTGGGGCAGGCCTATCGTTTTCACTCGCCAAACGTTTCTTGACAATCTATTGCTTCTACATACTTCGATCGGCGATTTGGGCGTGGATTTCGTCAACTGGACGTTGGCGGTCGAGATCAAGTTCTATCTTCTCATGGCGCTGTTGCGCCCGCTGATCCTGCGCAAGCGAATATGGCCCCTGCTGTTGTATCCAGTGGCTGCCCTTCTGCTGAATACCGCTCAGGGCAATGGGCTGATCCATCTGCCTGCGCAGCTGGTTGCCGAATCCATGTTCGTTGCGTTTATTCTTCCAGGCACCTTGTTCTACTATCGCGCCGCCGGTTCTATCCGCACCCGGACCCTGCTCTTGGGCTGCGTGGCAATTGTTGCGCTGGCGACAGCATGCTGGCGATTCGGACCGAACCCTGGCGAGTTCCCGCTTAAGCCCCTCAATTACCTCTATGCGCTCGGTGTCTTTGGCAGTGCCTTCGCGGCCAGGCACTGGTTCCGCCGGGTGCGGGTGCTGGATTTTTTTGCGGCGATCAGTTATCCGCTGTACCTGATTCATTCTTTAGTCGGATTCAGCACCATGTCCTTCCTGATCCTTGTAATGAAGGTGCACTATGAGGCCGCCGCCCCAATGGCCTTTGTCGTCGCGGTATGCGTCGCCTGGGCGTTGCACATAAGTGTCGAACGCCTGAGCATCTCTGCCGGTCATCGCCTGCGCTCTTCGAGCAGTCGCCCCCGCTATTCCACTGGATAACGCCACACTGCCGCGGGCTGCGTCGCCGCCGTGTCCACCGTCCATTGCGGCAGCGACAGGCCGTCCGCCACATCGGCGAACACCAGCCGTACCCGTGTGCCAATCCCCACCTGCCGGACCATATCCGCCGGCGCCAGAACACCGTCCGCCGTTGTCAAATTGCCGACAACACGCAGCGCCTCATGCTCCGACGGGTGGCCCTTTTGCGTATCCAGATCGACCAGCACAACCATATACGGCGTGTGCGCTTTGAACGCCGGCTGAATGGCGTGATGCACTTCCTCATACGAATGCACCTCGCCCTTGCCCTCCACCGCCGTCCAGGTCGCACGCGGACTGGCGCACCACGGACAGCCCGTCGTCGGCGGATACCGCAGCAGCGCGCAATCGTCGCATTTCTGCAAATGAAAATCGTGCCGCGCGCAGTGCGCGAAGTAACTCAGATTTTCCTTGTCCAGGTCGTCGATTGTCAGGGACATGCCTAGATAGTTGCCTTGAACAGCCATCGTGCTATCTCCCCTCAACCGCGCCGCATGACCATGGCGGAACCCGTCATCGGGCTGGCCCATCCCAGATTGGCGGTAACCTCGATGTCCTTCACCTGCCGGCATCCGCCCTGCCGGTAATCGAATGTGTGAAGCCGCTTGCCGTCCGGCCCGACCGGACAGGAATCGTCCGCGTCGTGCCGCAACTGCCGGACATTCTCGATCACCATGTTCATGCCGTGGGTGTATCCCTCGCACAAATGACCGCCGGAGGTGTTGTTCGGCCGCCCCCCGCCCAGCCGCGTGATGCCGGACGATACGTAGTCGCCGCCTTCGCCTTTCTTGCAGAACCCGTAATCCTCCAGTTGCAGCATCGCGGTGAAGGTGAAGGCATCGTAAGCGCCGGTGGCGTCGATATCTTCCGGTCCCACGCCCGCGTTCGGCCACAGGATATTTTTCGCGTAATGTCCCGCCACCCGTTCGATCGGCCCGGTCTGATAATGCATGTCCATGCGCGGCTTGTTGACCCGTCCGGCAATGCCCCGGATCAGCGCCGGCGTGTGCCGCATGTCTTTCGCCCGGTCTGCCCGCGTTATGATAATCGCCGTGGCATTGTCCGTTTCCACGCAGCAATCCAGCAGATGCAGCGGCTTGCAGATCATCCGGCTGCTCAGCACGTCGTCCACGGTGTAGCGCTTTTTGTAATACGCCTTGGGATTGTTCGACGCGTGCTCCGAATGGACCACCTTCACCATCGCCACCTGTTCCGGCGTGGTGCCATGCACATACATGTGCCGCATGAAACTCGGGCTGAACATCTGCCCCGCGCTTTGCCACCCATACGCCCGGTTATGCAGCGTGTCCCCGCTGACCGGCGTCGCCGACCGCGCGCCCGTTCCGCCGATCCGGACCTGCGAAAATCCGTTCATGGCGCGGAATAAGGCCACGCAGTTGCACAGCCCTGCCTCCATAACGCCGATCGCAATGCCGATCAGCGCCTCGGTCGAGGACCCGCCGCCCACGCAATCCATGTAGAAATTCAGCCGGGCACCGATGTCGCCCGCCATGAACGTGGCGGATGTGCTGTCGTTGTTCGAATACGACAGCATGCCGTCGATGTCGGAGGTCTTAATCCCCGCATCCGCCGCCGCATTGCGTAATGCCCATGTCCCCAGCGCCCGTGTCGTCTTGTCCGATCCGCGCGTATAGGTCGTTTCCCCCACACCGACGATCGCATATTTATCGCGCAGATATTTCGGTGTGCTGACATCGGTATCCGCTGGCAGCGGCATGGCACGTCCTCCCTCTCATTTGTTACCGGGGAGGCTGATCCACGCCGGGGACCGCGTCAATCCGCGCAACCGGATCGTTTCTACACAACCTCATCGGGTTGCAGAGCACACGCATGCGCCCCTGTCCCGTCTTCGACCTGCAAGGTGGCGTGATGAATCGCGAAATGCGCCCTTAGTTCCGCACAGGTTCGGTGCAGCATGTCGTCGTCCAGGGACGCACCCGGTCGTACCAAATGGACGGTCAGGGCGTTTTCAGTCGTACTCATACCCCAGATGTGGAGATCGTGCATCTCGGTAACGCCGGGCAGCGCTTTCAGAAATGTCGCCACCTTCGCCCGGTCCACGCCCTCGGGCACCGCGTCGAGCGCGAGGTTCGTCGAATCCCGCAACAGTCCCCAGGTACCGGCAACGATGATCGCACTCACGACGATGCTGGTCGCCGGATCGAGCCACAACCAGCCCGTCCACAGAATCAGCGCGCCGGCGATCGCCACGCCACATGCCACCAGCGCATCGGACATCATGTGCTGAAATGCGGCCCGGATGTTGAGGTCGTCCTTGCGGCCGGCCATGAACATCAGAGCGGTCATGCCGTTGACGGCGATGCCGGCGGCGGCGACCGCGACGATGACCAGTCCGCCAGACGGTTCCGGATCGAACAGCCGCCGGATGCCTTCCCAGACGATCCCACCCGTGACGACCAGCAGAACAATGGCATTACCGAGCGCCGCGAGGATGGAGGAGCGGCGCAGGCCATAGGTATAACGTCCGTTTGGCCGCCGCGTGCCAAGGATGGACGCCATCCATGCGGCGCCCAGACCCAGCACGTCGCCGAAATTATGCCCGGCATCGGCCAGCAGGGCGAGCGAATGCGCCAACACACCATAAAATGCCTCGCCCGCCACATAGGCGAGATTGAGCACGATGCCGATCGCGAAGGCTTTTCCGAAATTGGCTGGCGCGTGGTGGTGGCCGCCGTGGCCATGCCCATGGCCGCCGTGGCGGGCGCCATGATCGTGGTCGTGGCCGTGATGGCGATGGTCGTGGCCGGACATCTCGATTTAGTCCCCGGCCATGCGGCCGCCCGCCATCGAGGCTGTCCCGATTACATGCCACCATCGGCGCCCCAACGGCGGCGCCAGGCTCGGACGATGCGTAACGTTGCGGCGGGCCATCGGGGTCGTCCTCGACAGAAAAGCGTTCGCAAGATAGACCCCGCGACAGACCAAGGGTCAAGCGATGACAGCCGATCCGCCGCGGAATTGACCCATGCAGGATCGATCGACGCGGCTGCTACGTTTTAAACGCTCCGCCGCCGTTCGGCCCAGCACGCGAAATCCCGATCCGGATGCGGTTACCAACTGGTTTGCAGGCAATCGCCGGACAGAGCGTGATACGCGGGCCTGATGGCTGAAACGATGGGCGGCGGGATGGCGGACACCGTCGTCCAACCCTTGACTCCTGGTATGAAAACGCTAATTCACCGTTTCGGCGGTTACATGATCGTCGTTCTATCGCTTCACCCCGGCCCGCGCCCTTGGACGCGGGCAAGTCGTATTTCCGGAAACGAAATGCGCACACCACGGCAGCCACCGGGGCCTTTTCATTGGATTAATCCCGGCCACCCGTAACGGAACAAATCGAACTCATGGCATTATCCGCCACCGCGCGCGCGCAACAGCCCGTGCAAGACCATTTCCGGGGCGAGGACTTCGCCTCCCTTCTCGACGAATCCCTCGGCACCGACACTGGCTTTGACGGTTCGGTCGTCACCGGCCGTGTTATCCGCCTGACCGATGAATTCGCGGTCGTCGATGTCGGACTGAAGTCCGAAGGCCGCGTCGCGCTCAAGGAATTCGGCCCGCCCGGCGCCAAGCCGGACGTCAAGCCCGGCGACATGATCGAGCTTTACGTCGAACGCTACGAAGATCGCGACGGCACCATCATTCTGTCCCGCGAAAAGGCCCGCCGGGAAGAAGCCTGGACCAATCTGGAAAAGGCGTTCGAGGCGCAAAAGCGCGTCGATGGCACGATTTATGGCCGCGTCAAGGGCGGCTTCACTGTCGATCTCGGCGGCGCGGTCGCATTCCTTCCCGGCAGTCAGGTCGATATCCGTCCGGTGCGCGACGTTGGCCCGCTAATGGGCAGCCCGCAGCCGTTCCAGATCCTGAAGATGGACCGTGCGCGCGGGAACATCGTCGTTTCGCGTCGTGCCGTTCTCGAAGAGACCCGTGCGGAGCAGCGGAGCGAGCTGATCCAGGGCCTCAAGGAAGGCATGATCCTGGACGGCGTGGTGAAGAACATCACCGATTACGGCGCATTCGTCGATCTCGGCGGCGTCGATGGCCTGCTGCATGTCACCGACATCGCGTGGCGCCGGATCAACCATCCGTCCGAGGCGCTGACCATCGGTCAGGCTGTCAAGGTTCAGGTCATCCGCTTCAACTCCGACACCCAGCGCATCAGCCTGGGCATGAAGCAGTTGGAAGCCGATCCGTGGGAAGGCGTTGCCGCCAAATACCCGCCCGGCGCGAAATACTCCGGCCGCGTTACCAACATCACAGACTACGGCGCCTTCGTGGAGCTGGAGCCGGGGGTCGAGGGCCTGGTGCACGTGTCGGAAATGTCCTGGACCAAGAAGAACGTGCATCCTGGCAAGATCGTCTCCACCAGCCAGGAAGTCGATGTTCAGGTGCTGGACGTGGACAGCTCCAAGCGCCGGATTTCGCTGGGCCTTAAGCAGGTGCAGCGCAATCCGTGGGAAGAGTTCGTCGAGACGCATCCGATCGGGACCGAGGTCGAGGGCGAAATCCGCAATATCACGGAATTCGGCCTGTTTATCGGGCTGTCCGCGGACATCGACGGCATGATCCACATGTCCGACCTGTCGTGGGACGATGCGGGCGAAACCGCGATGGCGGGGTACGAAAAGGGCCACGTGGTCAAGGCGAAGGTTCTCGACGTCGATGTCGAGAAAGAACGCATCAGCCTGGGCATCAAGCAACTGCGCGACGATCCGGCCGCGACCATCCTGGATACCGTCCACAAGGGCGACGTGGTTACCTGCATCGTTAGTGCGGTTCAGGCCAACGGCATCGAGGTCAAGGTCAACGACGTGCTGACTGGCTTCATTCGTCGCGCCGAACTGGCCCGCGACAAGGGGGATCAACGCCCTGATCGTTTCGCCGTCGGCGAGAAGGTCGATGCGAAGATCACCGCGGTCGATCGTCAGTCGCGCAAGCTGACGCTGACCATCAAGGGCAAGGAAGTCGAGGAAGAAAAGATCGCCATGGCCGAATTCGGTTCGTCCGACTCCGGCGCCTCGCTGGGCGACATCCTTGGCGCGGCGATCCGTCGTCGCAACCAGACCTCTCAGGACAGCTAAACAGGGCTCCAGCCCATGTCGCTGGAAACCGATCTGCTACTGGACAGGCGGCGCCTCAAGCGCCGTCTTGTCTTTTGGCGGGTGTTTTCAGTCCTTGCACTGGCCACCGCCGCTTTGGCCGGATTTCACGGCGTCGGCATCCCCGGTCGCGCACACATCGCGCGCATCGCGGTCAATGGCGTCATTACCGACGACCGCGAGCGAACCGAGGCAATTGACGAACTGGCCGACGATAAGCACGTCAAGGCGGTGATTCTGGCGATCGACAGCCCGGGGGGCAGCGTCGCCGGCGGCGAAACGCTGCACGACGCCATCGTCCGGGTTGCCGCCGTAAAACCGGTCGTGGTGACGATGGGCGGCCTCGCCGCGTCCGCCGGCTATATGATCGCGGTCCCGGCCAGCCGGATTTTTGCGCGCGAGGCGACCCTGACGGGTTCGATCGGCGTGCTTTTGGAAACTGGCGAGGTATCGGGCCTTCTTGGTAAACTGGGCATTGGTGCGGAGGTTATCCGTTCGGGCCCGTTGAAGGACGAGCCGAGCCTGGTGCGGCCTTTGTCGCCGGAGGGAAAAGACGTTTTGCAGGCCCTGGTCGCCGACATGTACGACCAGTTCGTCGGCATGGTCGCACAAGGACGTCACATGGACCCGGCAAAGGTTCGGGCCTTGGGGGATGGCAGAGCCTATACCGGGCGGCAGGCGCTGGCTCTGGGACTGGTCGATGCGATCGGCGGGGAACGAGAAGCCAGGGCCTGGCTGGTATCCGCCAAGGGCGTGTCCGCCGGACTGCCGGTAGAAGATGTCTCCAGCGGCGGGATCGCCCGGCGGGCCGTATCCGGCTCACTTAGAATGCTGCTATCCGGAGTTTGGAAAACGCTGATTTCACAAAGCGTTAGTCTTGACGAGCCGATGGCCGTCTGGCAACGTTCCGGGAATTGATTGTCCTGGGGGATGCCTTGACCAAATCGGAATTGATCGCGGAATTGGCCTCGGCTAATCCACACCTGCGCGGCCAGGATGTCGAAACCATCGTGGCGACGATATTCGAGGAAATTACCTATGCCCTCGCCCGCGGAGAACGGGTGGAGCTGCGCGGTTTCGGCGCTTTCACCGTCAAGCACCGGGATGCCCGCACCGGACGCAACCCCAGGACGGGAGACGCCGTTGAAGTGGATGAAAAGTCGGTTCCCTTCTTCAAGGCCGGGAAGGAATTGCGGCTGCGGGTAAACGCCGGGAAAGTCCCACGTGCCACCCGAGCGGAGCGCAAAAAGGCCTGAGAGGTCTTCGTTCGCCATGCTGTTCCTGATTGTTACCGTTGTTGTTTGCCTGCCGTTGGTCCTGTTCGCGCTGTCCAACACCGCGATTGTCCGCCTTGGGCTTTGGCCCACCGACTATGGCATCGATGTCCACATCTCAATCGCAATCCTGGTTGCGATGGCCATCGCCTTCCTGTTGGGCGCTTTGGTGGTGTGGATGTCGGAACTCGCGCAACGGCGACGGGCACGCCGCGCTGAGCGCAAAGTGCGGTTGCTGGAAGCTCAAATCGAGGCGTTGCAGGCGCGTGCGCCGGCGACGTTGTCTTCTGCGGCATGATGGCAGCGGCATGATCGCCGGGGGCGACAAGCTGATCGTGGCGCTGGATACCGTGGACGCCGGCCTGGCACGGGCCTGGGCCGAAGCCGTGTGTCCGTATGCGGGCTTACTGAAACTGGGTCTGGAATTCTATCTGGCAAACGGCGGCGCGGGAGTCGCCCGCATCGCCGGGGCGCCGATCTTTCTGGACCTGAAACTGCACGACATTCCGAATACCGTCGCGGGCGCTGTCCGGGCGGTACTGCCCCTGAAACCGCGGATGCTGACGGTTCATGCGTCTGGCGGATCGGCGATGATCCGGGCGGCCTGCCAGGCGGCCGCTGGCGCCGGTCCAGAGCGGCCAATGATCCTGGCGGTGACGGTTCTCACCAACCTGAACCAGGATGACCTGAACGCGACCGGAATTCCCTCGGCGCCGCCGGAACAGGTATTGCGTCTTGGCCGGCTCGCCGCCGAAGCCGGTGCCGACGGGCTGGTTTGCAGCCCGCTGGAAGTCGCGATGCTGCGCCAGGCGCTCGGTCCCGCGGTCAGGCTGGTGGTGCCGGGCATTCGTCCCGAAGGATCGGCCGCGGGCGATCAGGTCCGGATCATGACACCGGCGCAGGCGATCGCCGCCGGGGCGGACTGGATCGTGGTGGGGCGTCCGATCACCGGGGCGGCCGACCCGGCCGCGGCAGCCGCCGGTATTGCCGCCGACATCCTATGACGCAGGTGAAAATCTGCGGCATCAACGATCCCGCTGCGTTCGACGCGGCGGTGCAGGCGGGCGCCGATTGGGTCGGTTTCGTTTTTTTCCCGCCGTCCCCCCGTTATGTCACGCCGGAAGCCGCCGCCGCCTTGTCCAGCCGGATCGATGGCGGGCCGCCCCGTGTCGGGCTGTTCGTGGAACCGGATATCGACGCGATCGCGCGGGTTCTGGATACGGTGCGACTGGATGTCCTGCAAATTTATGGCGCGCTGGATAGCCTGCCCGCGATCGGGGCACGCTTCGGACTCCCGGTCTGGCATGCCGCCGGGATCGCCAGCGCCGCCGACCTGCCGTCCGATTCCAGGGGCGCGGACCGATTGCTGTTGGAAGCCACGCCCCCTGTCGGCGCGAACCGGCCCGGCGGCAATGGCGTCAGTTTCGACTGGTCCTTGATGCGGGGATGGAAAGCCCCGGTTCCGTGGATGCTGGCGGGCGGGCTGACCCCCGCCAACGTGAGCACGGCCATCCGGCAATCGGCGGCGGATTCAGTCGATGTCTCATCCGGCGTGGAAGTCAGGAAAGGCGTCAAGGATCCTGGTGCGATCAAGCGCTTCATCGAAGCGGCAAAAGCGTCCGCCAGGGACTGACGGTCAGGGATCGGCCAACGCGGTAACCCGCGCGCGGCGGCGGCGGCCGGCGATGGAACGCCAGCACCGGATGCGCGACTTTATATCACAACGAAATAGCAACAAATTATGTCTGGGACAGGGCAAGCCCGATGTCGATCCACCAACGATCGGTGACTGGTCCATGGGATGCGGGGAATTGTTGCGGTTTAAAATCGAACGGGATCGTCCCAGGCGCGTATGACATCCGCGCGGGGCCGAACACCGCGGATAGCGTTCAATGAGATAATGTCGCCGCACCAACCAACGGCTATCTGGCGGTTCGCCGCCTATTTCTTTTTCGCGGCTTCCAGTTCCAACCGCAGCCGCTCGATCTCCGATCGCAGCGCCTCGATCTCGGAGTCATGCGCATCCGACGGATTGGTCGGTTCGGTACCGCGATAGAACGGTGTGAACATGCTGAACGCGCGTTCCATCATCGCCTTATTCTGGCGGCCTACTTCCTCGATATTGCTGAATGGAAACAGCGACCCCATGGTTTTTTGCATAGCCGTGCGCATCTGCTCTTGCTGTTGCGCGAACGAGGTCATCGCATGTTCCAGATATTTCGGAACAAGGCCCTGCATCGAACCGCCATACATGCCGATCAATTGACGGAGGAAGTTGATCGGCAACAGGTTCTGGCCCTTGCCTTCTTCTTCCACGATGATCTGGGTCAGCACCGCGCGGGTGATATCTTCGCCGCTTTTGGCGTCATAAACCACGAAATCCCGGCCCAGCCGCACCATCTCGGCCAGGTTTTCCAGTGTGATGTAGCTGGAACTTTCGGTGTTATACAATCGCCGGTTAGCATATTTCTTGACCACGACCGGCGGCTTGTCGCCGGCTTTGATTTCCGGCAGGGACTCGACGGACGCCGTCATGTTTACCTCTTGGTTTTGACGTTATCTACCGTGTATCTCGCAGGTGCGATAGAGCAAAGTCGCCGCTTATACCAGGGGCCTGGTTGTTGAACGGCGGGGCGCGAAACAGGGCCGATGCCAACCGTCATTCTTTAAGGCCGTTGGCATCATGTGTCATAAGCCGCCGGTTCCAGGTTTCGCGCATGGTGCGCCGCGTCTATGATCCGGTATCCGAGGAGGACGAATGCGGCATGCCCACCGACGCCGATCCGAACAGCGCCGGGTACTATACCGGCGAAACGAATTCGGCGGACCCGGGCACATCCGCGGCCGGCGCCGCGGATCAGCGATCCCTGGCACAGGACTGGACCGCGATATGGCAGAGCGAACTGGCCGCGATGGCGGCGGATCCGGAACAACACGAATTCTGGCAGGCTATCGTCGCGCTGTGGGCCGGACCCGTGTCCGCCCTGTTGTCCGGCCTTTCCGCCGCCGCGCATGACGGAAAGGCCAGACGCCCCGAGCCCGATGATGCGCCGCGGCCCGCGCCCGCTGATGCTGCACCTGACGCTCGCGATGCTGAGATCGGCCGCATCGCACGCCACCTCGCCGCCCTGGAACGCCGGCTTGCCAGCATCGAGCGTGGCGGCCATCCGGGCGTGGATGCAAAGCGTCGGCCCCGGAGAAAGCGGGGCGGCTAATAGCGGACCCGGCGCGGCGGCCGAAATTCTTCGCCAGGATGTGGCGCTGATCGCTGGGATCGCCGCCTATCGACGGCACGGATGGCACCGCACGCTGACCGACCCGCCCGCGATCTGGTCGGAAGGCGGCACGCGCCTGCTGGATTACGGGCCGCCGGAGGGCCGGCCGGTGCTGTTCGTGCCAAGCCTGATCAACCGGGCGTATGTGCTCGATCTGGCCGAGGGGTATTCGATGCTGCGGTGGCTCGCGGCCCGCGGCATCCGTCCGCTGCTGCTGGACTGGGGTTGGCCGAACGAGGTCGAACGCCGCTTTACCCTGACGGACTACGTCGCCGGTCGGATGGAGCGGGCAATGACCGCCGCGAAGCAGGTGACCGGCATTTCCCCGGTTCTGGCCGGCTATTGCATGGGTGGCACACTTGCCGTGGCAGCGGCGCAGCGGCGTCCCGACCTGATCGGCGGTTTGGCCCTGCTCGCGGCGCCATGGGACTTTCATGCGCCTGACCCGGTGCGGGCCGAACAGGCGGCTCGCACGCTGCCACTTCTGGAGCCCGCAATGGCGTTCGCCAACACCCTGCCGGTGGATTTGCTGCAAGCGCTGTTCGCGTTGCAGGATCCGTGGGGCGTCGGCAGGAAATATCGCGGTTTTGGCCGCTTGCCCCAGGACAGCGAGCGCGCCCGTCTGTTCGTGGCGCTGGAGGACTGGCTGAACGACGGGGTTCCGCTGGCCGCCGGCGTCGCCCGGACCTGCCTTCGCGAATGGTATGGCGACAACGCCCCCGCACGCGGCACCTGGCGGATCGCCGGATTGCCGGTCGATCCGGCAGCCATCGCCCAGCCGACCTTTGTCGCGGTCCCCAGCCGCGACCGCATCGTGCCGCCCGAATGCGCTCGGCCGCTTGCAAACCTGATACCGGGCGCCGTACTCCACCTGCCCGATGCCGGCCATATCGGCATGGCGGCGGGCACGCGGGCGCAGGCATCGTTGTGGCGCCCGTTGCTGGACTGGATTATGGCGCTGCCGCCGTATCGCGGCACTTCCTAAAAAATCTCGCCTACATGCTAACGCCAGCACAGCGTTTGCATGAAGCAACTCCTATGGTGGGTAGTGGCTTGCGGCGAGACGATTCTGGTAGTCGCCCGACCTGATGGGCGCGGTTTCATGGAATCGCTGTACTAGACCTACCCGACCGGAAGGAGATCGCTCAGCAGCCGATTGGGAAACCGCC
Organism: Pseudomonadota bacterium; assembly: GCA_021805565.1. Taxonomy (GTDB): domain Bacteria; phylum Pseudomonadota; class Alphaproteobacteria; order Acetobacterales; family Acetobacteraceae; genus Rhodopila. Next base: position 15,001 of record JAJZFA010000034.1, read on the forward strand.
GCTTCTGCACGATTGCGTAAAACGTCTCGGTGACCTCCGGTATCCGGCAGTGCTCGACGAGGACGCCCGCCTCAAGCTCGTCGCGGACGACGATCGGCGGCACAAGGGTCACGCCTTCGCGTTCACGGGCGAGCAAGCGTAACATCGCCATGTCGTCGACTTCGGCGAGAATGGTCGGCCGGACGCCCGCCAACTCCAGGACACGGTCGAACGCGACGCGGATATCGCTATCCAGGCTGGGCAAAAGAATTGGTTCCGACCGGAGATCGTCGGGAAATTTGAACGGGCGTCCACCGGGACGCGGGTGGCCGACCAGACTCACGGGCTGCTCGTTGAGCAAATGATTGCGCAATGAAGAGCGGGCGTCGCGCGGCGCGGCGCTGTTGGCGAGGACCACGTCGATGGTGTGGGCCTCCAGTTGCGCGAGCAGATCGCGGATGTTGCCTGAGCGGACGATCAGTTCGACATCCGATCGGCCAACCAGGGGCCGAAGGAATTCAAGCTGGAAATTTCGTGACAGCGTCGTTAGCGCGCCGACGCGGAGAACCTCGCGGGTGGTCAGGGGCCGATCCCGCAGAGTGCTCATTAGTTCATCGCCGGCCTTGAACATCGTGTCGGCGTAATTGAGCGCGATCTGTCCTGCTTCCGTCAGAATGAGCTTCCTGCCGACGCGCTCGAAGAGCGGATGGCCTATCTGGTGTTCAAGCTTCTGGATTTGCACGGAAAGTGCCGACTGCGAGAGGCTCATGCGCTCGGCTGCCCGCGTGAGGCTACCCTCGTGGGCCACCACCCAAAAGTAGCGCAGGTGATTGTAGTTCAGATCCCGCATATCGTTCTATTAAAACGAACGACTTGGACAAAACAATGAATTTTTTTCGGATTTCACGATAAGGTATCAACGTCCCCGAACAGTCTTTGCCTTTAAAGGGGTCTCTCGTGCAGCTATTCCTCGCGCCGCTGTCGGCGCCCGTTCCACTGCTCCTCGCAGGGGCAACCGGCTTCCTCGATCATGGCCGGCGGCCGAAACTTGCCCCCCTATTCGCCGAAGCCGCTTCGCTATTCGCATTCCTAGCGGCAATCATATCAGCAGGTGGGCTGATCCTCCTGGGCGCGGGCGAAAGTCCCTTTGTCGGGTTTGAAGGCGTCGGTCTGTCTGCCAGACTCGACGCGATCAGCGCGACCATGTTGCTTCTGGTGACGTTCGTCGGCTGGATCGTCGTCCGTTACGCGCGGACCTACCTGGACGGAGAGGGCCGCCAAGGCGCTTTCACCGGGTGGCTTTGCCTGACGCTGGCGTCGGTGGCGTTTCTGGTGACCGCCGGCAATCTGTTCCAGCTCGCGATCGCATGGATCGCCACCAGCCTCTTTCTGCACCGGCTTCTGCTGTTCTATCCGCTGCGGATCGCCGCGCAGCGCGCGGCGCGAAAGAAGTTCATCACGGCGCGGCTTGGCGATGCCTCGCTCGTGGGGGCCGCTTTCCTGCTGGTCGCTAGTTACGGGACGTCTGACGTGGGGGCGATCCTTGCGGCCGCGCAATCAGGTTTGGGCGGAGGGCTAGCCATTGGCGCCGCTGGCCTTCTGGCGAGCGCCGCCGTGCTCAAGTCGGCTCAGTTTCCCACCCACGGCTGGCTCACCGAAGTCATGGAGACTCCCACGCCGGTGTCGGCGCTTCTCCACGCCGGCGTCATCAACGCCGGGGGCTTCCTGCTGATCCGCTTTGCCGACGTGATGTTGCTGGCGCCCAGCACCCTCGCCGCGCTGGTCGTGATCGGGGGGTTCACCGCGCTCTTCGGCGGTCTGGTCATGCTGACCCAGCCAGCGGTCAAAACCTCGCTCGCCTGGTCCACTGTGGCCCAGATGGGGTTCATGATCTTCGAGTGCGGCCTGGCGCTGTTCCCTCTGGCGCTGCTGCATATCGTTGCTCACTCGCTTTACAAGGCGCATTCCTTCCTCGCGTCCGGCGGCGCGATTGAAAGAGTGGCTTCGATCCGCAGGCCGGGCCCGGTCGCCATTCCGAAGGCCGGCTCCGTGGCGCGCGCTTTCCTGTCCGCGCTCGCCATCTACGTCCTCATCGGTGGTTGCTTCGGCTTCGAACACAAGTCGCCTCAAGCGATCGCGCTCGGCACCATTCTGATCTTCGGCGTCGCCTATATGCTCGCTCAGGGATTCGCAGACGCTGCACCCAGAGCGCTCACCAGGCGCACGGCGGTCTATGCCGTGGCGACCTCGGTCAGCTACTTCGCCCTTCAATGGGCGTCGACTTCGATCACGGCGAACGTCTTGCCGGCCCCACCGGCCCCCAGGCCGCTCGAATGGGCGCTGATCGCACTGACGGTGGCAAGCTTCGGCCTCGTCGCCATGGTGCAGGCCATGTTTCCGCTCTGGGCCTATCACCCCGCCGCCGCTGGCCTGCGCGTCCATCTCTCGAACGGATTTTACGTCAACGCGATCTTCGACCGGCTGACCAGCGGCTGGGCCGTCCGCAACCCATCCTAACCGATCAGGCAGAACACTCATGACCAACGAGATCCTCTCGACTTGGCCCAACCCTCAGGCATTGGCGATCGCGATGGATCGCGCCGCACGTGCGATCCCGCCGGCGTGGCCTCTGGCGTCGAGCGTCGCGGTCAATCCGTTTCTAGGGCAGACCGAAGAACCGCTCGCCAAGGTCGGCGCGCGGCTCGCTCGGGTCGCCGGCGCTCGCGTCGCCATGCCCCGGCGCTGGTATGGTCAGAAGATTGCAGCGGGTGCGATCGGCGAAGCCGATCTCAAGGCGGCGATAGCGAGCGCGCGAGTCTGGTCGATGCCCGTCGATGTCTCGGCTGTCAAATTCGCGGCCAGCGTAGAAGCGCCGCCCGCAAAAGCCCTTCCGACCATCGCCGAACTTGCGGCGCGCGCATCAGGCGTCGATTGGCCGGGGATCATCGCCGAACGCTTCGGAGCCTGGGCGGCCGGCTATTTCGACGAGGGCCAGGCGCTGTGGGCGGCGCCGAAGGGTAGAGGGGCCTACGCCGCCTGGCGGGCGGTGGCGTCTCACGACCTCACGCCCGAAATCGCCGGGCTGCCCGACTTCGCCCTTCACGTATCGGAGGAGCCGGAAACTGCCTCGGCGGTGGTCGAACGGGTGGTGGCCCGGCTCAGCCTCGATGCGGACGCCGTCGAAACATATTTCCATCAGATGCTCATGACGCTTGGTGGTTGGGCGCAGTATGCCCGCTACAAGCTTTGGCAGGCCGAACTTGCGGGTGGCGCGGATGGGACGATCACCGATTTCCTGGCGATCCGGCTGATCTGGGAAGAGGCGCTCTTTCTGCGCTACGGCGCCGAGATCGCCGAGGCTTGGGGAAGCGTGCGGAGGGCGCACGCGGCGCCCGTTGCGCCAACCCTCGATTGCGTGATCGATGCGATCCTTCAAGAGGCCGCCGAGCGGGCCGCGCAGCGGTCGTTGGCACAGACGCTGGCTGGGCATTCTCGGCAAGCTATTCATGACCGCCCCGTTCTGCAGGCCGCCTTTTGCATCGATGTTCGCTCCGAGGTTTTACGCCGGGCACTCGAAAGCATCGATCCCCGGATTCAGACCATGGGCTTCGCGGGTTTTTTCGGTCTGACCACCGCGCATCGGCGATTCGCCTCGGACGTCGAGGAACGGCGCCTGCCGGTTCTGCTCAATCCCGCGCTGAAGTCCTGCTCTGGCGGTCCCGAGGTCCGCGCGAAGGATCGGTCTGCACGTTTCAAGGCGCGCGCGAAGCGGGCCTGGGGCCGGTTCAAGCTCGCCGCGGTCTCGTCCTTCGCCTTCGTCGAGGCGACAGGTCCCGTTTATGTGGGCAAGCTCCTGACCGATGCGTTGGGCCTGCGCGGCGCTCTGCCGCCGAGCGATCCGCTGCCGCGGCTCGATCCCCAGCTCGACCTGGAGACCCGGGTGAAGGCCGCCGAGACCGTGCTTCACGCGATGTCCCTGAGCCGCGATTTCGCGCGGATCGTGCTTTTGGCCGGTCACGGCGCCAACGTCGTCAACAACCCGCACGCCAGCGCGCTGCAGTGCGGCGCGTGCGGCGGCTATCCGGGCGATGTCAACGCCCGGCTGCTCGCGTCGCTTCTGAACGATGCGGCGGTGAGAGAGGGGCTTGCGAAGAACGGAGTAGAGATTCCGGACGACACGCTGTTCGTGGCGGCGCTTCACGACACCACCACCGACAAGGTGACCCTCTTTGACGAGGATCATCCCTCCGCCGCCCACCGGGGCGACCTCGAGCAGACGAGAGCCTGGCTCGCGTCGGCAGGGAAGATTGCGCGAACCGAGCGCGCCCTACGCCTGCCGCGCGCGGAAAGCGAGGCCGCTATTCAAAGGCGGAGCCGCGACTGGTCCGAGATCCGGCCCGAATGGGCGCTCGCCGGCTGTCAGGCTTTCATCGCCGCGCCGCGCGGACGCACGGCCGGCAAGAGCCTGGAAGGGCGAGCCTTCCTGCACGACTACGACTGGAAGCAGGACAAGAGCTTCGGCGTTCTTGAGTTGATCCTGACCGCTCCGGTCGTCGTGGCGAGCTGGATCAGCCTGCAATACTATGGCTCGACCATCGCCCCCGATATCTTCGGGGGTGGCAACAAGCTTCTGCACAACGTCACCGGCGGGATCGGGGTGGTCGAGGGCAACGGTGGGCTTCTGCGCGTTGGCCTGCCTTGGCAATCGGTCCATGACGGCGAGCGCTATGCACACGATCCGCTGCGTCTGTCGGTTTGCGTTGAGGCGCCGCGCGAAGCGCTGTCGAAAATTCTCTTTCGGCACGCAAACGTGCGCGCCCTGTTCGACAATGGCTGGCTGCATCTATTCGCCCTGGACGAAGCAGGACGCATGGCTTGGCGCTATGCGGGCGATCTCAAATGGTCGGCGATGGAAGACCTGGATGCCACGTACGTGTCGCAGCCTCTCAAGGTAGCGGTCTAACGTCATGCCTAGCCAGCCCTCCGTGCGAATTCGGGTCAGGAGCCAGGGTCATGACCCGGACCGTAAACCATCTCGTCGCACTGGGGTCGGGGGCGATCCACATCGTCCGTCAAGTGGTCGCCGAACCTCAAAACCCGGCGATGCTATTCTCGGCGGAAAAGGACTCGACAGCGATGGCGCATCTCGCCATCCGGGCCTTCTATCCGGGTATCTTGCCATTTCTATTGCTCTATGTCGGCTCGACCTGGGAATTCCGATCGCCGATCGAATTCCGGGACGCCTTCGCCAGCAAGCACGGCTTGCGGCTCATCCCCCACGCCAATGAAGAGGGACGCGCCGCGGGCATCAATCCGTTCGACCACGGTGAGCGGTACACCGCTATCATGCGCACTGAGCCATTGAAGGCGGCGCTCGACGCCGGTGAGTACGACATCATCTCCGGCGGGGATCGTCGCGACGAAGAGAAGTCACGCGCCAAGGAGCGAATCGTTTCGATCCGGAACGCGGCGCACGCTTGGGAGCCCCGCCAGCAGGGTCCCGAGATTTGGAAACTCGATAACGCGCGCCTCGCCAAGGGCCACGCCACGCGCGTTCTCCCTTTGTCCAATTGGACAGCGACGGACATTTGTACTTATGCCCTGTTCAACGACATCGAACTCGCACTGCTCTACTATGCTGCCCCGCGTCCGGTGGCGGAGCGGTCGGCGCCATCATCGCGGTCGTGGATAACGGCCAGATGGGGTTCCTTCTTGGCGAGCGAACGTCTATCCGTAACGTCCGCTTCCGCACGCTCGGCTGCTGGCCGGTGACCGGAGCCATCGACGACGAAGCGCTCAGAACAGCGTCATCCGAGCGGCAAGGACGCATCGAACGGCGAGGAGGCGGCTCGCTTGAACAGAAAAAGCGCGAGGGCTATTTCTGATGTCGCGCTCATGTCCGTCGAACTATCGCGACATGCTGGCGGTGCTGACCACAATGCACGCCCAGGGGGTTTGTCATTGCTCCGATACTACGCTCGGCCGCGAACTCGTTCTGATCGTCGACCGCGACAATAGCCTGGAATTTATGGGCTACGACGCGAGCCCGGAAACCAATTTCGCGCATGCGATCGTGCCCGGTTTCGATGAAGCCATGGCATTCGCCGAACGCGTCAAGTTCCCTGAGCATGGCTTGATCGTCATGGGATGCGGTGATGACCAGCGGGCGCCGGAAATTCTTCCGCGGAAGGACGTCACGGACCGTGAGATGCTCGAGTCCGCAGTCCAAGAAGCGTGTCGCCGTTGCGGTACAGCCTTTGCCGAAACCAACATGCACGCCCATCGGAACCCAACCCGAATGGCCGCGATCAAACGCGCCACAACCGACTTCGTGCGCCGCTTTTACAGCCGCTGCCCGGAGTGCGACTACCTTGGGTTCAACGCGACCGAACGTGTTCCCGGCCTTCTGTGCGCTTGGCGCGGCAAGCCGACGCGCGTTGTCATAACGGAAATTCTCGGCTGCCGCTCATGCGGTCACAGGAGCGAGCAATCGGTCTGCGATCAGACGACGGCAGATCCCGGACAGTGCGATGAATGTAATCCCGAGTGCAGCGTTTCCATGGAGCGAATCCTATGATAGATAATCGCTCACGGCTGGACGATTCTGGTAGTCGCCCAACCTGATGGGTGAGGTTTCATGGAGTCGATGTACCAGCAGCCTGTTGGAGTTAGCGATTTTGCGGAACAATATGTCGCGAACAGCCATATCTGCATTTTTAAGTTACATCAAGCGACGAAATCTTGAAACAAACGGCCATTTTATTCGTATCTTGTACCTAAGTCCGACAGGTTGCTAGTTGCGATCTCTCCGAAGGAATGCGGTCCTTATGCTCAGCGTCACGACCAGATTATGCCTGGCTATCCTGGCAACCGTGGTGGCGGGCTGTTCGGCCGATATCGCGGGCAAGGAAGACATGCTGGCGGCGGCCGGATTCGCCTTCAAGCCGGCCGATACACCGGAGCGTATCGCCAGCATGAAGTCGCTGCCGCCGCACCGGTTCGTGCATCAGATGCATAATGGCCAGTTGGTGTGGCTGTACGCGGACCCTTCGATATGCGTGTGCGTTTATGCGGGCGATCAAGCGGCTTACGCGAAATACCAACAGGAAGCATTTCAAAAACATATCGCCGACGAACAGCAATCGGCCGCCATGATGAACGAGGATGCCGCTATGCAGGCGAACATGAATTTCGGCATGTGGGGCGGCGGTCCCTGGGGGCCGTACGGATATTGACAGCGTCGGGCCCGCCCGCTTGACCCGGACCCCGCCTGGGGTTTTCCTGCGCCCATAAATAAATAAGGTGCATCATGGCCGGCAGGCAACCCGTGGCAATCGTCTTCGACACGTTCGGCACGGTCGTTGACTGGCGAACCAGCCTGATCGCCGACCTGACCGCCTATGGCACCCAACGGGGCATTTCCGCCGACTGGGTAGCCCTGGCCGATGCCTGGCGCGCCGCCTACCAGCCGTCGATGGACCGCGTGCGCAAAGGCCTGCAGCCCTGGACGACGCTGGATGCCCTGCACCGGGCGTCGCTGGACCGGCTGGTAATGGATTTCGCCATCCTGGGCCTGACCGAGGGCGACCTGATCCATATCAACCGCGTATGGCATCGGCTGCACCCCTGGCCCGACGCCATTCCTGGCCTCACCCGGCTGAAAACCCGTTTCATTATCGGCCCCTTGTCGAACGGCAACGTGTCATTGCTGCTAAACATGGCCAAGTTCGCGGGCATTCCGTGGGACACGATCTTCGGGTCCGACCTGTTCGGGCATTTCAAGCCAGACCCGGAAACATACCTCGGCGTTGCCCGCCTGCTGGACCTTCGCCCGGATCAGGTAATGATGGCCGCCGCCCATAACGGCGATCTGGCGGCGGCACGTTCCCACGGCCTGATGACGGGGTTTTTTCCGCGTCCGGCCGAATACGGCCCGCATCAGAAGCGAGACTATGCGCCCGACCAGGATTGGGACATCGTGGCGGCCGACATCCAGGATATGGCGGCGCAATTGGGCGTATAAACCCGTACTTGCATTTTTCCGGCCGCCAACGCACTTGATCGCAATACGCGGGTATGCCGCAAAGCGCGGGATAAACCGCGGAAGGGGAGCAGCATATGGAAGATATCGTCATCGTCTCGGCCGTTCGGACACCCGTCGGCAGCTTTAATGGCGCCTTGAGCACCGTTCACGCCCAGAACCTGGGCGCGATCGCCCTGCAAGCGGCATTCGCCCAGGCCGGCGTCGATGCCGCCGACGTGAACGAGGTGATTTTCGGCCAGGTGCTCGCCGCCGGAGAAGGCCAGAATCCCACCCGGCAGGCCGCGCGCCTGTCCGGAATGGCGGATTCCGCCACCGCCTTCGGGATCAATCAAGTCTGCGGCTCCGGTCTGCGCGCCGTCGCCCTGGCGGCCCAGCAGATCCGCACCGGGGAAAGCACCATCGTCGCCGCCGGCGGCATGGAGAGCATGAGCCTGTCGGCGCACGCCGCGCATCTGCGCAACGGCACCAAGATGGGCGGGCTGGAATTCGTCGATACCATGCTGAAAGATGGTTTGTGGGATGCATTCCACGGCTACCACATGGGCAACACGGCGGAAAACGTCGCCAGTAAATATCAGATAACCCGCGAACAGCAGGATGCATTCGCGTTGGCGTCGCAGCAAAAAGCCTCCGCCGCGCAAAAGTCGGGCCGCTTCAAGGATGAAATCGCGCCGGTCACCATCAAGGGCCGTAAGGGCGACATCCAGGTGGTGGACGACGAATACATCCGTCACGACAGCAGCGCGGAGGGTATGGCCCGCCTTCGCCCCGCGTTTACCAAGGACGGCACCGTCACCGCTGGCAACGCGTCGGGCATCAACGATGGGGCCGCCGCGCTGATCCTGATGACCGCTGGCGAAGCCGCCAAGCGCGGCCTGACACCCTTGGCCCGGATCGCCGGTTTCGCCACTGCCGGCGTCGATCCCGCGGTGATGGGCACCGGGCCGATCCCGTCCACCCGCAAGGTGCTCGCGCGCGTCGGCTGGAAACCGGACGACCTCGATCTGATCGAGGCGAATGAGGCCTTTGCCGCGCAGGCGCTGGCGGTCAACAAAGACCTCGGCTGGGACACCGCCAAGGTGAACGTGAACGGCGGTGCCATCGCCATCGGCCATCCGATCGGCGCCTCGGGTGCTCGGGTCCTGGTGACGTTGCTACATGAAATGCAGAAGCGGAACGCGAAGAAAGGCCTCGCGACACTCTGCATCGGTGGCGGCATGGGCGTGGCGATGGCCGTGGAGCGGTAGGCCGCCGCCCGCGCGTCCGGACATCCGTCGCAAACCGCTGGCTTCGTAAGGTTTGGGTCTTTGCAGGACCGGCGGAAGTGCTAAGACTGCTGGCGTCTGGAATAACTAAAATAGGGGAGAGGCCGATGGCACGCGTTGCACTCGTTACAGGCGGAACACGGGGAATTGGCGCGGCGATCAGCCTTGCGCTGAAAGCCCAGGGACGCACCGTGATCGCCAACTACGCATCGAACGATGCCGCCGCCGAAGCTTTCCAGGCGGAAACCGGCATCGCCACGGTCAAGTTCAATGTATGCGAATTCGCCGAATGCGAAACCGGCATCGCCAAGGTCGCCGCCGAACATGGACCGGTCGAAATTCTGGTCAATAACGCCGGCATAACCCGCGACGGAACCTTGTTACGTATGCGTCGGGATATGTGGGATGCGGTCCTCGATACCAACCTCGGGTCGTGCTTCAATCTATGCAAACTGACGTTCGAGGGCATGCGCGACCGAAAATTCGGCCGCGTCGTGAACGTGGGCAGCGTCAACGGACAGGCCGGCCAGTACGGACAGGTTAACTATGCCGCCGCCAAATCTGGCATTCATGGGTTTACCAAGGCACTGGCACAGGAAGGCGCACGCTATGGCATCACAGTCAACGCGATCGCGCCGGGTTATGTCGATACAGAAATGGTCCGCGCCGTCCCCGGCGAAGTATTGCGCAAAATTGTCGCGAAAATCCCCGTCGGACGCCTGGGCCATGCCGAGGACATCGCGCGCGGGGTTGCCTTCCTGACGGCGGAAGACGCCGATTTCGTTACCGGATCGACGCTTTCGATCAACGGTGGAATGCACATGTACTAACCTGGCTGGGCGGGCTACGGCCCGCCCGGTTGCGAAGAGCGGGGGGCGGAGTCATCATTCCCGGCAGGGAAGGGGATCCAGCCAATGAACGCACCGAGAAACACGCAGTATCGTCATTTCGAGGTCCAAAAAATCGCCGGTTCGCTCGGTGCCGAGGTTCGCGGCGTCGATCTGTCGCAGGACGTTTCCGATGAGGTCCTGGCGGAAATACGGGCCGCCTTGCTGGACAATCTGGTTATCGCGATTCGCGGCCAGACGATCGGGCCGGCCCAGCAACTCGCTTTTGCCCGTCGATGGGGCGACATCCATTTGCATCCGTTCATGCAGGGAATGGACGAGTATCCGGAAATTTTGAACATTGTGAAACGTCCAACCGACAAGAAAAATTTCGGCGGATCGTGGCATACCGACCAGATGTTCTCGCCCAGCCCGGCGATGGGAACGATGCTGTACGCGAAGGAAGTTCCGTCCGCCGGCGGCGATACGTTGTTCACCAATCAGTACCTGGCTTACGAGAGCCTGTCGGACGCGATGAAAGCGATCGCCGAGCAGCTTCGCACCGTCTGCGTGGGCGACAACTTCAAGGCCGCCGACGGCCTGTCGCGCAAGGAACGCTATAGCCGGCAAATGAGCGAGATGAAGGTGAAGGACCCCGGCGATGCAATCACCACCAGTATCCACCCGCTGGTCCGCACGCATCCGGAAACCGGCCGCAAATCCCTCTATTTTGGCGGCCATGTGCAGAACTTCGACGGTATGACCGACGACGAAAGCCAGCCGCTGATGGATTTCTTCATGAAGCAATCCATCCGACCGGAACACACCTGCCGCGTCCGGTGGGAAACCGGAACGCTGACATTCTGGGATAATCGCTGCACCCAGCATTTCGCGATTAACGACTACCCGGCGGAAACCCGGATCATGCATCGCATTACCATTTGCGGGGACCAGCCGTTTTAGCGGACGACCTGCTTGCGACGGGACGATCCGCTTTACGGCTGATCGCTCATCGGCTTTTCATATCGGTTCGGCCGGCAGGTTCACCTCGCGATCCGTGCCCGGTCCACAATCGCCCGTGTGTCCAGCCCGGCGGGCATCGTGCCGAACGCCTGCCCCCAGTCCCCGTCCAGCCGCGTCGCGCAAAATGCATCGGCAACGGCGGCCGGCGCATACCGCACGAACAGGCTGGCCTGGAGCGCGAACGCCATCGTTTCCACCACCCGCCTCGCCACCGGCTCTAGCCCCGCCGGATCGGCCAGCCGCCGAGCCAGGCCGGCGGAATAAGCGTCCAACGCGGCATTGCCGCCGCGCGCCTGCCCGATTTCATCCAGGAACACACCCACTGTTTCCGGCTCCCGCTGCATCGACCGCAGAACATCCAGGCAGATCACATTGCCGGTGCCTTCCCAGATGCCATTCAGCGGAGCCTCCCGGTACAGCCGCTCCATCAGGTGATCGGCGGTAAATCCGTTGCCGCCGTGGCACTCCAACGCCTCCGCCACAAAGGCCGGTGCCCGCTTGCAGGCCCAGTATTTCGCCACCGGCGTACATATGCGTGACAGCAGGGCCTCGGTTCGGTTCGTGCCCGACCGGTCCAGCGCGGCGGCCAGGCGCATCGACATCCACATCAGCCCCTCGCTTTCCACCGCAAGATCGGCAACCACGTTTTGCATCATGGGCAGGTCGATCAGGCTGCGCTGGAACGCCCGCCGGTTGGACGTGTGATGCACCGCTTGCGACAGCGCCTGCCGCATCAGCCCCGACGATCCGATGGCGAAATCCAGGCGAGTCGCGTGTGCCATTTCGATAATAGTACGAATGCCGCGTCCTTCGTCGCCAACCATAACGGCGTGCAGATCGTAAAATTCCACCTCGGAACTGGCATTGGATTTATTGCCGCATTTGTCTTTCAGCCGTTGCAGTTTCAGCCGGTTGCGGGAACCGTCCGGCATCCACCCGGTCGCCAGAAAGCACGACAGTCCGCCATCGGTTTGCGCCAGCGTCAGAAACAGATCGCTCATGGGCACCGAGAAGAACCATTTGTGCCCCGTAATCAGATACGGCGCGCCCGACCCGCGCCGGACGGATTCCGGCCGGGCGGCGGTGATGGTGGCGCGCAGGTCGGATCCGCCTTGTTTTTCGGTCATCGCCATGCCCACCGTCGCGCCCGTCTTGTCCTTGGCGTACACCGCCGCCGGGTCATACACCGAGCTGTCGATCAGCGGCGCCCATTCGGCCAGCAGCCCCGCGTCGTGCCGTAAAGCGGGAATGGACGCGAACGTCATGCCCATCGGGCAGCAGATCCCGTTTTCGCCCTGGTTCCACAGATAGCTCAGCACGCCACGGGCGACATGCGCGCCGGGCCGGTCGTGCGTCCAGGCGAAAGAATGGGCCTCGGTCCCGTAAATCAGCCCCATCAGCGCGTGATAGGCCGGATGGAACTCCACGATATCGATGCGGTTCCCAAACCGGTCGTGTGTCCGCAATTCTGGCCCATGCCGGTTGGCCAAACGAGCCAGATCTTGCACGCGGGCGCTGCCCACCAGGGCGCCGGTTTGGTGCAGCCGGTCCTCGGCCCACCCTGCGCCGAACACCCGAGCGGCCTCGGTCAAGGCCGTATCCCCGGCGTACGCGTTATAGTTCGCCAGTGCGCCAGCCTGATTCAATACGTCGTGCGTCGCATAGCCGGATGAAAGGGAATCGGTCACACCGGGTCCTTGTTGTTGTAAGCCGTCCGCCGTCGTGGCACCGTTTCGGTCAACAGGGCAATCGCCCGGACGGTAACCCCGTCCGTCGAAAATACACCGGAGAGAAACCCACCATGGCGACAGGCCCCCTGGACGGAATGCGGGTGCTGGATTTCACCACCACGATCGCCGGCCCCTACTGCGCGCGCATGATGGCCGATTTAGGCGCCACGGTCATCAAGATCGAAGCCGCCGACGGCGACATGATGCGCACCCGCCCGCCGCTGCGTGACGGCGCATCGTCGTCGTTCGGCCAACTGAATGCCGGCAAGCAAAGCATCGTCCTCGACCTTAAACGCAAGGAAGCGCAAGAGATCGTTCGTCGCCTCGTCGCGACCGCCGACTTTCTGGTGGAAAACTTTCGTCCCGGCGTGATGAAACGCTTCGGACTGGATTACGAAGCCCTGGCCCAGCGGCATCCCGCACTGATCTATTGCTCGATCTCCGGTTATGGCCAGACCGGGCCGTCCTCGGGCCTCGCCGCCTATGCGCCGGCGGTTCATGCGGCATCCGGCTTCGATATGGCGCATCTGGCCTACCAGCAGGGGCGGGATCGACCGGACAACTGCGGCATCTACATCGCCGACATCGTCAGCGGCACCTATGCGTTCGCCGCCGCCATGGCGGCACTGGCACACCGTCACGCGGCGGGCGTGGGACAGCACATCGACGTTTCGATGATGGAATCGATGCTGAACCTGCTGGTGGCCGAAGTACAGACGGCGCAATTTCCGGTCGCACCGTCTCCGCGGGCGATGTTCGGGCCGGTGCGGACCAAAGATGGGTATATCATGCCCGCCGTCGGCAGCGAGAAAACCTTCCAGTGCCTGTGCCTCGCCGCCGGCCACCCCGAATGGATCGCCGATCCGCGCTTCGCCCTTTTCCCCGATCGGCGCGACAACTGGGGGACGTATATCGATCTTCTGGAAATTTGGTCGGTTACCTTAACCACCGCCGAATGCCAGGCCGCATTCGCCGCCGCCGGCGTGCCCAGTTCGCCCTATCGCACCGCAAAAGAAGCATTGGCCGATCCGCAACTGACCCACCGTGACGCGCTGGCTCAGGTTCACGACAAAGGCGGCTCATTCAATGTGGTGAACCCGCCGTTCCGCTTTTCCAGCCTGCCGGTAAAGGTCGGCGCCTTCGCATCCTCCCTGGGGGAACATACGCGAGACGTGCTGGAGCAGGCAGGCTACCCAGCGGACGAAATCGAAACGATGGCCGCGGCCGGCATTATCGCGCTCGGGTAAGTTCGGCTTTCTGCGATTTCGGGGTCCGCACGATCATGTCGCGGTCCAGCAAAATATGCGATCGATCAGAGCCCGTCCGAAGGGTCGCGCGGATCGCGGACGCGGATTCGTCTGTTATGCAGCCTAAGGCAACGCTGGCAAATAAGTGCGTCAGCACGCCAGCAAAGTTGCCGTGCAAAACATGAGCTTAGGGCATGCCCGACACCGCAATCGGAAGCGATAATTGTTGGGCATGGCCTAAGATCGCTGCTCCGGACGGAACGGCACGGCGGCGTGCCGGCGCACCTGTCAAGGGCGGTGCCTTAAGGAACCTCTGAACAGCGCAATTTTTTGCCCTTGTATCTGTCGGGCGAACGGCGATCGGCCGCCAGCGGCCGGGTTTGACCGCCTGGCGCCTGAAATTCGCGGCGATTTTCGGCTTTCGGAAGCT